>DATFWY010000146.1:0-57987 GCA_035258805.1 Blastocatellia bacterium | reverse complement strand
CGAGCGACGAGTGGTTCGCCGAAACGGACGAGGACGGGCTTCCGGCGATTGCGATCGGCCGCTTACCTGCCCGCTCCGTAGAAGAAGTAGCGACGATGGTGGAGAAGATCGTCGGCTACGATCGGTCCACACCTTCCGATGAGACACTAATCGTGGCAGATGCGAATGACGGGTTTGACTTTGAGGCAGCAAGCACGCGGTTGGAAGACCTGGTTAGCGGTGAGATACGGCCGTTGACAATATATCGCGGGCTCGTCGGAGATGCTCAAGCAAGGGAGGCTCTGTTCGAAGCGATCAGTAGAGGGCAGAAGATTGTGAACTATACCGGTCACGGAAACGTGAACCAGTGGAGAGCGAACCTGCTCACTAATGATGATGCGGGCGGGCTTGATAACAGAGACCATCTCAGCCTCTTCGTGTTGATGACTTGTTTGAATGGCTACTTCAATGACCCTTACCTTGAAAGCCTGGGCGAAGCATTGATGAAAGCGCGCGGAGGCGCGGTAGCGGTATGGGCTTCATCGGGCATCACCCTGCCAAACCAACAGGCATTGATGAATCAGGAACTGTACAGGCAGTTGTTTGGCAGCCGTTCGATGCGGCTCGGAATCGCTGTCAGTGCGGCAAAGGCTGCGGTGAACGACGACGACGTGCGTCGTAGCTGGATTCTTCTCGGAGATCCGACAATGACGTTACGGTAATGATCGGGCCAGGTAATTAAAAGGTATAGCCCTGACGCGTTGCCTCTTCCCTAATTCGTGTAGCAACCTCGCCATGGTTATCTCAGGCGTCTAACGCTAACGACTCCGGAATTCTAAGGTTGGCAAAATAATTAAGCCCAGAAATTTCGATCAAGCGTGCGGTACTGGATCGCTTCGCTGACATTGCCAGGCTCGATGCTGGGCTTTCCTGTCAGGTCAGCAAGCGTCCGGCTCACCTTCAGGATTCGATCGTAGGCGCAGGCCGATAACCCCAACCTTGTGATCGCGTTCTCCAGCAACCCCCTTTGACTCCGCGTCGATAGCGCAATACTTCCGTGTCAACCGCGGAGATATCTGCGCATTACAAAAGATTCGCTCGCTTGCAAAGCGATCCAATTGCACGCGGCGAGCGCGAACTACCCTTTCGTGGATGTTTGACGAACTTTCTCCCGGTGCGTCGCTGGCCAGCTCTTTGAACTTCACCGCCGGAACGTCGATATGAATGTTTCGGTGACGCGACGAACACCTGAGATAGGCATCCGAATGGCGCTCGGCGCCCAGCGCTGGCATATACTCCTGTTATTCATGCGAGACGGCGCTTTCGTGGCCGCAGCCGGAATTGTGTTGGGTTTGATTGGAGCGTCGGCAACCACGCGGCTAATAGAGAAATTGCTATTCGCCATTCCACCAAAAGATAGCGTGACATTTGCCGCGGTTTCTATTGTGTTGCTACTGGTTTTGCCTGGCGGCCACCTATTTTCCCGCCCGCGGCACGATGAAGGTAGACCCAATCGTTGCGTTGCGACAGGAGTGATAGAGCTCACCAGCCTTGTTCTTACCTCGCTACATAGATCTTCGTAGTCAGAGAAACATCCGTTACACTGCCAGGTTAGTACCAAAACGCCTTTTGTCTGACTGCCTTCAAGTACATGCGTGTCGATTTGTTTGGCAAGCACAAGACCAGCGAGAAACACGCACGCTCACTCGGCTGGCCACGGGTCTAGTACCAAGAGCGACGCCGGCGTTCGCCAGAGCAAACACCGGCATGATCGCAAAGGTTACCCACGGATGCAGACCGTCTTCGAGCGGCCACGTGCGTGCCGTGCATGTAGGTGAGGTAGAACTGGAGCGGCCTCGATGAAGGGCTTCACTCCTCGCGCGGCAGTGCCGCCACCATGCGCTTCAGCTCCTGCGCCTCGGGTGAGTCGATCCCCGCCTGCAGGTCGATGTGGCCTCTCACGTTCTGCTCAGGGGATCCTCGCTCAGGAGTTATAAAGTATGCGTTACCGTTCTCAGAATTCGTGTTCTGAGCACTCTAAATTTGGAGCGAGGAGCCGCTCGCTGGCAGCGGTCTCCGAAAAACCTTGCAAGTCAGCGACGCCTCGCACCATAGACTACTCCTATTTGTTCTCGGCCTTCTGCGGGGCTGGCATAATGCTCAGATCAGGGACGTAGCGATAAATGGCGTTTTCGCGGCTTGTCACGATCCCGGCGCTTTTAGCTGCCAGTTTCGCGGCGGTGGCCTCCTTCCCAAAAGCCTCGCGCCACCTTTGCAGATCAGCGAAATTGTCAAGGAGCACTACAGAAGAGTATTGATTGAGGTTTCCACCGTAGGCCACCCGGCTCACCAGATAACCTTTGGGCGCAGCCTTCTTGACTGCTGGCAACACCGCGGTCTTGATGAAGTTTTCGTATTCATCATCGCGACCACCCACGATGGTGGTCATGTTTACGACGGCGAGTTGAGGCTGCGCGTTGGGACTCGGTGCGATGCTCAATTCAGGCCGCGTCTCAATGGCTACCGTGTGCGAGCTTTCGGTGAACCGCGCAGCCTTTGCGCCATAAGCGCGTGCGCCTTCCTGCCCGAGCGCTCTGACAATGGGGCCGGGGTTGTCGTACTGCGCCAGACTCCCGATGGGCGTTACGATGACGTAACCGCCCTCACCGAAGATCGCTGTGTTCCAGACGCTCTGTTCTTTGACTTCGGCTTTGCGGAGCGCCGGAAGCGTTTCGCTCTTACGAAACTCCTGCCACTCAGGGCCCATGCCAGGCTTGATACGCAAAAAAGTCAGGCTGATGAGTTGTCGCTGGGCGGGGGCTTGCGTGGCGGGAGCCGCTAGCGTGGCCTGCGATTTTGCCGCTGCTTTCGTCTGTGCGAAAGCGAATGTGGTTAACGAAACGGCGAGCAGCATGGTGCTGAGCGCCGCATAGGGCTTTGTGATTGAAGGGTGTGATTGCATAGCGACTCTCTCCTTGTGAGTGGCCGCTTGCGCGGCGGTTAAGGGATTGCTGGCCGGTGAAACTCGCCGGCCGTTTTTACGCGGAAGTCAAGAAGGGGGCGGACTTTGTTTCGTCCGCTGCCCTCATTAAGGACAGGCGGTTTGTAGATGTTTGCCATTTTGGCGCAGTGCTGCCTTTCTGCAAGTTTTGCAGGCCTAGTTGTCCACTGGCCATAACTATTGCCCGTTGCCTGTTCAAATAACGTCGATAACTAGTTTTATCTTATTAACTCCCACATTCCTAGCAGGTGATGACCTGCACCAGCAGATAATCGGCCGAACTCTCAGAATAAAAACTTCAACACAAATTGGACATTGCGCGGCTCACCGTAGCCGATGCCGGGTGCGTCACCACCGTGACGTGTCCCGAAGATCAGACCATTGTTGCCGCTGGTAACGCTTGCCACCGGATTCCCAAGGTTCAGCCTGTTGAAAAGGTTGAAGATCTCTGTCCTGAACTGGATCTGATACCTCTCTTCAATTTTGAAGTTCTTGAAGATCGAAAAGTCTACGGACGCGAACCCAGGTCCGTAGATGCTGTTGCGCTTTACCGTTCCGTAGGTGCCAAGGGGAGGCAGCTTGAAGGCGTCCGCATTGAAATAGCGTACGCCATGCACCAATCGGCCATTCACGGTTGGCGGTTGCGTGACGCCTTGGAAGGGATCGCTCACCTGATCGGCTAGATCGGCGACATTCCGCGTGTTGCTGCGGTCCGTGCCGGCAAGCACGCTGAACGGCGTTCCCGAATCAGCGGTGATGAATGTGTTGAGCTGCCATCCGCTGGTCAGCCACGGCAGAGCGTCCCCGAACCGGGGTACGTCATATAGCACGTAGCCGGAAAACAGATGGCGGTAATCAAAGCTGGCGTTGCTTCGGTCGAACCCCCGATCATAGTTGTTGGTCGGGCGGTTATTGCGCGGGAAGGACTGCTCGTCCTCCACGTGACCATAGGTGTAGGAGAACTGCGAGCTGATGTTATGCCAGCTGTTCGTACGTACAGACACCTGTAGCGCGTTGTAGCTCGAATTTGCCCCAGTCTCGATCTCGGTGATGCCACGGAACTGCGGGAACTGGCTGAAAAAGGGGCGTCGCGAGTTGGACGGCGGAGCTGTGCTCGGTGTGATCTGATTGATGTTGTGGGTGTAGACAAGCTTCCGTCCCTGGTTGCCCACGTAGCCAATCTGAAGCAGGACTTTCCGGGTTAGTTGATACTGCGCATCGGCACCGAAGTTCTGCACGTACGGTGACCGCAGGTTCTGATTCACGGTATAGGCGGCGAACGGCGGCCGCGGCGTCGCGCTACCAAAGATGAATTGGCCCTCCTGCACAATCACCAAACTTGGATTGCTGACGCTAAACACAGGGGCAGGGCCGCCCGGGTTGCGCGACACACCGCGACCGGCATCCGAACCAGCGCGATTATCGATGAACAGGTTCCCGTTGATTATGTCGTAATAGACACCATAGTGGGCGCGGAGCACCAGGTTTCCTCCACGCTGTGGAGTAAAGGCGAGGCCGAGACGTGGAGCGAAATTGTTGTGATCAGCCGGATAGAGTGAATCGATGTCCTGGTCGACTACCGCAATGCCACCCGGTGCCGTAGGCAGGAAGATCGAAATGGGTTTGCTCCCGCTCGCATACATACGTCCGTTGTATGTGTAACGCACGCCATAATTAACGTTCAAACGCGAAGTCGCCTGCCAGTTATCCTGAGCCCATGTCTCGAACGAGTTCACGTAATAGTCACGCTGCGGATCGCCAGTGGCAATCGAGGCAGTGCCGGCTTTGATGTATCCGCCAATGAAGTCCGCGAGCGCCTTTTGTGTTGAGGTGAAGCGGGTATCATTGGCCCATGGTCCGGCGCTCCCGTCAAACGGGAAGGCGCCACGCGCCTCGCGAAGATAGAACACGTCCAGGAGCGCCCGCCGGAACTCGCCGCCGAACTTCAGCGCATGACTGCCGAAATTGTATGAGAGGTTGTCGGTCAGGTGGCCGGTTGTGTCGATGCGGCCCAGGCGCGGAGTCCTACCTACGCCTCCGTTGTCGAAACCGGTAATATCGATCGTCGGCGAGCCGAAGTTCTCACTTGTCACTCCAGTGTTAAATCCCCAGGAGGGCGGATTCGCGCTGTGATCGGAGTCATCGAAAGTTTGACTGAAGTAATTCACGCCGGCAAGCAGTTGGTTTACGAGTCGCGGAGTCCAGGTACTGTTCCAGATCAGGGCGAAGTTGTGTTGGCGGCTGGGCACAACCTGGAAGTATTCCTGGAAAACCGAGTCGACGAACTGCGCCGCTTCACCCGTGCCGAGAAACGCCCGAGCAGAAATCGTGTGATTGTTGCCAATGCCGTAGTCGAGTTTGATCACACCATTGTTGCTTTCGCCGGTGTTGTCGTCGCCTGAGAAAAAGTTTGGACTGGTCGCAGGCGCGCTACGGATGCGAGCCGGCCACAGATTCTGATAGGTGGCAATCATCACAGAATTTATCGGAACGTTGTAGGCTTGCAGCACCGCGCTGGCGGAGTTAATCCAGGCATCCGATGGCACAGTGGCTTGCACCTGGTTAGCTATCACGTACTTCTGCCTCTCGTAGTTGACAAAGAAGAAGAAGCGATTCTTGATGATCGGACCTGAGAGGGAGAGACCCTCGTGTTCGTTGCGCAGCTTGTCGGGCGCTCCCTTCGGCGCAAAAGGAGATTGTTCGGCGAAGAATTCATTACGGTTAAAGTAGTAGGCTGATCCGTGGAATGTATTGGTCCCGGATTTCAGCGCGACGTTGACCATCGAACCCGGGTTGCGTCCGAACTCGCTACTACCAGCGGCTTGCTGGTTGAACTGGTCAATGGACTCGATTGGCAGAAGTACACCAGCGATGCCGGAAATGCTTCCCTGGTTGACTGCCTCCGAGTTGTGCCAGAAATCGTTATTGTCTGTGCCGTCGATTTGCCAGTTATTTTGATTTGGACGGTTGCCGTTCATCGAGCCGGTTTGATTGTACCCGGGAGTCAAATAAAGCAGCGTTCGGAAGTCGCGTCCGTTGAGTGGCATCTCTTGCACTGCCCTCTGATTTACCACCGCATTGAGAGTGCTGGATGTCGTTTCCAGGGTTGTGGCTGCGGCCTGTACTTCGATGCTTTCGGCGCGCTGAGCCACGCCGAGTTCGATCGCCACGCTGGTGACTTTGCCGACCGCAACTTCGACCTTATCAAGCTTATAGGTCTGAAAGCCTTGCTTACTAACGGTGAGCCCGTAGAAGCCGACCGACAGATCTGAAAAAGTGAAATCTCCGGTGCTTGTGGTCGCTTGGTTTCTCCTGAGTCCGGTGCCTAGATTAACGATCTCCACGTTGGCGGCATCGATGACGCTCCCTTTTTGATCGACTACGCTGCCAGTGAGCCCTCCGCGAAACGTTTGAGCAGAAGCGCCTGAAACCAAAAAAACCGCGATAATTGAACTCAGGGCCAACTTCGAACACATGATTCTCACCTCCTTCTGTGGTACCTCAATGGAAGCCGTATTGGTCATCCTGAAAATCCGGTGATAGGAAGCTTTACCTCGTGATCCTCCCGAGGTTTACCAGATAAGGCAAACCCGATTTCAGAAGCCGCAGCCGAAGGTATCGGCCGGCGAGCCTCATATTAGGCTAGCGATGCCGCCCTGGTTTTTTGCGACTTACGTGTGTGCTGAGCGGTTAACCGTTAGTCAAACGTCCGTGAGGCGTGTCAATTAATAAGGCCGTCGACAAATGAAGAATTCGTACAAATGCGCCGCAGCCCTGATTTGAGCAGTTAGGAATAAAGAACCCGCCGCGACTGGGCGGATTATATCACCAACGGCCGCAATCGCAACTTCTCTATTGCTCCTCAAGTTGACGGTGAAGTCAGCGGTGCGGCTTCTCAACCCGGAAACCACTCACGCCGTATTCCCTCGGCAGCAGGGCCATGCCTTCGCTCGGATCCGCGGTTCGCCGACCTTGTGCGGAGAGAAGTCTAGTCCACACCCTGTCCCTCTTCGGTTCCTGTATGAGAAAGCAATACAGTAAGCAGCCAGACACGAAGACAGTTTCATAACGACCGGCGAGATTCTCCTGATATACGGGAGAAAAACAGGAGGAGCAGTAGGTTTCGGACCGGGACCATCGGGTAATCCAGCCACTCAGTTCAAACCGGGTCAATCAGGAATCCAGCGGGCAGACCTAAGACTAGTCTGACTTCCGACCTACGGAAGGTGCTCAACACGGTAGTGCCAGACGATCTGCAGGGACGCACTTATAATGAACTAATTGCGCAGCAGATTTGCGAAAGGGCGGCCAAGGGCGACGTGCGGGCGGCAACGCTGGTGTGGGAGCGATTAGAAGGGAAAGCCACCCAGCCGATCGAAGGTGGGCGATGGCGGCTGGTCAGCTGATGATCTGCAGTTCCCCCTCGACCTTGGTGCGTATCTTCCCAAAGGCGTCCCAATCCATTTCCACCACGGACTCGAAGATGAAGCCGCACCTCAGCCTTTAGTGTTTTAGGTCCAAACCGCTTTGTGCAACTTTCCGATTGAACCATTAGCTGCACTCGCTTGGTTTTCCAGCAAAACGACGTGCCTGAAACAGGGCGGTGAGATGAAAGATGATGAACATCGGCACTAAATAACCCGGGACCAGCACCAGAGGCAGGTGCGCCATTACTGATGTGTTGACAGCTCCGACCTGATTGCTCGCTAGCAACCGGGGACCAATCGCTCCGATCGTGACGGCGACGACAAGGTCCAAAAGTCCGAACACGTTCCACGCTAAGAAAGTCTTGCTTGAGGCAAAGTTGCGGTCGCGATTAAGCGCGACCAGAATCCACGGCGCGGATAGGCCAATTGCCATATCGCCCAGTCCAGCCGGCCAGGCAAAGTAACCGGGCAGTATGGCGTAGGTAAACAGGGCGAGGAAGGCAAAACCGCCAAACCGCCACGCTTGCATCCCGGTCAAAAAGCGAAGATCGGCTTTCAGTGCGAATTCTCGAAATCCAGGCCACATCCAATACGCAATCAGGAATACGGCGACGGGCAGCGTGAACGCGATGAGCAGCGACAGGGGCGGTGTGCCGCGAGGCGCTACGAACACTTCGCGTGCACCGAGGAGAATGACAAGCGCTAACCAGGATGCAAACACCAAAATCGCGACCAGCCTTGGACCTGAGTGCACTGGAAAAAACTCCCGGTCCGGCCTTGACAGGACAGCATGTGACATAATGCTCTCCCCCTTTGAGGGATACTCACTTGCACTTTGCAAGTTAGTACCCTGCACGATAGCATAATGCCTTGCACAATGCAAGTGACTCCGGCCAAACGCAAGCAACGCAGGAAATCGAAAAGGGCGAAGGCGCACAGTCTTTCGCGTTCGCTCTGTCCGATCGCGAACGTTCTGGAAGTGGTCGGAGACAAGTGGTCGCTATTGATTGTTCGGGACCTGTTCCGCGGCAAGAGCACTTACGGAGAACTGCTTAACTCTTTCGAAAAAATTCCCACTAACATTTTGGCGGAGCGACTGAAGCGCCTGGAGGCGGCGGGTATTATCACGAGTTCGCCTTACCAGGAACGACCTGTGCGTAATGCGTATACGCTGACTAAGAAAGGAAGTGAACTGGCAGACATTCTCCAAGCGCTGGTGAAATGGGGTAAGCGCCACATACCAGGTACCAAGATCTACGCGAACCAGCGTCGAGTTCTGCGCAAATTGTGACTTTAATTACCGTCGGACCTCCTGTTTTTCTCCTGTTTATCAGGAGACAACGGTTGCTCTCGTAGGAGCATCCGGATGTGGTAAAGAGAGACCCGAGCGGTCTTAACATCCTCTGATTGGAAGGTCCTCGACAGTTTCCTCGAAAGAGGCAGCTTATATAGATCACAGTCTTGCCCCGTAGTCTTCCCTCAATCAGCGCTGCGCGCCGGCCACTAGGGCCTTGGCGTCAATAGGCACCGTCTTCGACGGAGAAACGAGCGTGAGTTCTGTTTCATCCACGTCGACGGCGCCCATTAGCGCAACGACCACACAACTGATGAGGGTTTGAGGCACGCGAAACAGCCCGTTCCTAGAGTCACGCACACAATCACACGTTGTGTCCATCTGAATGGCGCTACAACATTCAGAACGGGACATGGATCATTGTCGCTTGAGTGTGTTCGTGACTACGCTGCCTAGATCTGTCGCGACGCCGAACGCTTCATTACCGTTACCAACAATCACGATAGATATGTGTCCCTCGAAGTTGCCCGGATTGAATATCGCCGTGATGGTACCGGTGCAGTCTGCGTTGACTACGTAGGTCCCATCGAATGTGATCTGTAAGGGGAACCCGTTAGAGCTAGCTTGCTCCGTTGCCGTGACGTTCCCGTTACCGTCGAACGTAACTACGCCGACGCCGGAGAAGGGAAAGGGGCTGCCAGCAGGCGGTACGATGGTTCCGTTGAAGATGTTTCCGTAGTTGCCTTTGAGCGTTTGAAGACCACAGCGCCGGCCTTGATCCTGTGCCTTCGATCCCGGAGGGTTGCTAAAAGTCGAGATGGCAATCAGAAGTACCAGGGTAGAGATCAGTGTGACGACAACTCTTCGCATTGTCCTTTCTCCTTTTATTTACCTTCGCTGTTCAGCGCAGGGAAGGTTCTGGTCATTTAAAGGTGAGCGCATTGAGCACTAACTTCGTTCAGGAAGACGGGTCCTCAGCCGCAGCCCAACTCCGCTCTGATTTGTATTACGGTGTTTGTCAGCGCATCAGCCAGTTGCGCAGGTATTTTCTTCTCCCTTTGAGCACTAACTTCGTTCAGGAAGTCTTGCAGCTTGATGCAAGCTGTAGCGATATTGCCCGACTGCAATGCGGCTAAGGCCGCTTGGAGTTTGGCGTTGATGCTGGTCTTGGTGCCGGAAGGTATCTGAGCAGAATTATTGATCGAAGTGATCACGTTATTGATTTGCGCCTGCGTCGGCGCGCAGTCGCGCAACAGAATCGACACGTTGTTTGCGTCGAGGTTCGTAGTGGCGAGATCTTGCTTGCCGTCGCCGTTGAAATCGCCCACCGCTACTGAGAAAGGAGCGAGGTCTACACTGAAGTTGATGGCAGAGCTAAAACCGCCTACGCCATCTCCCAACAGGATCGACACATCGGCCGAGAGCACATTTGGAACGGCCAGGTCCAGCTTGCCGTCATTGTTGAAATCGCCTACTGCTATTATTGAGTAAGGGGCACTGCCAACACCGAAGCTGGTCGCGCCGCCGAAACTACCCATGCCATCACCTAATAGGACCGACGCGGTACTTGCAAAGGGGTTGGAAACCGCCAGGTCCTGCTTGCCGTCGCCGTTGAAGTCGCCCACCACTACATCACGAGGAGAACCGCCAGGGTTAAAGCTGATGGCCGGGCCGAAACTGCCCGCGCCATTGCCCAGCAGGATCGACACTTTGTCTCCGTCGATGCACGCAACCGCCAGGTCCGGTTTCCCATCGCCGTTGAAATCGCCCACCGCTACTGACTGAGGACCCGAGCTAACGCCGAAGTTTGTGGCGGCGCTAAAATTGCCCGCGCCATCCCCTAGCAAGATCGACACGTCGTCTGCGGCGTCGCAGGCAACCGCCAGATCCTGTTTCCCATCGCCGTTGAAATCGCCTACCGCTACTGAGAAGGGAAACCTGTCAGTGTCGAAGGTGCCGCCGACAGTAAAATTGCCCGCACCATTGCCAAGGAAGATCGACACCTTGCCCGAAAAGATCGGCGGGTTAATAGAGTATGCGATGGCGAGGTCCTGATTGCCGTCGCCGTTGAAGTCGCCTAACGCCAATGAGCCGGTGGTGTTTAACTGGGTGCCAGCGCTGAAACCGCCAGCGCCATTCCCTAACCAGATTGACACATTGCTCGAGTCTGCGACCGCGAGGTCTTGCTTACCATCGCCGTTGAAATCGCCCACCACAACCTGGCTGGGTCTGCTGTCAACTCCGAAGTTTGCGGCGGCGGCGAAGCTTACCGGATTGCAGGTCGCGGGCGTTGTCACCGTAAGCGTAAACGCGTTTGTTGTGGTAGGACCGTTGCTGCCATTGAAGGCAGTGACCGTTACCGTGTATGTCCCCGCGGGATGTGGATCCGTCACGCGCAGGTTGCCTGTATTCGGATCCGCTTCCAGCTTCCCTTTAAAGTTGGTGGATGTGGAGACATTCATGCTCGTCGTGTTCGTCGGCGGGACACTCGGCGCTACCGTTGTGTCGCCACTGAGCAGAAGGGATGTGTCTGGATAAATGCCCAGCGTTGGCGCCGGTGTCGGTGGTTGAGTCGCGGTTACCGACACATTATCGACAAAAATGATAAACGAACCTAGGCCTCCCGTACCGACAATATCCAACACTGTTTGCGGCCCATCCGCGACAAACGACCCCGTCTGTGTCGTCCAGGTGGTAGAGCCACGCAAGAACGATGGGCCAGCAGATAATTGGATCGGCGATCCATTGACCGTCACGGTCTCGGCGGCTCCCGAGTTGCTGACATCGAGCGAGAAGAGATATTGCTGGCCCGCCATCGTATTCAGCGTCTGCCTGACCCCGCCATAAGGGCTTTCCGTGCCAAGACCAGTCAGATCCACAAACGCCGCTCCGTCACTCGCGGTGAAGCCATCTGTTGGGTTAATTCCCCAGGCGACCGCGTTCTGGACGACTGTCCAGCCGGTCAAGTCGGTACTGTTGACCGGAAGCTGGTCATAATTGAATAAAGTATTCTGGAAGTTGCCATTTTCGAAACTCCCGTTGACTACAATGTTGCCGGTCGCACCAAGAGTGGTCAGTGCATTGATCAGACCAGCCCCGTCTCCGTCGGCTATGTTGAAAACATTTGACGGTCGAGTGAAACTGTTCGAGATTCGCGGAAGGACCGCAAGGCTGATCGCAAGAAACAGCAGCAGGAGACGTAGCTTTGTTACCTTTGCCCGCGTTGAAACTAATTTCATTCTTTCTTTCTGGTTCTTCATTTTAAAAATCTCCTTGATGACTCGAGGTTCGGCTGACACGTTTCAAAACGGCGCGCGATTACTTCGTTGGCATTAATCTCAGTCGGCAATTCCCTTCGTTTACGGTCTCGCAAGCCGAATGTGGGCCTTCACCTATTAGAGCGAGAATTTCATCCAATTTTCTTCATGCACAGCACTTCTTTATTTCACAAACTGTGACCGCAGCTTTGTTGATCAACGGCATGCCCCTCCGGGGTATCCTTCATCACGTAGTACTAAGGGGGAGATAGTCAGAGTAAACCACTGGCTCTCGGACGAATGGGCTTCAACCGCTCGTGCGGTATCGGCGTTTTGCTTCGATTCTGGTCGTTTCGTTGTTGTCGTACTTATCGAACGCGGAGCGCACGATAATGACATAATCAGGCAAGACTTGGCGGCGATACCGGGCTGACACAAGCCTGCGATGAGATCACAGGGAACTCCTGTTGAAGCCCGCAGGTTCTCGTGGCAAGAGTAGCCTCAAAGACAGCTCGCAACGACCTCCTCAGGCAGTTGTAACCGTTCGGCTGCGAAGCTGAACTGTCGATTCTGTCGATTCCCTCGATAACTCTGTTGCCCTGTCTACGTCATATAGCATAGGTGTTATGAGGTCTGACCCTTTCCAGGATAGATCCGGCAGTACGACACTGGATGATGTCTCGAAGCACAAAATGCTGTTGGCAAGAGAGTGATTGAGTGTCTGTATCGAGAGCCTTGAAGACATCCGCCAGTTCCAGATGTGGCCTAGTCAAGGTGTCTGAGTCGTCTCAGTTGAGGAACTGGTTCCAGGCAGGTCATGAGGGCTGGTGGTGGAGCGCAGCGCCAACGTTGACGCGTGTAGGTAGACTGCGGTGGTTTTCAGATTCCGGTGACCGAGCAGCAGTTGGATAGTTTGCAGGTCTGTGCTCGCTTCCAGAAGATGCGTTGCAAAGGAATGGCGCAATGTATGGGGCGAAATGGATTTCGACAGGTAGATCTGATATTGCTGCTTGCTGTACCGAGCGGTCAATGCTTTTAGCTAGGATACGACGAATGGTAGTTGGAACGAGATCATAAATCTAAATCAACCTCCCTTTTTTCCTAACGGATGCCTGGCCGGGCATGGACAGTGACTTTAATTACCGTGAAACCCTCCTGTTTTTCTCGTGTTTATCAGGAGCTGAGTGGAGCTCGTCGGCGTTATCACAACGAATTCACCACGAGCGCTGTGTCCGCCATGGCGCTTGGTTCCTGGAAGACGAGGAGTACGAGAAAGAGGGTTAAAAGTCGCCTCGCAGCGCCTTTCGTTGTTTTAAGCGTCTCTAAGCGCCGATGTGATCGGCATCCGCATCGCGCGGAACCAGGAACGTCGATTCGACGACGAACGCCGTCACGATGCTGACCTTGTAGAACCCAAGAGCACGCGCGTGCCGATTTCACGGGTGCGTGCGGGCGACGGGTGGGTGCGGGCGACGGGCGCGTGCGGGCGACGGGTGCGTACATCGTGTTCATGGCACCGATTAGCGCCTCATTCTCGCGGCCCTCTTCCGATGATCCGCATCATTTCTTAGGCGGCGCGCACGCGAAATTCGCCGCGTCGTCCGTGCTCCCGCTGCCCTTATACCTCGCAACGTTCGGGTACGGGCAGAGCGGCCGCGTTCGAACGGCCTTCGTCGGCACGAAGTCGTTCTCGTACTTCGTTGCGATGATGGCGTCAGGCGCCAGCCCCTGTTCGACCCAGCGCTCGAGCGCCATGTAGATGTCGTGTTGCGCGTCGCACTGCGCGCAGCCGAACGCCTGCCCGAAGTTGTTCGGTCCGGGGCCCAGGAAGCAGTGTTGCAACCCCGGCACCATGTAAAGGCGCAGGAAGGCGGCGGTCTCGCGCTGACCCATCTTGCTGACGACGCTCTTGTAATAGTCGATCGCGTTTTCGGGCGCGATCGCCGCGTCGCTCCAGCCGTGATACATGATCAGCTTGCCGCCGCGCTTCTTGTAGGCGCTCAGGTCCGGGTCCGTCGCGTTGAGAATCCGGGCGAACTTCTCATCGGCGAGCTTCACGTCCCGCTCAACGTTCAGCGATTTGACGTCCCAATTTTGGTCCTCGAAGACCAGGGACTTGAAGAACTGGCTCGCGATGGCGTTCATGAAGCTCTTGCCCGGCGAAGGCCCGGAGACCCACAGCGCCCAGCCCCCGAAGCCCGACTCGCCGCCCGCGACCAGGCCCGGGTAAATCTGGTTTCCCTTCGAGTCTCGCGGTCCGGCGTAGATTTTCTTCAGGGCTTCGACCTGCGCCGCGGTGAGGCACGCGTCGGTCTCGGGTCCTGTGCAGAGCAGGACCGAGGGGTTGAAGCGGCAGCGCGTCGGGTCGTCAATGAGGTCGTCCTTCAATCCGTCCACGCCGTCGCACGCTGCGAGCGCGGCGGCTTCAATGGCCATTATCTTGCTCGCCGGGATATAGCTCGCCGGATCGCTCAGCGTGGCCTGCGAGATGAACATGCCCTGGGTCGTCAGGTGCGTCCAGTCGTTCGCGGGCGCGCCGGCGATGATGCCGTCGTAGTCTGACGGGTAGCGCTGAGCCTCCATGAGAGCCTGCCGCCCGCCGTTCGAACAGCTTCCGAAATACGATAGCTTGGGAGCCTTGCCGTAGAAGGCCGTGACGACCGCCTTGGCCTTCTCGGTCATCTCGTGAATCGAGCGGTAGCCAAAGTCGATGACCTTCTCCGGGTGCGCGGTAGCCCACGTTGCGTCCTCGGGGGTGCCGCTGTGGCCGGTGTCTGTGGAAGCGACCGCGTAGCCGCGCCCGAGCGGGCCGGCCATTTCCAGGTAGCTTACACTCCCGGCGAAGCCGCCGTTGCCGACGCCTCGAAACTTCTCGTTCCAGCCCGCGACGGGAAGCCAGACTTCGAAGTTGATGTTCGAGTCACTCGTCGGCTTGATACGGCCGACCACGCGGCGGAACGCGGGCAGGCTCTTGAAGGGCGACGGCCCAGGTAGGTTGAACGTCCCAGCGGGCGGAGTGAACGCTCCGGCGGCGACCGTCTCCACGGACACGATCGTTGTGTTCGGGAGCTTGAGATCGGAGAGCGGGTCGCGGGTTTGCGCCGCGACCGCCGCCGCGCCGAGCACGCCCGCGGAAAATAGGAGAAGCAGGAGGGCAGCCGCTCCGGGCTGCCGCTGTCTGACGTGTTCGTGGGTCATCTTCTTTCCTCCCTTTTAGCCGTGCCCGTCCGAACGAGAAGTAAACCGAGGGCAGCTATAACGTTCCATTTCATACCTTCACGTTTCGTTAAATCCCCGTCTCGTCCCTGTTTCAGTTGGATTTCAATATTGTAAAGCAACTCTATTCAGTTGCCAGCCTGATGAGTTGCCAGCCTGATGAGTTGTACTGGACCTAGAAGCCCCGAAGTCAATGCAGGGGTGATAATCTTGTATTGAGTCTAATACGTCGCACGAAAGTAAGAATTCATGCGTTACGTTAAAGACTTCCGATCGCTGTGCATTCAATTAGCGGCCGTTAAAGTAGCCTCACTTGGACCTGCTGGAACCGGCCTCTGCAGCTTGATCGTGAATCACCCAATGGGGTATGCCTGCGCCGGATGAAGAATCAATGAATCGGAGCTCGCGATAATCTGCGGAGATTAGTTGGAATAATAAGAATCGGACGAGCAGCTTGGCTAGGAGCAAAACAAGAGATCTTTTAAAAGACTTTTGGTGGTCTCTCGACGAACTGTGCTGTCATAGACAGAGCGCAATCGACGATACCGCTTTAGGACCTCAGACTCCGAAAAACCGACCAACTCCTTTCGCCAACCGGGCCGCGGCTTCATTTCGGCAAAGCGCAAATTTCAGCGTGTGGCCGCAGCCTCTTTCGCTAACCTACTCTCAGGCAAAGCCACGGCGAACAACGCGCTACCCGACGCGGTAACAACGTATTGCCTACCGCGAACCGCATAGGCTATCGGTGAGGCATAGATCTCGGAGCCGGTCTGCAAATGCCAGAGATCGCGCCCTGTCCGCGCATCAAACGCAATCAGGTTGCCTTCCAGATCACTCGCAAACACCAGCGCGCCCGCGGTCGAGAGCGCGCCTCCCCACGGAGCTGAAAGGTACTTGAACTCCCATTTGATCTCGCCCGTGCACGGGTAAAGCGCGCGCAACGCTCCCCAACCTAATCTTCCGCCAGTGCGTGTACGAGCTTAAGGTCATCGCGCTCGTCCATTCGCATCCGAATGGCACGACACCGAGCCGTGACGATAGTCGCGCTATGTGATATTCAGATCGTCCGTGGATGATCGTTCATCTCGACGGAGATCATTTGGCTTGGAAGAAATTCAATTGCCGTCGGACAGATCAGACCCGCACTCGAAATTGTGACGTCTCAGTATCGCCAAACGACGATGCGGTACGGAAATCAGGATGGTGAGCTCGTACTTCCCACGGAATAGTCGTTCCCCCGCCGACCACGCGCATTAGAACATTCCGAGCTGTGAACTCTCTCACCGTTCAAGCTCTTCCCAAATCCTGAGTTGTCGAGTTTCGGGCAACATTACCACGCCGACTAAGAAGGTGATCGTCGCGATGATCATCGGATAGATCAATCCGGCGTAGATATTGCCGGACCAGGCGCAGGAGACTAGTCCGATTGTCGGAACTAGACCTCCGAAGACTCCGTTGCCGATGTGATACGGCAGCGAGACCGAGGTGTAACGAACCTTTGCCGGAAATGCTTCGACAAGATAGGCGGCAATCGGTCCGTAAATCATGCTATAGGGAACCATCAGGCTAAACACCAATAGAATCAGTACACCGACATTCGGGTTTGCCGCTTCATTAGTCCGCGCGACTGGCTTGCCTTTGTGAATTGCGGTCGCGTTTGCTTCTGTCATTGGTGAAACTGGGGTGAGTTTGTATTCGCCGGTGACGGGATTCCTTGTTGATTGAACGGCGACGACGTTTGTTCCGGCCGCATCAGTCATTGCCTTGAAAATCGGGTAATAACAAAGCACTGCCAACAGACAAGCCGCCATCATCAATTTCTTGCGCCCGATGCGATCGGAAAGCCAGCCAAAGAAAAATTGCAAAGGAATTTGAAGCAATAGGGCCGCGGCTACAATCATCTGCGTCGTCCGCGGGTTCACCTTCAGAATCGTCGTCAGATGGTATTGAATGTATATATTTGCCGTGAGCGCAACGACGCCCTGTCCGGCGCACGCGCCAAAGATCGCAATTAACACCGGCTTCAAGTTTCCCTTATTCGCAAATGCCTCGCGTAGAGGATTGGTCGAAGATTTTCCGTTTTGTTTGAGGTGTTGGAAAATCGGCGACTCTTTCATTCGCAGACGGATAAAGAGAGAAGCTAAAACCAGGACAATCGAGAGAAGGAACGGAACTCGCCAGCCCCACGCAACGAAAGCTTCCTCGCCATAGATGTTCTTAATTAACGGTTCGAAAAGAAGGATGACCGCTAACGAGGCGAAGATGCCGAGTGGTCCGGCGATCTGGATGAAGCTCGTATAAAATCCCCGTTGATGGTCAGGAACATGCTCGGCGACATAAACTGCCGCGCCGCCGTATTCGCCGCCGACTGCCAGCCCTTGCAATACGCGCACTGCAATCAACATTAAAGGCGCGGCGTAACCGATCGTTTGAAACGTCGGCAAAAGACCGACCGCCGTGCTCGCGCCACCCATAATCAAAAGCGTAACCAGAAACGCATACTTGCGCCCGACCAGATCACCGATGCGCCCGAAGACCAGCGCCCCAAACGGACGCACCACAAATCCGACTGCAAAGGTCATTAGATAAGCGATCAACGCGAGTGTTTCATCGCCGGGTGGGAAAAAAAGCGGGGAGATGACAACAGCAAGACTTCCGAAAATAAAAAAGTCATACCACTCGATCAGCGTTCCCACGCACGATGCCATGATGACGCGCCGGACGCTGTAATCCCTGCTCGACGTCTCCCTGACCGCGTTGATCGAGACGGTCATCACGTTATCCATCTTAAGCCTCCCGATCTGCTGTTTGACGGAGAACATCTGGGCTCAAAATGGCAGGCCGACCCAGGCGCTGGCGGCCGCTAATAGGCTGCGATGTAAGAGATAACTCAACCGGCATCAGCAGTCACTAGGAAGGTTCCTAGCTTTGAAAGGTGGAGGGTGTTTGAAAGGCGAGCCTTATTTGACGTGTTGTTGCGCAGGGTTTTTCGATAATTGCGACCTGACCTCGTCATGCGAGGTTGAAGCGGATGAGTTCGTGTCGCTCCGCATTATTGTCTTTGTGAGTAAGATCGATTCAAGTTTTTGCCAAAGACAGCGAGCGAGTCACTAGGAATGTTTCTAGTGTATTGCGTCAAACAGTCGATAACTTATTAAGCTTGGCGCGCGCACGTTTCACTTTTTCCAGAATGTCGGACGCCTTCGCCGTCCAGATAAACGGTTTTGGGTCGGCGTTATGATTTTCGATATACGCGTCGATGGCTCGGATCAGCTCATCAGTATTGCCAAAGACGCCTCGTTTGAGTTGGTTGTGAGTTAGATCTCTGAAGAAGCGTTCGACCATGTTTAGCCACGAAGCGCTGGTTGGCGTGAAGTGAACGTGGAAACGCGGGTGTCGCTTCATCCAACGCGCAACTGCGGGATGTTTATGCGGCGAGTAATTGTCGATCACCAGGTGCAGCTGCTTTTCCTGTGGCGTTGATTTGTCGATCAACCGAAGAAATTTGAGCCACTCTTGATGACGGTGTCTTGGCGCGCAGGTGGCGATGATTTTTCCATCAAGTGCGCTCAGAGCAGCAAACAGCGTGGTGGTTCCGTTGCGCTTGTAGTCGTGAGTCATTGTGCCAGCACGCCCCTTCTTCAATGGAAGTCCGGGCTGTGTGCGGTCCAGAGCCTGCACCTGACTTTTTTCGTCAGCGCACAACACCAACGCGTGTTCAGGAGGATTGAGGTACAGACCAACTATGTCTTCTACCTTATCACTGAATAACGGATCATTGCTGAGCTTGAACGTTCTCAACAGGTGGGGTTTCAGGCCGTGCCTTTTCCAGATTCGCCGGACTGACGCTTCGCTCAACCCGCTCGCCCGAGCCATTGTGCGAGTGCTCCAATGTGTCGCGTTAGATGGCTTTTCCTGGGTAGTCATGCGTACCACCCTTTGCACTGTTTGCGGGGAGATCTTCGGCTTCCGACCTGGCCGTGGAGCATCCTTCTTAATCCCTTCGATACCGAGCAGAAGAAACCGCCCACGCCATCGACCCACACTCTGTCGCGATACTTTCAATTGTTCTGCAATCAATAAGTCCGTCATCCCGTCAGCGGCCATCAGAATCATCTTGGCTCGTAACGCAAATCTGACTGATGCCGTGCGCGCTCGCGCCGCTTTCTCGAGCGACTCCCGCAACGCATCAGTTAATTTGATTTCCCGTGCTGCCCGCATCGTATCGTCCTCCTATAGCCTATACGATGCAGAATTGCAATTGTTGCGCTATTTATGACGCACTACACTAGATCCAGAATGGTTGAAAAGGCACGCCCGCGGGGAGGAAATGCGAGTTGATGTGGCTTATGCGCCGGCGTTCTACCTACACCTAGAGCCTACACAATTGTCAAATGATCCTGAATAATCCATCTGTGTCATGAAACCGACCAGGCGAACGTGCTTGCCTATCAGATCAAGGAGCTTGCGCGGCGGTCTCAGTTCGGATGCTGCCGGATCAAAGAAATCCCTGAATGACAGGTCGACAACCCGGTGAACCTGCATTTTCGCTTGTCGATGCTGATTCAGGGCTTCTCTTTATGTTCTGAGGACAAACTGGGTCGGACTCATCTGCTCAAATCTAATATAATCTCAGCAAAAGTTCTTCGCACGGCGACCTCGTCAACGGATAAGAATACGCCGTTGAGATTACGTTTGAATGAGGACTTGCTTAAAGCTAGGTTAGACGAGGTCTGCGGCGTAGGATAGGGGCCTCGGCATGGTTATATATGGCGATCTCGTCTCATATGTCGCGAAACTGCCAATCTTTGTCTGACTAAGACAGTACCGGAGCGGAATCCTTGTCTGCGTTGACACCGCGCGACCCGCTCCATATACTCCACTTCTGATTTTGAAAGTCATTTTCAAATAATACTGGCAATGGGGGCACTATAATGCAAGAACAGGATTCTTTACTCAGAAGACCAATGTTTCGACTGGGAGTATTACTCTCTTGGCGCTCACTGAATTTTTCGAGCGGCGCAACCGCAGCTATGGTACTGATGTTGGTCGCATCTTGGTCACCGGTTTATTCCCAAAGTCCGAACAATCGGACTATAGGTAAGAGCCAGGTCGTTCAACCCGTTGAGAAAGGAATCTCGCAGGCGGACCCGTTGCGTGACAATGTCGCGGCCCAATCTACCTCCGCAACCGAGGTTGAACAGCTGCGCGACGAGGTTAAAGAACTACGAGCACAAATTGAGCGTCTCCGGTCCTTGGTGGAAAGCAGGTTGATCCAACGAGACAGCAACTCACAGGAGATATCGATCCCCGCCGGAGCTGCTGCCAACAACCAGGGGAAAGAGCGCACCACCGAATCTACTCAACAAAATAAGCCGAAAGTCGACAGGAATGCTGGACAGTCAGCAGCAACGTCCGACCACGCATCCGTAGCCCTGGCGTCGAAAGCACAGGGCGGGGACCTGTCAGGCGCGGGAAACCTTCTGCACACAGATCGGATAACGATTGGCGGCTACGGCGACTTTCAGTTTCGCGAGTCTCCTATAAACGAGCGCGCCGACGGCGGTGGGACCCCAACATTTCAGAACACAAGAATGGTTCTGGGCATAGCGGCCGTGCTCGCTGAGAAGCAAAACATAGTTTTCAATTCCGAGCTTGAGTACGAATTCGGCTCACGCGAGATCGATATCGAGCAGGCTTACGTCGAATGGAGAATGCGGCCGGAGTTCGCCTTTCGCGGCGGCATAATCGTGCCCGCGATCGGCCGATTCAACACATTCCACGATTCTTACTTGAACTTAACCACGATTCGACCGTTGATAAATCAGTTCATTATTCCGACTGCGTATCGCGACGCAGGCATCGGCGTGCGGGGCAGACTAAAGCTTCCTTACAAGATGAAGCTCACGTATGAAGCCGATGTAGTTAACGGGATGCGTAGTAGGAATGCTGACGACGAACCAACACCGTTCTCTCGCCTGTTAGGTCAGTCGTCGGCCTCCGAGCCTGGGTTGTTTGCCTTTCAAGCGCAAAATGATCGGAAAGCAATTGTGGGTCGGATTGGACTGTCGCCAATCAACGGCCTGGAGGTTGGAGCGTCGGTTTATAACGGCAGATTTACTGCCCTCGATGAGCGGCCGCAGTCGGCGACAATTCTTTTCTTTGACGGCTCGTATCATCGCGGCGCGCTGGTAATTAACGGAGAGTACGGACGTTCAAACATTGTCGGTGGCATCCCGCGCCGAAGCCCTGCTCCGCCTGTGGTTGATCCGAGTAATCCGGAGAGCGTCTCGGCTCTCGCAGAGTTTGTGGCGGAGCGTACTCCAGGGCAAGACGGTTTTTACACGGAAGGCACATACAGGTTTTCTCCGCATCTGTTCACAGAACGGTTCGATGAAGGAGGTTACATCGCGCCGGTTGTGCGCTATGAGGTTGTGAGATTGGACCGGACGATACCGAACTTTTACCTCAATCGTTCACGCACAACACTTGGGCTTAACCTCGCACCGTCCTCGACCGTGATTTTCAAGTTGAACTATCTATTCAATCATACATTCGGTCCAGTACCTGATGTTCCGGCGGGGATCGGGGGTGCCCTGTTCGGGGAGAGTCCGCTTCCGCATAAGGGCTACGGGCGAAACGGATTCGCCGCTTCGATCGCTTACGTATTTTAGATATAAATATGTCGACTCACAAAGGTGTCAGGCTGATCTTTGCTGTAACGTACCTCGCGTTGGCGGCGTTGGTTGTATTCGCAAAGCCTGCATTTATGGATCGATACAATAATGATCCTTACTCGAAGGCAGAGTTACATGGCAAGTGTACGGTGTGTCACATCGGCAAAGGAGGAGGTGAGCGAAACGACTTCGGTGAAGCTTTCGAGGACGCGGGCTATCGGATCACGCCGAAGATGCGGGCGAAGTTTCCAGAACTGTTCGAGCAAAAGCCCCGGGAGCCAAAATCGGAATGAGTCCAGATCGCAAATGGTATGGCGGCATCATCTACTCGATTAACCTGACGTTGCTCCCGCAATCGTCGTATACAGTTGCCGTGTGGCGAAGAGCGACTCCTTAGTCAAGCGGGAGGAGGCCTGTGGAATGAACGTTTCATGGAATCCACGGAACGGGACGATGAGTGTCGCCTACTTTATTCGCGCTACATCGGTCTTTCCGAGGTCAGGTCAGGCCCAGAAATTCCTATCGAGTGTGCGGTACTGAATGGCTTCGCTGACGTTGCCAGGCTCGATGCCGGGCTTTCCTGTCAGGTCAGCTAGCGTCCGGCTCACCTTGAGGATTCGATCGTATGCTCGGGCGGACAAGCCCAATCGTGTGATTGCGTTCTCCAGCAACCCCTTTGACTCCGAGTCGATCGCGCAGTACTTCCGTATCAACCGCGGAGACATCTGCGCGTTGCAGAAGATTCGCTCGCTTGTAAAGCGATCCAATTGCACGCGACGAGCGCGAACTACCCTTTCGCGGATGTCTGACGAACTCTCTCCCGGTGCATCGCTGGCCAGCTCTTTGAACTTCACCGCCGGAACGTCGATGTGTATGTCTATTCGATCAAGCAACGGGCCGGAGATCTTCGATACATATCGCTGGATCTGGATCGGCGAACACTTACAATCGCGAGTCGGATCATTAAAAAATCCACAGGGACAGGGGTTCATTGCCGCCGCGAGCATGAAACGAGACGGGAACGTCAACGACATCGATGCGCGGCTGATAGTCACTTTGCCGTCCTCCAACGGCTGTCGAAGAACCTCGAGCACGTTCCGCTCGAATTCCGGCAACTCATCAAGGAACAGCATGCCGTTGTGAGCCAGTGACACTTCGCCCGGCCGAGGCATCGCCCCGCCGCCAATCAGTCCGGCATCAGAAATGGTGTGATGAGGAGCCCGAAACGGACGCGTGGTGATCAGACCGTGTCGCTCAGTCAATCCGACGACGCTGTGGATTTTTGTACACTCAAGCGCCTCTTCGAATTCGAGCGGTGGGAGAATAGTCGGCATCCGCTTGGCAAGCATCGTCTTTCCGGAGCCGGGAGGACCAATGAGCAGAATATTATGACCCCCTGCGGTAGCCACCTCGATCGCGCGCTTCGCATGCGGCTGACCACGCACTTCGCGGAAGTCATCGGGATAATGGTCGAGGTTTGCCAACAGGGCTTCCGTATCGATATTCAAGGGCAACGGAGGAGACGGGCTGTTGAGCAAATCAACAACACCCTTCAGTGTCGCCACCGGATAAACTTCGAGTCCCGTTACAACTGCAGCCTCATGAGCATTCTCCTCGGGCACTATCAATCGCTTTATCCCGTGCGCCCGCGCTGCGACCCCAATTGGCAAAGCGCCTTTGATCGGGCGGACGCGTCCGTCGAGTGATAGCTCGCCAACGATCAGGGTATCATTGAGTTCTTCGCGTTTGAGATCCGAGTTTGCCCCAAGTATCCCGATCGCAATGGGCAGATCGAAGCTGGAACCTTCCTTCTTCACATCGGCAGGAGCGAGGTTGACGGTTACGCGATGTATTGGAAAGAAGAAGCCGCAGTTGTTGATAGCAGCACGGATTCGCTCGCGGCTTTCTCGAACCGCGGGGTCGGGCAGGCCAACCATTGTGAAGATCGGCGTCTGGCTGTCGCCGGGGCGCGGGGTTAGATCGATTTCTACGTCTACGACATAGGCGTCAATGCCAAATACGGCGGCACTAATGGTCTTGAAGAGCATTCCGACTTCCTCCAAGCGTATCGTTTCTAATTTGCCGGGAACCCCAGGAAGTCGGATGTCATCCCCGTTTGTTACTGCGCGGTACTCTACCACGTTTGATTGGGCTTGTCAGACAGATATTGCGACATTCGAGTTCAGGACTTGTGCTTACACTGGGCTCAACTCCAGGTTAATGAATAGCAAATCGCAGAACCGGCACCCAAGTTTTAACCGACGAATTGCAAATTGCAGCCCCGGCACCAATTCGCGGACGAATTGCAAAATCGCAGGACCGGAAATCCTTACTATCGGGTCTCTGGTCTCCACCATCGGGAGGCGGGCTGCTATGATGTCTTTGTAGGCGCATACGCAAACCAGGAGATAGTCCCGAATGGATAACCTAAGTAAACGAATCTTGAAATTGTTCGATCAAATGAATACCGATACCCTGGACCTGCACATCCTCTTTGAAGCAGGAGGAAACGATCCGCAGGCACGCGAAAAGGTAATCGACGTGGTTGCGCAACTGGTCCGCGAGGGCGTGCTCGAGGAACGTGGCAGCGATTTCTACGCCCTCACTACCCAAAAGAGTACAGCCGTCGAGAATCAATGAGTAAACTGGGAGAAATTCTGATCACGATTCTTGTGCTAGGCGGGATTCTGGTCTTCAGTGCCGTACTAACGAATCTTTTCACTAGCAAGATGTATTACAAATGTACCGAATGTAAAAACCTCAATGCGAAGAGAAGGACACACTGCAGAGTTTGCGGGAATGCCTTGGTTGGTTCGTAAGTCTGGTTACAAATTCAGCTGTCTCGCTTTCTCTTCTATTGCTTCAAACAGTCGCTGCCTCTCCACCTCCTCGCCGGCAGCTCTATAAGAACTCAGCAAATCCTTCATCGACGCAAACTCTTTATACAGTCCTGCGTTCTCAATCGGCGGAGTAAGATAAGAGACAAGCTCAGCGTATGACCGCCGCTTCGCGATAGTGCCCTCGGACGGATTGTTCACGCTGTAAATGTAGATATTCGGCAGCTCCCCGATTAATCGATCGGGCCAACATTTCTCGGATAGTCCGACCTGTTTGCCCGGCATAAACTCCAGTGAACCATGCGTCCCGACGTGCACCACCGCATCCGCCTGAAAGATTCTCTCGAGGTATGTATACAATCCCATGAAACCATGATGCGGCGCACCGCTTTCGGCCGCGAGCAATCTCATCGGATCGCCTTCATAGCCAAACGTCGGCTGGACTCCGACAAACACATTTCCAAAACGATGACCCAGCACCAGGATCTCGCGTCCGTTCGAGTTGATCGTCCCCGGAGCCTGCCCCCACTCCGCCTCGACATCACCGACGTACGGGCACAGGAGCCGATATTCATCCGCGCTCATACGATACGCAACGTTAGTGAGCGTTCCCGTGTCATCTGAGTTCCCCTTCAGGAGCCTTTCCCTTAGTTCCTCCGCTGTGACTGGCAAATCGACCTGATAACCGTTAGATCTGAGCCTCGAAAGAATTTCGAACAGACTTGGAAAAACATCCAGATCCGCTGCAGTTCCAATGTTGCCCTTGTCTGGAGGAAAGCAAAACACAAGCAAGGCAAGCCGTAAGTCAGATCGCGGGGCCGTCCGCATACGGTTCCACCGCGCAAGACGACGGGCAATCCGTCGACACCGCTCTTCCAGCGGTTCGGGTTGATTTCCCGCCGCCGGGAGTCCCCCGTACACGAAGGGTTCGGTGCCGCCGTCGATTTCCGGTATAGCAATTTGCATTGCCGTTTGAATCGGGTTTAGCCCGAGTTTGTTCTGCTTCCAATGCTCAATAGTTTGGACATCGAGAGAAACCATCGAACGAAACGGTACGTTAAGTCTGCTGAGAAAATCCGCTGCCGCCTGGCTATCATTCATAGCCGGCCCACCGACAAAACTGAACCCGGTCAGTGATACAACCTGGCTCACCCGGGACTTCCAGTTCGAATCAGGTGAATTCGTCACGTCTTTTGAGTCTTCACCGATGTCATCGCGATTTCTGCGATCGCTCTTTTTCTTGTTGGAAGCTCTCCCGGGCTGTTGGTGGTCAACAAAGAACTTAAGGCAAGCATCCCTGTTGTCCATGAACGTCGAAATCGCTGGAATCACATCCAATCCAGCTTCCTCGATTGCTCGAATAAGTCCATCATAATGCCGTCGCGAATCGCTTATGATTTGAGGGCGCATCAACAGGAGTCCGATTGTCCGTATAGGATCCGGCGGGGCGCCGCGTTTCTCACGGTGCCATTCCTGGTAAGCCTCATATGTCTCGAACAAGCCGTCAGCCTCCGGATGATAGATTCCAACTAACGGCATTTCTTCGGGAGGATCGATTACAATTGCCTTACGATCGCCGGGGGCGTATTGCTTTATTGCAAGAAGGAGCATCGAACGGATGTTGCTCGGGGTAGGCTGAAGGAAGTAACCGAACAACAAGATGTAGTTCTTGATGTCTCTGAGCTTGCCGGCGCTCGGCACGAATTTAAGAACAGCCGGCAATCGCCGGATTAACTTGAGATAGGAGTCTGCATTGCCTGGCAGCCCGCTGCGCTTCGCGAATATGCGATTATCGGTTGAGCGACTAGTTTTCATGAAGTCACTCATCCAGGATGAAAGTTTTTGTGCGAAGCCGGATGCGGACGTTTCGCGAGCCCCAGCCTCAGCACTCTTGCGGCTTTTCATGAGCCCCGAAAAGTCGAGTTTTCCCAGCCGCGTGCGCCGCATCAGGTCAGGCATGCAGTTAAACGCGATGACTGCGTTGTGATGCCGGCTATGAAGCTCAAGTGCATTATTAATCCGAGCGGCATTTTCACCGTCGGTCACATGAATAATGAAGACGATATCGCTGGCGCCCAGATCGCTATTGACCGCACGCCATTGAGCTTCCGACAGTGGCGCTCCGCAGTTATACGTCGCGACCTCCAGAGCAACTTTGTGACGAGCGTTAATCTCGTCTTCCGCGCGCTTGAGCGCCGCAAGCAAGCTGGTTCCGACATAGAAAACAGTGATTTTCATTTAAGGAAGGCCAAAACCTGATAGGTCGTATAAGTCCAGATGCGGATCACATCGTGGTTCTTCAGGCGGTGCTCCTCGATTCCAACCGCCTCGCCCGCGTAGACCCGTATTCGACAAGCCAATCGACATCGCTCTTGATTCTCCGCGCCCAACTGTACACACCGTGCACTGCTTCACGTTGTTCTGTTGTCAGGCTCCCGTAAGAACCCCGCTCGAGCAATTCCGCCAACCCCAACACGGACTGTAGCGAAGATTCGATTTCACGGCCTGCGTTAACAATAAACTCGCTCTTGAGCCTGTTGATCTCCAGCAATTGTCGCGAGGAATCTTGCGCCTGTTTGTGCTCCTGTTGAAGCCGTTCGAGATTCTGACGAACTTCGGCCTCGTTGCGTCGCAGAGCTTCGGATTCGATACGGCTCTTTGCCTCCAGCTCCGAAGCTTTTGCAAGAAGTCCTCTCGCCTGCTCCTCAAGACTGCGCGTCTGGGTTAGCGCGTGCTCCATTCGCGTCAGCTTTTGTTCGAGCTCCCGGATACGGGCGGGCGCCTCAGTGTTAGCCTCAATAATCTTCTTCAACTCCTCACGAGAATGTTGCGCGTCACGAGCGACCGCCTCCAGTGCGCTTATATTCGCAAGACACAGCGCTACCTGGCGAGAAACGCGCTCTGCAAACTCGATCTCGTCCGACTCCCATTGCTTAACTCGATCGCATTGGTGGACGTAAACGACCGCGCTCGTTTTGTTTTCGACTCTTATCGGGGCAGCAATCTCTGAGAGAATTTCGAGATCCGCAGCCGATTCCGGACCGGCGAGTGACCGCTCAGTTGAGTCTGAGATTGCCACCGGTTGACCTTCAGGTGCTGCAGCGGCAACCGAAGCGAAGAACTGTTGTCCGAATGTCAAACCAAGCGCCGATTTCACCGCGGAATTCCTGAACTCGTGTTTGACGGGTTCGGACTGGCCCTCGTCGCCGAATTCCACTACTACCACTCGCGACGCGCCGAGAGCATGCCCAAGGACCTCAACCACGGCCTCCTTGAGCTCATCCGCAGAGCGCAATCGCTGTAAGGATTCAGATAGTCCAAGATACGCGCTCTCGACGCGAAGTCGATTTCCACGCGAATCAGTGGTCTTAACTAATTCGGATATGATACTTGCAGCAGATTCAAGCGCACGCTGATCACCATCAGACCACGTCCGGCGGCTGGCACAATGTACTTCGATTACTCCAAGGGTGGTGCCGTTCACTGTCAACGGCGCGCCAAGATACGAAACGATCCCGCTTTCTTGTGCCTCGCGAGGAAAAATGCAGCGAGGATCGGCTGGTGCATCTTGGATTGCGTGCACCTCGCGTGTTTTGACGACGTTACCAGCAAGTCCTTGCCCGATTGGCAATGGCAGGAACTCCGGGGATCTCAGACCGTGAGCCGCGACCATTTTCACCATCCCGCTGGATTCGTCAACACGCCAAAGCGCAGCGCTGTCGCTACTCACCAACCGGGTGACCTCACGAACCACGGCCTCCAATGGCTGAGAATCTTCCAAACAGGAGATCAGAGACCGTGAGAAGTCTGCCGTGCGCGCGGCCCGCAATTGGGAAGAATTATTTGTCGCGTCGTCGCGTTGAAGTTCGAGTGCCACCGCGAGCCGGTCGGTTAAGCGATCGAGTGGTTCACGATAAGGATCGAGCGCCTCGGCAGTGATCGATGAGAACGCGGACATCACAAGCACCCCTGCCCATTCGAATGGACCTTTCCAGGGCCAAACCAAAACGTCATCACTGTTACGACCAGGCACGAGCCTTCCGGACTCAGTTTCCGGTTTTAGTTCCGTCTGCCCATTCTTCGGTCCAGCGTCGCCGGACAAATCAATCTCGCCATTGGTTGGATCTACGGTTACAGCCACGCCTGGCGATTCGCGGCCGGCGAGCGATGACAATGACCTGATCGCCGGTTGGCTTTGATCCTGAAGGAGAGTTGCCGGTAACGAATAAGGAGCAATCGAAGCTGTGGAATTTTGTGTTTTGCCTGACTGTAGCAAATCGTACAATTTAGTACGAGAGGCGTTGATGGCGTAGATACCAAAGACGGGAAGCGAGAGGTACTCTCCCAGGAGCCGCGACATCTCTCGAGCCACATCGGCGGGATCTCTTGAAATCGGAACGCGATCGGCGGCACCCGCAAAGTGAGCTTCGCGCTCCATTTCCAACATCCGATCGCGCACGTGCCCTTCCTGCTCTCTTCTCTGCCGGCTCGACCGTATGAACAGGAAGGCCAGCAGTCCAAAGGCAATGACGAGACCAAGAAGGGCGAACAATACGATCGCCGAGCCGATGAAACCATCCTGCATCAGTACTAACATGTCTAACCCCGAACGAAACATCAAAGCCACATGTGAATCAGTCGGATCGCTGTTCCGCTCGAAAAAGGCTCGCGGCTCAGTTGTCGTTGAGACAGCTTGAGAAGTCTAGTCGGAATGTGATCAACAACGCAATGACAAACCGGTCACCGAGGCGCAAAACCTCAAGGACCCCGAATTTACACGAAGAAAGCCAGTTGTGAACCGCTTTTCTCGCCAATCAGCGGCCGAGCGCTTCTCCTTGCGGATGATCACAACCAGCACGTAGAATGCGCAAATACTCGATTCGAAAAGCGGCGCTGGCTTTGTTGATTGAAACACTGGAGCCTCCGCGCTGGCCGTTCCTCTGTTGCAAAGTAAAGGAGCCAATATGCCTACCGACGCGCGACAAATCCGCAGCATTACGAATACGTTTCGGCGTTCTACCGTTCGATCCTTCAGCTCGATTCTGGCCGCGGTAATGCTTCTTTCAGCTGCCGCAACTTTGCCCGTATCCACGCTGGCTAAAACAAAGCCCGTCTCGATGCCGCAATCGAAGGCTGAGAAGATTGCCCGGTCAGTTACGATTTACCGTGATACCTATGGAGTACCGCACGTCTACGGGCCAACGGATGCAAGCTGCGTTTTCGGGTATATCTACGCTCAAGCCGAAGACAACTTCTGGCAAATTGAGGACACGTTCATTCGAGCGCTAGGACGGGCGTCTGAAGTTTACGGCGACAGAACTCTCGCGGATGACATGTTGAATCGCGCGCTCGAGATCCCGCGATTGGCGAAAGCTGAGTATGATCGGGTGACCGGCCGGGAGAGAGAGATTTGCGAAGCGCTTGTAGATGGTCTCAACTACTTTCTTGAGCGAAACCCGCAGGTAAAGCCGAGGCTCATAACAAAATTTGAGCCCTGGCAAACCTTCGCGACAACCAGGTATCTGGTCTACCAGCAGTTCATCTACGGAAAATCCGGTCTAAAGGTCGATGAGATAAAAACAGCGGTTCAGGCGCTGGATTCTTCCGCGCCCGCCGGCTCAAACTCCGTCTCGCTCAATATACCGTTAGACGGGCTTGATGAGCCGAAGACCGAGCCTATCGTTGGCTCAAACATGTGGGCAGTAACGCCGTCGAAGAGCGCGAGCGGACACGCTATGTTATTCATAAATCCGCACCAACCCTTCTTCGGCCCCGGACAATGGTACGAAGGCCACGTCCACAGCAATGAGGGCTGGGATCTGAGCGGCGCTTCTTTCTTCGGCTCTCCCCATCCAACGATCGGACACAACCAGTACCTTGGCTGGAGTCATACCGTAAACGATCCGGATATCGTCGATGTGTTTATAGAAAAGTTTGATGATAGTAAGAACCCTCTGGCGTATCGCTACGGCAGCGAGTACCGGACGGCGACGGAATGGACCGACACCATTGGAGTCAAAACGGCTAAGGGAATCGAGCCAAAGAACTTCAAGTTTCGTAAGACGCATCACGGACCTATTGTAGCGGTCAGAGAAGGCAAGCCTCTCTCGATCAAACTAGCGAAACTGGAGGACGGCGGATCCGGTTATCAGCGATACCTGATGGGAAAAGCTAAGTCGCTGAAGGAGTTTAAAGCGGCCGTCGCGGGAGGCGCAGTGCCGATGTTCAACGTTATGTATGCGGATCGCGATGGCAACATTTTTTACGCTTACAATGGAGCCGTTCCGCGCCGCTCAACTAAGTTTGATTGGTCCAAGCCTGTGGACGGCAGCAACCCGGAGGCTGAATGGCAGGGTTACCACAGCCTCGACGAGTTGCCACAGCTGACAAACCCCAAATCCGGATTCATGCAGAACTGTAACCAGACTCCATTCACGACAACCTCTGAGGGAAATCCCGTCAAAGAAACCTTCCCTGTCTACATGACCAACGAGTCCGACAACGCCAGAGCGAGGATCTCGCGGCGCATCCTGTCGACTCACGAAAAGTTTACATTCGATGAGTGGGCCAGGTTTGGGCTTGACACGACCGTACTCGAATCCGAAACGATGATACCCGAGCTCGCGGCTGAGATTGAAAAGCTAAAGGCCAAAGATGCCGGGCGCGCAGCGAAGCTTGCTGATCCCATCGCCGAGTTAAAGTCCTGGAACCACGTCAGCACAATTGAGACCAAAGCAATGACCCTGTTCGCGCTGTGGTTCGAGCGACTGGCAAGCCTGCGGTCGAGAAAAGTAGAAGACGAGTGGCTTAAGGTGCGCGCGCTTGAAGAAGTCATAGGAGATCTGAATCGAGATTTTGGAACGTGGCAAGTCGCCTGGGGCGAAATCAATCGGTTGCAGCGAATACAATCGGGCGGTGAGCTTGAGCCATTCAGCGACGCAAAGGTGAGTCTGCCAATCGCCGGAGCGCCCGGGCCGGTGGGCATTGTAAACAACTTTTATACGCGTCCAATCAAAGGCTTGAAGCGCAGGTATGGCGTAGCCGGTACTTCGTTTGTCAGCGTCGTGGAGTTTGGACCCAAAGTTCAGGCGCGGTCGCTACTGGTATTCGGTCAGAACGCGGAACCTTCTTCGCCGCACTTCTTCGATCAAGCTCAACTATATTCGAAGAAAGAGTTCAAGCCGGCGTGGTTCTCGCTCGAGGAAATTAAGGCGCACAGCAAGCTAGTCTATCATCCTGGAGAAGCCGAGCAAGGGAAGGCACAGCGGGCTGGAGCAACGAAGTAGACGCTCCAGTCAACCGATTGCCTCGGCTTGGCAGAAGTCAGGATATTTGGTCACGAAGCCCACCGAGTTCACTTTGAGCTCGGTGACAAATGCACCGCCGGCGCTTTCGTAACGATACGTCTCTTCGTCAAGCCTGCTATATCGCTGATCGAGCGGTTCAAGACTGAAACCTGGAAACCGCAACCACGCCGCGCGCACCTCGGCCACTGCTCCAATCTTTAAATCAAGCCGGCGAATCGGAAGCAGATTTGTTGAAGGACTGAAGTTCAGATCGATGTCAGTACATCCGGCGACTGCCTCACATTCCGCGCCGTTAAGGAGCCACCGCTTACCTTCATCAACAGAAATATCGATCTCGATCGCCTTGTCCCCGAGCCAACCGGTCACTTTGGTAGAAATCGTTCTCCACGCGCGGTCGCAGAGGATTTTGTAATCAAGGTAACCGGGCTGACGATCGTGGACGAAAATAGCTGTGCCCGCCAAAGTCCAAATCGAATTCGCGGCGTAAAGACAGGCAAATTCATGCCCCACACGGTCCAGCCTTCGCCAGAGAATGGTCTGATTTTTCATGCCCTCGATCCTGGTAGGTACATCTGCATTACCCAGCGTGCTCGGCGTTTCGGCGTACAATGCGCGCCGCGAAGAACGGATGAATTCGCTACCAGGCGAATTTATTCGTTCTTTGCGCTTCTTGGCGGCAAAGGGAAAAAGGCGCTCGTCCTTTGAACGTAATCTCTATACTCCGGCCTGGTCTTTACAAGTGTTTTTTCCAATAGCGCAACACCGGAAACTTTCATAAGCAGCGTGGTCATCATAACCGGGCTGACAATCGTCCACCAATTTTCAGGATTTGCCAGGGCGATCGAGAAAAATCCCCACCACAGCAGCGCATCGCCGAAATAATTTGGGTGTCGGGTATATCCCCACAGCCCTCGATCCATAACCTTACCTTTGTTTGATGGGTCCGCTTTGAATCTGGCCAATTGGAAGTCACCGATCGCCTCAAAGGAGAGTCCCAGGAGCCATAGCATCGCCCCCAGGTAGTCCAGCCAGGTGAGATGGGCGGGCTGCCGAGAAAGCTGAGCAAATTGCAGCGGGAGCGAAATGGTCCACATTATTACGCCCTGTAGACCAAACACAGTAAGGAGGCTGATGAACGGAAATCGAGTGCCAAATCGCTTTCTCATCGCTTGATAACGAAAATCCTCGCCTTTCCCGTGGTTGCGCCATCCGATGTAACCGGCGAGCCGGAGCCCCCAAACGAGGGCTAACGAAATGATCAACAGCTTCCTCGGTTTGTAACCATCGGATAACGCAAATGTCACCACTGCTATCAAGCCGAAGCCCGCGCCCCAGAATATATCGACGATGCTTGCGTTCCTTATGGCGAGGCTTATCAACCAAAGCAACAGCATAGATCCCAACGTGAAGATAAAGGTGGTTAACAGAATCGTCGGCGCGTGTTCCAGTTTTCTATCCCCTTCCTCGCTGCTGGCGCCTCAAGACAAATTATGCAATTCGCCTCAAAGCTTCTTGATTGTTGGTTACATCCTCTAAGACCGAAGATTGTGATTCCCCACGTAACGAATTTATTCGTTCCTATTCAATTTCAGAGGATTTCAATCATAACGAATAAATTCGTTGCTACGAGGGGTTACGCTCGTCAGAACGACTTGATTTATCTTTTGCCTTCCAATCCACTCATCGACGCGCATCCAGTTATCAAAAAGCCAATCCTTTCGCTCGGCTCGCGTTTTCGGAATTGCTTCAAACGGAACTCTCCAGAACCGAACCTTCACAGTCCGGCCCACCAGCGAACCCTTGAGTGAATCCCTCATATCGACTACTCCGTCAAAACCAAAGTGCGCACAGAATACAACATCAGCGGATTCATTTCGCTCCAGCAGATTGAGCGGACCGCCGAGTCTGGGAGGAAGCACGTTATTCAACATTCGGGCCTTCTCACAGAGGTAGGTCTCACCTTTGCGCTCGAGCTGCTCGATTATAAGCTTGCGTTTTGCTTCGCTGAACCGAGTGCCTTCAGGATAAACGATGACGCCGTCGAACGGTCCCAGATCTTTCATTAATTCCAGAACGCGGTAACTATCACCGGAACTTCTTCGCACGAATGAATTCGGCAGCCTGTTGCCTACGATGTCTAAACACGGATCCCAAAGCAACTCATGTTTCAAGACATAGCGAAGCTTCAGTCCGTTAGGGTTAGCGATGAAAACAGCAGGCAACAATGTATCTGCCACGCTTGCATGACAGAGGAATACGATGATCGGGCCATCGCGCAGCTCATCGGTCCCCTCCACCTCTATAGTTATGTCAAAGATTCGCAACGCGCCGCGGCAAAGCGTACCTGCCCACCACCGCTGCAACGCAAAATTCCAGTCCAGGAATCGTTGGCGGCTAGCGCCAATCCACACGCCGCTCGCCAGCCACGTAAGAAAGCTGGCAAGAATCCCAATCACCTCGCACGTAAAGTAAAACGGAAAAAACAAGCTACAACGAGTGATAATCCAGGGGCCCGCTCGAACTAAATCGATCAAAGCACCCAGGACCAACAGCACCGGAAAACCAGCTATCAACAGCAACCATAGAAGAACGCAAAAGGTAATCGTTATCGCACGGCGGGCCCAGGTTTGGATGAATGAACTTGAGGGATTTTCTTCGTTCATCCTATTCCGGGATGACTATCTAAGGGTGCGTTGCGACGCGCCAAGGTGCGGAGTCGAATTAAACGTAAACATCCGAAGATCGCTTTCGCGCGGACGAACAATCGTAATGCTTGTGTTGTAAATCACTCCCAGGATGCTCAGGAGCTTCTCATCGGTCAGTTCAAGAGCCGCCGCACTGAGGATTGCAACCGGCGTCGCCGACGTGAATACGAGTATGGATTTCTCCGAGTTGTTGTTTGACAGTCGCAGCCCGCAACCCTGGATTCGTTCTCGAAACGCGCTCCAAGCTTCGCCCTGGTAATCGACGTACCGGTTCGCCATCCATGCACGGATGATCGCGGCATCACAGCGTCCGGTTGCGCCCCCGGTTGTATGCGGATCGCGGCGAATCGCATCCTGCATCTCGCGATAATCGCGCTCGAATTCGGCGCTCTCTTCCATCATTCGCTTGGCGATCGCGCGGTAGACAGAAATGAGGCTGAATTCATTCCATCGTTCGTCAATCACGATCTCAGGCACACTGAGACCTCTGTTGGACATAACCCCGCAGGCTATCTCCGCTGTATGAGCCTGCCTGCGCATTCCACCAGCGTAAACCGCTCCAATGTTTAGTGCTTCCCGCGCAAAATGCTCACCCAGTAGGCGAGCCTGCTCGTGGCCGAGTTCAGAAAGCACGTCATAGTTGTCGCGTGATCCTGCTTGCGCGTGTCTGATGAGATATATGTAAGCCATAAAAATAAACGTTAACCAAAATCAAATACCCGATTTCTCGGCCAGCTCCCACGCGGCACGGGCGAGCCCGCTTACTCGTTTGTCGAAGTCTTTGAACCGCTCATCACTCGTCTGGCCGCGGAAGTAGCGGAAGAATATCTGCTGTAGCACAACGGCAACCTTGAACAGAGCAAATACCTCATAAAAAGCTATGCCTGAAAGATCACGCCCAGTCTTTTCCGCGTAACGGACTATAATTTCGTTTCGGCTGACCCAGCCCGGTTCCGTGGTAACAGGACTGATGGATTCCCTACGCGCTTCAGGGTCCTCCTTTTTCGCCCAGTAGCAAAGGAATATTCCGACGTCAATCAGAGGATCACCAACCGTGCACATCTCCCAATCAAGAACCGCAACAACCTTGGCGGGATCCGCCGGATCGAGCATTGTGTTGTCCAGCTTAAAATCATTATGCACGAGCGTCGCCGGCCGTCCGGCGTCAAGGTCGGGCTCAGGCGGGATTCGCGCTAGAAGCCACTGAATCACTTGATCGATCTCTGCAAGCTCGCCGGTCTTCGATCGTTGCCACCGCTCGGTCCAGCCTTTCACCTGACGTGTAACAAACCCGACCGGTTTTCCAATATTTATTAGTCCAGAAGAATAGATATCGACCGAATGCAGCTGCGCCAGCGTATCGACCATCGCTTCGCTGACGCGGCGTCTCAGACCGAGATCGTTCCCAATTTCCCTTGGCGTCTCTCGCCGAATTACTAATCCTCTACGTCGCTCCATCAAGTAAAACGGCACGCCTATTACCGATGGATCTTCACACAACAAGTAAGGACGAGGCGCCAACGGGAAGAGAGGAAACACGGCGCCAAGCAGCCGGTATTCGCGTGGCATGTCGTGGGCCGTCGGCGCCACCGGGCCAAACGGCGGGCGTCGCAAAACAAACTCCTGCCCTCCGAGCTTAACGAGATAAGTAAGGTTCGAGTGACCTCCTGGAAACTGTTCTACCGCGATTGTCGCGTGATCGAGGGGCTCATCCATAAGAAGCTCCCCCAGATGATCTCGTAAGAATTTTTCAAGCGCCGCAAGGTCAAGTTCCTCACCGGCTCTGATTGGAGCTGTGTCGGTAGTATCTGAACTCATGCCGGATTGCATTTCGTAGTCAGCGAATATTAAGGGGTGCTTTTGATGAATTCAAGTTCAATAGTCTGAGTGCTTATCTTTGCTGTCTCTGCGGCTTGGCGGCTTTGCGTTTAACCTGGCCTCTCAATTCCATAGAATTTGATGTCCGCGGTTAAACGCAAAGCCGCAGAGACGCAGAGACGATAACCGGTACAGTTGAAAGTCCATTCGGCTTCATGCTATCGTCGCGGCCCGGTGAGTTGTTCCCCCAACAACCGCCTGAGGCCCTTATGAAAAAAGCCACGTTGCTCTTCGTTCTCCTGTGTGCTGTTCATTCTCAAGCACTCGCCACGTGGTCTGTCATAGCCGTTGATCGCAAGACCGGCCAGGTCGTCATTGCATCAGCCACTTGTGTACCGCAACAAGCCTTCGCAGGCTTCCCAGCTAAAGGCCTAAAAGACGTTCAGGCTATCATCATTCCCGGTATCGGCGTCGCCGCCGCGCAGGCGAACGTCGATCGAACCCGGGCCATGCAGAAGCTGATCGCGGATGAGTTGAACCGGGGGTGTGAGCCCGCTCGTATAATAGATATGCTCAAAGCCCAGGACACAAGTCACCCCTCCCGGCAGTACGGTATTGTCGACATGAAAGGGCGTTCGGCTGGTTATTCGGGAGCGTCTAACGGGAAGCAGTCTCTCGACAGGCAGGGGCGGGTCGACGGCATAGGCATCTATTTTTCAATTCAGGGCAACATACTAGCGGGTGATGACGTTGTAGAAGACGCTGTCAAAGCATTGAACGAAGCAAAGGGAACGGTCGCGGATCGTGTGATGGCAGCAATGGAAGCGGCAGACTCACGAGGCGGCGATAGGCGCTGCAATTGCGATTCAAAACCCGACCCTCCCGCGCCCTGCGACAATAAGACCGCTCACGTTGCTTACCTTGTTGTAGCGAACAAGAATGATAAGATGGGCAAGGAATTGAACGACGGAAGCTACTATCTCGAGATTCAAGTTACTGATCAGGACATCAAGGCGGACGAGAATGATAACCCGGTGAAGACTCTGCGTATGCGCTACAACAAATGGGTGAAGGACAATTCACAGCGCAGATAATCAGCTTCAAATAAAGGAGCTCATGTCAGCCACTGTTTTATTAGCAGAAGACGATGCGCCAAGCCGTCAGATCTACCTTACTGTTTTGAACGCTGAAGGCTATAGCGTGATCGAGGTCCCCGACGGGCGGTCGGCGTTAGATGTGCTATACAACCAACCGGTGGACCTGCTGCTGACTGACATCATGATGCCGGGTATGACCGGACTTGAATTGCTTGAGCGCGCGCGAGAAATCAAACCAGACCTGCGCGCGATTGTGATGACCGGGCACAAGACTAGTGATGCGGTAATCGGCGCGTTGCGAAATCGAGCTTGCGAGTTCCTCGAGAAACCCTTTCGAACCGAGGAACTAATCGATACCGTTCGCTCGGTGTTGGGCAGGGATTCACGACTCCCGATCGAAGTAATCTCCGACAAATCTGACTGGATCGAACTGAGAGTCCCTTGCGACCTCGAGGCGGTTGAGCCGATTCAGCGCTTCTTAGGCCACCTGCACGAGAATGTTCCGAAAGAAACCAGAGACGCCGTTGGGGCGGTGTTTCGCGAGTTGCTCAACAACGCGATCGAGCACGGCGGCAAATGCGATCCGGAAAAGCGCGTTGATATCAAATACATCCGTTTGAAACGCGCGATACTATATTCGATCAAAGATCCGGGTGAGGGATTTAATCTTACCGAGATCGCCCACGCCGCATTTGCAAATCCGCCGGACGACCCGACGCGGCACATGGAAGTTCGCCAGGAGCTTGGTATGCGGCCCGGCGGTTTTGGGATCCTTCTGGCGTCTCAAGTGATAGATGAGCTTGTTTACAATGAGAAACACAATGAGTTGATTTTTGTTAAGTACATCGACAATAACCTGCAGGACTCTCATTAATGTCCGCGTAGTAACGAATTTATTCGTTCCAATCTCATGGCGAGTTCATTTAATGAGAACGAATAAATTCGTTACTGCGCGATGTAAGGTTTAAGCCCAGCCTTCCAGTCTTCATGTTATTACTCAGCGAATCCGCTCTTCACGCAGTGTTGTCCATGCGGGATGTAATCGATGCAGTGGAATCGGGATTTCGCTCAATAGCGCTGGGTAATGTCAAAATACCGGAACGTCTTACACTCAACCTGCCGTCCCAGCAAGCTATCCTTCTAGAGATGCCCGCGTACGCCGACTTGAACGGGGCGGCGGCGCTGGGGACAAAAATAGTTTCAGTGTTTCAGAACAATCCCACTCGCGGGCTGGAGATTGTACAGGCGGCCTACGTCCTGCTCGATGGCGAGACTGGAGCACCCCTATCACTGATGGACGGCCGGTTCCTGACTGGAATTCGAACGGCCGCGACGTCCGCGGTTGCAACTAAATATTTGTCAAACACTGGAGCAAAACGTCTCGCGGTTTTCGGAGCTGGTGTTCAGACGCAATTCCATATCCAGGCAATGCTCGAGGTCGTCGAAATCAACGAAGTAATGATTGTCTCCAGGACTCTCGAAAAGGCGCGCGCTCTCGTAGAGCACGTATTGAAAGAACACAAAGTCGCTTGCGGTCTTGCAGAGGCTGATGAAGCCGCGGCCAAAGCTGACCTGATTTGTACCTGCACCTCGTCGCCTGAACCCTTGTTCAAAGGCGCGCTGATAAGGCCCGGCGCTCACATCAATGCAGTCGGTGCATTCACGCCATCGACACGCGAGCTTGATAGCGAAACTGTACGAAGAGCGCGGGTGTTTATCGATGCTGACGCGGCGGCTGGTCGCGAAGCGGGTGAGCTTTTGATCCCGTTCTCCGAGGGCGTAATCGGGTCGACACACATAAAAGGTGATCTTGCTGATCTTGTTTCGGGAAACATCCTTGGTCGCGAATCGGAGTCCGATATTACATTATTCAAGTCGTGTGGGTTAGCGATTGAAGACCTGGTGACCGCTCGCCTTGCATACGAGAGAGCGTCAGCAAAGGGGATCGGTGTTAGTATTCGACTCAGTGACTAGTTAATTTCGTTAATGTAAGAAATCTTCACGATCAGTTGCCTTCGGCATGTTTTCCCAGCCATTTCGTGACTCGTTTAAATATCTCCTGCCTCTCAGGCTCGTTGAATAACTCGTGGTAGTAACCGGAGAAGATTTCCAATTCCTTATCCTGAGACCCGATCCGTTCAAAGATTCGCTGAGTCGCTTCAACGCTGGCGAGCCGGTCGTCCGTGCCGTGCATTACAAGAACGGGAACTTTGATTTCCGGGGCCCATTCGCCGGCTTCGTGCATCGCCTGTTTCGCCTCGGCAAACCATTTCGCGCTTACTTTGCGATTAACAAGAGGGTCTGAGGCGTAAGCTCTGCCCACCTCAGGATCACGGCTCAGATATGACGGGTTGATCTCATTATCCAGACGCATGCGAGGAGCCATGCGAGCGCCAACCCTGGCAATCATCAACTTATGAGCTGGAACCGGAACCGCAACATCAATCAATGGGGCGGAGACAACGGCACCGGAAATCGTCGGATCTTTACGCGCGGCGTACCTCAACGCGATCAGTCCTCCCATACTGTGACCAATCACGAACAGTGACTTAACCTGAGTACGCGCTTTAATCGAGCCGACAATCTTTGCCAGATCCTCATCATACTCACTGAAACTCTCGACGTGACCGGGCAAGCCATCGGAGAGCCCGTGGCCTCGATGATCATAGGCGCTGACTGAATAGTTGTTGGCGACCAGGTGGTTCGTCAGTTCGACGTACCTGCCACTGTGCTCACCGAATCCATGGACGATCAATATCTCCCCGTGAGCGCTGGCAAGTTCGTGTCTGCGCAGATAAAGACGTAGCCCGTCAGTCGTAGTGACTGTTTCCTCAATGTAGTTCATTGAGCTACCTCGCTGGGATTACGCTTGGTTTGATCCGCCTCTATCGTTGTTATGATTGTGCTCCAGCCCCGGAAGTTTGTCTACTATGACTGTGATTACTTTAAGTCTGCTTCTTCGCGAGTTGCAGCGAACTCGAGGTTTTTGGTGTAAGCTCTCCGCCGGTGAAAGAGACTGCGGAGGTGGTGATCATCGGTGGTGGGTGCATGGGTACGAGTGTCGCGTACAATCTCACTCGTCTGGGTATTAAGGACATAGTATTGGTGGAAAGAGAGCAGCTGCTCGGTATGGGCTCCACTGGTCGCAATGCAGGTGGAGTGCGGCACCAATTCTCGAACGAAGCGAATGTAAAGCTTTCAATCGAATCAATCAGGCTCTTCGAACACTTTAGCGAGGAGGTTGGCTACGAAATAGACTTCCGCCAGGACGGATATCTGTTTCTTATCTCCAACGAAAACGATCTAGGTGACTTTCGTAATAGCATTGAAATGCAGCGTCGCCACGGAGTGGAGGTAGACCTCTTAACCCCAGTTGAAGCACAGCGGCTCGCACGCGGATTAGAGGTCGATGGTGTGCTTGCCGCTACTTTTTGCGCCGCGGACGGAATAGTTGATCCAAACGGTGTCACCATCGGTTTCGGCAAAGCCGCGCAGAGAAGCGGAGCACAAATCTGTCGCGAAACCGAGGTAACCTCGGTAAAAACTGATACCGGTCGAGTGAAAAGTGTACAAACATCCCAAGGCTTGATCTCGACACCCATTGTCGTCAATGCAGCCGGACCTTTCGTTCGCGATATTGGAAGAATGGCCGGCATTGAACTCCCGGTGTTGCCTTATCGACGGCACATCTTCATCACCGAACCTCTCCGGCCGGACTCGAATGCCCCGTCATCAAAAATTATGGTTATTGATTTTGAAACAACCTTTTACTTTCACCGAGAAGGCGCGGGAATGCTTTTCGGCATGTCGGATAAGGACGAACCCTCCAGTTACAACACTACAGTTAGTTGGGAGCTTTTGGAGAAGATCACTAGAACGGCGGTAAAGCGGTTACCCGCGTTAGCCGACGCAGGGATAGCACACGCGTGGGCGGGACTTTACGAGGTCACTCCGGACGCAATGCCGATAATTGGCAAAACGCCAATTGACGGCCTATACGTGATCGGCGGATTTAGCGGACACGGATTCCAGCACTCGCCCGCGGCGGGACGAGTGCTAGCAGAGACTATCGTTTTTGGGAGGGCCGATAATTTTGATGCGTCGCCATTCTCACTCGATCGATTCTCGCTAGGCTCCATCAGTATTGAAACGAATGTAGTTTGAATAACACCCGCGCAAAAGAAACTACAACATGTGAAGATTTTAGAAACGAGGTTCTGAGCCTAGGCCGTCTGCTTCTTGTAGTACAGAAGTTCCGCATAATAGGCAGCAATCGCCAGAACGGCTCCAGCTATCAAATCAATCACGTAATGCTGATTCAACACTATTGTGGCAGCCCACATCGCGCTTCCGTACAACACAAGTCCGACAAGCATTACGCGGCTAGCCATTGGTCGAGCGAGAAGAAACAACAACACTGGATAAGCCCCATGAAGCGATGGGACCGCAGCAAACCACTGTGAAGCATTTCTGATCATCGCCTGGATCAACGGCCCGTGCATCGCCAACGCCATATCCGCGTTCAAAACCAAGGCCGGCGTGGGCTGCGCCATCCCGTTCAGCGTTACCCACCACGGCGGCGCCACCGGAATCAACAGGTAAATGGCAACTGCACTAAAATTAAGCAGCGTGAATGCTCGGACGTGTCGCTCGAACGACGAGCGAACTCTTTCGCGGGACATTCCGACGAGCCACAGCGCGGCGATCGCGAGAGGTACAACAAACAAGTGCGAAAAGTAGACCAGTTGCGCCACCCATTCGATTGTGTTAGCCGCTAAGCTTTGATCAGCAGTCAACAAGGCTTGAGCTTCGTGGGCCGGAATTGCGCCATTCGCGATCCATCCAAAAAGCGCCCGTTCTATGGAGTAGGGACGCCCGACCGCCACACGAGAGTAGAGCAGTGGTTGAAGCAATCGAAGGCGATCATAAACAAGCCAGAAGGCAAATAAGGGAGCCCAGTCCAGGAAGAATCGTCGCCCACGCTCGGCGGAAAGCAATGCACCCGGAATTGCAAGAAGCATGAACCAGTGATAAACGCGCACACTATGAGTTGCGAAGCCGACGGCAAGATATGCGCAAACGAAGGCGCAGATCGCCAATTGCCACGCTTGAGTGCGATGTTTAATAAGCGCGTTGGACGACAACGGTGACTCCTTTGAATAGTTTCACACCGGAAACGAGGGATGCAAAGCCAACGCCGTGCCACGAACCAATAGAATCTGAATAAACGCCGTCTGTATCGAATAGTCACTCCTTGCTGGAATTAAAGCAAAGATTACTGATGGCGCTCTTATCAGGGAAATTGCGGAGGAGTGTAGCCTGTCATCAAATCACGGCGCTTCGGGGCGACAACTGGCGAAGCTATGCTGCGCCGGCGCGCTGTCCCATGCTATGCGAGCCTCCATCCACACAGGATGGGTGGCAGGCTTGCATAGTGGATTCGCTCATTAATCATTGAAGGCGTTACATTGAGTTTGCAGATTCGATGCGTTAAAAACCTCAGGTATGGCGAACATCTATGGCGTGCTCCCGGTCCTGGAAGCCTTACGAGCCGGGGCCCGTCGTCTCGATCGAATCCTGATAGCGGAAGGCTCACGCGATTCAAGACTCCGTGATGTGCTCGACGCAGCGCGGCGGGCTCGAGTACCGATTCGAAACGAACCCAGAGTATCCCTCGACCGGCTGACACATAACGCAAATCATCAAGGGGTCGTCGCCATCACGTCCGCAGCCAGCTTCACCGACGTCGAAGATCTTCTGAAACACCTCTCGCCAAAGACGCTATTCATCTTGCTCGATGGCGTTGAGGATCCTCACAATCTCGGGGCAATCATTCGCACCGCCGAGTGCGGCGGGGCTAGCGCGGTAATAATCCCGCAGCGGCGCGCAGTTCACCTCACCGACGCTGTGGCGAAGAGCTCGGCGGGCGCAATAGAACATTTGCCCGTGTCGCGTGTAACCAATCTCGCCTCATTTATAATGGAGCTCAAGAAGCGCAATGTTTGGGTTATTGGCGTGGAGAGCTCCGGAACGACCGCCTATAACAAGTTCGATTTCCGAGGGGCAACGGCGCTTGTCTTTGGCGGCGAGGGCGGAGGACTTCATAGACTGGTCCGGGAACGATGCGACGCGGTGGTTTCAATCCCTATGTACGGGAAGGTCGCATCGCTCAATGTGTCCGTCGCGGTGGGGATCGTTTTGTTTGAGGCGATAGCCCAACGGGAAAGACTTAAATAGGGATTGTTCGAGGAATCAGTCAAAGAGAGAAGAACGCAGAGAACAAATAAATTCGTCACGACGAGGCAACGAATAAACCCAGCCTAAGTCTAGAGAGCAATCAATTCAGTCGTAGCGCATCAATTCAACCTACGGTCTGTTAATCGAACGCTATCAAACCACGGAATTAAACAACGCCACCTATTGCAGTAATTACAGCCACATATCATCCGGGCACAGGAGGTGCGGTATCGATTAGCGTCGGATTTCTCAAGATGCCCAACTGCATCAATGCAGGGCGAGGAGGTTCGTACAAGGAGGAACTATGATTCTTAGGAAACTGCTTATATCCTTATCAATCGCGGCAACTCTCGCCGCCTCCGCCGGTTTCATTAATCCATCCGTGGCATCAGCGCAATATCGCCGTTGGCAGGGACGCAGTTGGTACGAGCGTCAGAGAGAGCGCGAGGAACTGTATAGGATTCGTCGTTACGATTATCAACGCCGGTTGAGATACCGGATCCTTGGTCCGACCCGTTTAGTTGGGTACTACGATCGGTTCGGCCGATTCCACGCGTATGGTTTTTACGATAGGTTCGGAAGATTCCACCGATACTAAAAATGGTTGTGTTTCTTGAACGTAACTTTTTTGCACAGGACGGTGATGCCCCCAAGTGGAGCAAGGCTGAAGAACAAGGTTAGTGAATACAGTTCACCGGGCGGCAATTAAAAAATGCTGCCCGCCTTGCTCCGCTAAAATCGCAAGCCAATTTTCAGCCTCTCACCAGTCGCACTGAAACATACAATATGACAATTGATAAGAGGGTTGCCAAAGCCGCCGCGCGTGACCCCATGCGGTTGCCCGGTGCGCGATCAGCAGATCCCTCGTAGCGTTTTGCAGCTTGAATGCTCGTTATATCGTGATAAAGCATCAACCCAATCACTGAAACTACCAGCATTAATTTCCACGGAAGCCAGATCGCAATCAATCTTTCCACTTTAGCAGGGTCAAATACGTCTCCGTTAAAGATCTGCGAAATCCTGATTGGCGTTAACCGCAGAACCAGGTTTCCTATCCCTGTTATCAATAACAAGGCAATTGAACCCCACCCGATCCATCTAAAGCGGCGCGCCAGACCTCTGAGGATTCGTTGCCGTTCATCGGGTGGGTGTGACAAAGCAAATGGGACTACGACCGCCGCGGTACAGATAAGGCCGCCCGTCCAGATCGCCGCAGCAAAGATGTGAATCCATACATTAAGAAAATACATTGTCAATCACGTCCTCCGTCGCGAGGCGATAAGAACACTATTCGAGCATGCTCAACTCTCCGCCTGAATCTCCACTCACTTCTTCTTCACTCGTCGCGGTCTTTGACTTCACCGTTAACGCAAGAGCCAGAGCGACAAGCATAATAACCGAGCTGGTCCAGTATGGCGTTCGACCGTAATGCGCGCTGTTATCGGGGTCACGCCCTAGCAGCGTACCTCCAAGTATCGGGCCGATAATCCGTGCGAGACTTGCCACCGATGCCATCACCCCCAGTACCCGACCCTGCAAAGAGCCTTTCACGCTCTTTGAAGCGAGCCCGTTTAATGTGGGTGTCATCAGGCTGTTGCCGACTGCAATACCAGTCGCTGCTAAGATCAGCGTAGCTACACTCGTACTCAGTGGAAAACCAAATACGCTCAAAGCGAAAATCGCGGTGCCGGCAACTGCGAGTGGTTTATCGCCAAATAGCTTCACCAGATGCCCAAGCAACCCTCCCTGGATAATTGCCCCAATCACTCCCACATAACCGAACAAGAACCCGGTATGCCAGGCATCAAAACCAAAGCGATGCGCCGCGAAAAGTGCAAAGGTCACCGTAACGATGGCGAAGGAAGTTGTCGTAAAGAAGTAAGTCGCCAATATTGCTCCAAGCTGAGAACTTCCGGACCGTTCGACCATCTGGAGAATACCCATACGACGAGCCTCGCTCCGGTGCTCGTGGGAAAGGCTCTCAGGCAATAGAAAATAAAGCGCGGTTGCATTAATCGCGGCCATCGCAGCTGCGAAGAAAAACGGCGCCTCCGGCGAAATGCGACTAAGCACTCCACCGATCAAAGGCCCGAAGACAAAGCCAAGTCCGAACGCTGCTCCTATCAACCCCATCCCTTTGGATCGCTGAGCGGGTGGGGTGACATCAGCGATATACGCCTGCGCGGTAGAAATATTGCCGCCGCTTATACCGTCAATTACACGAGCTGCAAACAACCAGGCTAGAGTTGGAGCCAGCCCCAGCAACGCAAGTCGAGAGGCCATGCCCATAATCAAAAAGCCAACAGAAGTGCCTATCAGGCTGACAAGCAATACTGGTCTCCGCCCGACTCGATCGGAAAGCTTTCCGAGGATTGGCGCGAAGACGAACTGCATTGCCGAATACGTCGCGACCAGTATGCCAATCGTTGCCTCGGAAGCGCCGTATCGCTCGGCGTACAGCGGTAGCACTGGTATGACGATCCCGAACCCGACGAGGTCGATGAAGATTGTTATGAAGATGATTACAAGGGGTGATCGGCTCTTAGGCATTTTCAGAAGTGTTTGGACTTCTGAAATTGAGCCATTGAAAATGCAAAATTGCAAACTGAAACTGCATATAGGTCCTATGATCCTGTTACTTTATCATTTCAAGAACGACCGATATCCGGTCCTGTAGCTCAACGATAGACGCCCCAGTCCTTTGGGTCCATTAACGACGATTTTTACCTTATGCCAATCCGTTGGGCTCGAGACATCGCTGGGATAGAACCCGATGACATATTGATGACGCAACATCAACGCGATTCTGGTGTAAATATCCCGCGTCTGAGGTTCATCGGATGGAGTAAACGTCATCCCGCCGCTCCAGCCGGAGAGGTTTTGCAGGACTCCTATCCCGGTATAGAACTGGCTTATGCCAACACTGTAGACCGGTACATCGGACTCCTTAAGCATATCGCGGAGCTCGCGCCCACTGTATCGGCTGCTGTTTTCTTCACCGTCGGAAATAATCAATAGAGCCTTCTTCCGGTGTCGCCCTTGCTTCGCCTTTTCGAGGCCCAGATAGACACCGTCGTATAGCGCAGTGCTCCCCTTTGCCTTAACGAAGATCACTCGACTCATGATGTCGTTTGGCGACGAGGTAAAGTCCTGCACCAGTCGCGCACGGTCGTTAAACGCAACGATAAAGTACTCGTCATCCTCGTGAGAGGTATCAAAGAATCGACGCAGGGCCTGAACTGAACGCGAGGTGAGATCACTCATCGAGCCTGAAACGTCGAAGATTATTCCGAGCGTTAGCGGCGCATCGTCATCGCTAAAATGGGCGATCTCTTGCTTCACACCGTCGTCAAAAACCTGAAAGTGTCGCTGCTGGAGTCCGGTAACAAACCTGCCAAGAGAGTCTGAAACGGTAACGGTCAGGCTGACCAGTCGGGCCTGGAGTTGAATCTTATCGTCCTGACCTGTCGCAACACGCGCAGGATCATTGGTCTTAGAGTTCCTGGGCTGGTTCTTCCGGGTGTTTGATTCCTGTACTGGATGGTTAGTTCCGAGATTGACCGCCGTTGAACTCGTAGTCAGGAAAGCAACGATCACGAGCACCACGAACACTCGACGCATTGCCTGACCTCACTTACTGTCCAATCGCAGCAGTCTGACTGAATTTTAGACTAGAGTCGTTTTATCCGAAAGGAAAACGCCTCACACCTAAGCTTGAGCGGCCGGATCGTTTACTCTCCAATGATCTTAACGAGTACTCGTTTTTTGCGCCTGCCGTCGAATTCGCCGTAAAAGATTTGCTCCCAGGTCCCGAAATCGAGTTTACCCGCGGTTATCGCAACAACTACCTCGCGGCCCATAACCTGCCGCTTTATGTGGGCATCGGCGTTGTCCTCGCCGGTGCGGTTATGATGGTATTGATCAACCGGTTTGTGCGGCGCCAGTCTCTCGAGCCATACTTCGTAATCGTGATGCAAGCCGCTCTCGTCGTCATTAATGAATACTGAAGCGGTTATGTGCATTGCGTTGACAAGAGCGAGGCCTTCTCGAACGCCGCTCTCGCGCAAGCATTCCTCGACCTGCGGTGTGATGTTGATAAATCCGCGCCGTGAAGGCACGTTGAACCAGAGTTCTTTCCGATAGGTTTTCATGATTTGGTTTAGCGTTCAGCCTTCAGGGTTCAGTCTTCAGCGTTCAGCGTTCAGCGTTCAGCGTTCAGCGCTTGGATCGTTGGCGTCTGTGTGTCTTTGCGCTAAACCTGATATCGAAATTCGCATTTCAGCAAATAAGCGCAAAGACGCCAAAGCTAGAAACACTCAACCATAAACGTTGAACGCTAAACACTGAACGCTGAACTCTGAACGTTAGATCCTCAACGTTCCTTTAGAATAATTGCCACGCCCTACGTAACAAATCTCGCTTTAGCGTGACATAACTCTGCTCACCCACAAGCGCTCGTCCCAAAATCGTGCGCACGCCTCGATGGTGACGCGCAAGCATAATCATCGCATCAGTGAAAATCCGCCCGAAGAAGCGCCCATGGTAGAAGTGCGGAAGCCTGTATGATGCATGTTCAAGGTCACGACCAAATGCCTCGCGCCATGATACTTCGTAAACCTCGGCCGCCCGTTGATAGGTATCCATCTCGCCGCCTACCTTGATTTTCACATTACGAAGTGCGTCAGCATAGAGATCTGCTGATTTGAATGCGTAATAAATTCCTTCGCCGGTTATTGGGTCGGCGAAGCCTGCGGCATCACCGATCAATGCCCATCCATCACCCGTTGTTCTAAGATCTTTCCAACTGGCAAGTTCCAACGTGGGTATCTTCGCACCAAAGAATTGAACTCGCGTCGCATCGGGCATTTGTCCTCCGTAATAAGCACTCACAAAATCAGTCAGAAGCGCTCTCAATTCGTCGGAGGTTCGTTCTCCGAGCTTGGACGCGACTCCAAAGTTCATCACTCCCGGGCGCGGAAACGCCCATAGATACCCGGTGAAGTCTTTCGGAAAACGGACGACTACTTCATCAGTGGCGGGTCCCTCTGAGTCTATATGATTACCTCCATTCGATTTCGGCGGGTCCGTAATTTCCTCAGTAAGGATGTTATACCCAAACGCGAGTGCTAGGTCTTGTTTCGGGAAGATTCCGAGCAGTCGTCGACGTGTGAAGCTGGCGGCGCCATCAGCTCCTATCAGGAATCTTGTATGCCACTTGTTGCCTTGGTCGGTCACGATTGACCAGCCGTCGGATTCGCGAACAAAATCCGTGACCGCCTGACGCACGAAATTTGCGCCAGCTTCAATGGCTCGATCGAGCACCAAACCATTCAGGACTTCGCGGGAGTAAATGGCAAAAGGCTCATCAAGAGTAAGCGTCACCCGTCGTTCTAAAGGCGAGATCAGTGTGATCCGTCTAATGAGCTTGCGGGGATGGCTCGAGTTCTCTAACAAAAACCCGAACTCTTTGATTGCGCGTGTCGGGACGCCGCCACCACAGGGTTTCTCCCAGGCGCCTTTGGGATCAAACAGCGTCACGTCTCTACCGTCAGCCGGAAGACGTGAAGCGAGGTGAGCCCCGGCCGGACCAGCACCGATAATCGCTATCTCTGTTGAACGCGCCTGCATAGAGAGGAAAGTCTAATGGTGGGGATAAACGGTATCAAGGAGGGGAGGCGTTCATCGTTCAGTGTTGAAGATAGAGGAGGCTTTTGCGGTCCGTTGCGTCTTGCGCGAAACACGCTTGAAAAATAAGTCGAACCAGCTACCTTCAATCAAAAGGTGAATCTACAAATCTGATGGACGGCTTTCTTTCCTGTTGAAACGCATCCAAATGAAGCAGCAACATTCCGATCCCGGCCGCGCCTTGCATATAACCGGTTTGCGCAATCAGTAACTCCGGCTTTACTCGATGTTCCGCCTGGATCCAACGCAATCCCGAGCTGTCGCGCGTTGCCTTTGCAAGTAAATGCTGCGTGACTCGTCTCGCAAAATCGAGATACTGCGGATCGCGCGTAACCCTGTACAGGTTCAAGAAAAACTCAGCAACGCCTGCCGACCCGCAGCATTGACTGACATTATTCCAAAACCCCGGAGTTTGCTTCTCAGGGATTCCGCTCGTCATCACCCCGCGAGCCGATTTTCTAACCCAGTCCATCCAGGAGCGGTCCCGAGTAATTTGGTGTAACCGATAAAACAAACGCGCAGTGCCGATCGGCCCATGGCACCACCCAAGGTAATAGAGATCCTTACCATCAGGTTCGTTGTGAAATATCAGACATGCATCACCTTCGGTCTTAGCTACAGATTGCAGGTATTGAGCTCCGGCAATTGCAGCATCGAGAAACTCCTTCCGGTTGGTCTCCTGGTATAGAGTCGCGAGAAAGTACGCGATGCCTGCGGTGCCGTGCGAGAAATTTGGCATTAATCTAGCGAAGGAGGGACTCATCGCCCACTTAGCCCCGACCTTCTCTTTGCGACCCAGCTCCAATAAGCGCTCGCCGGCTTTTGTTGCCAGGGTTCGATAACCAGGTTGGTTCAGTTCGCGAGCGGCATATAGCAAAAAGAGCCCAATGCCGGCGCCGCCAGAAATAATGTCAGTCGTCTCATTCCATTCAATACCTCTTCCAACCACGTTGGCTTGTCGTTCCAGAGAGCTGACGCATCGAATAGCGCCTTCGCGATACTTCTGATTTCCGGTGATCTTGAAAGCTTCAATCAAAGCGAATCCGATTCCTGAAACTCCCGTGTACAACCCAGAATCTTTTTCTTTGTCCAGTACAGTGAGCAAGTGATCGGCACCCGCTCTTGCGTCATTCAAGGCATCCGGATCACCGGAGCGCGATGCTTCAAGGAAGAACAACACTATGCCAGGGGTTCCAGAGTACAACGATTCATTCACTGATTTGGGATCGAGGGGATCGGACGGCCAAACAGTTGAGCCATCGGAGTGAATCGCAGAAGAGCGAATCCACCTTGCCGCTTGCAACGCCGCTTCGCGATAAGAGTTTTGTTGTGTGTAAGCAGTTGATGCGAAAAGCGAGAATGCTAAAAAAAGAGTGACCAAGGTTCGCATATTGGACCCGATTAGTTGCTCAGGTTTAGTGACACATAATCTCCACGAAATTTCGAGATTCCACGCACCATCAATTTGTCTGAAGACGAAGCTATCGTCGAATTTTAAGGTCGTGGCGAGTTTAAATTAAACGGCGAAGGCCGCCCAAGAATTATTTCGCTAACGTTTCCAGCCCGTGCTCTGGCTTGAGCGCCTTCGCCAATGATTGAACGATCCAGCGACCCCCCTTTGCCAAATATTTTTTCTCGCCTTATGCAGACTGTTTGCTTCAACCCGCAAAATGATACGCTAAGCTTTTTAGATTAATATAATTACCAGAACCCCTCATTGACGAATCTACCAAATGATGCGAGGTCCTCAAGGTTAGCGACCCTCAGGTTTTTGGGTCGATGAACCCAGCCAGGCGGTATACCAGAGGTTCGCGAGCATTTGCGCACCAGCCGCCAGTCGTTCCGTAACGAACTTCTTGGACTCGGCATTACGATTGTTCGCATCCCATCGCGCTGACCTATCCATCCGGTACAGGTCAGCCGTCTTGTTGTACGACTGGAACAAGTACTTAACAATGTCGGCAAACGGATCCTGCAGCCTGGTCGCCGTTTTAACAAGTCCGCTGAAGTCTTCAGGTTTTATCTGTGCCTTGACGTATTCGGTCTCAAAACGTCCGTGCAGAGGCTCACGCGTGTACAACTCCGGATTCGAGCTCGTGGTCCAGCCGTTATAGTGAATCGTAGCGTGAAGGGGTTGTGATCCGTCCGCCACGTAGTGACCCATGACTCCGGCGTAGTAAATGATGTTTTGCTCTATCTGCTCGCGTTCAGCCTGATGTTGAGGGTCGCGCCACATTCGAAACAGCACCTGTACCTTTTGATAACCCTCGAGAATTGAGTATGGCAGAAATCCAATAACTTTAGGATCCTTCCCTTTTGCTCGCAGCCAATCGCCGTACTGGTAGCGATCGTTTGGGAGCTCCTCGAAGTTTTCGGGTTTATCGATGTCTATAAAGTGATCGGGATTGTTGACCTCACCAAGCGCTTTGAACAGCTCTCTGCCGTCACGCCAGCGATCGGGTTCTGGTCCAAGGAACGAGAGACGAACCGAAGCGTTGCGAAAGAACTCGGGCATGTCCTGCGGCAGGTGTTCCGCTGCAACTCTGTTTATGTAACGGTGCCCCTCTTCGCCCCACGCATGCGCTCCCGGTGCAAGAAGGGTCGTCAATAAAACGGCTGCAATCAACAAAGCTACACTACTCTTTCCGGGCTGCATCTTTTCTTTTCCTCTTTCGGACTTTTGAGTTAAAGGCAGGGTAAACAATACGCGGGCCGCGCCAGGAGATTCAACCTTCATTTGAGAGAGTGTGGGAAGCGTTGCGAAGGTGAATGCTTATTCTTCGTCGTGTTCCTGGCCGTCGTAATGCATCACCAGTGGTTCTTCATCAACCTGGGTTTCCAGATGCACATCCCTTCCCCAAAGCTTGTACACGTACTCCAGTGTCTTTCGCGCGTACTTCATATCGAGTTCCACGCCCTCATAGCGGTGCATCAAATACAGTTCGCGATTTCCGTCATAATCGCCATCGACTACTTCGATGTACGGAAACCCGAAGTTGGTCATGTTCGCGGTCAACTGGTCGCGTACTCGCTCCCACTTCTTTTCAGTTACTGTCCACTCTTCATCGTCTACAAGCTGATAGACAAACAAGTCGAGCTCATCGCACAGCTCTTCCGTAAGGTAATTGCGCAAAAATGAGATATCGTTATCGAGCTCGCGCACCTCAAACATTTTTTCTCGACCCTCGCTACCCTTTCGATCAAACAGCTTGCGCTGTTCCTCAGTCGGATTGTCCCACCGCTTTTCTATGTCTTCGAAAATCTTGTAGCCGAGATAATAGGGATTAAGTTGGCCCTTGTGAGGCGACACAACACCGGCATGCAGCTCAGCGAATTCAAGGTGGTCGCTGGTCGGTAAATCCATTTCTCGCATAATTCGAGAATGCCAGATACTGGCCCAGCCTTCATTCATGATCTTGGTCTGAAGCTGAGGTATGAAGTATTCCATCTCTTCGTGCAGCATTGACATGACATCGCGCTGCCACGGCTCCAGCGAAGGCGAATTTCGCATTATGAAATACACCAGGTCTTTTTCCGGTGCTTCGATACTCGGTTTGTGTTTGCGCTCGTCAGATTGATCCGCAGTCTCGATGCGTTGTTCCAGTTCTTCATGTGAGAGGAGATCGTCATAACGCCCCTCTGGCTTGTTCGACTTCTTCTCACCCTTGGACTGGTCGTCATCGGCATGTTTACGGATAAAGAAATTTGGATCGATGTGCTCCTCTATCGACAGCACCGCGTCCAGAAATTCTTCAACCACTTTTCGCCCGTATTTGAACTCATATTCGGACATTCGACGCGAATGCAGCGCAGCTTCGTCAACCATTCGTCGATTGGTCTTGGAAAAGTAGACGTTGTTCTTAAAGAAATCGATGTGCCCGAGTACGTGGGCAATCACCATCTTATTCTGGGTGGGCGAGTTGGTTTCCAGGAGGAAGGCATATGAGGGATTTGAGTTGATCACTACTTCATAGATCTTCGACAGGCCAAAGTCATACATCATCTTCATGCGATGGTATGCCTTGCCGAAGGTCCAATGCGAATAACGTCCGGGCAGGGCGTACGAGCCGACCTCGTACATTACGGAAGCCGGAACGATCTCGAAGCGGACAGGGAAAGGGTCGAGGCCGAACCGGGTGGTGGCAATATCCCAGATCTGCTCAACCGCCGCCTCAAGATCCTGGACTTCTTTGTCGATCATTCTATTTAGGGAATATAGGACCTATTGGACGTATAGGACCTATTGGTTAAGCCTGATCGCCGCGTTTGCCGAAAAAATCCTTGAGAGCCGGATACACGTCCTCTTTATCATCGATCCGAACACCAACAAATCGATTCTGACTCTTAAGCCGGTCCTTGAAGATCGACAGCAACGCCCCCGATGACCTTCGGTAACTCGACGCGCCTTCTTCTCCGATCTCGCCATAACCAAAAAGATTACAGGTTGAAATCAACTCGTCCGCGAGTTTGACCGCTTCGTCATTGTCCGAGTAATAGTTATCGCCATCGGAAAAATGGAACGGATAAATGTTCCAATCTTTGGCCGGGAATCGCCCTCCGATAATCTCCAGAGCAAGGCGATACGCTGACGACACCACGGTCCCTCCGGATTCTCCCTGCGTGAAGAACTGCTCTTCGGTTACCTCTTTAGCTTCTGTGTGATGGCTGATAAAGACGATCTTGACGTTGTCGTACTTGGTCTTAAGAAAACGCACCATCCAAAAATAGAAGGATCGGGCGATATACTTCTTGAATTCACCCATTGAGCCGCTGACATCCATCATCGCAATCACCACTGCGTTTGACTCATACGTCATCTGTTCTTCCCAGGTCTTGTAACGCAGGTCGTCTTTCTTGAAAGGCCCGATTTGAGCTTCGCCGGTTTCGCGGGCTTGTCGTTTGATGTTTTCAAGGATGCTGCGACGTTTATCGAGGTTAGCGAGAATCCCCGATCGGCGAATCTCGGTGAATTTCGTTGTTTTTGATGGAACGGCGTGGTTGGCTTTTTCTTCGAGGTATGGAAGGTGTAGATCTTCGAAGATCAGTCGTGCGATTTCATCGATATCTACTTCGGCCTCGTAATATTCCTGGCCTGGTTGATCGCCGGCACCCTGGCCTTGACCGGGACCCTGGCCCGGCTGCCCCTCGCGGCCAACCACATCGCCGACTTTGGTATTACCACCGCCGGTTCCGACATGTTTTTTCTTACGATAGTCGAAGCGAAATTTGTATTCATCAAGCGAGCGAATCGGAACTTTTACAACTCGCTTGCCGTCAGAGAGGATGATTGACTCATTAGATACGATTGAGCCGAGGTTCTTTTTGATTGCGTCTCTGACTCGCTCCTTATGACGATCCTGGTCAATCTGACCCTTTCGCTGGAGCGACCAATCGTTGCGTTGGACTGACATACGACCAAGCCTTTACGGAGCAGCTGGATACCTTTTCGCGCCGCAGCGCCGTATTGGCAGCGCGATAGCAAAGAATTCAGGTTGAGGCGAATCGCGCGCTCGTTACCGCGACAACAGAGTCCCGACATACGTCAGCAGTTCGTTTGCACAAACCGTGCAGTAGCCGTTGTCTGAAACGAGCCGGTCTATCACCTCGTTAATCCTGCGAAGCTGGTCCGCGTCCGGGGTCTTTGTCGAAGTTGTAATCTTCACGACATCTTTCAGGTCGGAGAATATTTTCTTCTCGACCGCCTCTTTCAGACGTTCGTGAGATTTGTACTCGAAGGGCTTGCCCTTTCTCGCGTGACTGGAGATTCGTATTAAGATTTCCTGTCGGAAGGTGTTCTTCCCGTTTTCGCTGACGCCTATCTGTTCCTCGATCGAGCGCATCAGCTTCTCATCGGGCTCCAGTTCCTCTTCAGTTATCGCATCCTTTAGCTTCTCTTTGTTGCAGTAAGCCTCGACGTTATCGAGATAGTTATCGCAAAGGGTCTTGGCCATTTCCTCAAACGAATACACGAACGCTCTCTGCACTTCATTCTTAGCTATGTCGTCATATTCTCGACGAGCGGATGAAACGAGATTGAGATAGCGATCGCGCTGCTCGGAGGAAATACCAGTATGCTGTTCGAATCCGTCTTTGATCGCTCGCAGAGCGTCGATCGGGTTGATGCAGGTTATGTTATCGCGGACCAGCGCTCCCGAGAGACGGTTGATCACGTATCTAGGACTGATACCATCCATACCCTCGCGCACGGTGTCTTCCTGCAGTTCCTTCACATCACGCGACTTGAAGCCCTCAACATCTTCGCCATCATAAAGTTTCATCTTCTTGACGATGTCGATGTTTGCCTTCTTGGGCTCTTCGAGTCGGGTCATAACCGCAAACATTGCGGCAATCTTCAGGGTGTTAGGAGCTATGTGAATATTGCGCAATGCATCTGACTGTTTCAGGAGCTTATAGTAGATGCGCTCCTCTTGAGAGACCTTGAGGTTATAAGGAACTCGAATCATTATGATTCGATCCTGCAGGGCCTCGCTCTTACGGTTAGCTACAAACGCGGCGTACTCATTTTCGTTTGTATGCGAGAGGATAGCCTCATCTGCGTAGATCAAGGCAAAGCGGCCGGTCTTGATGTTCTGTTCCTGACTGAGGGTCAACAAGCTGTACAGAAACTTCTCGTCAACCTTCAACATTTCCACGAACTCCATCAATCCGCGATTTGCGATGTTCAGCTCGCCGTCGAACCGGTAAGCGCGCGGGTCCGACTCGACGCCCACCTCACCGATAGTCGACAGATCTATCGAGCCGGTCAGCTCAGTAATGTCCTGTGACTTCGGGTCGGAAGGCGCAAAAGTGCCGATACCGATCCGGTCTTTCTCGGAGAACACAATTCTATGTATTAGGACATCCTCGTGACGGCCGTGATAAACGTGTTCGAGGTTGTAACGACACTGAGGACACAGTTCACCTTCAATGTAAATGGAATAATGACGTTCGATTTCAGCTCGGAGCTCGGGAGGGATAAGGTGCAACGCTTCTTCGTGCATCGGGCAGTCTTTGATTGCGTAAACCGCTCCGTCGGCAGTACGCGACCATTTTTCGAGCCCTCGCTTGAGCATCGTCACAATCGTCGACTTGCCTCCTCCAACGGGCCCCATCAACAACAGGATCCGCTTGCGCACCTCCAGGCGTTGGCCGGCAGACTTGAAATACTCGACGATCCTCGAAATGGGACGTTCGATTCCGAAGAGTTCTTCACTAAAAAAGTTGTACCTTATTATCTCGTCGCGAGATCCCTCGTTAATCTTCTCAACGCCGCTTGCGAGGATCATATCGCATATGCGGGCGTGCGACAGTTTCGATACATTTGGATTCTGAGTTACCAGTTCGAAGTAGTCTCTGAATGTGCCTTCCCAAGCCAGCCGCTCGCGGTCGCGGCGGTGAGTCTCGAGGAGGTCGGTCAGGTTTATTTTATTCTCTCCCATATCTACCTCCGAGTGAGTTCAGTTCGCAGCGCGGCAAACCGACGCCGGCTGTCTGCTTATGAAGGTATAGGTCTGCGAAACCGTTCCTGTCGGGGGGCCAGCCATTACCGGTTTCCACGGCATTCATTGCGTTGGTTAGGACGACACTCAGTCCACGCCCTCTCGGGCGCACAGTCGGAACTGGTCCGGCTGCTCGTGGCTCGACTGGATGCACGCTCAACCTCAATGAATCAAAGCGACGCATCTTCCTATTACAAGCTCGAACTCAACGATCAGTTTCAGCCTTCTCAGCGTCTTGCCGGATTATAGCACAACCTGCAAGCCACGTTCTTGTTCCGCCAACTCCTGGTCGTGGGGTGACAATGTGTTGGTGAATGTCCTTGGTTGGTCGACGCTCGTCGGTCGGCTCGCCGCGTAGCGGTGTCCTATCGGTAGCGATGTGTGCTGCGAGATCACTTGGGCCGCGTAGCGGTTACCTGTTGACCTCGTAAACGACTGTGGATGCAACGAGGTAACCGCTACGCGGCCAAGCGTGATCCCACCTCGACAAAACTACCGATAGGACACCGCTACGCGGCGAGCCGACCAAACAACAAGTCGACCAACACACTGTCACCCCAATACCCCCAGTTGACTGATCTGAAATAGCCCCTCTATATTGAAGATCGGTTATCGAGCAGAGTCCACGTGACAAGGACTCTGCGCCTTCCACCGTTCAAAGATGCCAGGAAAAACAAAAACCAAGAGCGTTGGGACCGCGCTGCGCAAAGACTCCGGCGAGGGCCGACCCGTCTATCCGTTTTCGGCAATCGTCGGTCAAGATGAGATGAAGTTGGCGCTGCTGTTGAGCGCGATCGATCCAAACATCGGCGGCGTCATAATCATGGGGCATCGAGGGACTGCCAAATCCACTGCCGTCCGTGCGCTCGCCGATCTTCTTCCATCACTGAAGCGAGTAAAGGACTGCGTCTACGGCTGCGATCCCGATCGGGCTGACGAGTTGTGTTTCGA
>DATFWY010000145.1:0-11529 GCA_035258805.1 Blastocatellia bacterium | reverse complement strand
GCCGATCACTCGCGTGAGGCCAATGAGTCAGGTGCTTGCGGACTCGGTGGCATCCTCGAGATTCAATATGATTCTGATGACTGTATTTGCCGGGGTTGCGCTGATAATGGCCTCAATTGGGTTGTACGGAGTGATTTCATACTCCGTGAGCCAGCGAACTCACGAGATCGGAATTCGAATGGCGCTTGGTGCGTCGCGACCAAGCGTGTTGCGTCTGGTTGTGCGGAATGGTATGACGCTCGCGATCATTGGGGCCGCACTCGGAGTAGTCGCATCATTAGCTCTGACTCGGCTGATCAGTAGCTTGCTCTACGGCGTGAGCCCAACCGACCCCTTAACCTTTCTGACGATCACTTTGATCATAACTGGTGTATCCTTCATCGCGACGGTCGTACCTGCGCACCGGGCAACAAGAGTCGATCCGATGGTGGCTTTGCGGTATGAATAGCATTTATAATTCTGTTCATCATGACGACGGCCCTGGTCTATGACCACGCTTTTCTAGAACACCAAACAGGTCACCATCCGGAGAATCCACACAGACTGGAAGTTATTGTTTCCGCACTTCGACAGGATGAAACTCTGTGGACAAGTCTTCAACATTTGACGCCGCGAGAGGCGTCAGATGAGGACATTATGCGTTGTCACAGCTATCGACTGATCGATCAGGTTCGCAGCCTGTGCGAGCGCGGAGTTTCTCGGATCGACCTGGACACCACAATTTGCGCAAAGTCTTTTGAGATATCGAGGCTTGCAGCCGGAGCGGCGACGCTTGCTGTCGATGAAGTGTTCAACGACTCGACAAACGCCGTTGCACTGGTGCGACCTCCGGGCCACCACGCGACTTCCGATCGGGCGATGGGATTTTGCCTTTTCAACAACGTCGCAATTGCGGCTCGCTATGCTCAGGTTCATTACGGAGCAGATCGCGTTCTGATAATCGACTGGGACGTTCATCACGGGAACGGGACTCAGGACATATTTTATCGTGATCCGTCCGTTTTCTACTTTTCGACACACCAGTATCCCTACTACCCGGGAACCGGCGCAGCGAACGAGGTAGGACTCGATAAGGGTGAAGGAACGACACTCAACATCCCGCTGTCGGAGGGAACACCTGCAAGGACCCACCGAGAAGCATTTTCCGATGCACTCAGGGCGATTGGAAAAGGCTTTCAGCCAGATTTGATAATCATCTCGGCGGGCTTTGACTCGAGGAGGGGCGATCCCCTCGGCGGGCTGTTGCTTGAAGACAGTGATTTCGCAGAGATGACCAAAGAAGTTATGGATTTGGCCGATCGGACCGGTGGAGGACGAGTCGTTTCGGTGCTCGAAGGCGGCTACAATTTGGATACGTTGGGCGAAACAGTGAGAACCCATATCACTGCTCTTAAGTCCTAACTGCTGTCACTCTTTTACAGTATTCGTTCTTGCCACGCCCTTGCCGGGACATCCTAACAACTAGAACCTTGACAATGCTATGAAACCCGAGCTCACAAAGAACGCGCTGCGGGTGTTAGAAAAGCGCATCCTGGCGAGAGACGAGCAGGGACGCGTAATTGAAACGCCTGAAGAGATGTTACTGCGGGTCGCGCGATGCGTCGCTCAAGCTGACTTGCAATATTCCACCCACGACGATGCAGTTACCTCTGAAGAAAGCCTTCTCGAGATAATGAGCAATCTTGAGTTCCTTCCGAACTCGCCGACCCTAATGAACGCCGGCCGTAATCTTGCGCAGCTGTCAGCTTGCTTTGTGCTTCCGGTTGAAGATTCAATGGACGGCATCTTCGCTACTCTCCGTAATACCGCACTCATTCAAAAAACAGGCGGCGGAACCGGGTTTTCATTCTCCCGTCTTCGCCCAAGAGAAGACACAATTCAATCGACTCAGGGTGTATCGAGTGGGCCGGTTTCGTTCATGCGGTTGTACAACTTCGCCACCGAAGTCACGAAGCTCGGTGGCAAACGCGCTGGCGCCAACATGGCAATCCTTCGCGTCGATCATCCGGACATCGAAGAATTCATCGCATCTAAAACAAATCCACTCGAGCTGAATACGTTCAATATCTCCGTCGCTGTCACTGACGAGTTCATGCGACGGGCAGATAGTGGGGACAGATACGATCTGATCAACCCGCGTACTCATCAAAAGTTCAAACAGTTGGACGCGCGGAAAGTGTTGGATTTGATAATCGAATCCGCCTGGCGGAACGGTGAGCCAGGAGTAATCTTTATCGACCGGATCAATCGTGACAACCCCACGCCTGGCTTGGGTGACATTGAAAGCACCAACCCCTGCGGAGAACAGCCGCTGCTTCCTTACGAGTCTTGTGTTCTTGGCTCAATCAACCTCGCGAAGTTTTATCGTAGTGGCGTTATCGATTACGAACGTCTCAAGACGGTGGCGCGACTTGCTGTACACTTTCTCGACAACGTGATCGATGTTAGTGAATATCCGATACCGGAGATCGAAAAGATCACGAAGCTCAATCGTAAGATCGGCCTCGGAGTGATGGGTTGGGCGGACTTGCTGATCTTGCTAGGCATTCCGTATGACTCGGAGGAAGCGATTAAGCTTGGCGAAGAAGTAATGGGTTTTATTTCGCGCGAATCACTGGAAGCTTCAATCGATCTGGCAAAAAAACGTGGACCGTTCCCGCGATGGTTTCAGGAAAGCATTTACAGCAGCGAGAACTCCGAAGAATCCGATTTACGCTTCGAGTCAGAAAGCTTAAAGGGTCCAATCAGGCGCAGGCGAAGGAATGCTACCGTAACAACCGTTGCTCCAACCGGGACGCTCAGTCTTATCGCCGACTGTTCGAGCGGGATCGAACCGATATACTCGATCGCTTATCGGCGCCTGTCGTTTGAACACGAAAGCTTGAACTTTATCCATCCGTTATTTGAGCAACACGCTAGGAAGCTTGGATTCTACAGCGACGAGTTGATCACCATGGTCTCTGAGACAAAGGGACTCCGAAGACTGGAGGCTGTGCCTTCCGAGACTGCTCAAGTGTTTGTGACTACTCACGAGATAGGACCCGAATGGCACGTAAGGATGCAAGCAGCATTTCAGAAACACATAGATGCGGCAGTATCGAAAACGATTAACTTCCCTTCCTCGGCGACGGTTGACGACGTCAGGAATGCCTACTTGCTAGCCCACAAACTTGGCTGCAAAGGGATAACCGTATATCGAGACGGCTCGCGCGAGAGGCAGGTGTTGAGTACCAATCCGGAAGACCTGCAAGAGCCATTAACGTTGGCGAAGGCGGGTCAGTCTGAGAGTCTTCGACCCGAGAATCAGCTGCTGGCCAGGAATGTCTGTCCCGACTGCGGCGAGACGCTGCGCCAGAATGGGGGGTGTCTGTACTGTACGTGCGGTTACTCAGTATGCGTTCAGGGCTAAGCAGACATCTGTCTTACGAGTTTAAATCGTTGTTCCGCTTATACCACTCAATCGTCTTCTCAAGTCCCTCCGCAAAATCAACCGACACGCGATAACCAAATGCTTTCTGTGCAGCTTCGATCGAAGCCTGTGAATCGCGCACATCCCCAACGCGAGCGGCTTCGTGAACGGGCTCGATATCACTACCAAGAAATTCCTTTGTCTTGGCTAGGAGGTCGAGCAATGTGTAACGCCCGCCACAGGCGACATTGAAAGCCTGGCCCGCAATGCCATCCGCTTCGGACGCAAGAAGGTTCGCGTTTACAACGTTCTCCACAGACGTGAAATCGCGTGATTGAAGGCCATCTCCATAAACAACTGGTGCCTTACCGTTAAGCAACGCAGTGATAAATCGAGGAATTACCGCAGCATACTGTGATTCAGGGTCCTGGCGCGGACCAAAGATATTGAAATATCGCAATGACACTATCTCAAAGTTGTATACATGTTTGAAGACGCTCGCGTAGTGCTCACCCGCAAGTTTTGACAGAGCGTACGGCGATAAAGGCTCCGGACTCATATCTTCTCGTTTCGGCAACACGGGTGTCTCTCCGTACACCGACGAACTGGACGCGTAAACAACGCGTTTGACGCCGGCGTCGCGAGCAGCGAGAAACACATTTAGAGTGCCTGTAATGTTCACCTCGTGTGTCGTAACCGGATCCGCGACCGAGCGTGGAACGGAACCAAGAGCCGCCTCGTGGAAGACAATGTGTGCACCCTTCACCGCTTCGTTGACGACTTTCGTGTCTCGAATATCACCTTCAATAAATTCGACCCCGTCCCGGATCGAGTCGAGATTCGTCTCATGACCAGAACTAAGATCGTCCAAAACTCGGACATTATGTCCATCGCGTACCAGTCGTTCGACGATATGACTTCCAATAAAACCCGCCCCGCCGGTCACAAGATAAGTCCTTTTATTCATTTAGCCGCTCTTTTTCCCGTCTCTGAGTTTTAAGATCAAAGCGTCAGAAGCTGAGTTCGCACATCGACTTTCAATAATCCCACGCCGCGAAGCCTTACTTCTTAATCAGGAAATTACCAATGGCCAAGCAATCGATCCCAGAACAATAAAATCCTCGGACCGCCTCTCGCGGGGTCGACACTACCGGCTCCCCGAACAGATTGAACGAAGTATTTAAAAGCACTGGGACAGCGCCATCCTCTCCGAACTTCGACAAAAGCTTCCAGAACGAAGCGTTTGTTTTTCGGCTTACGCTGTGAACTCTAACGAGTCCATCACCGAAAACCGCTGCGGGAATCGATTTACGCTTTGTTTCGTTAATCCGGCTGACACCCTGAAGAAATTCGTTTAGCGCACTCGGTTCGAAAAACTCCTCAGCACGCTCTTCGGGCACCGACGCACAAAACGGCCGAAATTCCTCACGATGCTTAATGAAGGCGTTCAGATTATCGCGCATAATCTCCGACCTTGGCGAAGCAAGTATGCTCCTGGCACCAAGGCTCCGCGGGCCGAACTCCATTGCGCCTCGAAACCATCCAACGATTCTATCCTCGGCGAGCAACCGCGCTACCTCGGCTATGAGTTTGTCTTCGGTCAGGAAGTATTCGTAAGCCAGTTTACAATTGTCCAGAACGCTCTTGATTTCCTCATCGTTAAACTGCGGGCCGAGAAAGGCGTGTCGCATCTGATAGACACGTTCGCTATTCCCGAGTACCTGGTGCCACACATATAACGCCGCTCCGACCGAGCAGCCCGCGTTCCCGGCGGCGGGCTGAACAAACAGTCGCGAAAATCCCGCGCGTCTTTCTACAGCCGACACGGCCAGACTATTCAGGGCAACTCCTCCAGCAATGCAGAGGTTGTCTTCGCCACTTCGATCGCGGAAACGCATCCCGATTTCGCACAGAGCATCTTCAATCCGCGTTTGCACACTAGCTGCAAGGTTCCGATGTTGCTGGTTAATTGGCTGGTCTTTTGCTCGCGGAGCCAAGCCAGCGCGCTCGAAAAAGCTACCTGAGAGTAAGGCTGTTCCACTTGAGGGCGGCTCGAAGTACGATAAGTTGACTACAGGTAAGCCATATGTATCGACACTCAGAAGCTCAGAGAAGAGATCCGAAAGGCTATTTTTCCCCGTCGGAGCGAGCCACATTGTCTTGTGCCAATCACCACTGCCATCGAAACCCAATGCAGCGGTCACGGCGCTGTAAACCATTCCGATGGAGTGCGGAAACTGTGCTTCTGCGTCGATTCTAAGTCCTCCCTGGGCTCCGGTCATCAACGCCGCCGAAGTCATGTCACCCTTGTTATCGACGGAGATGACTGCGGCCCGATCAAAGCTCGATGCAAAAAAGGCGCTCGCGCCGTGAGCAAGGTGGTGTGGGACTTCGATGAATCTTCCCTTTGCTGAAAGTCTAGATTCAATCAGTCTCCTCGTCTTGAGCCTCTGTTTCAGATCGTTGAGGCTTTCAACAAAGTATGGTGGGAACTCTTCGATTGATCCTTGTGATGCTGCGTTAATCGCGTGCGAGGAGTTGAATGCGATTTCGCGGTGAAACCTTTTGTGAGACTCCAGATAGTATGCGACGTAATCAACCTTATCGAGTGTGATGCCGGCGCGATCGAGACAAAACTGGACGGCTCGAAACGGAAGACCACCGGCATAATTCATTCCAATGTGCCTGATGCGCGCGAGTTTCTCTTCTTCGATCGCCGCAACGACCCGTCCATCCTGGATCAGCGCAGCGGCGGCGTCGCGTTCTTGACCTGAGATACCAAGTATGTTCATTAATTGGTTCCGGTAATGATAGTGATTTCCAAAGAGATACCATTAACATCCGATGTGATGCGTTTTCAAGCCAGCCGCATATTGAGTCCACACACATACTCGTGAGCTTGTCACTGTAACTGCACATTGTTATCCTGATTTCTCGCTCGAAGCCCTCTCGTATGGATACGCAAATAACCACCGCCAACCGCGAACACTTCCAGAAACTTGTCACTGAGTTGACATCCCTTGAAGAGAAGCTTCGCCGGGGAGGCGGTCCCGCACGGATCGAACGCGAACACGCTAAAGGTAAGCTTACTGCACGCGAACGAATACAGTTACTCTTCGACCCCGACTCTCATTTTCAAGAAATCGGTTTGTTGGTTGCCTACGATCTCTATGATGGCCAGGCTCCGGCGGCCGGCGTAGTAACCGGTATCGGACGAATCGAAGGTCGCGAAGCCGTAGTCATTGCCAACGACGCTACTGTCAAAGCAGGCTCGTGGTGGCCGGAGACCGTTCGCAAGGTCCTGCGCGCGCAAGAGATCGCAATGCGCTGCCGGGTGCCTATCATTTACCTCGTGGACTCAGCCGGCGTAAATCTTCCCTATCAAAGCGGAGTATTCCCGGGACAATACGGCGGCGGCCGAATCTTTTTCTATAACTCTGTAATGCGCCGGTATCTAAAGGTCCCGCAACTGGCTGCGGTAATGGGCCAGTGCGTAGCCGGTGGAGCTTATCTTCCAGCGCTCTCCGACTTCATTATTATGGTGGAGGGTACGTCATTCATGGGGTTGGGTGGACCGAATCTGGTAAAGGGCGCGGTCGGCCAAGTCGTGGACAGCGAAACCCTCGGCGGTGCGCTTACGCATAATGAGATCTCCGGTGTTGCGCACTTTCGCGCGAAGGATGACGAAGAATGCATTGCGCGGCTGCGAGCATTTGTTAGCGAGCTTCCACCGCCTGCGACGCCCAGCGTGCAGATCAGAGAAGTTTGCGAGCCTCGAAGGCCTCCGGCGGATATCTACGATCTTATTCCGTCGGACCATCGCCTTCCTTATGATATGCGCGATATCCTTGATTGCCTGCTGGACTCCGGTGACCTGGATGAGTTCCAGGCTGATTATGCCAAAGAGATGATTACCGGATATGCGCGAATCGACGGCATTCCGGTTGGTATCATTGCGAATCAACGAGGACTCGTCAGGGGACCGTCCGGCAGACCGCCCAAATTTGGCGGGATAATTTATACTGACTCCGCTGAAAAGGTGGCGTACTTCATCGAGACGTGTAACCGCCACGACACACCCCTGTTGTTTTTGCAGGATGTTTCAGGCTTTATGGTTGGAACGGAAGCCGAGCATTCAGGGATCATTCGAGCGGGCGCTCGTTTTGTTGAAGCGATGGCTACCGCTACAGTTCCGAAGCTGGTACTGACGATCAACCATGCATCGGGTGCCGGGTACTATGCGATGGCTGGGCAGGGGTTTGATCCAGACTTCATATTCACATTGCCTACCGGAAGGATGGGAGTGATGGAAGGCGACTCGGCGGTGATGGCATTATTCAGCGCCGAGCTTGAGAAGCTGGAACGGAAAGGCCACACTCCGGACGAGTCGATGCAAGCTGAGATGGAACGTGTCAGGGCAAAGTACGAGCACGAACTTGAGGCGAATTTCGCGGCGGCACGTGGATTCGTAGACGCAATCCTTCGTCCAGAAGACACACGGACGACTCTCGCATTAGCGCTTCGCACGGCGCTGAACAATCCGGGGCCTCATCTCGGAGTTCCAGTTTTACCCTGTAGCTTACCCAACGAGACTGTCCGCTAGATGATGTTTGGTCGCGGGTCTCAACGCGAACTAGCAATACTTTTAAGGAGGATTTCATGAAATCAGGAATTGAGTTGAAAAAGTATTTTTTCGCCGTAGCACTTTTGATCGGCTTTTCGATGACAGCATGCGAAAACAAGGAAACGGCCAGCTTCAAGCCTGAGATTCAACCACTGCCACCACCGCTCGCAAAGTATGAGGCAATGGAAATCCCCCCTGACAACCCGATGACTCCTGAGAAAGTTGCTTTGGGACGCCAGCTGTTCTTTGATAAGCGATTGAGTGTCGACGGGTCACGTTCATGCTATTCCTGCCACGTTTGCGAGAAGGGACTTACTGACGGGCTACCGAAAGCGATCGGCGCAGGCAACAAACAACTTACTCGAAGCAGTCCGACGCTGTGGAACATTGGTTACCAAAAAATGTTTTATTGGGATGGTCGCAGTCCCTCTCTGGAGAAACAGGCAATGGCCGCGTGGACAGGCGGCAATATGGGCGCAAAAGATCACGAGGACGAGATTGTTTCGAAGATAAATGCGCTTCAGGGATATCACGAGCAATTCCGTAAAGTCTTTGGTGGCGATGCTACAAAAGAGAACATTATGCAGGCGATATCCGCGTACGAGCGTACGATCACCAGCGGCGACACGGCATGGGATAAGTGGCAGGCCGGAGACCAGGCGGCGGTATCGGATGCTGCCAAGCGCGGATGGGACGTCTTCAAAGAGGCCAAATGTAACAACTGTCACGATGGCCTGCTGTTTACCGATCAGCAGTTTCATAATGTGGGGGTTGGGATGGACGCCCCGGAACCGGATACGGGACGCGGCAAAATCACTAACAAACCCGAGGAGACCGGTGCCTTTAAAACACCAACCCTTAGAGATATCGCGAAATCAGCTCCCTACTTTCACGATGGAAGCGCCGCGACTCTGGAAGACGCGGTTGATTTTATGCTAGGGGGCGGTAAGGCAAATCAGTATTTGGACAAGAAGAATCTGGAGAAACGGACAATCACGCCCGATCAAAGGAAGGACCTGCTGGAGCTTCTGAAGTCACTCAACGTCGACTGCAAACTTACCGAGCCGCCGCTGCCACAGAAATAACCTTAATGGAAAAAGGGTAGCATAGACTCCAATTTTGCTGTTTAAAAACGAGCAAGACTGGAGTCTATGCTACCCCCTGCTAAGCCGCTGGTTTTGCTGAGCGGCTTATTTAATCGTTGATCGCAATATTCTGGACGATTACCACAAACGATCTCTGGTAATTTTGGAATTCCTCTTCGGGGGCCACCCCAATCAGGTAAAACAGGTCGCCATTTCGAAGCAACGTCGTGTACACCATCACCATTTCAGGACGGCCAGTTACGTCAGAAACGTTGGTTAGTGAAATTGAAAGCCCGTCTCGCCTTCCCACGTACTCGCGCTCATATCCTCCAGCCTTGCGAAGATTCGGATTACCCTGTGATATCGCTTGTAATAGCTGGTCGGTAGCACTCTTCAGGTTTTTGTTGCCGCTTCCGCGACTCGTGCCTACCTGCACACCGTGAGTAAAGCTGAATTGACCTTGATTGTTAACGTAGCCTCCTTCAGGTGCGAACGTTACGTTGTCGCTCTCGCGCAGTTCCCGCCAATTATCAGGCACGTTAATACTAAAGAAACTTTCGTTGTAACTTCTAAATCGAGATGATGGGATTGGCACTTGTTGGTATCGACCGCCTTGCCCCCCTTGTTGCTGGTAGCGCGGATCCTGCTGCGGATTGCCCTGTTGTGGATAACCCTGCTGTGGATAACCTTGGTGTCCTCTGCCGAGATCAGCCCCGCCACCGCGTAGAAGAGCCTGAACCTGCATGAATTCGTCGGTGTTGTGGGTTGGATTTTTCAAAGCAAGAGCATCGGCTTCTTTGTTTATGTAATCAACCCGATTGCCTGGGTTTGGGTGATCGCTCAGCCATTGAGGACCACCTTTGCCACCCTGTTGCTCCAAAGTTTTGAACATATTCGCAAGATCGTGCGGGTCGTAGCCGGCATTGGCCATAATGTGTGAGCCGAGAATGTCAGCTTGCTTTTCGTATTCACGGCTGAATTTCATAAAGTAGGCGCCAATTCCCATTTGCCCTAATTGACCCGCTGCCGGAACGCCCAAAACGGATCCGAGTACACCCACAACAGCGGAACCGGTCTGGTACTTCTGAGCTTTGGCCGCTTGAGCCGTTCCGTGACGCAGCGCTACGTGACTGATTTCGTGGGCGATCGCGCCAGCCATTTCCCCTTCGTTTTTGGCCGCTTCAATCAGACCGCGATTCACGTAGGTGAAGCCTCCAGGCAATGCAAATGCATTGATATCTTTTTGATTTGTCACTTTATACGAATAGCGGAACTCTGGGTGTTGAAACTCGGCAGGGATACCCTCAGCGAGCCGTCGTCCCACTTGCTCGACGTAATGCTGTACCCGCGAGTCGTTCAAGAGCTGAATTTTGTGCTCGACTTCGGCTGCAGCCTGCTGCCCGAGTTGCACGTCCTTGTCGGGCTTGTACGGATTTTTGGGCGCGACCACTTGAGTCTGAGCGAGGAGATTGATTGGTGCTGCTAAGAGCGCGAACAAAAGAATAAGAGCGCCCACGCGCCCTCTCGGACAGCTACGAAAAGTCATTTAAACCTCCCGAACGGAGAAAAATCCACTGCGAGTCCTTGATGTATGACGGCTGATGTTTGAGATTCCACACCTGTCGTAAGAGTTGCAGTTTGTCGCTGTGGCAGTCCGCTGAGAGATTATAGACCCAATACTGCGCCTTGGGAAACAGGGAAAAGAGCAGCCTCGACCGAAAAACAATAGATGACTTGGACCAATAACTAAGTCAAGAAGGAGGCGTCTCCACGTGGTCGTTGGATTTCTAGTTGCGGCTGTCGAGTTTCGATGCTAATTATCGCGGTGAAAATCAGGGCTGCAAGCCACCTTTGGGAGCTTATCCGCCGGAAATGTTCTCTTTTCGGTCCTTGGACACGAAGGAGTGGCCAATAAACCTGTCAATGAACAAATCTCTACAGTCACTTGCCCGCCTTCCGATTCTTCCGTCGCAGGGGTTTTTGAATTATCGAACGGCTCTTCCCCCTCGGGCTCTGTAACTTCATCTGAATCCTGCTCGTTAGAACTAGAGGAGCACTGAGAGGTCGGTGCAGTTCCGGCGATGAACATCTCAGTTCGGTGGAGGGTTGAATCCGGCGCCGCAAGACACCCGGTAGACGGGTCAATCTCGACGGTGATTATGCCCGCAGGTTTCTTGAACTCGCCTCCCAGCTCCGGTCTTAGCTCTAGTGCCTGCTTCAAGAAATCTGCCCACATTGGCAGTGCTGCATCCGAGGCTTTCATCCCGAGATCATGGTTGTCATCAAAACCTACCCAGGCTACACAAACAATGTCGGGCGTGTATCCAACGAACCAGCCATCGCTCGAGGTCCCCGTCTTTCCCGCTATCGCGCCTTTCAGCCCCATCGCGCGAAGCTTAGCGGCGGTTCCC
>DATFWY010000144.1:0-86510 GCA_035258805.1 Blastocatellia bacterium | reverse complement strand
CTGTTTGCCGTAAGCAAAGGGAATGATAAAAGACAGAAGCCTGCCAAAATCGCTGCGAGCGAGAGTCTCATCAATTTTTGATTTGACCCTTTCTTAAGCCGGTTGAAGGCACCGGCACGCGGCAGGTCAGCTGTAGCCTTCACCGTTCTTAGATTATCGTGCTGTGGTCGGTCGTTGATCACCAGCTTCGACGCTCCAGACTGTTATTGATCAAATAAATTTGGTTTTGACCACCATCCCAATTGAAGACAGGAATGAATTGGTCGGAGTACCTCGTTAGACAGGCTTGGACACTCTCGCCATAGGCTGGCGCTTGCTCCCGAAAGTCGCTTTGGGTTAGCACCAAATAGCTCGCTTGATTCTCCGTAACTATGTTGAGAAATATTTTAGCTAGCGCATCGGCATCAGGCTGCCGCGACTGGTACACCGTCACATCAAGCAGGTTTACTGGTATAGATCGTACAGTTTTGCGGCCCGTGTAGAGAAAGTACTTAAGATCACTAAAACAAACCAACACGCTGCCAGGATCAGTGTTAGTTCTGATCCAATCAAAAGTCTGACGATCCTCCTCGTAGAGTGACAAGGACTTGGATTCGTTCAACGTGCGATATATACCTGTTGAGTTGCTATAGAATACAATTACGATAGCTGCAGCCAGCACTAGCCCGATAACCACACTGATAACCTTTGTCGTCAAGTCTTGATTTGAGATGACGCCATCGCTTGCCAGGGCGTAAAGATGCGTTACTTCCCGAATCATGAAGAACAGCAAGAATGGTACGATCGGAATGAGATAACGCTCGTAGGAATGGCTCGGCACGATGAGGTGCAAAGCAACATAGATCAAACAATATACTTCCAACAATCGAATTCCCTTGCTGGTCTCTCGCAAGAAACCGAGGACCATAAGGCCTAACGCGAGCAGAAGAAGTGGAATCAATATCACCATCGGAAGAGTTGCACGTAATCCGAGACTTTGGAAAGGGGCCCAGACAACAATCATTCCTACGGCATTGGTCTCTATTATTCTTAAATAAGTCATTAACTTCGATTCAGCATTAAGCGATTGCAGCCTGTTTACCGTGTCAGTGATACCTTGGGAGTAGCCGGCATAGTAGGATGCATGCTCTCCGGAGATCACGCTCGTGTTGAAGTAGCACCAGACAATCCAGCCAGCTATGAATAGCGACGCGATCCCGAGTAGCAGCAGCAACTTTCTCCATTTTCGCCGGTAAAAATAAAACACTGCCACTGATGCGATCAGCGCAAGCGCAGAGGTTCGCGTCAGAAAGGCAAGCCCCATCATTGTCCCTAGCACACTGCCAACGATCCAGGACTTGTGTTCCTCCTGGTACTTCTCTGCGAGATGCAGCACAGCGATCGACAGCGAAAGCAACAAGATATCCGAGATTAACCCAGTTGCCAGATTCATCGTTCGCCAGTTAATCGCTGTCAGTGCTACAACCGAAAGGGCCTGCGTCCGCGTTGCGTAGTTGTTCCTTACTAAGTAGTGATAACTGAGCAACAAGAAGGCCATCGTCAGAAAGACGGAAAACAACATCATCCAAGAAAGGTTTTCAGGAAATTGAGGATGGATTCTCCAAATAATTGACAGTAAGAAAGGGTAGAAGGGCGGGATAAGCGTCTGCGCGATTGGGTGAGGTAAATTAATTATTCTGTATCCCTCACCGGTTGCCAGTGCCTTCGCAGCAGTTACGTAAATCGTGTCATCGTAAGAAGCACCAAAGCGGCCAATACTGATCATTCTGACATAAAGCGAAAATGAAATGAATAGAACTGCCAGTTTCAAGGAGGTTATCAAGTGTTTGGTTGAAATCATGAAATTCCGCGAAGAATTAGTTGGCGCGTTGCTGAGCCCTTCGCGCGATCGTGAAGTTCCTAAAGGTGCGAAATGCGGCCACCATAGCTGTCATACCCAGCGTAGTCCAGCTAACAATGAGAAGCCATGGGAATAAGGGTGGATGATATGTAAATCTAACAGTATTCTCGCCCGCCGCCACTCTAATTGCGCGAAAGACAAAGTTACCTCCTAGGACTTCCGTAAGTTTACCATTAACCTCAGCCCGCCAGGCTGATCCCCACCGATCAGTCACTAGCAGCCATCCATCAGCTGGACACGTAGCTTCGAAGAGAAGCTCTTCGGGATAATACTTCTGAACTCGGACCTCAATACGGCTGCACGCGGGAAGCTCGGCAATACGATAAAGCTCTGTGCTGCCGCCCTCGGAGGCTGACTCGCCGCCCTGAACGATGTTCTCTGTCGAATGGATCACCAGAGGTGGTGCAGCGAGTGTTTCGGCACGAATGGTAAATGCAGCGAAGGAATTCTCTGTTGTGGGAACCTGCATGGCTTCGGCACTGAACCACACTCGCCCACTTCCAAGTGCCATATCTTTCAGCGTAGGATGCATTGCGATTCGGAGGAGAAACGGGTTGGGCATAGTCGAGTAAGATTCAAGGACAGGGATCTTGGTGATCAACTGATCACTGCGAGGGCACGGATATGCGGAGATAAAACCGTTACGCGGTGGAGCATTGGCAATGTTACTTGACTCGCAAGGGCTTGGTTCTCGCATTAATCCATTATGAGTAAGATCGATCACAGGCGAGTGCTTCCTATCGAGGTTTTGCCAACGAGCGAGTTCCTCAGCGCCTGTTGATATCATGATCGGTTGCGACACAGCACAAGCGAGAAATGCATCAGCGGTTACGAGCGCGAGCAGGATTGCGGGGACATACTTTGCGCTTGCTGAGTCCGGCCAGATTGGTCCTAAGATAGAGACCCCTACAATCGCCAGCCAGATTCCAGAGACAACAAACCACGTAATCGGTCCTTCTTTGAGGCTAAAGGAACGTTCGGGGCCCAGATAACGGATTACTGAAATGAACGTCGCAAATGCGATCGTTGCGCAACCTAGCGACGCGATTTTGAACCGTCGCCAGATCGGGTCAGTCTTGCATCTACTGACTGACCCTTGAAGGTCTCTAAGACCCAGGAGAGCCATTACGGAAACCGTGAAGCCGAAATAGAATGCGAAGAACGCAGCGTGCCGGAAGAAACGCATTGGGTAAATCCAGTCGTAAAGCCATCCTCGGACCGGAAGAGACCCACTTAGTGCGCACGACAGACTCAGAAGGGCCACGATGAGAAGCCACCATCGCCACCTCTCGCGCGGACGGGCAAGGAGTGATAATAGTGCGAACACTGTGACCGCCGCTCCCGAGTAAAGATTGCAGAGCGTTAGGTCGGTTTTCGGCCAAAGCTGTCGATCCCCGTTCATTTGGTTTGCCGCCTTGAGCGCCGCAAGATATGGACTCGTGAGCGTGGATATAGCGCCGGGCTCAAGCGCATTACTTACTAGCACAACCTCCTTCGCTAGTGGGCCCGACCGGGCATTCGTTCCAACCCCCTCAGCAAAGAATGCATAGTAAGTCGGAGAGAGAACAGCAAGTCCCGCGACTAGCAGTATCGATAATACAGCCGACAAAAACAGGGCTCGAGTACGCAAGGTAGAGCGAGTTTTTAGGCTCTCGTCAGTGAACTCGCACTCCACAGCAATTCTTTCGGGAAACGCTAGACGTCCAGCCGCCCAAAGCACACAGAAAAACCCGCTCATTATTGTGATGGCAGGATATGCTGACAGTGCAGACAAACCCCATAGCGCCCCAGCTTCCGCCGCAACGACGAGTCTGCACGAAACTATCGCATTGTCCAATCGCCAAATGATCAAAGGCAGGAATGAGAAGCCTACAATACAAGAAGTGTGTTCCGCATTTCCGGTGTAAAAGCCATTGAAAAGAAATCCGATTGCGACCAATGCACCCGCCCACGCAGGAGCCTTTAGTTGCCGGGCTAACATTACAACGCCGAAACCACCTAGTGCCCATACGAGCAGCCAATAGACTCGAAACCCGAAGGAGGTTCCCCCGGTGATTAGGCCGATCAGAAGATTTACCGGTGAGAATGCCCCAACACTGGGATCGCCCGACAGCGGAAGTCCACCATCTGACCAGGGATCCCAATGAATGAACCTTCCAGCCCGGGCAAAGTCCGAGACGAGTACTTGAAACGGAAACATTTCACCGTCTGCGTCCCAGATTCCGACGGCAAGTCCGCGTACTACAAGTTGATTGGCTATTAAGAATACCGTGCCGACCCCAAAGGTTGCGATCCACCAGGAATGCTCCCATCTTTTTACTATTCCATCTCGTTTACGGACGGACTGACGATGACGAAGGGCAATCGCAACGATCAAACCAAGCAAAGCAAACATCTTCACGGGGATTCCGTATGTGGCGATTTGCGAGATAGAAACCAGAATTGCAACAGCGAGCGTTGTTCCAATAGCCGCAAGTGATCCGACCAGAACCGTCCTTTCAAGAATGGCGCGTCCATTAATTGTCAACATAAACAATGGATCCGCAACGCTCCAGAGATCAACGCGAGGTGAAGCTCATCACAAACTGTTCATCGGAGTCTCATCATCATAATTACTAGTTCCATAGCTACGAAAACCCCTGAGAAAGGCAGAAACTAAAAGACTAATCAAATACATGAAACCCGGAACTGAACTTATAATGAGTTCTTTCAGTCATCGTCGCCTCATCCCCAAAATGCTCAGGAAAAAACTAGATAAGACAATCTCAAAACCTAACGTGAGCGAAGTTACCGTAGGAATTACCACGCGCATCGTTCGAGTAGGATCCAGAGAACCAAAGGATTTCAGTCCCCAGCCGCTCAGCGCATAAACTGATCCGCCGAGGCCTACTAGCATTAACACCGCACCGATTACCAGACCAACTTCAAGCGTCACCGACTTAAGTGCCCTGCTCAAACGCAGATCTTCAGGAAGCAAGCCTTCGTTAATCGCAAAAATCTTTGTGAATATCGCAAAGTTAACGGCTTGAAAACCGAGGATCACCGCAAGCGCTGCGAAAAGCAACGTATGAATGTCGAAATGTATTCCAGCGATTGTTCGTTCACCCGGGAGTAACCAGATTCCAATTGCAAAACCAGCAAGCATCAGCACAATCCCAGGATAAAAAAATAGCCATCGGGGACTATACAACAATAGAAATCGCAGATGTCGCCAGCCATCGCGCCAGCTTCGCAAATGCGGCGGGCGACTGCGACCATCCGGGGACAGCACTGTGGGCACTTCGGTTATCGATAAGCTGTGAAGCGTGGCCTTCACTACCATCTCGCTCGCGAACTCCATTCCTGTCGTTCGCAGGTCGAGATCAATGATTGCCGCCTTGTTGAAACCTCTTAGACCGCAATGGAAATCGCCACAGCGACTTTTGAAGAATAACCTCCCTATTGTGGTCAGCACGGGATTGCCGAGATATCGATGAAGTTTGGGCATCGCTCCTGGCTTTATTCCGCCCTTGAATCGGTTGCCCATCACGAGCGCGTAACCCTCGCGCAGTTTTTCGACGAACGGGTCCAGAGCGCTGAAATCATAGCTGTCGTCCGCGTCACCCATGATCACGTATCTTCCACGGGCTGCGGAAATCCCTCCCATCAAAGCACTGCCGTAACCCTTCGTTTCGATTGACACAACGCGCGCGCCCATCGAAGTTGCAATTTCCTGAGACCCATCAGTGCTTCCGTTGTCAGCGATCACTATCTCGCCGGCGATTCCCAGTTGTGCTAGCGATCGGTGCGCCTTCTCTATGCACTGTCCCAATGTCTCCGCTTCATTCAAGCAGGGCATCACTATGGATAACTCCATATCTGTTCCCTGATCCAGTGACAGTTTTTCAGACATTTCCAGAGTCGATTTTATCTCTTGACGTACGATAGCCAATAGGAGCGGGCCTTAGATTCTAAGCTCACGCAACGCGTTTACGAAGATCGTTTGCGCCGACATCATATGGCCGTGACATGCTCACGCAACGAAGGGCGGCTTGTGAGAGAGCGGCAGCGGAACGAACGCACGATAAAGGAGGCTGTTGAAGTTGTCAAATTACATTGAGATTCCAAATTGCGTTATGATTCCGCAATGCCCTGACGCTTCAACGACTATAAATCTCGTTCAGGATAAGATCTCGATGATTTCAGCGCTGAAAGAACCTCGCAACGAATTTATTCGTCTGCACCTTGAACTGACCAAACGAATAAATTTCTCGCTACTCGGGATTATGTGAACCGTCTTGAGTCGGTCGCCTGCATCAACACAGGACTCCTCGAAGCTGGCCAAACCAACTTGCTCTGGTCCGGGATAGATCTTTCCAGTTGTGCGTCATCTTGAAACAGTCTTTTTGACCAACCGAAAATCTCGTTGCAAATCGCGCGTAAATTGTTGTCATCCGCAGTCCTCTGTGTGAATACTCTGGCTAGAGAAACTGGACTCCAACCACTAAACCAACCAATCTCTCACACGTCGCGAACAGTCGACGACTATGGCTCGTACTTTGCTCAAAGAGTGTTGCGCTCCGGCTTGGATCGGCAAGGTTTTAGAAACAAAACGGCTTCTGGGAAAGATATGTATACGATCGGATGGATACTGGTTGCCCTGATAGTTGCAGCGCTTGTGCGTAACCTAATTACAGCCGTGAATCTTCCGCCTCCACTTGTGAGAAATGCGCCGGTGATCGCCGCCATTACCGCCGTGAATATCATGTCTGCCCTCGACGCAATAAGCACAATCTATCTAGTAGACCACGGATACTCGGACGAGATGAACCCGGCGATGGATGCTTTGCTTGGACATAGCTATGTTTTGTTTTTCCTCGTTAAGATGTCGATAACGCTCGTCGCAACAATGGTCTGCTGGCACTACTATGGGCGCAGGCGACGAGCCAGGATGGTTCTGAAACTGACTTCACATATTTATTCGTTGTTGCTGGCGTGGCATTGCTTACTGCTGTCGAGTGTGTTGCTGTAGATCGTTTCCAGGAAACTCGCCGAATCACACCCCGCTGCTAATAGTCGAAATCCCAGCCAATCCTTTGCGAGCTCTGCGGCTCAGCGGCTTTGCGTGAACCTGAGATTTCGAGTGTTCATTTCAGGTTCACGCAAAGCCGCTGAGCCGCAAAGCCCGCAAAGGACGTGAGTGGGATTCTTGATAATTGTGATACTATGCCGCCCACGAGTATCACCCGATGAAGCCGCTGACCTTATTATTGATTCCGGCTTTGATTGCCTTGGGCCTGCAGCACCACATTCTGGCCCGCTCACCTCAAGACGCCAGTCGCGATCCGCTCGGATATGGTCTACTCGATGGGCCGTCAGCCATAACAATGGTCGACCTCAATCGCGACGGCAGACCTGAAATCGTCGTAACCAACCGCCGCGCCAATGCTGTCTCGGTACTCCTAAACAATGGCAATGGAAGCTTCAGCGTTAAGAACCGGTACGCTACCGGTGCCGCGCCGTCGGCGGTCGTCGCCTTTGACTTAAACCGGGACGGCAAACAGGACATCGCCGTTGCCAACTCCGGTAGCGATTCAGTGTCAGTCTTTTTTGGTAATGGCGATGGCACGTTTACTCGCGCAAAGGAGTACCCTACTGGCGCGGTCCCAAGCGCTCTGGTCGTGTGTGATCTCAACCACGATCGCAGTCCCGACCTTGTTGTCGCCAATCGATACGGCAACTCAGTATCGGTGCTGTTAGGAAAGGCTAATGCTACGTTGAGCCCGAAAGTAGACTACCCCGCTGGATTTTTGCCTTACTCAATATTGCTCAACGACGTTAATCGAGATGGAAAGCAAGACTTGCTGGTGACCAGCACCTTCGACCACGCGATATCAATTCTCCCAGGTAACGGAGACGGCACGTTTGGAGCGCGGAAGAGATTCGCGATGGCCAGGCGAAGCTGCGCAATGTTGTTTGGTGATCTCACCGGTGATCGGCCCAGCATAATAGTTCCTAGTCGGTTTGGTTATCTGATATCGATGCAATTGTTCAGGGCCGATGGCAGTCAGGAGAGCCGAAGCGAGTATCTATCGGGCAAGGGACCGCGATCGGTTCTTGCCGCCGACTTCAACAAGGATGGCAAGGTGGACCTGGCTGTGGTGAACGCCGGACATTCCGCCGGCGAAGCGGGTTCAGTCTTTGTGTTTTTGGGCAATGGGGCGGGAGGATTCGAATCGAAAGCAAGCTATGTTACCGGCAACGCTTCTCACTCGCTGGCGGTTGGTGATCTGAACGGCGATGGCAAATTGGACATTGCGGTTCTCAACGGTAGCTACGACTTCGGGGGGAGCGTATCGATACTTTTTGGGACCGGCGACGGGACTTTTGGGGGTCGAGCGGATTATGCGATCGGTGGTTATCAGATCTGGGTTAATTTTGGCGAAGACTCCAACGGAAAATCGGAACAAAAAGCGGGAGTGGTTGAGAAGCCGAAACGGTAGGGGTTGGTGGCATTGGTGCTTTGCGAGGTCGTGGATTTCAGAGTCGTTGGTTTCGCGCAGAGTCGCAGAGGCGCAAAGGCGCAGAGTCAGAGGCCAGCGGGCTGAAGGTTAGCCAGGCCCCCGGGTTACCCCGACGGGTACCCAGGACTTGAAATCCCGAAAAAAAGCTTTGCCTTTCAGGAAAATACCAGTATAGTTGCTAACCGCAGGATAGGTGCTAACCGCAGGACAGGGCTTCCTACTTCTACGGCCCTTGAGGTGCACGGTCCTCTTCAGTAAAGAAGTTTATTAGTGAGTCCGATTTGAAGCGCCGCCTGCCTTCCCAGACCAGTTGACTCTTAGATGGTGATAAGAGACTACACTGACCTCAATGGGCAAAGGCGCACCCAGTCTGTTTGCGGGGTCCGATTTCGCACTTTACTCTTTTGCCTCACGGCACGACGTCGTATGGAGGTTCACGCCGCCATGTCAGCTTCGCGAATTAAAGCAATCTCTTCTGGCAGAATTCTGTCGGCTCGCCTGGCATTCTGCGTTCTACTCGCCGCCGTATGTCTTCTGACATTCCCAAGAAAGAGCGCGCAAACTTTCTCTCTTTCAGGTTCGACCCAATCCGTGGGCGACGTAACCACTCTGAAGAGGGATATGACAGGTGAACGAATCGCAAACCTGAGCAAGCGACTGGAACTGACTCGGTTGCCGGAGCCGAATGATCAGGCAACCGCGGCACTGTCGATGGCGGCGGGTGATTTCGACGAGAATGGAATTCCCGATCTGGTTGTTGGATTCGCTTCAAGTGACAGTTATGAACTGACTCTATATAGTGGCGATGCGGATTCGCTGTATCCCGATACTCCGGCTGCGCGCCAGCGCCAAGGATCGCGAGGATCGCACCTATCAACAGCACTTATACCTGGTAGTTCATTCCGTATGACAGCTGCGCCTGATTTCCTCGTTGCAGGCGACTTTGATTTCGATGGTCATCTTGATTTGGCAACGGCAGCAAAGGGCGGCGATGCCGTCGATGTTCTTACTGGCGACGGAAAGGGCAAGTTCGCTTTGGCGAAGAGAATTGATCTTGGCGGAAGGGTGACCGCGCTAGGCTCGTCGAATCAGGGCGAGTCTCGGGGAATCTCAGACTTAGCGATTGGAGTAATAGATAAGACAGGACCGGCAGTGGTTCTTTTCAGGATGGCGAACCCCGAGCGCGAGACAATTCGAATGTCCGCAGAAGTTGCTGCTCTGACATTCAGAGCATCAAATGGGAATTCGCCCGAGTTGCTCATTGCAGCTGGTCGCGACCTGTTGATTTATGCGAACGGAACGTCGCGTCGGGCGCGCTCATTCTCTTCAACGATCCGTTCGATGTTGTTGGGAAGTTTTTTGAACAGCCACACAACAGATTTAGCTCTTCTGCTTGAAGAGGGTGAAATCGACATTTTGGGTGGATCATCCTCAGGAACATTGAGTGGTGCGGATTCGGAGGTCAGTGTTTTGGGCGCGTGGCCCGGCTCCACGCAGCTCGCGCGAGCTCGGATTTCTGGTGGCAATACTGACGATCTCATAGCGATAGACAGAAACGCTCACAGGCTGCAGCTACTCATTGATAACACAACCTCTTCCGAATCTGTCAGTGTGGGTCCGGGAAGCCGCGCTTCCCTCTCGATCGATGTCGAAGGAGAGCCGTTTGCTGCTCTTCCCATGCGTCTGACTGAAAGCGCCCTCACTGACATGGTCGTACTTAGGGCCAATCAGTCTGCGCCGGCAGCCGTTCACGTAACGTTGGCGATGACATTCCTAGTGGATAACACGGGTGATTCGGGTCCTGGCTCGTTAAGACAAGCAATTACTAATGCTAACAACAACGCTGGGGCTGATACGATTAATTTCGCCATTCCAGGCCCGGCGCCCCACACAATAAATCTCCTAACGGCGCTTCCCGCAATCACCGAATCGGTAACCATAAACGGCACGAGTCAGCCGGACTTTGCGGGCACGCCGGTGGTCGAGTTGAACGGTGTTGGCGCCGGCTTCGCGGATGGTCTTACTCTAAACGGCCCGAGTAACTTAGTAAAAGGACTAGTAATCAATCGGTTCATCGGCAATGGGATCGTTATAGCCTCGAACGGAAACACTATTGAGGGAAACTTTATCGGCACGAATGCCGCCGGAACATTCGCCCTAAGTAACACACTGGATGGCATTTTCATGGCCACCGGGTCAATCAACACGATTGGCGGAACGACTCCAGCTATGCGAAACCTCATTTCCGGAAACCGCAACGGAATTCAGATGAACGGCGCCGGCACCGGTAATCAGGTGCGAGGAAATTTTATTGGCACTAATGTTTCGGGCACTAGCTCGATAGGCAATTCCGCGAACGGCCTCTTACTAGCTGGACCATCCAATACTGTTGTAGGGGCTCCCGGTTCGGCTTCCAGCAACACTATCGCTTTTAACGGAGCAGCTGGGGTTGCGGTGACCGCAGGCATAGGTAATTCAATTCTGTCCAATTCTATTTTCGGACAGGGAGGACTTGGAATTGATCTCGGCCCGACGGGCGTGACTCCAAACGATCCGGGCGATGTCGACGGTGGCCCGAACACGCTCCAGAATTTTCCCGTCTTAACCTCAGCAGTTTCGGCTGGGACAAGCACCACAGTTCAGGGCACACTCAATAGCACGCCAGGCACGATTTTCAGGCTCGAGTTCTTTTCCGATCAAGTTCCAAATGCGTCCGGATTTGGCGAAGGCCGAACGTTTATCGGTTCGATTAACGTCACCACTGACGCCTCAGGAGACGCCAGCTTCAACCAGACTTTTCCGGTCACCGTTTTTCCGGGTCAAGTCGTTACCGCTACAGCCACAAATCCGGGCAACAGTACATCTGAATTCTCGAAGGCCCTCCAGATAGGTGGAGTGTCAGGCGGTACACCGGCGGATCTCGCGGTACTCGCCAGCGTCTCGCCAGCGCTTGTGAATGCAGGGTCACAACTTACCAAGAACATTATCGTGAGCAACGCGGGTCCAGCCGTCGCGACAAATGTGACAGTTACGGATGTGTTTTCGTCAAACGTAAGCACTGTATCGTGCAGTTCAACTGGCGGCGGCGTATGTGGCGGCTCAGGCAACAACCAGACTATTACCTTTGCCTCGCTGCCGGTCGGAGCAAGCGCAGTCATAACGATAGTTGCGAATGTCTCGTGTTCCGTTCCCAACGGGACGGTCGTCGGGAATACTGCGACGGTCTTCAGCGCTTCAACTCCGGACATAAATCCGCTCAACAACGTATCCACCGCTAATGCGATCGTTAGCAATCCGCCGCCGATAATAACTTGTCCGGCGGGCATAACGCAGTTCAACGATCTCAATCAGTGCTCGGCCATTGTTAATTTTGTGGTACCCTCGGCATCCGGCGTCTGTCCGGCTAATGTCGCTTGTTCACCGCCGAGCGGGTCTGCGTTTCCAATCGGAGTTACAACGGTGAATTGCGTGGCGACCGGCGCAGGTGTCACCGCGAGTTGCTCATTTACTGTCACGATTAACGATTTCCAGCCCATCCAGCTTCAGTGTCCGCCGAACGTTTCGGTTACTACTGTCACCAGCTGCACGCCTGTGGTGAACTTCTCGCAACCGACTGTAATAGATAACTGTCCTGGGGCTAGAGTCATCTGTGTACCCCCGTCGGGATCGTCATTCCCGATCGGTAACACCAATGTCACCTGCACTGCAACCGACGCAAAAGGTGTTACAGCAACTTGCGGATTCACGGTCACAGTAATCGGTTTGCCACAGGCCCTTGTAAGACTGGAAGGTGGCGGTTCAACGCTCGATTTCGGACCGATCAACGCAAGCCGAAAGTTCCGCAAGTTGAAGAAGCAACCGGTAAGAAACTTCACTGTTGAAAACGTCGGGTGCGGAGACTTAGTGTTGACGTTCCTTTCACTGGTGCGAACCGGCCCAGATGTTGACGGGGGCTTCATTACCGATCCCGATGATCGCGCCCTGTTCAATCTCACCATCGTAGACAATCAAGGCAATGAGAGGCCTTTCGAGCTTTTGACCGATGTGAGGATCCCGCCGGGCGGGAAGCAACTCTTCAAGATTCGATTCAATCCGCTTATACCGGCCGTACAGAATCGAACGTCCGGACTGGCAGCAGCGGACGTACTTCCGGAACGAATTGAATCGCTGTTGACGTTCCTTCAAAATGGCGGCACGCCTCTTACGATCAGGCTGGTCGGCCACATTGACACCGCGGTGCAGCTGATCGATCCGGTGAATCCGCGGGTGTTCCCCTTTATTGGTTTCTCGAGGGACGAGAATGACTTCGTGATCGAATTCTCGATCTTCGACGCGAACCTGGACACGACAAAGGTTACGTATCAGTTCTTCAATAAAAAGTTGGCGCCGGTGGAACCGCCAATAACCGTCGCCCTGGCGTCTCTCGTAAACAGTTCGCATTTCGTTGAGGGCCAAAGCTTCACCATAATTCAGAGGATTTCCGGAGCAAAAGATCATCCAGAAATTGCTGGGGTACAGGTCACCGTTTCTGACGGTGAAACCAGCAGTACAGCTATATCCGATGTTTTTCCCAGCGTAAACATCAAGGCTCTAAGCTTGCGCGACTTCCCTGGGGTCACACTCGTGGCGCCTAAACGTTCGTTGCCGTCACGCAAGGAATAAATCAGTAACTGGATAACCGCTACCGCAGTCACTCGGATCTAGGGGGTAAAAATGAGAAGTATCTTTCGTAATTGGATCGCGACGGGTTTGTCGTTCGTCATCGTCCTCACTGTCGTTCTTGTTCCCTGTTCAGCCAGGGCGGAAAGCGGCGACCATTCGAGCGACCGGCCGATCCACCTTTACGCCACCGCGTCTGGTGGCCCAATCGGCAGGATCGGAAGTGATCCCATCAGGTCGAGCTCCTTGTTGATAAATGGTCAACCCTCAACGGCAGGGCAGGTTGTATGGTCGGGGGATCTGCTGCAGTCGAGCCCGGGCGCCAAAGCTTGCGTACCGCTTGACTCAATCGGCCAGGTCCGAATCGGAGGCGGAACCACTCTGCGGCTCGCAACACGGCCGTCCTCTCGCGAAGATGGAACTAAGGGCCTCACTCTTGTGGCGTCTCTCGCGCAGGGAGAAATTGCGGTTGAGCTTCAGCCGTCCGCAAACGCTTATCTTCGAGCTGCGAGAACCGAGTACGAATCCTCAAGTGGAGCTTCTTTTAAGGCTAGCGTCAAGAATGGAATTGGCTCTGTCGAAGTCAAGTCCGGCGTGGTGCACCCTGAGACGCAGGGTGCACAGCATCAATACACCATAGCCCCGGTTGGTCACGATTCACACATTAAGGTGCGCGCTGGAAAACTGGTCCGCCTCCAGGTGCAGGTTCGAGAGGATGATAAGCCGGTTCCGGGAGTCGGAGTGTTGTTCGCGCTCGACACCTCCGGAGCGGTGATCGGTGTCCTCGGTATGGGTACACTCTCTGGAACTACTGCTAACGTTGTTACAGACGCCGACGGGATGGCAGCGGTTCAATTCGTAGCACGGGACTATTCGGGCACCGGGCCGGTTTCGGCGACTGTAGAAGGAACGCGAGTGGCCTGGACCGGAGAAATTACAGTGACTTCTTACGGCGATCACGTGAAGACTAGTACGTGGGCATGGGTAATACTTGGGGGCGCGGCTGCCGCTGGGGGTATCGCCTATGCGGTGACTCGTGACCCCGATAAGCCGCCGCTGACAGCACAGCCACCGATGGTGAAGAATCCTTAAAAGAAGAAATAGGACCAATAGGACGGATTGGTCCTATTGGTCCGATTGGTTCAATTGGTCCTATCAACTCTTCCCCAGAGTTTGACAGATAACCGGCCTCCAGGAGTAGAACGGATGAAAATAAGAGCACTGCTGCTGTTGTTGTTTATCGCTACACCGTGTTTTGCCCAGAACTATCACCCGCTCGTCGAGGTTTATCCCGGCTTCTCTTACATGAGAATTGACGGCGACGAAAGGGATAATCGCAACTTTTATGGGTGGAACGGCGCATTGAGCGTGAACGCCACAAAGATTTTCGGGTTCACAGTTGATGCAAGCGGGCACTACCAGGACAACGTTATTGAACGCTCGAGATTCTTCTCACTGCTTGCCGGACCTCGCTTTACCTCGCGGAACAATGAGTTTACGACATTCGGACACGTACTCCTCGGAGGAATGCATCAACACGAGCGGGTTGCCACTTTGGATCAGCAGTTTGACACGCACGGCGTCGCTTTTGCAGCGGCATTTGGGGGCGGAGTCGACGTTAACGTTACGCACCATTTTGGGGTACGGGTGATTCAAGCCGAATACGTGCTCTCGAAATTCAATCGCGCGGTATCAGGCAAGGAGGTACAGCATCACGCTCGCGTTGGGTTCGGTGTCGTGTTCAGATTCGGATATAAGCCCGATTGATCATCGTGTGTTCATTTGGATTCGCAGGTTACCGTCTTGAGATCCGGTTCGAGCGAGCATTCTTTCGACGGTGACCAGGGCGGACCTTCAACAAATGAGATTCTGGTTATTTGTAGAAGGATCACCATGCGATCCGGCAGAACGGCGCCAAATCTCGCTGAAACGTTCGCCGTTTCGCCTGAATAGATGTTTTTCTTCTCGGATTGAGCAACGCTGTTGCTGGCATTTCCGATCGACGCATCAAAGATATCTAATTGCCATTCCACTTCGGTGATTCTTCGAGAACCTTCGTTGGCGATAGTGAGTGTCGACCTAACCTTCGCGAGCGCACCGATACCATCATTCTCCAATCGAGCGCTAACCAACGAAAACCCGGAAGAATTCTGTGTGTTCGGTGATTTAGGACTCGCCGCGAGTTCCTCGCTGTAAGTTCCCTCGAGCCGAAAGAGGCGGAAGATTGGGGAATTCTCGGTCTGGGCGTTCTGGAGAATGGCCGGTTGTGGGAACGGGATTCTGTCGAGAGAATGACTTGGGCCGAAACAGATTAAAGTGAACGCGCCTGCAAACATAACGTGTAGGGACCAGACCTTCATTTGCTTGACGCCACGCAGCAGCATAATCAGGCAGAAATTGTAACATCGATGGTTTTGTTTTCTTCTGCGTAATCTGCGGGATTAGCCTGCACCGGAAGTCGTTTAGTTCTTGTCAGCAACATAGGGGCTTATCCGAAGATTACACAGATTACGGAGAAGAAGAGCTCAGAAAGGGCTACGCAAACACATCGGGGTCAGTCTCGAGAAAAAACTCATCATGGAGCGAACGCGCAACTGACTCTACGTCGCTCTCATCGATCACGAACGTCAGGTTTATCTCAGAAGCTCCCTGACTGATCATGTTCACGTTGGTGCCTGCGATCGCCTTGAACAGCCGGCTCGCCACTCCCGGTGTAAATTTCAGGTTGTCGCCGACGACACAGACGATTGCCTTCCCTCGCTCGATTGAAACCTCACCAATTCCGCTGAGATCCCGGGTGATCGGCTCCAGCTGATCCGCGTTATCGAGCGTTATCGATACCGAGACTTCTGACGTGGTCACAACATCGACCGATGTCTTGTGACGATCGAAAACCTCGAAGATCGTGCGTAAGAACCCATACGCGAGCAACATTCGCGTCGAGGTCACGTTGACTATGGTAACTCCCCGCTTGAACGCAATTGATTTGATCAGGTTTCGTGAAGGGTGCGGCTGCGCCACTATCAGGGTGCCTTCGCAGCCAGGATTATTGGTGTTGTAAATATGAACCGGAATCCCGCGTTCAACTGCCGGCAAGACCGTGCTCGGATGCAGAACCTTTGCCCCGAAATATGAGAGCTCCGATGCTTCCGCAAACGATATCACCCGGATTCGTTTTGCGTTGGGAACAGCACGAGGATCCGCGGTCATCAGCCCATCAACATCGGTCCAGATTTCAATTGCTTCTGCACCCAACGCAGCGCCGATCAGGGCGGCCGAGTAGTCGGAGCCGCCGCGGCCAATGGTGGTCGTCACGCCGCCCGTTGTCGACCCGATAAAGCCCTGTGCAACAGGCACTCGTCCGGCGCTTACAAGTGGACCCAACACGGCGCGAGCCCGGTTGTTTGTCTCCTGCAGATCCGGAGCAGCTTTGGAAAAGTTGTCATCAGTGATTATGAACGCTCGCGAATCGACCAGCTCTGCGGCAACACCGCGGGATTCGAGAGCGGCCGTTACGATCACCGATGATAAGCGCTCGCCGAAGGAAGCTATCGCGTCCTGGCTGCGAAGGGTGAGTTCGCCGAGGGTTGCTACAGAACGCACCAGATTTTCCAGATCCGCAAACTGAGCGTGTATCTCCTGCTCGACTTCGAGCAGCCGAGGCGACATGAAAGTCTCGAGGAGATTTCGCGCGGTAATCAAATGGCGCTCGCGTAGATCTTCGATCACCGCTAACGCAAGATCCAAAGAACGCTCTCTCGCGGTCCTGGCCAATCCCAGAAGAGCCTCGGTCACTCGCGCAAGAGCCGATACGACAACGACCGGAGAGCGGTCCAGCCGCTCCAGAACAATCTTAGTTGTACGGTCTATTGCAGCGGCATCCTGCACGGAAGTTCCGCCAAATTTCATTACGATCATAGTTGAGGTTTATACAGGCCAACACGACTTTATCGCCAGCCGTTGATAGTGCACGCCTCCACCCACGCAGGGTGGGTGGAGGCGCAAACCTTTAGGAGGGTTCGTAGATACCCTAGGTGTGGTTTAACGTGTTACTGGTATCAGCGGATGAGCGCCCGCGAGAAACAACGCCCCGCGATTCACGCGGGGCGTTTAAGTGGCAGTAGCAGTTCAACCAGGAATTCTCTCGACAACACAGCACACATTGCGATCCCCGATTTGCGGTTCCCATTGGATGGAACCTCACAATCGCAAAGCGACAATTGCAAATCAGCAATCCGCAATCGCAAATCGCCAATCTCGATCATTCGCAGCCGACGCTTAGTGTGTTGTAATCGCGACGTATTGCTTCCGGGATCGTTTGTACCTTATCAACCGAGATATGCACCCCAATATCGCGCAAGTCCTTTGCAAGCACTTGCACCGCTTCCACTATGTAAGCATTAAATCTGTCTTCCGTTCCATGATGTCTTCTCCGCTGCAGCAAAAAACACATCAATTCCCCATAAGTCTTTTCGTCATTAATTGGCATGATGGCTCCTTCTCCTAATCTTTTTTTAGTCACCGGCCTCGCTCAGGACTGGTGATCGGGTCATTGCATCCGCTTGCGGTTCGACCGCGGCCTTGAGCTCAAGCGAAAAATCGGGCCCGGCCTCGTGAGCGTAAGCAAGTTCACCATGCTGAGTAAGGTCCAATCCTATTGTCTCCTCCTCCTCCGATACTCGCAGACCAAAGACCATGTCCACGAGCTTTAATATCGCGATCGTTCCTGCCGCCGCGATTAACCAAGAGAAACAAACAGCTATCAGTTGGTTCAGGATCTGTTGGGGGTTCCCGTCGATCGCTCCCACGGGGAGGGAGTTTCCGCTTGCGCCTTTGAAGATGGGATTAATTGATGCGGTAGCGAAGACGCCTGTCAGCAGCGCACCAATCGTACCGGCTGCGCCATGGACTCCGAACACGTCAAGCGCGTCGTCGTATCCAAACCGCCGTTTGACCACTGCGGTCATCACGTAACAAACAGCGCCGCCCAGCAAGCCGATCAGCAACGCTGAAGCGGGACTGACGAAGCCGGATGCTGGAGTTATCGCAACAAGACCGGCGACTGCTCCAGAGATTGCTCCTAATACCGATGGCTTGTTGGTCCTTGCCCATTCCCCGGCCATCCACCCGATCGCTCCGGTCGCCGCGGCAAAATGCGTCGCGACAAATGCGCTCGTTGCCAGGCCCCCAGATGAAAGCGCACTGCCGGCGTTAAACCCAAACCAACCCACCCAAAGCAGACAAGCACCGATAAAACTCAGTATCAAATTGTGCGGTGGAGATTGGAGAGCCGGATAACCGACCCTTTTCCCGATGTACACCGCGCAGACCAACGCTGATACTCCGGAACTGATGTGCACCACCGTACCGCCGGCAAAATCAAGCGCTGGAAACCTGCCGCCGAGCGCCGCATTCAACAATCCACCATTTCCCCAGACCATATGAGCAAGCGGTGCATACACGACTAACGACCAGAGAACCGTGAAGGCGAGCATCGCGCTGAATTTCATCCGCTCGGCGAAGGCGCCGGTTATCAGAGCGGGAGTGATTATTGCGAACATCAGTTGAAACATCATGAAGGTCTGGTGCGGTATGGTGGCGGCATAAGCAGTGTTGGGCGCGATTCCTACGCCTTTGAGGAAAATATGTCCTGGACCGCCAATAACCGCATCACCTTCAGCGAAGGAAAGGCTGTAGCCACAGATGAACCAGATGACGGTCACCACCGCCATTAACACAAAGCTCTGCATCATGGTGGCGAGGACGTTTTTGCGATTTACGAGTCCCCCGTAAAACAGCGCCAGGCCAGGCCCGGTCATCAGAAGGACCAGGGCGCAACAAACCAGCATCCATCCATTGTCGGCCGAGCTTTGCGCAGCGGCTATGGCATCCTGGAGGCGCCGAATTTGCTCGTCCCCGCTTTGGGCATTGATTGCGAGAGGAATTCCAACGATTACCATGGGGACACCCAGCATTCTGAACAGGCGTTTTACCGTCATCTTCTCCCTCCGGAAAAATTGAGAGCCACGGGCCAGCGGCTCTTAACGGGCCCTTGGCAACCTGTGTGCCAGCGCCAGGTTGCGGTTTGATCTTGTTTTTGTGGGGTTTGATTATGCTTTTGGGGAGGCGCGCAATAAGGGTTCCTACAAATTTGTAGGTGATTCTATAGGGTCCAACAAAATTGTTGGTTGTATTAAGAGATTGGCTAAAAGAGAACCTGGTAATACGGTCTAGAAACCGCCTCGCTTTATTCGATGGTATCTTCGGGCTCTTTCCTGAAAGCGTTGACCTCCACTGGTGTTCTCTCAACGAAACCGCTGGCAATCTATCGTGTACTTCTTAACCTTGTAACCGAGAATCCGCTCGGTGGTATCCAGCAGTTTCGCAGCGCGGGCGCGGTTGCCACGCGAAGTCTTAAGCGCATCCTGAATCAAATCCTTCTCGTACGCCTCGATCGCGGCAGTTAAACTCAGTCGCGTTACGGTATCGCTGGCGGTCGCGGTCTGAAGAGTCGGCGGGAGATGATGCCCGTGAATCACATTTCCATCGCAAACCAATAGAGTTCGCTCAATACAGTTCTCGAGCTCACGAACGTTTCCGGGCCAATGATATGACGTGAGCATGTCTATGGCCGGCGTTGAAATTCGTTTGATTCGTTTGTGATGCTGTCGCGTGTACTTGTCCACGAAGTGCTCTGCGAGCTCGAGGATATCCGTCCTTCGCTCGCGCAAAGGCGGAAGATATATAGCGAAAACATTCAAACGGTAATAGAGGTCCTCGCGAAAGCTTCCTTCGCGCATCGCACTCTCGAGATCTTTATTGGTGGCTGCGATAAGGCGCACGTTCGATTTGATGGTTTCGGTGCCGCCCAAACGCTCGTACTCCCGTTCCTGTAACACTCGCAATAGCTTTATTTGCGTAGCCTGGCTCAACTCACCGATCTCGTCGAGGAAGAGAGTCCCGCCCTCTGCCATTTCGAACCGGCCTTTTTTACGACTGCTCGCTCCGGTAAACGCACCCTTCTCGTAACCGAAGAGCTCGGATTCGATCAAGCTCTCCGGGAGTGCCGCGCACGCTACCTTTATGAACGGCTTGCTTGAACGCGGCGAATTGTAATGAATCGCGTGGGCGATCATTTCCTTGCCGGTTCCGGATTCGCCGCGGATCAAAACGGTGGTGTTGGTGGGCGCAACCTGTGAGATCTGTTCGTACACCTGCCTCATCGGGCCGCTGTTTCCGATGATATTCGAAAAATCGTAGCGCTGCTTGAGTTCCTGCCGCAGGTGTATGTTTTCATCCAGAAGTCGTTGCTTATCAAGCTCAACCATCTGATGAACCTTTAATCCCTGAGCGATTATCGATGCGACGACTCGCAGGAACTTCACGCCTCGATCGTAATCACGATCCTTCTTATATCTGAGTACCCCAGCAAGCGCGCCGACTGACCTTCGATTCAAGGTTATCGGCACGCAGATGAAGGTGATTTCTTGCCGGCTCAATTTTTTGGTAGAGGTGGCGCGTCCCAAATACAGCGGTTCATTACTCGCTTGCGGAACGACAACCGGCTTCCCGCTTTCGATGACTCTCCCGGTAATTCCCTCTCCAAGTTGATAACGAGCTTTCCGACCGTCAGGCGTGAGCCCACAGGCAGCTTCGATATAAATCTCATCCGAATCGGGGCTCAGCAACATTACCGCGCTGCTTACAAATCCGTGGTGGTTTTCTAGTATCTCCAGTACGCGATGAAGCGCGGCCTTCTGATCGAGCGTTCCCGAGAGCGCCTGACTGATCTCCACAAGCGTCGTCAGTTTTCTGATCTCGCCACTCTGGTCAGTTCTTGAAGCCATCGTTGAACAGCCTTGATTGAGTTTCCTACAATTTTGTCGGGCTCCGGAGAAGCGCCGACATTATTGTAGTTTGCGGATCGGCCCGTCAAGCTGCCGGCAATGCCTGAACACCCGATAAAAAGCCTTCGATTGTGATTAGAGAAGAATTTCAGCCAGTGGGCAAACAGTTTGTAACAGCAAGGCACATTCCGAAATCCCTCGCTTCGCTATCGATAAAACAAAATGAATTAAAAAGTCGAGATACGTGTTCCTCATGACGGTTATGGTACTGACATTGCTCTAGCGCAGAGTTCGTAAGGATCGAATGCGTTACTGGGTTAACTATCGTATTCCGCCCCGAGTGCATGCAGTACGCGCTTGCCGTGACGATAACATCCAGGCAGGAGCTAAATGCCAGATCATTGCAACGAACAATTGCTGTACGACCCGCACGAAGAGCATGACGCCTGCGGCGTCGGGTTCGTCGCTGAGATCTCCGGGCAACCGAGCCATACGATAGTCCAAAACGCAATCGAAGCCCTGTGCAATCTCACCCATCGCGGAGCAGTTGACGCCGACGGGCGTACTGGTGACGGCGCCGGACTCCTCCTTCAACTTCCCACTCGATTCTTCCTTCGCGAAGCAGAGCGACTCGGACAAAGAGCCGAAGCCGATCTCGCGGTTGGCATGTTCTTTCTTCCTCAAGCAAAGAGCGAGGCCGAGCATTGCCGAGAAATCACAACTCGCACTCTCAAACGCTGTGGTTTTGAACCGATCGTATGGCGACTGGTTCCAACTGAGCCTGACCACCTGGGCGCAAAAGCGCTGGCTACCGCGCCACTTATCGAACAACTCCTGATTGCCCGCGGCGGTGTTTCAAAGCTTGAATTTGAATCCAGCCTGTATGTTGCGAGACGCGAGATCGAGCAACAAACCTCGACCATCGAAGCTTTCTACATTCCCTCGTTGTCCTCGAAAACCATCGTCTACAAAGGTCTCTTCGTTGGCAGTCAGCTGTCGCCATATTATCCCGATGTCACACAACCCGATTTTGAATCCGCTCTCGCGGTGTTCCATCAACGATACTCAACCAACACGTTTCCCAACTGGTCCCTCGCACAACCATTTCGCCTGCTGGCACATAACGGCGAGATAAATACCATTTCGGGCAATCGCAACTGGATGCGAGCCCGCGAGCTTGCCAGCGATGCGCCCGCAAACGGCGGATCTGTGATTTGGCCAAAAGGTTCCGACTCCGCGAGTCTCGACAACGCTCTCGAGCTACTGGTCAGATCTGATCGCAACATCACTCAATCGCTGATGATGCTGATCCCTGAAGCCTACGAAAACTCGAATGAGATTTCGCGGGAGCTGCGCGGCTTCTATGACTATGCTGCCACTCTCACTGAGCCGTGGGACGGACCAGCAGCGGTATCATTCAGTGACGGCCGCATGGTGGGTGCGGTCCTCGATCGGAATGGCCTGCGCCCAGCCAGATACCTCGTTACAACTGACGGCCGAGTGATTGTGTCGTCAGAAACCGGAGTCATCGATCTCGATCCTGCGCTTGTTCTGCACAAAGGGCGGCTTGGCCCAGGACAAATGATTGCAGTCGACACAGAGTCGGGCCGCTTGTTTACCAATAAAGAAATCAAGAGAACGGTGGCGGCGATGAACCCTCATGCCGGATGGGTTCAACGTACGTTCATTCATTGCCCGGAAGTCGGTGATCATCCTCCAACGGCGAGCGACGACGAGCCTCGATTGGTCAGACGAATGAAACGCTTTGGCTACACCGTCGAGGATGTTGAGAGGATATTGGCCCCGATGCTTGCCGATGGCAAAGAACCCGTTGGTTCGATGGGCGATGATACGCCACTCGCTGTTTTATCGTCCAAACCGCGACTGTTGTATTCGTACTTCAAGCAACGGTTCGCACAGGTCACCAATCCGGCGATCGACCCGATCAGGGAACGCACGGTGATGTCGTTGACTACCTTGCTCGGCGCTCGGACCAACATCACCTGCGACGGGCCACCGCCCTCCAGGCTGATTAAATTTGCAAGCCCGATTCTTTCCACAACGGCGCTAAATTGGCTCACCAGACAACGAGGACAAGGTGTTAGATGCGTGACTCTGCCCGCGCTATTTGAAGTCGAGCACGGGAAAAAGGGAATGCGGCTTGCGCTCGACCAGCTTTGCAGTCAGGCCGCCGAAGCAATCGATGCAGGCTGCACAATCGTGGTGATAAACGATTTGGGAGCAGACGAAAGTCATGCGCCGGTTCCAATGCTGCTCGCAGTCGGATCTCTTCACAATTTTCTGATCCGAACCGGACGACGAATGCGGGCTAGCCTTGTCGCTTGCACTGGAGAGGCGCGAGATGATCATCAAGTCGCCTGCCTTATCGGGTTCGGCGCCAATGCCGTCAGTCCATCGCTGGCATTTGATGTAATCGCCTACGAGGCTCCCAACCGCGGCTTCACCGCGGCTGATGCTCTGAGAAATTACCGGCAGGCGCTTGAAGACGGGCTCCTGAAAATCATGGCCAAAATGGGGATCTCCACTGCCGCCGGTTATTGTGGAAGCCAAACGTTTGAAATTGTTGGACTGGAGCGTGACGTTGTTGACAAGCACTTTAGTGGAGCTCCTTGCCGCTTATACGGAGTTGGGCTCGATGACCTCGCTGGGGATGCTCTTCGTTTCCACCAGTCCGCTTTGGAAATTAACGATGCGAAGCTCGAAGACGCCGGATTCTTCAGGTATCGATATGGTGGTGAATATCACAGTTACAACCCGGCGGTGTTTCGGGCACTGCACCGGGCAGCGAAGGCAGGTGATCAACACGAATTTGTCAGATACGCCAATGAGGTTGTCACTCGGCCGCCGTCAAGCCTTCGCGACCTATTTGACTTTCGCCCATCTCCCGAAATCGCTTTAGAGGCCGTTGAATCCTCCGAGAGTGTGCTTTCGCGCTTCTCGACATCAGGCATGTCTTTGGGCGCGTTGTCGAGAAAAGCACACGAAACGCTTTCAATCGCAATGAACCGTCTTGGCGCGAAGAGCAACAGTGGCGAAGGCGGCGAAGACAGACGCCGTTTCAAGCGAAGACCTAGTGGCGACCTGGCGAACAGCAGAATAAAGCAGGTAGCGTCGGCGCGCTTCGGCGTGACTCCGGAATACCTGGTTTCGGCCGATGAATTAGAGATAAAGATTGCCCAGGGTTCGAAACCCGGAGAAGGCGGCCAATTGCCCGGACACAAGGTGACTGCCGAGATAGCCGCGATTCGCCATTCTGTGCCCGGAGTTACATTGATATCGCCGCCGCCTCATCACGACATCTATTCGATAGAAGACCTTTCGCAACTTATCTATGACTTGCGGGAAATCAATCCAGGAGCGCGCATTGCCGTCAAGCTGGTCTCAGAGGCGGGGATTGGGACGATCGCCGCCGGCGTTGCCAAAGCCGGTGCGGACGTGATCCACATCTCGGGCCACGATGGCGGTACCGGCGCCTCACCACTTGGGTCAATAAAGAATGCCGGAACGCCCTGGGAGATTGGTCTCGCCGAGACCCAACAGGCCCTGGTTATGAACGGTCTGAGAGCGCGAGTGCGGCTCAGGGTCGATGGCGGATTGAAAACCGGTCGAGATGTATTGATTGCTGCGATGCTTGGAGCGGACGAATTTGGATTCGCGACCGCGGCGGTGGTTGCTCTGGGCTGCGTAATGGCCAGGCAGTGTCACTTGAATACGTGTCCGGTGGGCATCGCAACTCAGGATCCTGGGCTTCGCCGCAAGTTCACTGGAACACCTGAGATGGTGGTGAGCTTCTTCACTGGCTTGGCAGAAGACGTCAGAAGCCTGCTTGCAAAGAATGGTCTTTCATCAATCGAACAGGCGATAGGGCGTACGGATCTCTTATGCCAGAAGATGAATACTAGCCTTCCACGCGGAACCGTGGATATTAGTGCAATTCTTCGAACGCCAGGTGAAAAGAGTCTCTCAAGCAGTTCGACTACAGCAGCCAAACGCAAAGAGAGAAGTTCGCTTGCAGTTACGCTCGACCAGGCGTGCTCGGAATCGATCAGAGATGGCGTGCCGATGGCCGGCGATTTTGAAATTCGAAACACTGACAGGGCTATCGGAGCAGGGCTGGCCGGCGAAATCGCGAGACTCTACGGCGACTCCGGGCTGGGTGACGGAACGATTGACCTGAACTTTGTTGGCTCCGCCGGACAGAGTTTTGGCGCGTTCAATGTGGGCGGCTTAAGAATGACTCTGACAGGCGATGCAAACGATTACGTCGGAAAAGGAATGGCTGGAGGTGAAATCGTCATTCATCCATCCAGTGAATCCAACTTTGAGTGGTCCGAAAACGTAATCATCGGCAATACGGTGATGTACGGAGCGATCGGTGGAACACTGTTCGCGGCGGGGCGAGCGGGAGAGCGCTTTAGCGTTCGAAACAGCGGCGGCTCTGCGGTTGTCGAGGGAGTTGGGGATCACGGGTGCGAATACATGACTGCCGGTGTAGTGGTTGTACTCGGTGAGACAGGCAGAAACTTCGCTGCTGGTATGACTGGCGGGGCGGCTTTCGTGTTCGACGAAGCCGGAACCTTCAGAACTAAATGCAATCAGGAGTTGGTCGAGCTCGCGAGACTTGGGGACAACGAATCAAAGATAGTCAGAGAACTTGTAGAGCGTCATCAGGAGCTGACGGGTAGTCCGCGTGCTGCCGAGCTTTTGTCAAACTGGGAGCGCGCACGAAATTTGTTCTGGCACGTTGTGACTCAGGCAGAAGCCGAGAGACAAAAGCAGAATGCGATACCGGTCATTGAGATATCGGCAGCTTATGAGAGATCGGCTCCGGTGGTGATGGCGGATTAGTGGTGCAATTTCGGAAATCCCCACCCTGCCGGTTGGGGCTTGAACGTGACGTCCTCAGGCTTCGTTCGTAAGGCTTGCGTGCAAGATCCCCCAACCTGGCCGGTTACAAAATTGATACATACGACTTCCCTACCCGGGCAACGGAGCCGACACATGTTCGTGGACGATCACCCACTTCCCGCCTCTCTTTTCCCAAATAGCTGTGTGACGGCCATCGAGCTCTAGAGCGCCACCAGCTTTCGGTTTGGCCGATAGGTGAAACGTTACTGTCGTCCATACCACGTTGCCGCGCTGCGTCACTTTGAGATCATCCTTAGGCGTCAGTTTTCCGCTGGACATCGTATCGGTAAAGGCTTTCTTTACGCCCTCCTTATATTCGGCCCAGTTGTTGTATTTGAGCGGCGCAATATCATAGAAGACCAGATCAGCGTCCTTCGCATATAACTTTGCTGCGTTGTCAGGGTTAAGCGTGCTCCAAGCTGCATAATACTGGTCGATTAAGACTTTGAATTCAGCTTCCAGACCTGTGGACGCCTTCCTTGTTTGAGCGACGGCCGTAAGAGCCATCAACAATCCTATGCTGATTGCCACCCAAAACTTTCGTATTTTCGTCATGTTCATAGAGCTCTCCCACGTTTTAGCGTTGCGTGATCGTGCACCGTAGACTGTCTAGTCTGCGGTTGTACCATGCTGGATAGTCTGCTGCTGCACCGCGGACTCTACCATCACGCGCAGATATCGTTAAGACCACACGTTAAGACCACTTTCTTGACACTCCTCTTTTCGCTTTGTTAGATTCGGCTCTTAAGCGACTCACCCGCGGTGACAGTGCGTCCGGCTTTATGAATAGAAAAGACCTATACTTCCTCGCGGTCGCTATCGGCATACTCGCCCTGTTTACCTTCCTCTGGATCATCAGTCGCAAGCCGCCGGCCCTGACCGCGCGCGCCGAACACGCAGGCCTGACAGCCAAGACGCCTCGCGAGACTTGCTGGGGATGCCACACCCCCGATTCAAAGGTCTGGGAACATCACCCTAACAAGGGTAAACCAACCGACAGAGACAAGGTCACTCCTTGCTCTGCCTGTCACAAACTGCCTGAGCCGCAGGTCGCGAACGCGATATTTCACACATCGAACAACTGGGAGGTTGAAGTGCTATGGCCAAGCCGGCAGCCAAGGTAAAAAACGATTATCGCAATTTTATTTCCGGCGAGTGGGTCGCTCCCAGCGCCGGTAACCATATCGAGAACCGCAACCCGGCCGATACTCGAGAGATTGTCGGTGCCTTTCCCGCTTCCAATGCTGAAGATGTCGATCGCGCTGTCGGAGCTGCTGCAGAGGCCTTTCAAGAATGGCGCAAAGTGCCCGCACCGCGCCGCGCCGAAATCCTTTTCAAAGCAGGTGAGATACTCATCGAACGGAAAGAACAATTCGCGAGCGATATGACGCGCGAGATGGGAAAGGTTCTGAAAGAAACGCGCGGCGACGTCCAGGAAGCGATCGACATGACCTATTTCATCGCCGGCGAGGGACGACGCCTTCACGGGTTCACCACCAAGGCAGAGCTGCCAAATAAATTTGCGATCTGCACGCGCGAACCGATTGGCGTTTGCGCACTGATCACCCCGTGGAATTTTCCAATGGCGATACCATCATGGAAGATTCTTCCTGCTCTCGTGTGCGGCAATACGGTAGTAATCAAGCCCGCAGAGGATACGCCTCTTTCAACTTACAATTTCGTCAGTGCTCTAACTGAGGCCGGAGTACCACCCGGAGTCCTGAACATCGTTTCAGGCCGCGGCGAGGAGGCGGGGAAAGCGCTCTCGGATCACCCAGACGTGCGCCTTGTTTCGTTCACCGGATCGACCGAGGTCGGGCGCATCGTCGGTCAGGCCTGTGCCGCCACGGACAAGATCTGCTCCCTGGAGATGGGCGGCAAAAACGCAATTATGATTATGGATGACGCGGATCTCGACCTCGCGCTTGAAGGCGTGTTGTGGGGAGCGTTCGGTACGTCGGGGCAACGTTGCACCGCGGCTTCACGCGTGGTGGTCCATCGCAAGGTGTACAAGAAGTTTACGCAAATGCTTGCGGATCGAGCGAAGCGATTGCGACTCGGCCCTGGGCTAAACGAGAAGACTGATGTCGGTCCGGTAATTAATGAAGAGGCCAGCGGCAAGATTCTCGAGTACATCGAGATCGGTCGTCGCAAGGACAAGGCGAAACTGCAGTGCGGTGGCCGGCGCGCCGAAAAAGGCGATTTGAAGCACGGCTTCTTCATCGAGCCGACGGTTTTTTCCGACGTGGATCCACAAATGCGAATCGCGCAGGAAGAAATATTCGGACCGGTAGTCTCGGTAATCGAATGCCGGGATCTTGATGACGCGATCGCGATCACCAATGGCGTGAAATATGGTCTCTCGGCATCGATCTACACGCAAGACACCAACAAGGCGTTTCACGCGATGGAGGACGTACAAACAGGCATTTTTTATGTGAACGCATCAACGATCGGGGCAGAGGTACATTTGCCGTTCGGCGGAACGAAAGCAACAGGCAACGGACACCGCGAAGGCGGCACACAGGTGCTCGATATATTCTCGGAGTGGAAAGCGGTATACGTGGACTACTCTGGAAAGCTTCAACGCGCGCAGATTGATACGGAATAGTCCGTGGTCAGTATTCTGGTTTCTAGTTTTTCTTAATCTGTGTAATCTGCGTCATCTGCGGATGTATGGTCCTCAGATTGTGAAAGCGCTGATTTATCCGCAGATGACGCAGATTACACAGATTAGAGGGAACCAAAAACCATAAACCAGAAACGGTTACAGGCTACCAGGAGAATTATGATTGTTGGTTTACCAAAAGAAGTGAAGGACAACGAGTACCGCGTTGGGCTAGTGCCCGCGGGGGTAAAGGCATTGACCTCCAGTGGCCACAAAGTGCTGGTCGAGACCAGGGCCGGCGACGGGTCCGGAATCACCGACGACGAGTACGTCAGCGCCGGTGGCCAGATGGTTGATTCGGCGACTGAAGTCTGGTCCCGCGGCGACATGATTGTAAAAGTCAAGGAACCAATAGCATCCGAGTACGGGTTTCTTAGAGACGGTCTCATTCTTTTCACTTATCTTCACCTGGCACCCGCCCGCGAATTGACACGGGCGCTGTTGGATGGCGGGGTCACCGGTGTCGCCTACGAAACAATTACCAACGATCAGGGTCACCTGCCTCTTTTAACTCCTATGAGTGAAGTTGCCGGCCGGATGTCGATCCAGGTTGGCGCCACCTATCTCGAAAAGATCAATGGCGGAAGAGGAGTGTTGTTGGGAGGCGTGCCCGGTGTTGCGCCTGGACGAGTGACGATTATTGGCGGCGGAGTAGTGGGTACCAATGCCGCAAAAATTGCGGTCGGTTTCGGCGCTTCCGTAATCATCATCGATAGAGATCTCGAACGGCTTCGTTACCTGGATGATATCTTTGGGAGCCGGATCCGCACTCTGGCGTCAAATCCATACACAATCGCTGAATCGGTTTCGGCGTCAGACCTGGTGATTGGGGCGGTTCTCGTTCCGGGCGCTGCGGCGCCAAAACTCGTAACCCGCGATATGTTACGCGATATGCCTCGTGGAGCGGTGATCGTTGACGTCGCAGTCGATCAAGGGGGTTGCATCGAAACCACCAAACCGACGACTCACAGCCAGCCGACTTATTACGTTGAGAACGTGCTGCATTATGGTGTGACGAACATGCCGGGTGCGGTTCCACGAACGTCTACTTTTGCGCTTACTAACGCGACCCTTCCCTTCGCATTGAACCTGGCAAAGTACGGAGCTGAAGAGGCATTCCGGAGAGATACACACTTAAAGAACGGCGTGAATACGTATAGAGGAAGGGTTACATATCAAGCTGTCGCCGTTGACCAGGGCCTCGAATACACGGGCGTCGAAACTTTACTGTAGCTCTGATAATGATGGTGTAACTGTCCAGTCTGCGCATGGTTCCGTCGTTATCGCACCTCAATGTTGCGCAGACTGGACAGTCTACGCTACGTCTACATCAGTGCCATGACAACTCCAGCGCTGTTTCATTCTTCGGAGTGACCGATCCGTTCTCGAGCCTCACTTCCCAGGTCGCATCGTGGCTCCCTTTGGAATCCTCGTAGCTGAAGTCAACCGCAATAGGCGAACCCTTCTGATCCCCTGACATGGCTCGCCAGCCGCGAATATCGATCACCTCCCCATTCTTCTTTCGATGATAGACGGTCGTATAAAGATATTGCTGTACTGTGAAGTTCTCTTTGCGTGAGTTGCTCTCCTTAACCAGCCTGATCGCTTTTTCCCCATCAGTTTGAAGAGCTTCTCCAATGAGCACCACCGCGTCCACCACCACAATCAGAACCGGAACCAGAATGAATACGAGAAGCGGCCATCTGATGCGTTTTCGGACCATCGTTCTTTACGATTAATGTTTTACGGTTGGGATGGTTGAACCACATTTCGGGCAAGCTTCAGCAAGTCCATCGATCGACACTCTGAACCCGCAGTCGGGGCACGGCCGCTGATTGATGCGCTTCTCAATCAAAGCGTACGCAAAAAGGGCCGCGCTCACCAACACTATCACCAGGATTGCCAGCATTTTTTAGGGCCTTTAACTGCGTCCTCGCATGAATTTTTGCCCGGCGGAATAGTTGAAGAAGGCAGCCAGGAAAAAAATCAACGCTGACCCCGCAGTAACAACTAAAAGTGACGACCGGCCGGACTGATAAGCGTCAACACTGAGATACACGAAAATAAATGCCAGGACGACGCAAACAACTGCATTCCGGTGATACGCGTAACCCGTGCGTTGCGAGGCAGTCCGATTGCGTCGAATAAGCTCATTCAGTGCTCGGACTTCGTCTTCACAAGATCCGGAGCAGGCCACACCATTGCCGACATCAGCCGTACAGGCGTGGCATAAAGCCTTGTTGCAATTCTTACAGATCGCAACCGCATCGGCATCCTCGTGGTTAAAACATCTCATAGGATCGCGAGCAGATTTAGCTCAGTTGAACATCGATTGAGCGAGTGCTTAGATCCTCTAGGCTACTTCGGCTCTTGCCATTCGAAGGTTGTCATTGAGTTGAGCATCTCGACGCACTCGCCAGATCTTGCTGTCGAGATAATAGTGGGTGAACGCGCCTCCCCAGATAAACGCCATCCAAAAGCTGTCTGGTTTGACGATAGTATAGTGTGGGATGTGATATAGGGCCCCAAAGACCAACGCAAATCCGATATAGCTCCAAACGCTCTTGCTGATCCGCGACGCGGCGCCATAATTCTTCGAATCCGCACGGCCATATTTGTTTCGGTTATGAAACCAGATGATCCGGTGATACTGAATATTGTGGTAAATGGTAAGCGTCGCTACCGCAGCCAACGCAGCGGCCGAAGGCGGCTGTACCGGCTCAAGCATCCTGAGCACAATCCAATGCATTGGCACGGCCGCACTGAGTAAAAGCAGCTTGGGAACATTCACCGCCTGTCTCAAAAAGAATTTCTGCAGTTGCCGGCCGAGAAAAAGGAATGAGGAAACGACGAACGCCGAAAACACAAGCGTCTCAAACCACCAGATCGATTCCGACTGTGGAGAGAGACCAATACCCCCGAGCCGTTCCTGGGCGGCATAGCTGTGCGTCAAGAATCTCACGAACGGATATGTCATACCCAGCAGGATGAACGCGCGATCGATCAGATTGTCCATCTCCGCCAGATCGTTATTCTTTTTCTTGTAAAGAATCATGAAGCCGTAGTGCTGCTTGACCAGATGATAGTAGGCCCACAATGATGCGAAGAAGAAAAACACCGGTCCCCAGGCCTCGGTTCCGAACAGCCGGGCTTGACCCGCAAGGACCATCGCCGGGCCAAGAAGGAACAGCCCCAGAGTCCCATAATACAATTTGGCCCGTTTGCGTCTCTCTTCATTGTCGGCGTAGGTTCTTGAGATCGTACCGAATACGTGTGGGCCATCGAATCCCAGGGCCCATATCCAGGTAACAATCATCACCGACAGCCCGATCCGTACCAGTATCAGGTTTGCGACAAGAAAGGCGTAGCTTGTGATGACGCTCCCAATAAACCAGATCAGGTCGTCCCTCTTGTTGATGATCCATCCAAGGGAAATCAATTGCTGCTGGTCCTTGTCTACAGCAACCGCTGTCGCCATAGCATTATCTCCTTTGCATTTCCCACGTGATACGATCGCCAAATAACTACAACAGCACAAAAGGACTAAGAGTGCCGAATAAAACTGTATGTTGAACAGGCATACTAATTAGAAAAGTCGTATCCTTCAAGCGCCGGATGTTGAGTTCGTCAACGCCGGCTTTCTCAAAAAAACCTCCTTCAATATCTTAAAGTTCGAATCATTGCCTCGTTTTCAAGAACCAAAAACATGTAAATTCCACCTACGGCGAGACTATGTGAAAAAGACGTTCGTAGTTCGGCCTTCAGGCGGAAGTTGGTAATTTTCGCGAAAAATCACGATACGAACTTCCGCCTGAAAGCCGAACTACGAACTCTTCACGCAATCTCTGCGTAGGTGGGATTTGGGAATCGCTTCTATCTCACTCCATCACCCTCGCGTCGTAGCTGCGGAAATACTCTCGCAACTTTGCCAAGAAGGTACTCACCATAAGTTCCACTGAACTCGTGAACGCTGGCGTGGTCCCATCGCTCATCTCTGTCGTCATTAACTCTCGAGCCCAGCTCAATCGGTTGAACCTCTGAGTTGAAATTCGGATCGAAAAAGAATGGAAAAGACAATCGGTCGTGATTGATCGGACTCTTTACGCGGTGCGGCGTTGACCGGTAAATGCCACCGGTCATCCGGTCCAGCATATCGCCAATATTGCAAACAAAAGATCCCGGCACCGGCATCGCTTCAACCCACCCCGTCCTGGATTTCACTTCCAGACCACCCGTTTCGTCCTGTTTCAGAATAGTCAGTAGTCCATAATCCGTATGTTCACCAACACCCCAGCTGCGCGATTCACGCTCAGCCTGCGTTGCGGCGGGATAGTGAAAGATGCGAAACAGAATGAGCGGCGCACCGGTGTAGCGGTCAGCAAAATAAGACCTTTCAAGTCCAAGACTGAGTGCGATCCCTTCAGTAAGCGCGTGGCCCAGTTTTGTCATTGCCTCGAGGTACTCGAGAACTGTCTCGCGAAACAGGGGATTGCCTGCTGGGAACAAGTTTGGCCCGTGCATCGGCGCGCCGGACCTCACGAGCGGATGATCAGAAGATAACTCCTGACCAAAATATAGACCTTCTTTGAGATCGGGTTTTCCGGAAGTGAGCTCGCCGCCAATTGGGAAATACCCGCGCCACGCCTTCCCTCCTTTAGACATGTCAATCGAGAGCTTGACATCAGCGGGTAGACTGAAGAAGTCCCGACTGAGATCTTCGAGCTGGCTCTGGAGGGCTTCGCTCACGCCGTGTCCGGTGATGTAAAAGAACCCCGCCCTGCGGCAGGCTAGCGCGATTTGGTCAGCAGTTTTCGTCGCGTCGCCACTGCGGGTCACCAATGCGGAGACATCGATAATAGGTAGCGATGAGAAGTCGCCCGACATCTATGTGTCAAGCGTACAATCCCGACATAGCTTTGTCATCCTGAGTGGCGCAGGTTCGAACTCATAGTCGCCACAATATATCGCCTATCTGATGTTCTTACAGTTTTGTCGGTTCAGCGGTGATGTCCGACAAGATTGTCGGACAATTGGGATCGGGGTTAATCGACGATTATCCTTACTTGGTGCCTCCGTTTGTCGTTTGATTTATTGATTTCTTTCCTGTTGTCTTAATGGTCTTCCTGGTCCGTGCGCGAGCTCGCGGAGGTCGAGGATCATCCGGTGCCTCAACTTGAGCAACATCGATTGGCAACGAAAGCAGCATCGTGACGATTTCGTCCTCCGCCTGCAGCCAATCGCTTATTTCGTTTCCAAAATCGTGGCCTCGATTCTCGTAAAGTTCATAGGCGCGTCTGGCAATCAATTCACGGACCTCGTTCGGAGCAGGTGTCTGAACGTTGGTCAGCTGATCGTGAAATTTCGTAATCATCATCTCGTTGATTTGCGTTGACATGCACCATCTCCCTTCTTAGTTAAAATCCGGTCCCTCTCCCGATGCAACGAGGCAACGGCCGTGCCGTACCGAGAGCCGGGGGAGAATGAGTGAAACACCGCAAAATATTGGGTTTATTCACACGTTGGCGGCTCACGGGAAGAAACGGGCAAGAGAAGAAACCTACAAATTTGTAATTCGCTTTTAACGATCTTACAAGATTGTAGGATTAGATGTATTTTGGCACAGATGCGAGAAAGTGCTGCGGGCGGTTTAGACGTAACACGAAAGGCGCACAAGATTGAATCCTTGTGCGCCTTCGAGAATCCAAACAAGTTTTAGTTGCACAGATCTACAGCCAAGTTTAGAAAGAACCTTCATCCGCCGAGGGTCCATAGATTGACGGCACCGCTATGTCGTTGAGGCGAAGATAAACGCCGAGTTGAGCCCGGTGATGAACGTTGTGGTTCATAACAAAAGTTCTAAGCGCCGCCACGCGAGGCATCGCAAGAACCGTTTCGCCCGCCTTCAAGAGTGTCCAAGTCTTAAGCAGGTCCTCATCGGTCGCGCGGGCAAGTGCTGCTCGAGTACCCGCAATACTCTTATCGAATCTTGAAAGGAGATCCTCCACTGATTTCGCGGGCTCACTGGGGGACCGAGGCTCGCCCTTGGGCGCAAGATCGAACGAATCGGACTCGAACATCATTCCGCCCCAACCCGGAAGTGTGGCAAGGTGTGTTGCAAGAGCGACCATGGAAAACGATTTCTGATGGGGCTTCCAATCGAACTTGTCCTCGGGAACTCGCTCGAGGGTCTTTCGAGTATTTGCCATTTCGTGATCGAACTCGGGTAGCAATGATTGATTTAGAGGCATTGTTTTCTCCTGCGAATAGGGGTTAATGGCCTAGTAACGGGCCAGCTGTAAGATTCCAGCCGCGACATCGTCAACCTGCGGCAATATCTCATCTTCAAGATCTGGGCTATACGCTACGAACGTATCGAGTGCGGCTACTCTTTTGACCGGGCCGTCCAAATCTTCGAACAGCTCATCAGCAATGCGCGCAGCAATCTCAGCTCCGTAGCCCCACGACTCCGCGTCCTCATAGACAACCAGGACCTTTCCGGTCTTTTGCACCGTGCGGGTGATCGCTTCCCAATCGTAGGGGCTCAGGCTACGGAGGTCGATCACCTCTGCGCTGATCCCGTGTTCTTCCTGAACCTTGTTTGCGGCAACCACGGACCGAAAAACGGTCGCGCCGTAAGTGACAATTGAAACGTCAGACCCCTCGCGCGCCACTCTCGCTTTTCCAAACGGGATCATGTAGTCGGGGCCGGGATACACACCTTTGTTATGGGTCTGTCTATAAAGGTGCTTGTGTTCCAAAAACATCACCGGGTCATCGCAGCGAATCGCCGTACGAAGCAGACCGTTTGCATCCAACGCATTGGAGGGCATCACCACGCGCAAGCCGGGAGTGTGAGTGAACAACACCTCGCTGCACTGACTATGACAAATCGCGCCGCCTTTCAAATAACCGCCTATTGCCACCCGGATAACCATTGGGCATTTGAAGGCATTGTTTGATCGCCACCGCATCAACGGGACTTCGTTTCTCAGTTGATGATATGCAGGCCAGATATAGTCAAAAAACTGGATCTCAGGGATCGGTTTCAACCCACGCACCGCCAGCCCGAAAGCGCGACCCACAATATTGGCCTCAGCAAGGGGCGTGTTGAACACTCGGGCATTGCCGAACCGGCGCTGGAGGTTGAACGTAACTTTGAATACCCCGCCCTTTCCCTTCACGTCCTCAAGGTGCTGTTCTCTGCTGCAGTCCGCGACGTCCTCGCCAAAGACCAATATTCGCTCGTCGCGAGCCATCTCATCGTGAAGACAGGCGTTGATCAGATCGAGCATCGTCTTCGGAGCCCGTGCGTCCTGCTCGTCAGAGCTGGTCGATGTGGCGCTTTCGGATTTATCGAATTCCTTTGACGTAGGATCGACGTCGGGCGAGTAAACGTATCGAACTGCTGTCTCCTTAGCCGGTTTTGGCGCAGCCAGCGCTTCGTCGGCAGCCCGGTTTACCTCATCGTCTACTTCCTGGGAAATCCTGTTGATTTCGTCCTCGGTTGCAAGCCCCTCTGATATCAGAAACTTCGGGAAAGAATGGACCGGGTCTCGTCGAGTCTCCTCATCCAGCTCTTCGGCGCACCTGTATTGTTTTTCGTCGTCGGATTGAGAGTGCGAATAAGGACGAATTACACGAGCGTGAACCAGGGCAGGGCCTTTTCTTGACCGGCAGTAGTCTACTGCTCGGACCAACGTTTCATAGCTCGCAATTGGGTCGCATCCGTCCACTTCCTGAATAAACAGATCCGGGAATCCCGTCAGGAGCTTCGAGATGCTGCCGCCGGCGGTTTGAACCTCAACCGGAACCGAAATCGCATAACCGTTGTCTTCAATCAAATAAAGCACCGGAAGCTTCAGATTACAGGCGGTATTCAGCGATTCAAAAAACTCTCCTTCACTCGTAGTCCCGTCTCCCGCCGATACGTAGACGACGCCGTCCGGCTGGTAGCTCGTGATGAGCTTCGCTGGGTCTTCGCTCATCAATTCCGCGCGGGAGGCTGCCTCCGCACACCCAACTGCTTGCAGGAATTGAGTGCCGGTTGGAGATGATCGCGAAACGATATTCAGCTGTTTGCTTCCCCAGTGACTTGGCATCTGGCGTCCCCCACTTGCTGGATCATCAGCAGCGCCCACCGCCTGCAAAAGCATTTCGGTCGCTGATACTCCAAGAGCGAGACACAGGGCACGGTCACGGTAGTACGGAATGAACCAGTCATACGCGGGCTTGAGAGAGAGAGCAGCCGCGACGAGCACCGCTTCGTGACCAGCTCCCGAGATCTGAAAGAAGATTTTGTTCTGCGCCTTGAGTTGCAGCTCTTTATCGTCGATCCGGCGCGACATGTACATCAAGCGATAGATCTTGAGCATGGTCTCGCGATCGAGGCCGTGATGTTTTTCGATCTTCGGTTGACTGGCCATCAATAACCCTCCGCTGATGGGCGATTCGGATTTTGAATGTGCAATAATCTGCACTCTGAAATCTGCAATTGCGAAATTTGCAATTTCCGATTGCCGATTTCCGATTGGCATTTTGCGACAGGACATAGCGAACTAACATCAATCGACAATCGCAAAGCGGCAATCACAAATCGGCAATCACCATTCGCAATCCTCACGCTGTCGTTGCTGATGCTGGCTTGTACTCTACAAGGTAACCCGCGATCGCCGAGGCGGCCACCGTGTAGGGCGACGCAAGATACATCTGACCGGGACCGCTGCGACCAGGGAAGTTTCGATTTTGAGCGCTCACAACCACCTGCGTCTTCAAGGTGCTCACGCCAGGACCGGCATTTATACAGGCGCCGCAGCTCGGCTCTATGATCTGAGCTCCTACTTCTCGTAACACGTCCATGTATCCGCGCTCCTCGCAATATCTCCTGACCTCCACCGAGCCGAACTGAATAAAGCACTGCACATCCTTGTGAACTCGTTGCCCTCGAGCCAACGCCTCGCGAAAGACTCGCACGTACATATCGAGATCTTCTTTCTTTCCCGCAGTGCATGATCCCCCATATGCGATGTCTATCTTAACCGGCTCAACCAACTCGTCTACATACATTCCGTTTCCGGGATCGCCCGGCGTGGCAATCATTGGGCGAAGGTCGCTGGCGTTAATGTCAATCGTCAACGCATACTCGGCGTCATCATCACTGGTCATCCCTGCGCACATCGCCTCGGCTTCGGCGCGGGTTTCGCCGCGTCCGACGAGAAACTCGACAGTCTTTTGATCGGCAGCAACGATGCCGGTAAACGCGCCGACTTCCGCCGCCATGTTGGTCATTGTAGCTCGCTCATCGATGTTCAGATCGGCAACTGCTTCGCCAGTGTATTCGACGATCTTGCCTATGGCATCGCCGTTTCGCACGAAGTCAGTTCGCAGAATCGCAAGCATAAAGTCTTTTGCGGTGATGTTGTCCGGCTTGCGTCCCGATACTCTTACTCGGACTTGCTCAGGAACTCGCACGCGAACATCTTTGGTTATCCAGGAATTGAATATGTCTGTCGTGCCGACGCCAAATGCGATCGCTCCGACTGCGCCCGCGTGCGGCGTATGCGAATCGGACCCGATTATGATCTGGCCCGGCAACGCATAATCCTGGAGCATTACGCTGTGACAGATGCCTTCGGAGCCGCGCCGGTCGAGCTGCGCACCGTGCAAACGGATGCCTTGCTTCTTTGCAAAGGATTCCTGCTTTCGAATCAACTCGTGAGCAAGGTCGAGCAGGCCCATCGCCTTCCGTTCGGCCGGCATAACATCGTCCAGGAAAGTCAGATGATCCTGGAAGAAATAAACCGAGGACGGATCATTGATCGGCTCGGCCCCAACCTGCTTTTCATAGAAAATTGAGGCCATCGGTGTCACATATTCGTGACTAAAGCGAATGTCGGTGCGAACGAAGCCCGCGTCGCCGGGCTTGACCGCTTCAACTCCCACCTGGTCTTTCGCTAGATCGGTAACAAAGTGTCTGGCGAAGATCTTTTCCGCCAGGGTCATCGGACGTCGGGAAGTATTAATCGCCGGAATCGAAACTTTTCCCTGGAGCCTGGCAACATTAAACGGGAACAATCCGCCGTACTCGATAATCTGGCGCGTTATTTCGTCTTCGCCGGCAGTGAACTCTTCAAGCGGTATCTCCTCGCCCATCGCCACCCGTGGGATCAGTTCAAAATTCGTTGAGGTCAGCAACCCGAGGTTCTGGCAATTCTGCTTATAAATGCGTTCATGGTTTTCGGCGATAACCAGTCGCAGCCCGGCGGCAATCTCAGCATACGGAGACGCTTCGCGGCTTGAACCTTTGCCCCGACGTTTGCCGGATACGGATGCGACGAAACCGCCGTTCTTGACGTCGTTCCGCTTTACCGGGAACTGGTCGCCACATTTCAGCCCCAAATAGATGAATTCACCAAGCGTTTCATCGAAGTAATAGCAAATGTAAGCAGGTGTCATCTCGTCAGTCGAGATGTCGTTGCGCAGCGCGGGAATGTGTTCCGGATCGAGGTCTTTTCCTTCAATCTGTGCTCTTAAGATCGCGGGGTCTTCGGTTAGAAAGAGGATGCGTCCCTGGAATTGAACCCTTGAACTCCGTTTTTCAACCTTTCGCTTCAACAAGCCTTCGATCATTCAGTACTCCCTTGATGAGATAGTAGGGCCGCAATGTCAGGCGTCGCCAGGAGAATTCAGGTAGAGCAATAAGAACTTCAGGTGACGCCTTTTAAAAGGTTATTTTAACTCCGCGGGTGGAGTTTTTACAAAAATGAAGGAGGGGGTTGAAGATTCGGATTCAGATTCGGATTCAGATTTCAGAATTTCAGATTGCAGATTCCAGAATTGCAGATTGCAGATTCCAGAATTGCAGATTGCAGAATTTCAGATTGCAGATTGCAGAATTTCAGATTGCAGACTGCAAATTGCAGATTTCAGATTTCAGATTTCAGATTGCAAATTGCAGATTGCAAATTGCAGATTTCAGATTTCAGGTTGCGGATTCATATTCAGCTTTGCAGATTTCATATTGCAGATTTCAGATTGCAAATTGCATAACTCCGGATTTCAAACTAGTCGAAAGCGTAAAGATTACTTTGAAATTAGAAAAGATTGCTTTGAAAAGAAAGTTTGAAATTGCAATTTGAAATAAATTTGAAATCTGCAATTATCTGCAATTTGAAATCTGCAATTTGAAATCTGCAATTTGAAATATGAAATCTGTGCAATCTGAATCTGCAAATCTGAATCTGCAATTTGAATCCGAATCTGCAACCTAATCCGACCAAGTCTTCAAATTCCCAAAAGGATATCCCCCCACAACCCCCTCACCGAAAACTCACCCACCCTCAGACTCCTGGACCGTGTGCGCTCGCGACTGTTCTGACTTTCGTTTTGGCCTCGCCACGTTGGCAACCGCAATCGCCAGGGTCGCCGGTCCGACCGGCTTCGGAACGTGGTGCTGAAAGCCTGCTGCCAAAACACGTGCACGGTCCTCCGAGCGTGCATAAGCGGTCAAAGCAATCGCGGGTATGTTGCCGCCCTTCTCCGGTCCCATCGCTCTTACCTGGCTGATCAGCTCAAAACCGTCCTGGCCCGGCATTCCGATATCGCTCACCAGCACGTCTGGCATTGATCCATTTGACGCTTTGGCAAGCAGCTCCAACGCCTCCGCAGCGGATGAGGCCGCGATCACTTTTGCGCCGCGCTGCTGCAGCATAACCGTCAGCAGCTCGCGGGCATCGAGCTCGTCATCGACAATCATTACCGTCAGCCCGGTCAGATCTTTCTGCTCGTCCGACAAAGGCGGCTGCTCGAACTCCAGACCTTCTCTGTCAATTGAGTCTCCTGTCTGTTCCGACGCGAGCAACGGGAATGAAACGGTAAATGTGGCGCCGAGTCCCTTTCCGTGACTCTCGGCACTAACAGATCCGCCGTGCAATTCGACGAGATGCCTGACTATCGCCAGTCCGAGCCCCAGCCCTCCGTGCGGGCGGGTGAATGTGCTGTCTGCCTGACTGAAGCGATCAAAAACATACGGCAAGAAGGCCGGACCAATGCCTTCGCCAGTATCAGTAACCGTAATACGAGCCCGAGATGAGACGCGCTCTAGTCTGACGGTGACCTGGCCGCCGCTGGGTGTGAATTTTATTGCATTCGACAAGAGGTTCCAGACGATCTGCTGCAGCCGGCCTGCATCCCCCGAAACCGCACCCACTCCTGAGCTCAGGAACACGTCGAGCTTGATGCTCTTGGCATCGGTCGCCGGTCGCACGGCCTCCAAAACAGATTCAACGACCGTTGCCAACTCTACCGGCCTGACATCCAGCCGCAGTTTGCCGGTGATTATTCTGGAGACATCCAGCAGATCATCGATTATTTGCGCGAGAGTCTTGGTGTTCCGTTCTATCGTCTTTAAAGCTCGTGATGAAGATGCCTCATCAAGCGAGCCTGACTGCAGGAGTTGAGCCCATCCAAGAATGGAGTTGAGGGGCGTTCGTAATTCGTGCGACACAGTCGCCAGGAATTCGTCCTTGAGCCGATTCGCGGCTTCCGCCTCTGCACGAGCGCGTTCTTCTCGCATGAGCAGTTTGGCGCTCAATCGTTGTGCATCTTCCGCTTCAATGCGAGCCGCCTTCTCGCTAACCAGTGACCGCTCTTTTTCTTCCTGGGCCTGTTTTCGAATCCTCACCTCGGCGAGCAATTCGGCGGCGTGTTCCTGCGCTTCGGCGTAGAGCCTCGCATTTTCGTAGGTCACCGCAAGTTGACCGGCAAGAGTCATCGCCAATCGCTCATCCCCTTCGCTGAACTCCGGCGCATCAATCTTGTCGACCAGGTACAACCAACCAATTGTTCTATCCACCAAAGAAATCGGAGCCGAAAGGAGCGAGCCGATCGAATTGTGACTCGCCAAAACTGTGTCCTGGGTGGAGCTCTCATTTTTCGACACTCGCAAGGGATGCACCTTCAAAGAAAGGCTATTCAATGTGTTCTCATCGATGGGTCTACCTTCCAGCTCAACGGATTGTTTTGTGAGGCAGCCTTCCTCGACGGTCTCGACCTGCCCTCCTGTAGTTTCTGTAATCCTGACGTAAGCCTCTCGCGCACCGACGATATCGCGTGCGGCGGCACAAAAGAGCTTTAAGAGCTCCCCGGGATCTCGTTCGGCCGTGAGGCGTTGGCCGAGATCGACAAGTTTGCCGAGCCGTTCGAAATTAACTGTCTCCAATTGAATATTCTTCTCGTGGAGCAGAGCAGCCTGATGCTTGACCTGTTCAGTTTTCTTGTACAGCTCTACGAAGACGTTGACTTTGGACTTCAGCGCGTCTGGATCCAGCGGCTTAACAATGTAATCAACCGCACCAAGCGCATAACCCCTGGAAAGGTCTTGACTGTCGGTGCTGTCGTAGGCTGTGAGGAAGATTATCGGAACGTCTCGAGTCCTCTTGCTGCCTCGGATCAACTCAGCAGTCTCGAGCCCGCTGATGCCAGGCATCCGAACATCGAGCAGAATGACCGCTGCGTCATTTTGCAGAAGGTACTGCAGAGCTTCGTCTCCGGAAGCAGCACGAACCAGGTTCCGATCGCTACCTTGAAGGATCGACTCGAGAGCAAGGAGATTGCTCTCATTGTCATCGACCATCAAAATATTGACTTTAGCGGAATCTCTTTTCATGCCTTATCGCTCAACACGCTGCCGATTGCTGTCCCCCCAACCAAGCGTCGCGATCGCGGTGGAACCGAGCTTCTGATAGAGCCCGCCATCCTCGTTGATCAGCTCGTATCGGGAACCAAACGGCATCCAATCAAACGACTCAATACGGCCAAGTGCCAATATCCCGAATCGGCTCAAGCTCTCATTAATTAGCTTGCCGACTCGTTCCCTCAGTGTATGGTTAAAAAGCCCGAGCAGGTTTCGGCAAACGATCACTTGAAACTCGTTAAAGGAACCGTCGGTAGCAAGATTGTGCTCGGAAAAAACAATATTCTTTTTGAGAAGAGGGTCGATAAGCAGTCGATTGCCTCTTTTCTTGAAGTAATCCGACAGCGAAACGGCGCCTCCAGCGTCTCGATAGTCGCGCGCAGCCTGATCTATCGCCGATTCTGTGTAGCTGCCAATCCTGGCCTGTTTCAATGCGATCTCACTGAGGTCGGTCGCGTAAATTCGAGATCGCGCATAAAGACCCTCTTCTTTAAGCAAAATGGCCATTGAATAGACATCTTCGCCCGTTGAACATCCGGCGTGCCAGACGCGAATAAAAGCATATGTTCTTAGCGTCGGAACTACTTTCAAGCGGAATGCCCTAAAGAAGTTAGGATCTGAGAATAGAGTGAGACCGGTGCTGGAAAATGCGCGAAGGAACCGGCTGAGAAACATCGGTTCGTGTAACAGCTTCTCTTGAAACCTGGAAATCGTCGAGACGCGGGTCGCCAGCATTGTTTCGCGGACTCGCCCGCGAACCGCGCTCGGTTCATAGTTACGGAAATCGTATCCGTAGTAACGATATACCGCTTCAAGCAGTAGATCGGTTTCTAAGGACTCAAGTTTGTTTTCTACGCCTTCGGAGTTCATGCCTGCGCTGCTTTGCGTCCGTACAACCAAACTCTCAACATCGATAGTAGCTGGTCGATATCCAGAGGCTTCGAGATGTAATCGGATGCGCCGGCCTCGATGCATTTCTCACGATCCGCCTTCATAGCTTTTGCCGTTAATGCGATGATCGGCAGTGTGGCAAAGGTGTCTATCTTGCGAATCGCTTCCATCGTCTCATACCCATCCATCTCCGGCATCATTATGTCCACTAACACTACATCGATGTCCGGGTTCTCCTGCAGGATTTTGACCCCCTGCAGCCCATCCTCAGCATAGAGCACCTCCATCTGATAACTCTCTAATGCGCTGGAAAGGGCGAAGATATTGCGGACATCGTCGTCTACAATCAACACTTTCTTCCCTGCGAGCACCGGATCCTGGCGCATAACCTGCTGAATCATCCGTCGTTTCGGCTCGGGCAAATTTGCTTCCACGCGATGGAGGAACAGGGCCGTCTCCGCCAGAAGTCTTTCTGGAGAGTTAGCCTCCTTGACGACAATGGCATCTGTGACCTTCCTCAATTGACTCTCTTCTCTCTCGGTCAGCTCCTTGCCGGTATAGATGATGATTGGCAGATCGGTGCGGCCCAGATCTTTTTGAATCTTCTCAATCAAATCGAATCCACTCATATCCGGCAATCTTAGATCGAGAACCATGCAGTCGAATTGTTTAGACTTGATCGCTTCAAGAGCTTCCGCAGCAGTAGCTACGTCGGTCGTTTCGACATCGCCGCCGCCGATGAGCTCCACGATACTCATCCGCTGCGCATCGTCGTCTTCCACAACAAGCAGCCGTTTCATATCTCGGTCGGCAAAAGCCGCTATCTGATCGAACGCATCAGCAAGCACCTCGCGCGAAACCGGTTTCTGCAGATGCATAAATGCGCCGAATGCACGCGAATGCACCTGTTGTTCGTAGGCTGTAATAACGTGCACTGGTATGTGACTTGTCTCGGAATCGTGCTTCAAGCGATCGAGCACTGTCCAACCTTCCTGGTCGGGCAGCTTGATGTCCAGAGTGATCGCGTCCGGCTTGTATTTGCGTGCCAGCGCCAAGGCCACATCGCCGCGGCCCGATACCAGGCCTTTGAATCCTTTTTCGTGTGCAAGGTCCAACAGGAGCTGCGCGAACAGAGCATCATCTTCGACGATCAAGACCAATCGTTCGCCGGGCTCGATGTTGCCGCGATCATCGGCAATTTCAAATACCTCGTTGTACTCCACCGACGGATACGGGTTTGCCAGTGATAACGGTGTGCTCGAACCGGACGCCGCCCTTGCGCGAGTTAATGGCTGTTGAGCCGCTGCGATCTCGGCTGCCTTGTGAGTCCTCGGCAAGTAAACCGTGAAGGTGCTTCCCTCACCGGCGATGCTTGCCATTCGAATCTCACCGCCCAGCAACCGCGCAATCTCTCGACTAATCGAAAGGCCCAGTCCGGTTCCACCATACTTCCTGCTGGTGGTACCGTCCGCCTGCTGGAACGGTTCGAATATTATTTGTTGTTTATCCGCGGCAATCCCGATCCCCGTATCTACCACCGAGAATCCGATAACCATATCGGTCTGGTTGAGGCTGTCCAATGCGAAGTGGCCGCGTCGCTCGACCGGTTTGATCTGAAGCGATACCGCGCCCTGCGCGGTAAACTTGAACGCATTCGACAACAGGTTCTTGAGGATCTGCTGCAGTCGTTTCTGGTCGGTCAATATCGACGGGGGCAGGCTTGGATCGGTCTCAATCGTAAACTCAAGCCCCTTGTCCTGTGCTAGCTGATGGAAACTGCGGTTCATCTGATCGGTGACATCGGCGAATGGTACCTCGCTGGTCTCGATCGCCATCATTCCGGACTCGATCTTCGATAGATCCAGAATATCATTAATAAGCGATAGCAGGTCATTGCCTGACGAGTGGATCGTCTCGGCGAATTGCACCTGCCTGTTATTCAGCGTTCCCTCCGCATTCTCGGCCAATTGCCGCGATAGGATCAGCATACTGTTAAGCGGCGTTCGCAATTCATGAGACATATTGGCCATAAATTCGGATTTGTATTTTGAGGTAAGAGCAAGCTGTTCGGCTTTTTCTTCTATCGCCCAGCGAGCCTCTTCGACCTCGCGATTCTTGGCCTCGACTTCCGACTTTTGTTGCGCCAGAAGTGTTGCCTTTTCCTGGAGCTCTTCGTTGGTGTTTCGAAGCTCTTCCTGCTGATTTCGCAGCCGCTCTTCGGACTCGCGAAGCGTGAGCGCCTGCTGCTCCAGCCGTTCGTTCGTCTTCTTGAGCTCGTCCTGCTGGCTCTGCAGCTCCGAAGCAAGAGACTGAGACTGAATGAGCAATTGCTCTGTACGAGTGTTTGCCTCGATTGTGTTCAACACGATACCGATGCTTTCGGTCAAGGTATTCAGGAAGGTCATATGAATCTCGCTGAACCGGTTGAAGGAGGCAAGCTCGATTACTGCTTTGACCTCCTCTTCGAAAAGCACAGGCAGCACGATAATATTTAGAGGAAGCGATTCGCCAAGTCCCGAGCTGATATAGATGTAATCGTTCGGAACATTGACCAGCAGGATCCTCTTTTTCTCCAGAACACATTGTCCGACCAAACCCTCTCCCGGTCTGAATTCATTCGAGAGATTTTTGCGATTGGTGTAGGCATATCCACCGAGCAGCTTCATTAGGGGCTGCCCGTCCTCTTGTGGTTGATTCACGTAGAACGCACCCTGTTGCGCATCAACCAGTGGGGCCAGATCCGAAAGAATCATATTGGCGACCGTCGTCATATCTCTTTGACCCTGGAGCATGCCAGTGAACCGAGCGAGATTAGTCTTGAGCCAGTCTTGCTCAGTATTCTGCTGGGTCGTGTCCTTAAGGTTGCGGATCATCTCATTGATGTTGTCCTTCAGGGCCGCGACCTCGCCTTGCGCTTCGACGGCAATTGATCTTGTTAAGTCACCCTGAGTAACCGCTGTGGAAACCTCAGCGATCGCTCGAACCTGAGTGGTGAGGTTTGCAGCGAGTTGGTTCACGTTGTCAGTAAGGTCTCTCCAGGTTCCGTAGGCGCCGGGCACGTTAGCTTGTCCGCCCAGCTTTCCTTCCACACCTACCTCGCGAGCAACTGTGGTTACCTGTTCTGCGAAAGTGGCCAATGTATCGGTCATGGCGTTGATGGTGTCCGCCAGCTCGGCAATTTCGCCTTTCGACTCGATGGTCAGCTTACGCTTCAGATCGCCGTTAGCGACCGCCGTCACGACCTGCGCAATACCGCGAACCTGTCCAGTAAGATTGCCGGCCATGAAGTTCACGTTATCGGTGAGATCTTTCCAGGTTCCGGCGACTCCGCTCACTTCGGCCTGTCCGCCGAGTTTGCCCTCAGTTCCGACTTCACGTGCAACTCGGGTAACTTCCGACGCAAACGAGTTGAGCTGATCAACCATGACGTTGATCGTGTTCTTCAGTTCCAGGATCTCTCCCTTTACGTCGACCGTAATTTTCTTTGACAGATCTCCGTTAGCGACTGCGGTGGTGACGTCGGCTATGTTACGAACCTGAGCAGTGAGGTTGCTTGCCATGAAATTAACGTTATCAGTAAGGTCTTTCCAGGTGCCGGCTACGCCTCGCGCTTCGGCTTGTCCGCCCAACTTTCCTTCTGTACCGACCTCGCGCGCCACGCGGGTCACCTCGGAAGCAAATCCGTTGAGCTGGTCGACCATAACGTTGATAACTTCTTTGATTTGGAGAATTTCTCCGCGCACATCTACGGTGATCTTCTGAGTAAGGTCGCCGTTCGCGATTGCGGTTGCGACCTTGGACATATCACGAAGCTGAACCGTCAGGTTGCCGGCCATGAAGTTCACGTTGTCGGTTAGGTCCTTCCAGGTGCCGGCGACGCCGGGTACTTCTGCTTGTCCGCCGAGCTTGCCTTCCGTACCTACTTCGCGAGCGACTCGCGTAACTTCGGAAGCGAATGCGTTGAGCTGGTCCACCATTCGGTTAATCGTGTTCTTGAGTTCCAGAATCTCGCCCTTCACGTCTACGGTGATCTTCTTGGATAGATCGCCGTACGCCACGGCGGTGGTGACGTCTGCGATGTTTCGAACTTGTGCGGTGAGGTTGCCGGTCATGAAGTTTACGTTGTCGGTAAGATCCTTCCATGTTCCGGCGACCCCGGGCACCTGAGCCTGGCCGCCCAGCTTACCTTCAGTTCCGACCTCTCTCGCCACGCGCGTCACTTCCGAAGCGAATGAGTTGAGCTGGTCGACCATTCTGTTGATCGTGTTTTTCAGCTCCAGAATCTCGCCCTTCACGTCGACTGTGATCTTCTTTGACAAATCACCGTTAGCAACGGCTGTTGTAACTTCGGCGATATTACGAACCTGGCCCGTAAGGTTTCCGGCCATCGAATTAACGCTGTCGGTCAAGTCCTTCCAGGTTCCGCCGACGCCACGTACATCAGCCTGCCCGCCGAGCTTGCCGTCCGTTCCGACTTCCCTTGCAACTCGAGTTACTTCCGAAGCAAAAGAGTTGAGCTGGTCCACCATTCGATTGATGGTGTTCTTCAACTCCAGAATCTCCCCCTTCACGTCCACGGTGATCTTCTTTGAAAGGTCGCCGTTTGCTACGGCGGTCGTCACTTCGGCGATGTTTCTCACCTGACCGGTAAGGTTACCTGCCATAGAGTTCACATTGTCGGTCAGGTCCTTCCAGGTTCCGGCGACATCGGGCACTTGCGCCTGGCCGCCCAGCTTGCCTTCGGTTCCGACCTCCCTTGCTACTCGGGTGACTTCAGAAGCGAACGCGTTTAGCTGGTCGACCATGACGTTGATGGTGTTCTTTAGTTCGAGGATCTCGCCCTTAACGTCGACGGTAATTTTCTTTGAGAGATCGCCTCGGGCCACGGCGGTGGTCACCTCAGCGATGTTGCGGACCTGGTCGGTGAGGTTCCCGGCCATCGAGTTAACGCTGTCAGTGAGGTCCTTCCACGTGCCGCCTGCCCCACGGACATCAGCCTGGCCGCCCAGCTTACCCTCGGTGCCGACCTCGCGAGCTACTCGCGTAACTTCCGAGGCGAACGAATTCAGCTGGTCCACCATGACGTTGATCGTGTTCTTTAGTTCGAGGATTTCACCGCGGACGTCTACGGTGATCTTCTTGGAAAGATCGCCCTTTGCCACTGCGGTACTGACCTCGGCGATGTTGCGGACTTGGGCGGTCAGGTTGCCGGCCATGAAGTTCACATTGTCGGTGAGGTCCTTCCAGGTACCGGCTACTCCTGGCACTTCGGCCTGCCCGCCGAGTTTGCCCTCGGTACCGACTTCTCTCGCCACTCGGGTTACTTCCGAAGCGAACGAGTTCAACTGATCGACCATTCGATTGATCGTATTCTTTAGTTCGAGGATTTCGCCCTTGACATCTACGGTGATCTTTTTGGAGAGGTCTCCGTTTGCGACTGCGGTTGTGACTTCCGCGATGTTTCGCACCTGACCGGTCAGGTTGCCGGCCATCGAATTCACGTTGTCGGTGAGGTCCTTCCAGGTGCCGGCTATGCCTCGTACCTCTGCCTGTCCGCCCAGTTTACCTTCAGTTCCGACCTCTCTAGCAACGCGAGTCACTTCCGAAGCGAATGAGTTGAGCTGGTCCACCATTCGGTTAATGGTGTTCTTGAGTTCCAGGATCTCGCCTTTAACGTCTACTGTGATCTTCTTGGAAAGATCGCCGTTGGCTACGGCGGTGGTCACATCGGCGATGTTACGAACCTGGTCGGTGAGGTTACCGGCCATCGAGTTTACGTTGTCGGTTAAGTCCTTCCAGGTTCCGGCGACATCAGGCACCTGCGCCTGGCCGCCCAGCTTACCTTCAGTTCCAACCTCCCTTGCCACGCGTGTGACTTCAGAAGCGAATGCGTTGAGCTGATCGACCATCGTGTTGATCGTATTCTTAAGCTCGAGGATTTCCCCGCGGACGTCTACGGTGATTTTCTTGGAAAGATCGCCGCGCGCGACCGCTGTGGTCACTTCGGCGATGTTTCGGACCTGAGCGGTGAGGTTTCCTGCCATTGAGTTGACGCTATCGGTCAAATCTTTCCATGTGCCTGCAACGCCTTTTACTTTCGCTTCACCTCCGAGTTTGCCTTCCGTTCCGACTTCTCGGGCCACTCGTGTTACCTCAGACGCAAAGGAACCGAGTTGACCCACCATTGCGTTCACCAGTTTCACGGATCGAAGGAAGTCACCCTTCAGATGTCTGCCGTCAACTTCGAGGGCCATTGTCTGGGAGAGGTCACCGTTTGCCACTGCTCCGATTACCCGAGCCATCTCAGTAGTCGGGCGGGCCATATCGTCGATAAGCATGTTGACGCTATCAATCAGGCTGGTCCACGAGCCATCAGCCGCAGGCAGTGCTGCCCTTTGGGTGATCTTGCCCTCCTTGCCGACGACCCTGCTGACGCGCTCGAGCTCCTTTGTAAGACTGTCATTTCGGGCAATGACGTCGTTGAGGGTATCGGCAATTTTTCCGTGAACTCCGACCCAGTCACCGGGGAGGCGGACGGAGAAATCGCCGCCCTTCAGGGCGACCACGGTCTTCAAGAGCTCCTTGTCGACGGCGGTAGACCCATTTCTCATCGCTTTGAGAGTGGGTGTGGCCATCGTTACTGCAATGGTGTCTAACGCGCTAAAGGACTTAGCCCATTGACCTCTCGCCGGTGGAGACTTTTTGTTGGGCGAAATCTTCTCTTTCGATTCCGCGCCGCTGCTAACCCGCTCGAGGTCGCTGGCCAACCTCCTGTTAAGCCTCACAATACCGTTGAAGGTCCGAGCTATTTCTCGCTCGATACCGCTTGCATGCTCAGGCAGCTGGGCGGAGAAATCGCCTCGCTCGAGAGCTTTCAATGCCTGCAATAAGTCCGCGTTGGAAGAACTGGAGTCTGCTTTCTGATTTAGCATTTGTGCCCCTTTGAAAGTTTTCTGTCGAGGGACAGCGCAGAGTCTGCGAAGTATCTGCCGGAACAGAGTTTAGCTAGTGTGAGGTCAGGATTGATGTAGTTGTAAATGATGTGTCAACTCTCAGTCTGGGAGTTGAACGCGCTGAAGAACCGTCCTTGGACTGAAGTCTCGGTCCGAGGCACGTCGCGCGAAGTAAGCGTCCGGCGTAGATAGTATGAAACGACTACAAGGTTGTCAACAGTTACACAGGTTACTGACCGTTAGAGGAGGCACTAGGCAGAAGGCAGTAGGCAGAAGGCAGAAGGCAGTAGGCAGAAGGCAGTAGGCAGAAGGCAGTAGGCAGAAGGCGGTAGGCTGTGGCAGCACGCACGGCTTGGAATCAAAGACTCAATGCGCAACGGAAGCCGTAGTCACTGTATTTAAAATCCGGCGGGATGCTACTGCGCGCCGCTACTCGGGTAATCTTAACCTGGTGACGCCAAGAACCACCTCTTGAAGCACGTCTGAGTCCGTTCGCAGGTCCCTGAGGGTTTAAGCGGTCTGACTCGATATAATAATGTCGTTCGTACCAGTCGGCACACCATTCGTGGACATTCTCGGAGATATCGTGAAGTCCAAACCCGTTTGGGGGCCGCTGACCGACGCGCTCCGGTCCGTTCAGCCAACGGTCAAAGTAACCTGGCTGTCGCTGGGGCGCTTCGTCTCCCCACGTGTAGAGCCGTTCTTCAAGTCCACCTCGCGCTGCTCGTTCCCATTCGGCTTCAGTGGGAAGACGATAAGTTTTTCCGGTTTCATTCGAGAGCCATGTGCAGAACCCCGCTGCGTCGAACCAGCTGACGGAGGTTACTGGCTGTTCTGGATGGTTGAACTGAGGATCATTCCAGGTCTGAGGAGCTTGGAATTTGGTTGCGTCTATAAAGAAGCTATAGAGACGATTGGTGACTGCGAAGCGCCCTATTGCGAATTGATCTACATAGACTTGATGGATAGGTTTTTCATCTTCGGCGCCGGTGTCGCAACCCATTAGGAATTCGCCGGATCGAATAACGACCATTTCTGGTTCGATTACCATCGTGCCTAAGTAATGCTCATCACTCCATCTAAACATCCCCAAGAATCAACTTCGCGATTGTTTGAAGCTGCATGTTCGACGTACCTTCGTAGATCTTTCCGATCTTGGCGTCCCGGTAGTACTTTTCAGCCGGATAATCTTTCGTGTATCCATAGCCGCCGTAAAGCTCGACTACCTGGGATGTGACGTGCTCAGTCACTTGTGACGTGAATAGCTTGGCCATGGCCGCCTGCTTAACGAAGTCCTCGCCTGAGTCCTTCAACCGAGCGCAGTTGTATACCATCAACCGGGCCGCTTCGAGTTCGGTGGCAATCTGAGCTATCTGAAACTGCACGCCCTGATTGGACGCTATCGATTTGCCAAACTGCTGGCGTTCACGCGAATAGTTTATGCCACATTCCAGAGCACCTTGAGCGACGCCGACCATCTGGGCTCCGATCCCGATTCGCCCTTCGTTCAGTGTCTCAATGGCGATCTTGTAGCCCTTCCCGATCTCGCCCAGAACGTTCTCCTTCTTCACCACGCAATTCTCGAGAATCAATTCGCACGTGGAACTCGCACGAATCCCGAGCTTGTTCTCTTTTTTTCCGACAGTGAACCCTGGGAAATCGCGCTCAACAAGAAATGCAGTGATCCCTCGATAGCCCTTATCCGGCGCAACATTCGCAAAGACGATAAACAGACCCGCTTCAGCACCGTTAGTGATCCAAAGCTTGTGTCCATTCAAAACAAAATGATCGCCCTTATCCTCAGCCTTCGTCGCAAGGGCGAACGCGTCGCTTCCCGAGCCAGCTTCCGATAGTGCATAAGCCCCTACCGAATTTGCTGCCTGCCGCGGGAGATATTGCTTTTTTTGATCCTCAGTACCCCAACGCAGGATGGCATTATTGACCAGCGTATTCTGCACGTCGACGATCACTCCAGCCGAAGCATCGACACGTGACAGCTCTTCAACCGCAAGGATAGCGTTAAAGAAAGTGCCGCCCTGTCCGCCGTACTCTTCCGGTATCTCAATCCCCATCAGACCAAGATCAAAGAACTGTTGAATAATCTCAGAAGAGAATTTCCCCTTCTCATCCATTTCACCTGCAAGCGGTCGGACCTGCTGCTCAGCAAACTCGCGGACTGACTGCTGAAAAAGAGACTCTTCGTCACTCAATGAAGTGAGCGCGCGAGGTGCGCTTTCAGATATAGAAGATGCTGGTTGTGACACGGTATTTATCCTCGGGTCGGTTTTAAAAGTCTTTCACTAATGTACCTCAATCTAGCACGCTGATTTCGCGCGCCGCAAGTTTTGGTAACGATCCGATATTGTGCTGTATGCAAAAATGCGTTGGCGGCTGGGGGAGTTCACGACTAACCGCAGTTTTCGTTGTTTTCTTTTGCCTCTGATCTCGGGTTATTATGTTGTTTACCGCTGAAGCTTGGATCATTGAAGCGAACCTCTGATCCACATGGTTCGTAGTAACACTGGGTCCCCTTTTGAGTAAAGCGCTACGTCGGATCTCCCAATAAAGGAGGCGCAAGGAACCAATATGTATTGTCCGGCTTGTGGGATCGACTCGGTCGAAGGATTGAAATACTGTAAGCGCTGCGGCGCGAGTCTTACAACATCCGAGTTCGCGCCTGCCAGGAGACCGGTCTCACTGATCGTCCTGTTTCTGCTCGTTATCGCCTGCATTGCCGCTCTGGGTCTCAGTCTTCCGTTGACGATGGCTAGAGACCTCATAGGGGCCGGGTTTCGGACCAGGGAGGTAATGCTCTTTTTCTTTGGGGGTGCGATCTCTAGCGTGATGATCATCAAGATTCTCTCTCAAGTGCTAATGAAAATGGTTGAGTCGCATAAGTACGATCGCGCAAACATCGAACATCGGCGCGCGGTGACCTACGAAGCTCATCAATTGGCCCAGCCGTTACCCATCGGAAGCGTCACCGAAAACACAACGCGTTCATTCGACCAGCGCAGACTCGATGAAGCGCGCTTTGACGGGCGGTAGATCAAGAGAGCTGACGCGGAGGCGGAATGTATTGTCCAGATTGCGGCGCCGAATCTACACAAGGACTAAATTACTGCAAGCGGTGCGGCGCTGGATTGAGCGGGCCCAATGCCCCAATAGAGGCGAAATCATCGTTTGGCAAGATGTTTGGCTTGATATTGCCTGTCGCTCTCGTTTGTATTGGCGGATTCATTGCGCTTTTTTCTACGGTTTACAATCTGGGAGAACGTACAGGTTTTGATACGCGAGCACTGATCGCGATTATGGGATTTGGCGGTGCTACGGTCGTTTGCGTAGTCGGCTTATTAGTGTGGTTGCTCTTGCGTCTTGCGGGCTACGAGCCGACTCCTCATTACGGTAAAGGGGAGCGATCTCTTCAGCGCGACTACACTGCTCAACAACTGCCGCCTTCGCCTACAAGCATGCCGAGCGTTACGGAAAACACTACTCGAAATTTTGATCCTGGCAGATACAGTTCGATCCAGCCAAATGCTGAGAACAGATACCGAGAGAAGAACGAATAAGGAAAGAACTCTCAATCAGGTCCTTTCAGGAACGGTTGTAGAATCGCGTCGTACGGGCTTCTCAAATTCGTCGATTAGAAAGTCAGAACAGCGCCGGAGGACATTTGATGAATGTCGTAGAGCTGAAGAGCGTCACTAAACGGTTCGATCAGTTTATTGCCGTTAAAGATTTATCATTTGAGGTAAGACAAGGGACTATATTCGGACTGCTCGGACCGAACGGCGCCGGCAAGACCACCTCGATCCGAATGATCGTCAATATCTTCGCGCCGGACGACGGCGATGTACTCGTTATGAGCAAACAGGTTTCCCCCGAGTTGCAGCCTTTCATCGGATACTTGCCGGAAGAGCGCGGTTTGTACAAAAAAATGAAAATTGGCGACCAGCTTGTATTTTTCGCTAATCTGAAAGGTGTGAGCTCGTCGGAAGCCTCGCGACGCGTGGACGACTGGCTCAAGCGGCTCGAACTCTCCGATTGGAAGAATAAGAAACCGACTGATCTCTCAAAAGGCATGCAGCAGAAGGTTCAGTTCATCGGTAGCATAATTCACAACCCTGAAGTGATGATTCTCGACGAACCGTTTTCCGGACTTGATCCGGTAAGCGTGGATTTACTCAAGAGTGTAATCCTTGACTTAAAGCAACAGGGCAAGACGATCATCTTTTCCACCCATCAGATGGAACAAGTTGAACAGATGTGCGACGACATTTGTTTGATCAACCATGGCAGGCAGGTACTGTCCGGCAGCCTTCGAGAAGTAAAGAGACGTTATGGGAAAAACACGGTGATCCTTGATTACGAAGGAACGGACTCATTCCTCGGAGTCGATCTGGTCAAACAACATAAGCGTTTCGCAAATTACAGTGAGATTCTGCTAAGCGACGGCGCAGATGCCCAAGAGGTGCTCCGACGAGCTTTGGAAGCGGGCGCACGCGTAAATCGCTTCGAACTCGTTGAACCCTCGCTCAACGAAATCTTCATCGAAACCGTAACCGGCTCAAAGAACAGGGCCCAGGTCGCGGAAGCCGCTCGGTAAAACATATGAAAAAAGTTTGGGTGATCATCAAGCGTGAATACCTCGTGCGAGTGCGAACGAGGGCGTTTGCTATAGGAACTGTAATAAGCCCTCTGTTACTTCTCGGCCTCATCATATTGCCAGGCTTCCTCGCCCAGCGAGGCGGTGGCGGTGAACGATACGTAACCGTGCTTGATCAGAGCGGGGATCCCGACTTGTTCGCAGGACTCAAAAGCAGAGTGGAGTCAAAGAACGATTCGAATTCCGATGAGGAATTTAATAGCTCCACGCGATTTGTACTAACCCGACAGGTCGTCACCGCCGAACAAGACCCGCGCGAACTGATACAGAGCCAGTCAAGCGGATCCGGAAACAAGGGCCCAGACAAAGCATTCCTGGTCTTAGGCCCGAAGATCCTGGACGATGTTCCTCCCGAATATCATGCGAAGAACCTCAGTGATTTCTCGATTCGCGCGCTCGAGGGGGCAGTGAGCGCCACAATCGCGGAACGCAAACTCATGCGTGCTGGGTTCGACGCGAGCAAGATCGGCCAATACATGAAGCCTATCGATCTGAAACAGTTCAAGATCGGGGCCGGCGGAGAATCCACAGAAGGCGGAATGCGTCAGGATTTTATGGTCGCATTCGCTCTGCTTTTCTTCCTCTACATGTCGGTTTTGTTTTATGGCATTTTCGTCATGCGAGGAGTGATCGAAGAGAAGCAGTCTCGAATAGTTGAGGTGGTAATCTCATCTGTAAAGCCGACCCAGATGATGTTGGGCAAAGTTATCGGCATTGGTCTGGTGGGACTCACGCAGATTGGGATCTGGGCGCTTTCAGCGGGACTGCTTTCGATGTTCGGCGCAAAATTGTTCGCATCGCAAGGAGGTCGTGTACCGAGCATTCCATTAAACCTGTTGGTCTATTTTGTTCTTTATTTTGTGCTCGGTTTCTTCCTGTATGCGACGTTATACGCGATGGTTGGTTCTACCGTTTCGAGCGAGGAGGATGCCCAGCAGGCGCAATTTCCAGTTACGCTGTTGCTCGTAGTTCCCATGATGATTTTTGGCCTGGTGATGTCGAATCCCAGCAGCACCTCATCGATCGTATTGTCGATGGTGCCATTCTTCGCCCCTACGTTAATGATGTTGAGGATTGCAGTGATTAATCCACCGGCGTGGCAAGTCTTATTGTCGATGGCCATCATGCTTGCCACGATTTTGGGATTTGTCTGGCTCTCAGCGAAGATATACCGCGTAGGAATACTAATGTATGGGAAACGACCCAACCTTGCGGAACTCGGCCGTTGGTTGCGTTATAACTAATCAAGCAAAATCAATGCTGTAAGGCGGCCTCATTCAAACAGACGTTACGGTTGGTAGTCTCCTGTCTGGCGGTGATCCTTAAAACCACGACAATTGCCAGTAATGCGCAGGTAATGCTAACAACGTCGTAAACCAGACGGTACCGGCTGGCAACCAACTGCTGATTAGAAAGTCCCCCACCAAGGATCATGAAGGCGCTAAAGAAATCCAATAAGCCTGAGAGCAGCCATAGCCCCCACCATACACCGAAGTAAGCAGGAATATGTTCGAATTTCCAGTTGGCGCCACCTCCTCGACGGACGTCCTTAGCGCTCGCTTTCCAGATCTCGGCGATCACCTGGTATGGGCGGAAGATATTGAGCAAAGGGACAAAAAAACTTGCGACCGCCCAGGCTGGACTGTACTTCAGCTCGGTCGCGCCAAATACCTTAAGATTCTTATGCGCTCGATATATCCAAATCAGGAAAAAGACCGCGATCAACAACACAACCCCGGTGAGTAAGAACCGAATAACCAGCGCGAGTATCTGACTGTCACTTACTCCAGGGGAAGTTGTTCGTATGCCAGGTGCCTTTGACAAAACCTGTATCACAGAAATGTCCACTACTGCGCCGGCGATGCTTATCAGGATAAACACCGAGAGGCATCCGACTACGATTAACGCAACGCTGTAGCCCGACACAAACGTAGGACCAAACCCGAGGCCTTTCATCGCCTCATTGCTTATCTTGTCAAACATCGAACTATCAACAACAGCGAGGACTGCGTCCTGATCGGAATTGTTTGTGATTTCGGACTGATTGGATACGACAACCGCAGGTTCGGCCGCCGGGACAACGACAGCCTGTATAGAGGAAAAGACTGCGCCACACTTAGAACAAACACTCTCTGTCGGGGAATTCAGAGTTCCACACCAACTGCACCTCCTACCACTCACCAAAGCAGGGGCTTCCATATTTTGTTGTCCTCAGGGTGAAGATATTGACTGTTGGTGGCGCATAGATATCATGGCTCGCGCACCAATACAAGTCATCGGCGTTTAGTTTTAGATACTATCCGCTGGCTGCGAGTCATCGATCGATTTTACCGACATAGAACGCAATTACTCAGAAGCAAAAGATCTTATTTGATTCGATGGCCGCCTTCCTCGTTGTTGAAGATCCATCCCACCACTTCGCCGATCCTTATCTCCTCGCTGCGGTAGGCTTCCATTGTGATTGCGGCCGATCCCTGTCGATGAATGGTCTGCGCAGATCTAAGCATCCGGCGGAATCGCTCCTGCCAGCGCTTCATATTGCTTGTCCTCAGGTCGAGCCAACCTCGTTCTGCCCATTCATCAATCGCTCCTTCAGTAACCGGTAGTTTGGTTTGTCCTGCGTATTCGGGGACATTGATTCGCGGGCCGCGAACCAACCGATCACCCTCCGGGGGAAGAATCGGAATGCCGATCGAAATGATAGTGTTGCGAAGGTCGTTGTTTCGTTGGACATATCGCCACAGCGCGTCGGAGACTTCGGAAGCCTGCTGCTCGGTGACTGCCTGGAGAGTACGGTATTTTGTTTTTAGGAGGTGCGCTTCATAAAGCAGCTTTGTCAGCTTTGGTGGACCAAGCTCACCGGTTGCTATTGAATGCGAATTGGTCTCGTATTCGAGTCTCCGCATCGCTTCGATGGCCGAGCCGCGCAGGTAACCCGCGCGATAGCTGGGCACCATTATTGCGGCATCAATCGCGGCGATAACATCCACGCCGGTATTGCTCCCCTTAATCTCAAGCACCACGTTGCTGGCTATTTCCTCAGGAGTAACAAACTCCATCTGATCTATCGAAGTCACGGCTTCAAATTCACCTCGCGCAAAAAAGCCGTTCTCGCCGGTATCGACTCCAACCATCTCGAGCTCGCCGAGTTTCTTGAATTCCTGACTAGGCATCCCCAGCTCAAGCTCGCCGTCGAAGCGTTGCGTTCTCGGTGCGTAGACTACTATCGGTGTGTTGTCGAGATGGTGCTTTAGCGATTGATATGTGACTTTCTTATAACCGATCATCGCGCCGGGCTTAATCTCTTTGACTATCGGTCCTCCAGGAGTACGGGCCATCAGGAACATCAACCCGGTATGAGCGAATCCGATTGCGGTCTTGGACATCAGCTTAGCAGAAGGCTTGTCCTCCCCGTGGGTGTAGGGAATGTTAAGCCCCATTCCGCCAGTACCGGTAGTGCCTACCTTGACGTAGACACGTGTTCCAACCTCCACCATCGCACGGTAGAGAAGTTGCGTATGCCGGATCAACTGAGGGATCGATTGTGAAAGCAGCAGCGTTTCAAAGGTTCGTTCGACAAGCTTGCGGTTGTCCGAGATAAGCTTAAAGTCGCGGTCGTCAATCCGATCCGAAATAAAATCGAGAGATTTCCTAACCTCAATTGCATTTGTGTAGACGTCCTGGTAGCTGATGCCTGATGCGGTGTTCACGCAATCGATCAGCACGTCCGCTCCATGTTCCCGGACCGCCTTCGCAAGCATCGAGCGATCGTAGGCATCATCGAGCGAACCAAACAAATCATCGTACAACGAGCGGCGACGCGTTCGGCTCGCGAGTAGTTCATCTCGATCGGATCGTGCGAATTCGGATCGGACAAAGATATTACCCCAGAGCTCAACGAAGGTTATGGTGGAGAATTCCTTTCGAAGATCGTGAACAACGTCTCGAACTTCTTTCTGAAACAATGAAGCGATGATGATCTTTTCAGGCCTCAGGTCGCGAGCGATCTGGTACGAGATCTGGGTACCAACCAATCCCGCTCCCCCCAGGATAAATACGGTTTTGTCTAAGGGTTGGTGTGAAGAAGAGGACATTAACGTTTAACGTTGCTCGTTCAGGGTTCAGCGTTAGGCGTTTAGCGTTAGGCGTTCAGAGTTGCGTTTGGCGTTCATTGTTTTAGCTTCAACCACGAGGATAAGTTCAAAAGCTTAACCTTTATTACTCAGCTGTATGGTATTCGGTTCTCAAACACGACTTCGGAGAGCTTACCTGCCAAAACCTGACCGATGAACGCTAAGCTCTAAACGCTGAACGTTAAATGTTCAGTTTAAGCAAACTGCTCCAAAAACCTGATATCGTTTTCGAACAGGAGTCGAATATCATCGATGTCATACATCAGGCCCGCCATTCGATCGATTCCAAGACCAAAGGCGAAACCGGAGAACTCTTCCGGATCAATTCCCACCGTCTCGAGCACGTTAGGGTGAACCATACCGCTTCCACCCAGCTCAATCCAACCCGAGCCTTTACATATACGACAACCAGTGCCTCCGCACACGTAGCAGCTGAAATCGACTTCTGCCGATGGCTCTGTAAACGGAAAGTACGATGGCCGAAATCGGGTCCGCACATTCGGACCAAACATCATCTCCACAAACTTTTGAAGCGTTCCTTTCAAATCAGCGAGAGTAATATGTCGATCGACGTTTAGACCTTCTACCTGAAAGAACATCGGATTGTGCGTCGGATCCGGCGTGTCCCGGCGGAACACCCGCCCCGGCGCGATCACACGAAGCGGCGGCTTCTGGCGCTGCATCGTATGTATCTGCACGGTTGAAGTCTGGCTGCGCAAAGCGAGATTCTCTGAAACATAAAACGTGTCGGCGGAGTCCCGAGCGGGGTGACCAGGCGGAATGTTAAGAGCATCGAAGTTGTAGAAACTTGTTTCGATCTCGGGGCCATCCTCGACCGTGTAGCCCATTGCCACAAAAACGTCTTCGATCTTTTGCCGAACTAACGTTATGGGATGAAGGTGACCTGGCTTCGGGCGGGTGCCTGGTAAAGTGATGTCGAGAGTCTCGCGCTCGAGCGCGGCCGTCTGCGCTTGAACAGCGAATTGTTCTGCGAGACGCGCGATTTCCGCCTCAACCTCTGCGTTGATTTCATTCACCTGCCGGCCAAATTCCGCCCGCTCTTCGGGTGGGATGGATCCGATTCTTTTCTTCTCGGCGGCAAGAAGGCCCGACTTCCTGCCGATATATTTGTCGCGCAGCGCAGTCAGGGCATCAGAGTTTGCGACCGCTTGCAGATCCTCACGAAACCGCTGTAGTAGGTTTGATAGTTTTTCGTCCATACGTGACTAACGGGCGAGACAATTGCCAATGCCATTGCTCGCCCGCGTTTTAGCTTGGAATCAAATCACGCCGCAGTGGCGCGACGCGACTCAATGGCTTGCTTGACTTTGCCCGATATTTCAGTGAAAGCCGCCGGCTCATGAACCGCGAGGTCCGCAAGAACTTTGCGATCGAGGCTGATTTCGGCCAGCCTTAGTCCATGCATAAACTGGCTATAGCTTAGCCCATTGGCTCGTGCAGCGGCTCCGATTCGTACTATCCACAAGGAGCGAAAATCTCTCTTCTTCAACTTCCTGCCGGTAAAAGCGAAATTCAACGAACGCTCCACCTGTTCCTTGGCGTGTCTGTAGAGCTTGCTCTTGGTGCCGCGATAGCCGCGGGCAAGCTTCAAAATATCTTTTCGTTTCTGTAGACGCTTATTTCCACGTTTGGCGCGAGGCATAGAAAACCCTCCTATGATTTCATTATCCGAATAAATCCTTGCTAGCTTCGACCGTACGGAAGCATGCGTTTGGTCGGTTTCTCATCCGCGGTCGACACAAGCACATCGATATCGAGACCGCGCTTCCGCTTGGTTGATTTCTTAGTCAGGATGTGACGAGCGTGCGAGTGACCCCGCTTGACCTTACCGGTGGCAGTTAGTCGGAAGCGTTTGGCCGCTCCCTTGTGTGTCTTTAGTTTCGGCATATTCCCCCGTTCTGTTCGACAAATTTTCTACTCATCGAACATCATCTTATGAGTTCATTTTTTCTTCGGCGACAACATAATAAACATGTTCATGCCTTCAAGCTTTGGCCTCACTTCCACTATTCCTGCTTCGGCGAGGTCCTGCTCCAGCCTCTGCAGCAGCGCAAACCCCAACTCCTTGTGAGTAATCTCGCGGCCACGGAAGTGAACGGTCGCCTTCACCTTGTCGCCATCGTGAAGTATCCGAATCGCATTGTTCTTTTTGAACACATAATCGTGCTCATCCGTGCCAGGCCTGAACTTGATCTCCTTAACCGTAATGAACGTTTGTTTCGCTTTAGCTTCTTTCTGTTTTTTCTTTTGCTCGTACTGGTACTTGCCGAAATTGATAATTCGACAAACCGGTGGTTGAGCCTGTGGTGCAATTTCGACAAGATCGAGACCTTTGCCCCTTGCGATTTCGATTGCTTGTTGGGGCGGCATAACGCCGATTTGAGTGCCGTCTTCGTCGATGACCCGGACCTCGCGAACTCGTATTCGCTCATTCACTCGAACGGACGGGACGCGGTCCCTTCTGTCTCTGAATCCTCTCCTCTGATAGCTGCTGATACGATATCCTCCTAAACCGGCGCTCCCCGGTTTCACCAGCCTTTTACTTGGTTGGCTCGCTAATAACGATCGTGTCTGTCACATTTCTAAGTTGCGGAGACGCTCTTTAGAATTGTGGACACCAGTTGGACGAAGACGCAATATTTCCTCTTCGCCACTGAACTTCCGTTTAAAATGCCAAACCGAGTATTACCTTCAGTCACTTTTGGTCGGATCTTACGTCAGCGCCCTCGGCTTTCTGCTCTTTTGCTTCAGAGTGATGCCTTGCCTCGGGACTTCTGGAGCTGACGTAAAATAACGAACTCGGCCTTAAGCCGAGATTTGCAGTAGCGTCGAATTACGATCCAACAATCTTCTGCCTAAACTCAAACTCAGATATTAACAAAGCAAGCGAGACGCGGCAAGAGTGGTCAATGAAATTCCTGGATCCCAATGAGATCTGACTTGCGTATATCTCGAATTAACATCATATATTCTTGAGTCGGACCAATTTCTGGCGTGACCACAGTTCCGGATCTTAGCACCCACGTATCCGCCCGTGGGTAAGTTTCGCCTCTGATGACCAGTGCATTGTTAAGGGGCTGCTTCTTCAAGCGGTGATTGCGCCGCGGTTCGTCGATCCAGAAGGGCGGACAGCATGAGGCTGTCTCTTCCGAGCCGCGTTCGCACCGTACGCCATCGAACTTCCGACGAGAATAATGGTGCCCATTGCACAATGAACTGAAGGACGTCCTGGATCGGCATCAGCATCAAGCGACGAACGCTTATGCCGGCAGCCGCCGTGCGATTCAGAACGGCCGCTTGAATGAATCGTATTAGCATCGCTCCTGCGGGTAACACCACTGATGTAATCTCACCGCGAAATGCAATTGCGGCAATAGACGCTAGCGCCGCGACTGGGAACGGATTCGCCAGGAACTCTGCTGCGTAGATCCTCCGCGAGAAAGAGTAACGGATCTTGTTCCAGCGAATCTGTCTGGCGAGTGCCTCTCGCAATGTTCGCTTAATCGAAACATTGCGAACTATTGTAGGAGCAAGTACGACTCGATATCCGGCTTGCTTGACAGCGAGGCCAATCGCTTGATCCTCTGCAAGAACGTGGGAAAAAGACTCGAAACCACCTATCGCGTCGAGCACTTCCCTCCTTATGGCCATCGACTTGCCAACTACGCAAACTCTGCCGCAAGTCTGCGCAAAGACACATCCTGGGATTACATAAACCAGCAAGTATAGGCTTTCGATTGTTGAGCCAAGCGTCGAGGCTCCCAGGCCGGTAAATGGATTCGATACGCAGCCGACAGTGGGATCATCAAACAACCTCACGGTGCGTTCGATGTCTTCAGGCGAAACGCGAACGTTTGAGTCTGAAATGAAAAGAATCTCTCCTCTAGCGATTCTTTGCGCAGCCAACAATCGCTCGACTTTCAAATTAGCCACCAGTCCCGGCGTGATTCCTCCGATCAATCGGATAAAGGGCGCGTTTGGAAACCGCCCCTGTACGGCATCGATGGCTGGAACAGACAGATCACCGAGACTTGAGACAGACAGAATCACTTCATGATCCACGCCGCGCAAATCAGTGAATGACGCAAGGTTCTGCTCGAGCTCGTCCTCAGAACCAGACAATGGTTTTAGTATCGATACAATCGGCCTGTCGCTTGCCGCTTCTTTCCGTTTGCCGATCCCTGGCCGTCTGTCTTGGTGGCTAAGGAAAAAGAGTATGCTCAGTACCACTTCTATCGAAGTTAACGCTAAACCGATCAGGCACACTAATCCGAGTATCAGATATACGATCATTCGGAAATCCTTTCGGGGCTGATGCGGCTGGGGGGTAGCGGTAACTCTACCTGGTTCGGCGTCTCTCAAGCGGTGACCGCTTCGATTCATTTCGGACCATTCTTTTGTAGGACAAGCGCAGCATATCACAACGAGGTTAGGTAAACGTTTAAGGCACTTTAATTTTTGTTTACAATTTCCGTTTATCTCCGACCATATCTTTAACCAACTTTTAAGACTTGTGTAAGTGTGTCGTGCCCCCGTCGACCCTAGAATGCTAGCTGTGGATGAGTTCGGAACTAATCAATGGAGAGCTAATGCAATGTTGAAAGAGATGAAGACTACACTGATTCTGTCGATCGCGGGTTTGATACTGCTGGTTTGCGGTGTTAACGGCACGACTGGAGCTCAGACATTGACCGGTCGGGCTGTACTTCCGGCAGACACTTTTGCTCCGGGCCCTGCCTCCGGGCAGTTCATTGGCCCGGCCAACGGTCGAACTCCGCCCTTCGCCATGCAACCGGTACAGGGTATCTCCGCGGTATTGCAAGGACCAGGGGGAAGTTATCTTGTGATGTGCGATAACGGTTTTGGGGCAAAGTCAAATTCGGCCGATTTCGTGCTTCGCGTGTACCGACTCGATCCCGACTTTAAGACTAAATCCGGCGGAACGGGCTCGGTCAACTTCGAGGTATTCTTTACTCTCCGTGATCCCGATCACAAGATCAATTTTCCGATTATTGCCGAACTGGCCAAATACCCGAGTAGCACGATTGATGTGGATCCAGTCATCCGGAACGGGCGCTTACTGACCGGGGCCGATTTCGATATTGAATCATTCCGTCGGGCAAACGATGGCACCTTCTGGTTCGGCGATGAATTTGGTCCATTCCTGTTGCATACTGATGCCTCAGGCAGAGCGCTTGAAGCACCCTTCCCGCTTGCCGGTGTAGCCTCCCCGGACGATCCATTGGGCAGACCAGCTAATCTTCCCAGCAGCCGAGGGTTTGAAGGCATGGCGCTGATACCAAACGGCAAAAGTCTCTATCCGCTTCTGGAGGGCTCGCTCACGACGGATCCGGATCAACATCGGTTAATCATTAATGAGTTCGATTTAGCAACAAAGTCTTACACCGGTAGACAGTGGTTCTATCGGCTCGAACAGACGATATCAACCGGTCAGTCGATAGGCGATTTTACGGCGGTTAGCGATCATAGGTTTCTAGTCATCGAGCGAGATGGCGGGCAGGGCGCGAGCGCACATTTCAAGAAGATTTTCCTGGTAGACTTTGACCAGGTCGATTCGAACGGATTCCTCGTCAAGAATGAAATTGTTGACCTCCTCAACATCGCCGATCCGGACGACATCGCCGGAACAGGAACCGGTGTCTTCACTTTTCCATTTGTTACGATTGAGAGCGTGATACCGCTCAGCGCGACCAGCATCGGCGTGATTAACGACAACAACTATCCATTCAGCTCCGGAAGAGTCGTAGGACAACCCGACAATAATGAGTTCATAATTATCAAACTCAACAGACCTCTATCCGAGAAGAAGTAATCGAAATGTGTTCCGCGCCGCCACGGAGTGCTGGTGGCGCGGGCAGCTTTGAATCTGTATCTCAACCATTGATGTCACGGGAATCACGAGACACTCGAGGAGGTTACGTCACAAACGACCTCACAGATTATTGTGGAGGTGAATAATTCCGACCCCGTCTTACCAACTAGGGCAATCACCAACAGGAGTACAACAACTCGCCAGATTCTTATTTCCAATTCAAGTCGGACAAGTCTTTATTCGATTATTTCTTTATCGATATCTCACTCACTTGCAAGAGAATGCTCGCGTCCGCCGCCAGCCCGGGTTTTCTTAACTCGTCGCTTTGTTGAATCAGCTTCGCCACGAGCCCGGTCCAGCCAGTCTGATGGCTTGCACCGATCCCCGCCCCGTTGTCACCGTGAAAGTATTCGTAAAACAGGATCAGATCCCGCCAGTGCGGATCAGTTTGAAATTTCTCGATACTGCCATAGACGGGTCTCCGGCCATTTTTGTCCTTGAGGAAGATCCTGGTCAGCCTTCGAGAAATCTCCGCCGCGACTTCCCAAAGGGTCATCATCTGGCCCGAGCCCGTGGGACACTCGACCTTGTACTCTTTACCGAGGTAGTGGTGAAACTTTTGCAGCGACTCGATTATGAGAAAGTTAACGGGAAACCAGACGGGGCCTCGCCAGTTCGAGTTTCCCCCAAACAACGCGGTGCTCGATTCAGCAGGCTCGTAACGAACGCTGTGCTCTGTGCCGCCCACTTGGAGCACATAAGGATTATTAAGGTGATGTCGCGACAACGCCCTTATCCCGTAAGGAGAAAGAAACTCGTTTTCATCAAGCATCACTTTCAGCATCCGGCGCAACTGTTCCCAATTGACTATCGAAAGCTTCCGCCGCTCGCCCCTGCCGGGCGTATCCATGCGATCGACGTTGCGCACCAGGTCTTTGCGATTCTCAATGAACCATTCGAGTCGCCGCTTGAACTCGGGAAGCCGATTGAGTATCTCAGGCTCAAGCGTCTCAACCGCAAACAGCGGGATGAGCCCAACCATTGAACGAACTTTCATCGGGAAACCGTCGCCGCCAGGCATGCTAAGCACATCGTAATAAAAGCCGTCCTCTTCATTCCAGAGCCTGTGGTTCTCGTCGCCAAGATGGTTTATCGCATTCGCGATATAGAGGAAGTGCTCAAAGAACTTGCTCGCGACGTCTTCGTAAGCCGGATTGACGTGCGCAAGCTCAAGCGCAATCGCCAGCATGTTCAGGCAGTACATCCCCATCCAGCTCGTTCCGTCTGCCTGCTCGATGTGGCCGCCCATAGGGAGCGGCGCGCTGCGATCAAATACACCTATGTTGTCGAGCCCCAGAAAACCGCCCTGAAATACGTTGCGCCCCTCGGCGTCTTTTCGATTCACCCACCACGTAAAGTTGAGCAGCAGCTTCTGGAAAATGCGCTCAAGGAATATCGTATCCCCGCGGCCCGCCCGCTTCTTGTCGATCTTATAGACGCGCCATGCCGCCCAGGCATGAACCGGCGGGTTCACATCCCCCAAGGCCCATTCGTACGCGGGCAGCTGGCCGTTCGGGTGCATGTACCACTCGCGCAGCAGCAGTATGAGTTGCTCTTTTGCGAAGTCGGGATCGACAATCGCGAGCGGCACCGTGTGAAAGGCGAGATCCCACGCGGCGTACCAGGGATATTCCCACTTGTCAGGCATGGAGATGATGTCGTCGTTGTAAAGATGCGCCCACTCATTGTTGCGGCCCTTCAACCTGTTGGCCGGCGGCGGCGGAGACGCCGGGTCGCCTTCGAGCCAGATGCGAACGTCGTAGTAGTAAAACTGCTTGCTCCAGAGCATCCCTGCCATCGCCTGCCGAAAGACACGCCTTGCATCAAAGGGAAGGTGATCGGGCATCATCGCGGTGTAAAACTCGTTTGCCTCGCCGAGTCGTTCGTCGAATAGCCTGTCGAAGCTGTTGCCGAACGGGTCACCGTCCTCCGGGGCCTCCTGGTCTGTCAGTCGCAGCTTGACCACTACCGTCTTGCCAGGCCCGATAGACATCGGGTAATGGGCCGAGGACTTCGTGCCTTGTAGCATATCGTTGATCGCATCTTTGTTGCCGTGGACGATGTAATCGGCGATGCCATCCTTGAAGTAGCGCGAGCCGTTGTCGTGATTATAGAGCCGCCGCGTGTTTGTTTCGTTCTCGGTGAATAGTAGATCCGGCGCTGCCTGACAAAAGAGCCAGCGATTCCCGTAATATTCATCACAGAGCTGAATGACCGAAGCGTTGCTCGTATCTCTGAATCTGTGAAGTTGCGGACGCTTGCTGTTGTGATCCCACGACCACGTGTTGCGAAACCATATCGTCGGCAGCAAGTGAAGCTCTGCCGATTCGGGGCCGCGATTGGTCGCGCTTATGCGGATGAGTATGTCTTCGGGAGTCGACTTCGCGTATTCAACGACGACATCGAAATAGCGATTCTCGTCGAATACGCCCGTATCCATCAGCTCGAATTCAGGCTCTTGACGGCTGCGACGCCGGTTTTCTTCGACGAGCCTTGCGTAAGGGAACTCGGCCTGCGGGTATTTGTAGAGAAACTTCATGTAGCTGTGCGTCGGTGTCGAATCGAGATAGAAGTAATACTCTTTGACATCCTCGCCGTGATTGCCCTCGGATCCGCTGAGCCCGAACAGGCGCTCTTTCAATATGGGATCGCGCCCGTTCCATAACGCAAGCGCGAAGCAGACATGCTGACGGCGGTCCGAGATCCCCGCTATGCCGTCTTCGCCCCAGCGATAAGCTTTCGATTGAGCATGCGCGTGCGGCAGGTAGTCCCAGGCGGTCCCGTCAGGGCTGTAGTCTTCGCGCACAGTTCCCCACGCGCGTTCGCTCAGGTATGGGCCCCACCGCTTCCAGTGCGAATTGCGGTCCCGCGCGAGCTCAAGCCTCTTCTTTTCTGCTTTCATTGATTCCTCTCGACTCCGCTTTCAAACAACAGTCGCTCAACCTGGCCCTTTTGTTTTGTTGCTTCTTGCATTCTTTTCCCCTTACGCTCAGTCTTTTCGGCTCCGTAGAGCCCGAACACTACGTCTTTGCGGCTGTCCATCGTGCTGCCCGGTTCAACGACAACGAGATATTAGACAGACACTACACCTCCTTCAACCCAACCAGTCCGGTAGGCGGTTGGCGAACTGCCTGGCGAAACCTGACCGAGGAGGCCGGGATTCCCGGCCTGATATTCCACGATCTCAGGCACCACGCCATTAACGAGCTTTGTGAAGCAGGCGTTCCGAGCAGACCATCATGGCTATCGCAGGACGCGTCTCGACCAAGATGCTTGAGCGGTATTCACACCCCCGGCTTGAATCAAAGCGGGCAGCTATGCTTAGCGCCTTCGCGTCAGCATCTCCAGCATCGATATCCCGGGGTCCCTCAGGGCGGTTACATCACAAATTACGTCACAAAGCGAGAGGAGAGATGATTAACTCTGAGATAAATGCAACAAAATACAAATAGGCGCGTGCGGATTTGAACCGCAGACCCCTACCGTGTCAAGGTAGTGCTCTACCCCTGAGCTACGCGCCTAAAATTCAAAAGCTCAAACTAACAGAGCAAAACAAGCAGCGTCAATAGGGGCGATTGAACTATTAGACCTATTGGACTCATTGGACCGATTGAACCAATTCGTCCTATAATACGCCTGTTCTCGCAGTTCTCCCGACGCAAGGCTCTTCCCACAAACATCACCAGGGATACTTTGATCGCCATGCAAACCTTCCCCACGGTATGGAGTGTTTTGTTGCTATTAACACTCGTATTCTCACCGCAACGCGAGACACAACGCCGAACCACCGGCATTGAAGAAACATCTCAACGCACACCAGCCTTAAGGCAGTTAGCAGCAGTGCGCGGAGAAGTCACAAAACTAACGAGCCCAGCAAAGGGAATGTTCTCAATAACTGTCCGGCCAGCGAAGGAATTTCAAGAGGTAACCGTACTCGCCCGTGAAAATGATCTTGTCGGCTCGGCGGTAGGGCGATCAGGTGAATCCGATCTCCTGGGGCTTATATCCGATGATACGCACGACGACGAAACGATAACCGCCGCTGAACTGAACACCGGCGATGTCGTGTCGGTGATTTACGACCCGACGCGCCAGAACAAAGCGCTCGAGATTTACTTGCATTGATCGAGTACGATGAACCGAGTAGAAACACACAAATTCCATCCTTTGCGATACCCGAGACCAGTGGCTATAATCGACGAGTTAGCTTTAGCTAATCAATTATTTAAGGAGCGATGATTAACTCATGCGAAAAGCATTTTTTGCCGTTCTACTGGTAGCCCTTGTGGCAGGCTCCGTCGGAGCACGCATTTCGGCCGATGAGAAGAAAAACGTCACCAACAAAATGTGTCCGGTAAGCGGCGGACCGGTGAGCGAAAAGTTCCGCACTGAGTATAAGGGCCAGTTCGTCTACGTTTGCTGTGAGGGATGTCTTAACGAGTTTAATAAGGATCCAGAGAAATTTGTCGCAAAGATGTCCAGGGAAGAACGTGATGCCATAGCAATCAACGAGAAATGCCCGGTGTCAGGCGAGCCGATCGACAAAACGAAATCATTGGAATTCGAGGGACGTAAGATTTATTTCTGTTGCGATCATTGTGTTGAGAGTTACAAAAAGGATCATCCGACTGCAAAGTGAGTCGCATCCCGGATCGCGGCACGCTATGCGTCCAGAGGATCGGGCCAGGAGCAGCTCTACTAGAAATTATCAAGCGGCGAGCGCGCGTTCGCGAAGCGTGCAATTGCTCGCCGCTTTTGCTTTGGAGGTCTCATAACTATGAAGTCTTTTTTCCGTCCAGCACGCAGCACATCAGTTTCCAGTCAGTTTCTGGGGGCATTTCTAGCGCTGTCGCTCAGTGCATTTTTCATAACCGCTTGCAGCGAAAAGAAGGAGGAGGCTGTTGCCCCAGCAGCTGCGTCAAAGCCAGCCACGCCACGTCAACCGAATCGGACCGCAGTGCTGGAAACCGATGCTGGAACTATAAAGTTCGAGTTACTGTCAGATGAAGCACCGAAGACTGCCGAGAATTTCCGGCTGCTCGCCGAGAGCGGCTATTACAACGGAACAATCTTTCACCGCGTAGCTAACGGATTTATGATTCAAGGAGGCGATCCAAACGGCGATGGAACCGGCGGCCGAACCGCCACTGGTGCCATGCTGCCTAATGAGGTAAACAGGACATCGCAGCTATATCAGGGTGGATATCGGCGCGGCCTGGTAGCAATGGCCAACAAAGGCAGACCTGAGACGGGATCAAGCCAGTTCTTCATTATGCATCAGACCTATCCACTTCAGCCGGTCTATACAATCTTCGGACGCGTCACCGAGGGTATCGAGGTAGTTGACAAGATCGCTACCGCACCAACCACGTTTAACGCGCAGGGAGAAAAAAGTAAGCCGATAACACCAGTAAAGGTTAACAAGGCCTACATTCAATAAGAAATGTCAGATGACCAGCTTTCAGAATCGGGCGTTGTTGTAGATCTTTCGGAGCACGTGGACGAGAATGTCAGCTCGGCTCCTCGCATCACGCCTGTTGCCGTAGGACCCCAGGAACCTCCGCCTGGTCCGCGCACAAGAAGGCGACGCCTGGTGGGAACGCTGCTTCGATCTTTGATGGCGGTGCTCATTGGCACTCTGATTCTCCGCCTCGCCAGTCACGCAATGGGTCAGATGACCCAGTCCTACCTCGATTACATAAGCAACCATCAATATCACATTTCATATACAACCCGTGGATATGTCATTGCGTCCTTTTTCATCACCGAGTTGCTGGGCTCGCTGGTGTTCGGTGCGATGAGCGATCGCTACGGCCGAAAGTTGTTTATTTTCCTCGGTCCGATATTGGGAGCGCTAGCGGTAGCGCTGACGTCGCTGACATCAGTGCTGTTGTTGCTTGTTCTCGCGAGATTGCTTGCAGGTCTCTCAACTGGAAGCTCGGTCCCCGCGACTCTCGGTTACATTTCTGACGCCACCGAAGGCCGGCCGGTCCTGCGCGCTCGGATCATGGGTCTCTTCGAGATAACACTTGTAGGAGGGATAGCCTTCGGTGCTGTCGCGGGAGGATACCTCTGGACATTCTTTGGCACGCCGCGAAACATTGCGGGAATCCATGTATTGAGTCCGGCGTTCAGTCTCAATGCTTTGATATTTCTTAGCGCACTGGTGGTTTTCGCATGGGGGTTTAGAGATATCAGAAGAAAGGGACGGTATCGCTCGATTGAGCATTCAGATAATAAACGCGGAAAGCTCGCCCACTACTATGAGGTGCTCAAAGCTCCTTCTGTCTTGATGTTCAGTCCTTCATGGCTTTCCATCTTTGCAATCGTTGGAATGTGGGTCAATCACAGCGTAGGGTTATTCACCGGACGCTCGCGATTTCAAGGGCAGTTGCTTACTGGGACTATCTCGGCGGAAAAGTTTGGCAACGGGTTTGCGACACTGGCCGCCTTTTTTGCGCTTGGGATATTAGTGTGGAGTTTCGTACTCGGTCGCTATCGAAAAACCAGCGTTATGTTGATAAGTACGGTGGCACTTTTTGCGCTTCTGTTTACTGTGCTAAGTCTGAACCATCTCGAGTCATTTTCGAGTCCGTTCTTCTATCTGCTTCTCGGATGTTTACTGATTGAGCTTCTTATCCTCAGCGGCTTCACACCTGCGGCGTTGACCTATCTTGCCGACCTGACAGAGAACTACGCGGCCGATCGCGGATCGATTATGGGTCTGTATTCAGTGTTTCTGGGCATCGGTCAGCTGATAGGAACTTCGGTTGGAGGGTACTTTGCAGATTGGAATGGCGTGGATGGTCTTCTGTTGTTAAGCGCAATCTTCGGAGCTATCACCGCGACGAGTCTTCTCGCGCTTCGCAGGAGAGAGAGAATAATTAAGGCTCAGTAGAGTTTTCTGCCCGCAGGTATTTCCTTCCTCCTCTATTCTTAAGACTTCCTAATACATTTATTTCTTAAGACTTACTAATACATTCTTTCGTGGAGATTTCCATTTTTTTGAACAACCTAAGTTAGTTTCCAGCCGCTAGCTGAGTAAGCAAAATGCTTAACCATTGTGTTGATTAAGTACCAGTCGAGCGCGACGAATTGGCCCGCGACTTGCGAATTTACCGGTCATTAAGCCGTGCGCAACCGTGACGACGCAACGGATGTAAGTTTTCGAACAGGGGGTTCGGGTGCCACACACTTCTTCCAATCCTCAACAGCTCACCAAATGACCACGTATAGCAGTTTCATCTAGCACAGGTTGATTCTGTGAAACCATAACCTTGTGAGTTCTGGACGTTGACGTTTTTTTCGGCGTCGCTGGTGCAGATGCGCATCAGGAACGGAATAATTTCGTCATCGCGCCAATCTTTTCAGGAGGTACTTAATGAAAGTCAAGCGTAAAGAAATGTCCCAAGCAGTTCTGAGTATCATCGCGCTTGTGATGTTGCTGTTAACCGGCCCCGCATCGGTGTTCTCCCAGACTGAGACGGGTCAGGTTACGGTAAAGTCCATAGATCCCCAGGGCGCAGTCGTGCCCGGTGCGACAGTCACGGTCAAGTCGGTCGAAAGGGGAACAACGCTTCCTACCGCAACAACCAATGATGAGGGCGTAGCGGTTCTAACGAACATGCAACCGGGCTTATACGAAATCACAGTATCGGGACCAGGATTCGCACCAGCAACACAGCGAATACAAGTCACCGTGGGCGCCAAGCTCTCGGTAGAAGTGCCGCTGACGGTCCAGGCCCAATCGGCAGTCGTGAACGTAGTCGCAGGCGAAGGTGGGGTCGAGGTCAATACGCAAACGCAGGAACTCTCAAATGTCGTTAGCACGACGCAGCTTCGCGAGCTTCCCACTATCACTCGCAATCCCTATGACCTAGTCGGGCTGTCCGGAAACGTATCGGAAGGCGATACGTTGAACATGACCATGCGGGGTGTAGGGTTCAATATAAACGGTCAGCGCTCGGCAAGCACCAACATACTTCTCGATGGTGGTGAAAATGTCGACGCCTTTACCGCAACCGTGGGTCAAAGCGTACCCCTCGACTCAGTGCAGGAGTTCCGTGTTATCACAAGCAACTTCTCCGCCGAGTATGGACGCGCCACCGGTGGAATTGTGAATGTCACAACAATCGCCGGCTCCAATAACTTTCACGGAACACTGTACGAGTTCAATCGGGTTTCGGCACTGGCGTCGAATGACTTCGACAACAATGCGCGAGGTTTTCCAAAGGATGTATTCACTCGTAATCAGTTCGGATACTCGGTAGGCGGGCGAATCATCAAAGACAAGCTGTTCTTCTTCAGCAGCACTGAATGGATCCGAGTGCGCAGCCAGGCTAGTGAATCCATTCTGGTCCCCGCTCCGGAGTTGATCGCCGCCTCGAATCCGCGCACCCAGGAGATCTTCTCGCTATTCCCGCTGAGATCTGACGCGGCATTAGGAAGGACTCTTACGGTCGGCGAGGTTGTTAGCGCTCTGAACATCGGGAGCGGCGCTTTCGCATCACTGCCCTCAGGCCTTCCGGCATTCCGCGAGGCTCGTTTCACTCGCCCAGCGGATGTCGGGGGCGGGATCCCTCAAAATGGTTGGCAGACCGTCTTTCGTGTTGACTGGAACGCCAGCGATAAGACCCAGATCTATGGACGCCATGCCATTGAAAGTTCGGACCAGTTCGCCGGAACAAACGCGTTCAGCCCCTTTGCGGGGTTTGACACCGGTCTTTCGAATTTCAACAACAACTTCCTGCTCAACGTGACTCATTCATGGACGTCCAACCTGACGACCCAGAGCAAGTTGGTGTTCAATCGCCTTAACAACAACCAGCCGCTGAACCCAGCTCAACCCCAAACCCCGACGTTCTTCTTCCGAACGAATGTCGTGCTTTCAATCGAGGGGACCGATGTTGCGCTTCCCGGCTATCTACCTTTCTCGCCTGGCAGTGCGATTCCATTTGGCGGACCGCAGAACTTCCTGCAACTGTACCAGGATGCAAACTGGACCATGGGCAACCACCAGTTCCGGTTCGGAGGTCTCTACATCCACATTCGGGATAACCGAACATTCGGAGCATACGAGAATGCAGTCGAGGGCTTTGGCACGACCAGCACGACCACAGGGTTGAACAATTTTGTGCTGGGGAACCTGCGGAGGTTCCAGGTTGCTATTGACCCGCAAGGACAGACAACGCCCGGCGCTCTGGTTAACTTACCCGTCGAGCAACCGAATTTCAGCCGAAGCAATCGATACCACGAGTGGGCTTTATACGGTCAGGACTCCTGGCGCATCAGACCGCGCCTGACCTTGAACCTCGGGTTGCGTTACGAGTATTTCGGTGTTCAGCACAACGCCGACCAGACGCTTGACTCAAATTTCTACCTGGGTTCAGGGGCGACTCTACCGGAGCAAATTGCCAATGGAATCGTGCAACGCGCAGTGGACAGTCCAATAGGAGCGCTTTGGAAGCCTGATAAGAACAACTTTGCTCCGCGAGTAGGGATTGCCTGGGACGTGTTCGGCAACGGCAAGACAAGCCTCCGCGGTGGATACGGGATGGCGTACGAGCGCAACTTTGGCAACGTTACATTCAACGTGATCCAAAACCCGCCTGCTTATGCGGTCATCACAGTTGAGCCCGGAGCGCCCGGCTTTCCGACCATCCCGGTAACGCCAAACAACCTGGGACCTCTGGGAGGCACCGGCACTGCTGCGCTTCCTGGTCTCCTCAACATTCGGCACGTCGACCAGAATATCGTTAATGCGTACTCGCATTTCTGGAGCGCTGCAATCGAGCATCAGATTACACCTAAGTTGATCGCCTCGGTTGAGTACTCGGGGTCGGCCGGACGAAACTTGTACGACCTTACCAACGATAATCGGATCGGCTCTGCATTCCGGTTCTTCGGCGGACCTGGGCTGGGTTGCCTCGGTTTGGGTGGAACGTGTGATACGACGAATCCAAACTCGCTTCTCAATCCGCTCTACTATCCGCTCAACACTCGAAGCAACCGGGGCCGTTCAAACTACAACGCGATGATTGTTGAACTCAATAGCGGCAATCTGTCGCAATATGGCCTGCAGTTCACTGCTCGATACACCTGGTCCCATTCTCTCGACAATTTGAGCACAACGTTCAGCGAATCGAACAACAACTTTAACCTTGGACTCCTCGATCCGTTCAATCCTGGGCTCGATTACGGGTCGTCCGAGTTCGATGTTCGTCACCGGTTCGTCGCCAGTGCGCAGTGGAATATATTGTCTAACCACAAGTACGACTCTCCCTGGATGAACCATGCGTTAGGCGGATGGACGCTCTCCGGAATTTTCACCGCTCGGACGGGCACGCCATTCACCATCGTCGACTGCACCAATGCGGCTGAAGTCTGTCCACGATTGGTTCCGAGTTCGCCTTTGAGCCAATCCACACCTTCCAACCCTGCTCAGAACCCGAGCGCGAACGCGCCGAATAGCTTTATCCTTGTTGACCTGAGGAACCAGATTCCGGCAGATCCGACTGTGCCGGAGCTTGGAATATCAGATTTCAACTTTCTGCCGGGAATGATCGGTAGGAACACCTTCCGGGGCCCAGGGAACTGGGACTTCAGCGGTGCGTTGTTCAAGAACTTCAAAATCACCGAGGGGACAACCATTCAGTTCCGTGGAGAGATGTACAACATCTTCAATCACGCAAATCTGTTTGTTAGAAGCGAAACCGCCGACCTATCGTCGAACGAATTTGTACAAGGTTCGAGGTTTGGCAGACGGAACGTTCAGCTCGCATTGAAGTTAATCTTCTAGTTGACTGGGATAACAGATAATCTGTACAGGGGAGCCGTGCGGCTCCCCTTTTTTCTTTGCGACTCAGCGGCTCTGCGACTCAGCGGCTTTGGCGTGCCACAAGGTAATTGGATCTCAAATACATCAAATAAACGCAAAGCCGCTGAGTCGCAAAGTAACCCTACCCATTCTCCTTGACACCGATTTATTTGGTGATATCATCGCGCCGGCCTTTCGCCACTCCAGCAGAGTTTCCTTTTAACATCAATAGCGGCCAAATCGAGGAGGTTGAGTATGCTCGGCTCTTCACCGTTTGCCCTAAGCTCGTCGGTCCGCAGGCGCGCAGGCCTCCTTGGCATTGGGACAGTGTTGGCGATTGCGATCAACGTGAGCGTGTCGCTCGCACAGATTGGTGGCGTTGACACTGACCCGGGTGACCGAGGCACCGGCGGCAAGAACACCATTCAAGGAAATCTTTTTCTTACAAACGGGCGTCGTCTGGATCGACGAATCAAGCTCCGATTGCGCAGCATCTACGTTGAGCAGTTCACCATGTCGGATGAGGCCGGCGCTTTCAGCTTTCGCAGGCTGAGAGGCGGTTCCTACACTGTGATCGTTGATGGCGGACAGGAGTTTGAATCGACATCGGAAACAGTCGACATCATTGAGCCCGCGGTCCAAAGAGAAGATGCAGGTCACGTTTATACCATCCATTTAAGGCTACAGGCTAACGTCAATGCGCAGCGACCAGTGGGCACGGTTGACGTACCCGCCGCAGATATTCCTGAAGAAGCACGAAAGCTATACAAGGACGCTGTCGTTGCTTCTCAGGCCGATCGGGGGCACGCAATAGATATGCTCAAGGCGGCGCTCAAGATTCATCCGACCTACTTGGCTGCGTTAAACGAGCTTGGCGTCCAATATCTCAAAGTTAAGGATTTGGATAAAGCTGAAGCTGCATTGACTGCCGCGCTCAAAATTGCGCCGAGGTCGTTCGCGCCGCGACTGAATCGTGGCATTGTGCTGATTAAGAGGCGAAATTATGAGGCAGCTCGGGATGAGTTGCGGCGAGCGGTGGACGTGGAGGGTTCGTCAGCAGCGGCTCACCTTTATCTGGGGCAATCACTGGTCGGGTTGGGAGCCTACGAGGCCGCTGAGAAAGAGCTTCGGATTGCGATCGAACTTGGAGGTGGTGAGTCGCTGGAGGCGCATAGATACCTGGGAGCGGTTTATATTGAGACCGCTAATCCCGAACGCGCTGCAGCGGAGTTAGAGACATATTTAAAGCTTGTGCCGCAGGCTCGCGATTCCGACAAGATTCGAGAGATCATTAAGCAACAGCGGGCGACTTCAGTGTCGACCAAGGGTTCTTCAAGGATGTAAGTAGAGTCTATTACTCTTGGATCTGAGTAATTAAAGCGTGAGACAGCAGTTCCCAAGCATCCGAAGGAATGGATATTTTCCAAATTTTTGAATCGGGAAGACCGTCGGATCCAATTGCAGTTCCCTCCCTAGCCTCTCCTAATTGAACTAATCTGGGACGTTACAGCAACCCTTGAAATAACAATAAGTTGGGTATACCAGTTGCCTCATATCGGTCGGATTCACGCAGAACTATCCTTCAGAGCCAGGGACGCTGCGAACTCCTCGCGGCTGCAATGACGAGCAAGAAGGATCGGAACAGGTAGCTGAGGGAATATCTGAGATCGAAGTTGCTCAGCGGCTTGTTCAGTGCCAGTGCTGATGATGCTGGAATGTTGAACGTGGTTCAATCGATTAGCCCAGACCATTTCAAAAGAATTACCACCAAGGAATCATTTCAAACCACGGCTTTCGCGGCGGGACTAAGCAAGACTTGCAGCAATGATTACGTAGAAGCTGCCGTTGAAGCCATCAAGGGTCGATTGCCGGTCGACGATGTAGGAGACCGGTGCTGTTCGGCGGCTATATGAAATCAACTCTCCGTGTAAGTTGCATCGTAATAAGCTGCCTTAACTCCTAGGAGGAAGATTAGATGAAATTCAAAGGGAGAGTATTGAAGGAGGCGATAAGCCTTCTCGCAGTTTTTCTACTCTTGTCTCTCGGCTTGGCGACTGCGTTCGCCCAGACTGAGACTGGCCAGATCACCGTCAAAGCAGTCGATGAGAAGGGTGCGGTGGTCTCAGGTGCGACCGTCAGCGCAAAGTCAGTTACGACCGGCGCTGAGCGGATCGGCACGACGAACGAGGAAGGGATTGCGATCATTACCAACCTGCAATCCGGCTTGTATGACGTTACGGTTTCTGGGGGTGGCTTTTCCCCCTTTAAACAGCAGGCGCAGATCACTGCAGGCGCCAAGCTCAGCATCGATGCAGTACTTTCGGCAAGCGTGAAAGGTGAGAGCATCACTGTGGTGGCTGGCGAAGCCGGTGTTGAGGTCAACACCCAAACACAGGAGTTGTCCAACGTCGTGTCTGGAAAGCAGATCAGTCAGCTGCCGACTTTGACTCGCAACCCATATGATTTGGTTGGCATTTCGGGTAACGTGTCAGAGGGGGATACCCAAAACATGGGAGCGCGCGGCACTGGTTTCAACATCAACGGGCAGCGCTCCGCCAGCACTGAAATCCTGCTTGACGGCGGCGAGAACGTTGACGCATTCGGTGCAGTTGTCGGCCAGAGCGTGCCCCTTGATTCGGTTCAGGAGTTCCGAATCGTTACCAGCAACTTCTCGGCCGAGTATGGCCGCGCCTCCGGCGGTGTGGTCAACTTGACGACCAAGTCGGGCAGCAATGCTTTCCACGGTACGCTGTTTGAGTACAACCGCGTTTCCCGACTGGCATCCGGCGAGTTTGACGATAACGCGCAAGGCCGAGAAAAAGGTGTTTTTACAAGAAACCAGTTTGGCTATTCGATTGGCGGACGAATCGTGAAGGACAAGTTGTTCTTCTTTAACAGTACCGAGTGGACGCGAGTGCGGAGCGTCACACCAATCACCAACGTGGTACCCACGCCACAGCTTGTTGCCCTAACCAACTCGCGAACCCAGTCGATCTTTTCTAAGTGGCCGCTCCCAGCGATTAACGGACGGATCTTCACGCGAGCCGATGTCAGCAGCGAGCTCGGCATAGGCAATGGAGCCTTCAACTCGCTGCCGGCGAACCTGCCGGCGTTTGGGGAGGTTACTTACTCTGTTCCAAACGACAACGGCGCCGGGTCACCGCAGAACACCTACGACATCGTCGGTCGCATAGACTACATCCACAGTGACAAGACACAGTTTTACATGCGCTACGCGCTCGAGAGTCAGGACTTTCAGAAAGGGTCAAACGCCTTTAGCCCGTATGCAGGGTTCGACACAGCATCTGACAACTACAACAACAACTTCCTGCTATCAGGAACTCATACGTGGTCATCGACGCTGGTGACACAGCACAAACTGGTGTTCAATCGCTTGAATAACGACCAGCCTCTAGGGGACCAGCCGGTTGGGCCAACATATTTCTTTCGGACCAACGTGCCAGTCCGGATAGGCGGAAACAGGGTTGCGCTTCCGGGCTATTTGCCGTTCAGCCCCGGCTCCGCTATACCATTCGGCGGGCCCCAAAACTTCCTTCAGACCTTCCATGACGCGAGCTGGACGAAAAGGAATCACCAGTTCCGGTTCGGCGGCCAGTATGTTCACATTCGTGACAACCGGACGTTCGGAGCGTACCAGAACGCCGTCGACGCGTTTGGGACCACGAGCGCTACCACCGGGTTAAACAACTTCGTGCTTGGCAATTTGAGACGGCTCCAAGTGGCGATCGATCCGCAAGGCAAGATTCTTCCCAAATCAGTACTCACACTGCCGGTGTCACAGCCGAACTTCAGCCGGAGCAATCGTTACCACGAGTGGGCTACTTACTTTAACGACGCGTGGCGCATCGTTCCCCGAGTCACACTCAATCTAGGCATTCGCTACGAATACTACGGTGTTCAGCACAACGCGAAACCTGAACTCGACTCGAATTTCTATCGAGGTTCTGGGTCGACGATCCAAGAACAAATTGCCAATGGGACCGCAATGCGAGCGATCGACAGTCCGATCGGAGCGCTGTGGAGACCTGACAAGAACAACTTCGCGCCGCGAGTCGGGATTGCATGGGATGTCTTCGGTGACGGCAAGATGAGCCTCCGGGGCGGATATGGGATGGCGTACGAACGCAACTTCGGCAACGTTACGTTCAACGTGATCCAGAACCCGCCGGCCTATGCGGTAGTCACCCTTGATCCTGGGTCAGTTGGCTTCCCGACCGTTCCGGTTTCAACCGAGAACCTCGGGCCATTGGCAGGCAGCAGTGGGGTCGTCTTGCTACCTGGTCAGGTGAATATCAGGCACGTGGACGAGGACATCGTAAACGCTTACGCTCATTTCTGGAGCGCGGCGGTTCAGCGTCAGATTGGCACCCGCACCGTTGCTTCGGTTGAATACTCAGGTTCCGCCGGGCGCAAGCTCTACGACCTGACTAATGACAATCGGATTGGTTCGGCTGCGCATAATGGTGGCGACGGTCTGGGATGTCAGGGTCTTCCGGGTTCCTGCAACCCGGCGAATCCCCTTTCCCTCCTGAACCCGAATTTCCGGCCGCTGAACACGCGGGGCAACAGGGGTCGTTCGAATTATAACGCGGTGATTGCATCAGTCGAGAGCAGCAACTTCCGCAACCTCGGGTTGCAGTTTACCGCTCGTTACACCTATTCGATCGGAAGGGACAACATCAGCTCGACTTTCAGCGACTCGAACAACAACTTCAACCTCGGGGTGCTGGATCCGTTTAATCCAGGTTTGGATTATGGATATCAGGACTTCGACACACGCCATCGGCTCGCTGCCAGCTTCACTTATGAGATAGCAAGCAACCACAAGTTTGGCAGCAGCTTTGCTCAGCACGCGCTTGGCGGATGGACACTCAACGGCCTTTTCAATGCGAGGACCGGCACGCCCTTTACGATCTTTGATTGCACAAACACGCTCTTCGAAGTCTGCCCTCGGCTGGTTCCCAGCGGTGGTATTGCTTTCCACACCGCTTCACACCCGACGCCGACAAACGATCCAAATGTTTTCAAGCTGATCGACCTGAGCAATCAGACTCTCGGCAACTACCTGGATCCGGTAACCGGCACAGGCGAGTTTGGCCCATTCCCTGCGAACATGACTAAGAAAGATGCGTTCCGGGGTCCCGGTGTTTGGAACATTGATTCTTCTGTGTTCAAGAATTTCAGAATCAAAGAAGGCCAGAACCTGCAGGTGCGATTTGAGGCTTACAATGTGGTCAACCACTCGAATCTATTCCTGCTGGGTGAGACGGCGGACAATCTAAATGGAGCACCGACCGATGCGGAAGGCAACCCCGTTGGCATCGGAGGCTTTGTCTCCGGTAAGAGATTCGGACGTCGTCACATTCAGTTCGCTCTGAAGTACATCTTCTAACACTTTCGTTCACACCGAGAGTTCAGTCCAGGGGAGCCTTCGGCTCCCCTTTCTTTTTACCGTGAGCCGTGCCGCCCAGATAACGTCAGAACACAATAGGAATGGCACGGACTTTTTCTGTGTCCGCTAGTTTGGATGATTGCTCCTAAAAACCGCGCCATGGTAGGCTGATCATACCTTAACCACTTAGGATCAACTTCTCGCTGGAGGAGCCATGAAGCAATCGACCGCTCTGCTATCCATGATATCCCTTGTCGCCGTTACAGTGAATGTCTTCGCAGAGGACAAACAAGCAATCACTGGCACAGAGATCATCGCCAAGCACATCGCCGCTGTGGGTGGCGCCGAAGCGATAGCGAAATTCAAATCGCGCGTGGCGGTCGGCACAGTAAAAAAAGAGAATGAGCCGGACGCCAATATGGCAATCGTGTCCGAGGCTCCCAATCGCGTATCTGCGGTCTATGTATTCAGGAACTATAACTGGCAGTTAACCTACGACGGAAGCAAAACGATCTTCCGCCCCCAAGTCAGCAAGGACGCTTCAGTAGTTGAGGACAAACAGCGCGAGATGCTTGCCACCGGCGCAATGTTTAACAGCATCTCCCTCTACAGCGTGCTCATTCAACCCGGCTCCGACGTCAAGTTTGACGCCAAAGGCACCAAGAAGGTAAAAGGCCGCCCGGCATACGTCGTGGAGGCGAAGGTAGCGAACAAGCCCTCCGTGTTGCTGTACTTCGACGCCGAGAGTTTCATGTGGGTGCGTACCGACTACGGCCGAGTGCGGTTCACCAAAAGCATCGGCACGTTCAGTAACAACGTTGTTCAGCACGGAGAAGATGAAACCGAGGTCGAATTCTACTTTGAGACATCCGACTTCAGAGAAGTAGATGGCGTCAAGCTGCCATTCCGGTTTGAGCAAGTCGTCGCCTCCCCCATCATCAGACAGAAGCGCGTCGGCACGATCATCGGCACAATAAGCGAGTATAAGCACAATGTTCCGATCGACCCCAAAATGTTTCAGTGATTCTTCACTGTCTTAACGGCAATGCACTTCGTCACAGCCTTACTCTCGCTAACCCTGCTGGCGCTCGGAATTTCGGGTTTATATACCAACGATCCCGACACCAGATACATAACATACGAAGAGGCTAGCCCGATTCTGGTCGCGCTGCAGGAGATACTGCCGGCCGAACTGCGGACAGCGAGCTCCTCCGAAATTCCGGGGATATGGCAAAAATGGGTTGAACGCCGCGACGCCGAAATCCGCGACCGACTTGCGCGGGGCGACGAGGATTCCGTCGTAAACCTCATGCTCTTCGGCACCTCGTTCACCACCAAACCGCGAGTTACGATCAAGACCCTGTCACAAGCAGTGGCCAGCTCGGCGCAGCCTTCTGCCGCTTCGGTCGCCAAAACGATCCAAGATCGGGCCGTCGACCTCGTTCGCGCGATGGCTTCTCCCGTCAGAAACGAGCGGCTCGCCTTTGCACGCCGGGTCGTTGAACGAAACGGCTACAATCTGCAAGCACACCGAGCGGACGAACGCGTGATTCAATATTTGTTGTCGGTTTTGGACCGAGTGTTGAAGGAAAACGCCGGCTATGCAAGAGTGCTGGAATCAGCGCGGTTGCTCGGTGACCCATCGGCAGAATTCGCTGAGCGTTCGAGGCTATTCGAGGGCCGCGGGCTTTCTTCAGACACATCACTGTTGCCAAATTTTGCGCTGGAGAAGGCGCTCACATCGATCAAGGCACTCGGTCTGCTGAAGCTGGGAAGTGTGCATCGGGTCGCGGTGATCGGGCCTGGTCTCGACTTTACCGACAAAGAGGATGGCTACGACTTTTATCCCCAACAAACTATACAGCCGTTTGCCATTGTTGACACTTTGCTGAGACTCGGGCTGTCTACAGCCAGAGACATCAGCGTGACTACCTTGGATCTCAGTCCGCGAGTCAATGATCATCTCGCCGCCGCGCGGAGGCGCGCGGACAGTGGCGTCGGATACATTGTTCAACTGCCGCGCAGTCTACAGTCCTCGTGGAGACCACAGATTATAGATTATTGGTCGAAACTTGGCGATCGCATTGGTGTCCCAGTCGCTCCAGCCGCTATTCCAGCCGCGGTCGCAGACGTGAAGGTTCGAGCCGTTCGAATTCGTCCTTCAATCGTTTCGAAAGTGACACCCAAGGACGTCAATATTGTCCTGCAGAGGCTCGAACTACCGGCGCAACGCAATTTCGACCTGATCGTATCCACCAATATTCTGGTTTATTACAATGTCTTCGAGCAAAGCCTGGCATTATGTAACATCGCACAAATGCTGAGGCCGGGGGGTCTATTGCTATCCAACAACTCGGTCCTGGAGCTGCCAAGCTCTCGAATCCGCTCGGTCGGCTATGAGACCGTTGCTTATTCAGACAAGGACGACGACGGCGACCATATCGTCTGGTATCAACGGTCATTGGAGCAATAACTTCGCAAACGCTAGCCACCTCGTAGAGATGCGATTCCCCCTCGCCATTGGGGTCAGAAATGGAATGCCCTTGTTATGCCAATGGGATCGCTGAAGGTATAACATCCAACCCCTGACGGCGTTGGTCTCGATCGCGGAATCGCATCGACTTCACAGAATCTCTTAGAAAAGGTAAGCATCTCGCAGGGTAGCCGAAATGACGGATCGGCGCTTACCCAGCCGCCGGCAGCGTTGTTGGGTTCGTCTCTCTCTGGTATGCTTTGCGTGGTTTTCAATCTCGAACTCGCTCACTTTCCGCTTCGCTCATTCAGAAAAAGGAGGTGCTTATGTTACCAGTACCACCAGGACTGCCCCATAGGTCCTATAGTTTTCGATCGTTTAGCTTCGCGCTCCGCATAGTCTTTCTGATGGCTTTCTTGTCAACTTCAGCACAAGCGCAGATGGGAGGCATCGATCCAGATCCGGGCGATAAGGGAACAGGTGGAAGAAACACCATTCAAGGTAGGATTTTCCTGCCGGGAGGGCGAAAGCTGGATGTCCGCGCAAAGGTAAGGATGCGAAACTTGACCGGTTATGACCGTTTTCTATTTTCCGACGACAGCGGGGCTTTCGCTTTCAGGAGACTTTCAAGCGGAACTTATACTGTTACTGTCGAAGCCGGTACGGATTTTCAGGTTTGGTCCGAAAGTGTCGACATCATCGAGCCACCGCGTCGTCAAAACGACCCCGGGAGCACATACACTGTTACGGTGATGCTTCAGCTAAAAGTCAATGCAGGCTCTGGAAAGCCTGGCACGGTGGACGTCTCGGCTGGCGGCGTGCCTGAACAGGCTCGCGACCTCTACAAACGCGCCGTCGAATCGGGTCAATCGGGTGATCATAAGAAAGCCATCGAGCAGCTTAAGGAAGCTCTTGCCATATATCCGCAGTTTATGACAGCTCTCAACGAACTGGGCGTACAATACATCGGGACGAAGGAGTGGGATAAAGCCGCCGACTCGCTCAGGAAGGCGATTTCAATCGCACCCAACGCTTTCCACCCGAGACTTAACTACGGAATTGTATTGATCCATGCTAAGAACTACAAAGATGCCGCAACGGAACTTAGCCTCGCTGTTCAGAAGGATAGTTCTTCGGGACCTGCACATTTCTACTTGGGTCGTGCGCTCGTGAGTCTAGGCAACTATGCTGCAGCCGAAAAGTTCTTGAAGCAGTCGATCAGCATCGGCGGCGACGAGGTAATCGAAGCTCATCGTTATCTGGGCGCAGTGTATATCGAAACACGTAACGGTCAGCTCGCGGTTGATGAGTTGGAGACCTACCTGAAGGCCGCACCGAAGGCTGCGGATGCTGATCGAATTCGAGCGGTGATCAAAGATCTGAGGAGCAAGGCCTCAATCGAGAGGTGAGCTCCCACGCGACTCTAATTCGGCCGATTATTAGGAATTTCACTGGTCCTGAACACCGGCGAGATTTGCCGGCAAAAAAAGAAAGCGATTGCACAGATCAAATAAACCGCCAGCAGCAGCACGCCTTCCATCCAGTTTGACTCGCCGTCGGTAGTTACTTGGCTCACGATTGCGGACGCGAGGCCAACTCTTAATCACTTCGTAGGGGTGAACAGCAAATCCATCGGACTGCCGATGGCATAACTGAGGAACACCAGCACGGTTGCGACTCAAAAAGAATAGTTCAAATGCCGTAGATCATTTGCAACTTGGCCGTGTACTGGTCAACCTCGAAAAGTATGATGCAGCCGAGAGATCGCTGAAGCAGTCGCTGAGCATCGGTGGCGAAGATGTAGTGAAGCCACCGGCTTCTCGCGGCGGTATACATCGAAACGCAAAAGTCGAAACTGGCGGCCGATGAGTTGGAGTCTTATCTGAAATTGGCGCCCAAACTAAAGACGCTGATCGTATACGAACCATGATCAAGGAACTGCGCAGTCAGGCTACAGCAAAACCGCGGTAAGCGCGCTCCAGTTTGATGGCAAAGGCATCAGCAGCGAATTCTACTCACCGGAAGGCCCACTCTAGTTGGGTCTTTATAGTTGGACAAGAAAGCGTCGTTGGAGCCGCGCGGCGCAGTAGAGGTCAATGCGTGGTAATTGGGGCGGTCCTTCTTTTGCAATTCGATCACAGTCTAGAATTCGTTAGACAGTATAACTTCGGCGGCCTGCAGAATTGCAACATCGCAGGACCGGCCCCACCAACAGGGCCACCCATTTGGCTCTCAACATATAGTAATACAGATTACAATCGCCCCTGAGCGCTCAAGGTGACTTCCGGTCTTAGAATGCACACGGCAGATTCAAGAAATTGAAGCTTCTCATAGCGATTATTTAAAGGAAAGGATTCAATAAATTGAATCGTGGTTAAGCATACGAAACTTCGTGGACAAATCCATTTTCTTGGAAGGTACGCATCGATTCTTGAACAACTCATCTGAGTCGTGAGTTAGCTCACATCACGTGCATTCAAGATTTTAGCTTCACTTTTTTGAGTCGTTAGCTCGAAGGGTATGCGACTTGCCAATTGCCAGGTTAAGTTGTGCTCATCTCAATGACGGACACCGAGTACGTCCAATAGAGAATATCTGTGTGCATAACTTATCCGGGATTCATCTGGTAATTGACCAAGGAGGTACAAGCAAGATGAAGCGACTTCTCTCCGCAGCAACTACTTGTTTGCTGCTGTTTACTTTGTCCACGCCTCTGTTCGGTCAGAGCGCTGGCAAAGGGGCTCTTACAGGTACAGTGACCGACTCAACCGGAGCGGTGGTCGTCGCCGCAAAAGTTACGGCCACGAATACATCGACAAATGTATCCTTTGATACAGAGACAACCGATGCCGGGCTGTTTCGGTTGCCCGACTTGCCGGTTGGAACCTATACGGTGACGATAGAGGCTGCCGGATTCAAATCGTCAAAGATCGAAAACCTGGTGGTGACCGTTGGACAAATAGTCACTCAAAACGTTTCGCTCTCAGCGGGCGCACCGACCGAGAGTGTTTCAGTAACCGCTTCCGGCGAACAATTGGTTCAAGCTTCTGAA
>DATFWY010000143.1:0-6063 GCA_035258805.1 Blastocatellia bacterium | reverse complement strand
CCCATAGATTGACTCGGTCCAACCGCATTGTTAGACGTCGTCGATGCGTGGAATCATGTGACACATCGCAAAACATCGACTCGCGCGGTGCTACTGCGGGAAATATTGTATTCGGACGACGCGTCGCGCGAAGTCTTATGTCGTTAGGTTGCGTTTTCACCAACAACTCGCAAAAATTCCGTAATCAAGGGGTGCGGACGCTGACTCGTTGAGCGTGCTTGGGGAACAAACAATGTCCCAATAAAAAAAGGATGATTGGTTAGTTCGATAACCCGGTCCTCCCCTTCATCGTTCGATCCGGTAATTCTCAAGTCTTTGCTTTTGAGAGGCGACACCCTTTCCGGGTTTACGCCGAAATTACAGTAGTATTGTTCTGTCGCCGAAACTGCACCGTAAATTCGGGCAACTCTGGAGTCTGGCACAAATGTCAGGGGCAGTTCGCGTCCTTCCAACGAACACGCCAATTGAGAGATAAGCAATTGCGACGATTACGGGTCATATTCCGCGTGTTGCGCATCTTTGAAACCCAAAACATTGCGGGCGTATTCTATAACCATATGCTGAAACCCGCCGCATGTCCCGAGACAAGGTATGTTGTTTTCACGGGCGTAACGAATTGCCCACAGCGTATTATTCATATTCTTATACGGACTGCCGGGCACAACCCAAATTGCGGAGAATCGTTTAAATAGTCCCTTATCAATATCCGCGGTAGAGACCCAACTGCCTTCGATTTCAGATTCTAAGAAAGCGCGAGAATGCTCGATAGATGTTTCGGTGTCAATGTGCGGCTGAAATGTCGGCGTGTATTCTCCAAGTAAAGCGACTCGTTTGTTCATACTCGAATCCGATTATACGGTTTTACTGCGAAGCAACCCTGTCATGCGCGGCTATCGGCACATTAAACAACTTTGTCCGGTGATACTACTATATCAGGCTGCTCATCCGACCTTTTCATCTTACCGAGAAAATAAAGGAGCAATCCGAAAGTTCCAGCAATTGCCGCTGTCATTACTTCACGCAGTGTGCTGTTCGACAGCAACCACAAACATAATGCGACCGACGCCGTTGCGACCAACAAGCCCGATGGCGACTTGAACGCTGGCTGTCCAACAATGCGGTTGTTTCGTAGCATCGGCAGCGCTGCACAAGTAACGCCGTACGTAACCACATTTATCAGGACACTTATTTTCACCAACTGGATGAAGTTACCTGACAGCGCGAACCCAAGCGCCACACCTGCCATAACCAGGATAGAAATATAAGGAGTTTGGAAGCGCCAGTGTATAGCGGCAAGACTCCGCGGCATCTGTCTATGCTCGGCCATCGCGAAGAGAACACGAGGTCCGTGCAGGAATTTGCCATTGAGGTTGCCAGTGATCGAAACTACTGCCCCAGCAGCAATGAGGTAGCCCCCGAATTCTCCCAAAAACTTGTTGCTCGCGTCCGCAAGTGGCCTTGAAGAGGTTGCTAATTCTGGAAGGGTGCCGATACAGACTATCTGAATCAATACGTAGAGCATCGTTACAATAATCAGCACGGCGAACAGCGTAAAGGTATGGCACGCTGCGGATCGCTCACCTCCCCTGCGGGGATCGGCACTGATTCGAAACCGGTGAAGGTGTACAACAGCAGCAATACTGACTGAGAAAAAGCGCCATAGCTCGGCGGAGCCGCGACTGAAAAGTTCTGCGGGTTGATGAAGAAGACGCCGACCGTTATGAAAAGCAGTAGCGGTACAAGCTTGCCCGTCGCAAAGATGTTGTTGACTATCGCAGTTTGGCGCACGCCGACCAGATTTATCGCTGTAAGCAAGAGCACAACAATAATGATGACGAGCTTGCGCCACGTTCCAGTTGGAATCCAGACGGAGCCTAGATAGTCAACGAGCAAGTTGGCGTTAGCGGCAAAGGTTATTACAAAAGATAAACATCGTAGCCACCCCAATTCAAACCCGACTACGTCGCCAAAAGCCTCCCTTGCGTACAGGTAGGGGCCGCCGGTGACCGTGAAACGGCTACTCACCTCGGCAAAACAAAGTACGATAAGCAAAACAGCTGCGGCACAAATGACGTATGCCAGCAGAGCTGCGGGCCCGGAAAGGCTATAGACCTTTGCGGGCAGCCCGAAAATGCCCGCACCTACAATTGAGTTAATCCCAAATGCAACGAGGTCCCACCTCCCAATCCCCCGCACAAGGCTGGGCGGCGCGAGTCTTGACGCGGTAGCCATGACTTCTCTAGTCGGACTCACATTGACTTCAATTCCTTAAGCGTGGCCCAGAATCGCTCGCCGTTCGGTTGTTGAACCCAGTACTGAGTGAGCTGATTGGCATGCGAGCACCGGGCACCGACAACAGTGCCTTCGCCTATACCGCCATGCACTCGCGCTCCAATTTTCAATGCAAAACAGTCCGACGGGCTGGACTCCGTAGGGGTACCCGGTTGAAGGAGAGATGTCAGCAAGAAGATGCCCTTGTCGGTAAGCTCATAAACTGGGTCGACTAAGTTGCTTGAAAATGGTCCAATGCCATGCACCTGTATGATCGCTTCTGTCTTCGACCATCCGAAGTGCGCCATATTCTTTGGTACAAACGCAAAGCCTCCGACTCCCAGTTGCTCCAGTGCCGAACGATTGAAACGGCTTCCCATTCCAAGCGACATAACTCCTTGTACTACCGCGATGTTCTCGTCGATGGGATGTGTGTGCGGCAGAATGATGTAGTTAGCATCGTTGTGAATACGAATCACAAAGGACACTCCTGGACTGGCCGGATCGCCCCAGACTTTCTCAACCCACTGCCCTGATGGAATCTTGTGAAGGGGAACAACTCCGTGACGCGAATGCTGTGCCCTCGCATCAATACCAGCAAAGGAGAACGCCAGGAGCGATGCGAGGACCAAGATTCGAGATGAGAAAATGGAGGGGTTCTTACCTGGTTTCATCTCACTTCTCCTTTCAGCTATCTCTGCTTTCGATTTCTTTAGCGTTGGTCACCCCTAACGGCGGGCGTCAGCGGGTCAATGCAGTGCCTGGTCTAAGCCGAAATTCAAGCACTCGTACCTTGTCATTTTCCAGCAGGACCTAGTAATACTGTGGAGATGTTTTCACGTCGTCTTGCATTGTTGTTATCCGGAATGAGGTAGCGAATGCCAGCGCCGTCAACAGAGAGCCAACAACGAAGCCTGTAAACAGATGGGGAATTCGCTTCATATTGCCTAATTCCTGATCACGCTGCGGAAGAAACCGCCACTACCGGTGCAGGCTTCGCGTAGTGTTGGCCAATAACTGCCGTCGCAGTCATGTCGGCCGTCACATTAGCTGTTGTTCTGAACATATCCGGAAGTGTGTCAACCGCGAGTAGCATACCGATCGCTTCAACTGGAAGCCCTACAGCGAGGAAGGTAACCGGGAGTGTCACCAGCAGTGGTACTCCACCGGGCAACCCGACACTGCTCATGCTGACAAAGACGGAAGTCGCTACCAGCGTGACGACTTGCGTTGCGCTGAGCTCAATGTTGTAAAGCCTGGCGATAAACAGAGCTCCGCATGTTTGTGCCATCGGATTGCAGATGCGGAATACCGAAACGGCGAGCGGGAGGACGAGGCTCGTGATCTGGGGCGGGAGTTCGAGCCGCCGCTCTGCCCCTTCGATCATGGCCGGCAAGGAAGCGAGTGAAGATTGCGTGCTAAGCGCAACCGCCTGCGCGGGCGCGCTTGCCCGCATGAAGCGCCGCAACGGAACGCGCGCCCAGAATGCCGCCACCGGATACAGCGCTAGCGTGACGGTGACCGCTAATGCCGAAACCAGGACCACATAGTACGCCAGCGCGCCGACCACTTTCATGCCCGCTCGCATCGTGAGAGGAAGCACAAGCGCGAAAACACCAACAGGGGCGAGCCAAAGTACCCATCTGACGATTACCAGCATCGCTTCAGAAACCCCACGAAAAAATGATACGAGTGTCAGGCGCCCTTCGGGCGACACCCGCCTGATGGCAAATCCGAAAAATAGCGCAAAGACTATCAGCGGGAGCACGTCGCCGCCGGCTGCCGAATTAATCGGGTTGACTGGGACGAGATCGACCAGCCTCTGTGTAACTGTGCGGACTTTCGTCGCCGACTCGACTGCAGCGGCGTCAATGCTGGATCGCAGCGTCTCTGATGTCGAGAGGTCTACTGTGAGCTGGTTAAGCAGTGGCGGCGTGACCAGCGCTGTAAAGGAGGCGGCAACAAAAAGGATCAGGATGAAGAACAGGATTGCCTTAACTCCGATCCGGCGGACGGAGCCCGCGTCAGCGGCTGAAGCGACCCCCACAATGAGCAGCGAAAAGACGAGCGGGATGACAGTCATCCTCAGCGCATTAACCCAAATGGATGCCACAGGTTCGATGATGAAAACGAGTCTTTGAAGAAAGGCGTTGTGTGTTGCGGTGATGGCCGCGCCAATCAACGCTCCTGAGGATAGTCCGATGAGTGAGCGGGTGGTCAAAGACATAAGCCCAATCTCAACGAGGATCGTATAAATCCATCAAAACGGTATCGTCGTTTCGGCCACGAACGACGCAGCGGCACCCCGCGCCCCCGCCAACGAGAAATAACTCAAAGGGGATGAATAGTCACTAGGCAGGTTCCTAGGTTTGAACGTGTTTGAATTCTATCTTGAGGTTACGACGTGGAGACCAGGCAAGCAAAAGCTTGAACTCTGAACTGCCGAATCGTAGCGCAAACTGGACTTATTTTAGTTTTTCGTATTCTTTCCTGGCCTCGATCAGAACCGGGACATCCTGGTCGGCGTCTTTCCACAGCGCGAAGAAGTCCTGATAAGCCTTACGCGCCTTTGCCACATCACTTGTAAGCGCAGCAGCGCGCGCCAAGCCGAGATGCGCCAGCGGGTACAGCGGTGAAGTAGCGACTACACCTCGATGATCGATAATCTTTTGGAACTCGGCCATTGCCTCCGTCCCCGCGCGTTGCTGGAGAAAAGCAAGCCCGCGAACATAGGCAGGCCAGAGACCGGCGTTACCTCCCGTCTCATAGCGGCTAGCCGCCTGTAAAAGCTGAATTGCCTGAGCCGGGTTGTCGCGCCTGATCTCAATTGCCGCGCGGATAGTCGGCAGCCCCGTTACGTTCACGGTTATATCTTTCGGAAACCGCCTGGATAGTTCATCGGCGAGCGATTGGGCTTCGCTCGCCTCGCCACATATTGCAAGCGCCAGCGCTACATTTCTGAGGGACACTCTGGTGCGGGCGAAGCTAAGGGCGCGTTGGGACGATTCTTTCGCCTGTCGGCAATTACCTGATGCAGAATCAGCAAGTAAGTTCGATGCCGCATGCGACGCGGCTAACTCTCTCGAATCCCGGCGTTGCGCCAGATCAACGGCGCGGCCGGAGAACTCTCTTGCCTTTCGCAACTGACCCAAAGAAATCGCTGCCTGAGACTGCGCACTTAGCATCAGGGATTCGCTCGGTTTCCCGGCGGCCCAGTCAACCTGCTGCTGCATACCCGCAGTGTCCCCGTGCACAAATGCAATCGAAAAGAGATTGATATGATAGGTGGTTGTATCCAGCTTCCGGGCCATTGCTTGCTCGATAACATTCGTGGCCTCATCGAAACGATTGAGACTGAGGAAGCCCACCGACACGTTGATGTATCCTGTGGAAAGGTTCGGATCGAGGCGAACACATTCGCGAGCTTCTTCAACGGCCTTTTCATATTGCCCGAGCAGGTTGTACATGACGGCCGAGTTGTTCCATGGCGCACCGTCGCGCGGGAAAGTCCGTTTCCAGATTTCTAAGATCTCCAGGGTTTTATCGAGATCTCCGACTACGTCCGTATAATAACGTGACTCGATATAAAGCCTTTCGTGCTCACTGACGCGATCTCGCAGCGCGAAGGCCTTTTCGGTGAATTGCGCAGCGGATTCCGGTTGTCGGATATTGAAATACATTACAGCCGTTCGAGCATAAGCCAGGGCAAAGTTGGGATCTAACTCAGTCGCACGTTTGTAGAAAGGGATCGCCTCGGCGTTATTACCTTTAGCTCGCTGCTCATCGCCAAGC
>DATFWY010000142.1:0-47186 GCA_035258805.1 Blastocatellia bacterium | reverse complement strand
TGACATCCCCGATCAATGTGGGGCATCGCGCCTGCCAATTCATCCCGGCCCCCGTTGCGTTAGCGTTGGTAAAAAATTAGCAAGTCAAACACCAACTTTGCAGAAGCCCTCAGCCTGATCGGATGTTACACGAGCACATGTGACCGGTCAAGATTTTGTCGCCCTTGCATAACATCTCATTCGGCCATCCGTACACGTACAAGATCTCTTAGCAACATGTCCTCAAATGAAACATCTACGCGGGTTATCGTGTAGCCGATGCCAGCCCCCCGGCAAAATGTCTCAAGTGATTTTGTATACTCGACGAGAGCCTGCCTGTAAGTAGCCAGGAGCCGCTCGCTTAAACTAACGTCGCGCACCGCTCCGCTTTCCGAATCGATGAGCGCCAGATTCCCTTTTAAAGTCGGCTCCAACTCTTCTGGAGTCAGCACCTGGATCAGATTCACATCAAATCCTCTCTGTGCGAGCAACTTCAGCTCCAGGCGAAAATTGCCTTCATCCAGAAAATCGGAAATTAGAAACACAATCCCCGGCTTCACCGTCGATCGCTGATACTTTCTCACAACCGATCCGATGTTTGTGGGAGTCCGCGCGTCAGCAGCCGATTCCGTTTCGCCGCGGACGCCGTCTTGCTCGCCAGCACCATTGGTTCCCGACTCTGACCCTGTTACTTGCTGGCCCAAACCCTCGAGAAATGCGAGGACCGAATGAAGATGTCCTCGCCCGCGTAGCGCTCGGGTTCGAGATCTCAGTTCCGAATCAAACGTGCCAACGCTAACTCGATCAAGGCTCCCAACCGCAAGAAACGCAAGCGCCGCCGCCGCCCGGCGCGCGAAGTCGAACTTTGTGAACGGCTGACCGAATTGCATCGAACGGCTTTGATCGATCAGAATGTCGATCCTTACATCTTCTTCTTCAACGAACTGCCGAAGCATCAAGCGTTCGAGGCGCGCAAAGATGCTCCAATCTACGTGACGGAAATCATCTCCTGCCTCGTACTTTCTAAAGTCACGGAATTCGACAGAGACGCCGCGTCGAGTTGATCGGCGTTCGCCACGCATAGTCCCGGGAAAGGCTCGCCGCGCCTGGATCCTGAGGTGTTCCAGTTTTTTCAGGAAGGTTGGATCTAAGAGGGTCTCTTTACTAGCCGGCATACTTACAGCATTCGTCTCTCGCTGACTGGATTTACCAAACGAGAGCGGCGCTCAACCGATCATAGTGTTTCCAGTAATTGCGGCGAGCTACGTCTGTGCCCGTTCGGCTCCCCGGTGTCTGAGTGATTTGTGCGTTGCTGTCGCGGATTCAAGCACGTCATCGAGAATTGAATCGGTGCTCAAGCCGTCGGCCTCGCCTTCGAAATTCAAGATAATTCTGTGGCGCAGCGAAGGCTTGCAAACGGAGACTATATCGCTGGTACTCACGTTGTACCGGCCTGCCAGTAACGCACGCGCTTTCGCTGTCAATACCATTGCCTGCACGCCGCGCGGACTCGCGCCATATCGAACGTACTTTTTCACGGATGGTGGCGCATTCTCGGTTCCAGGATGAGCGCTCAAGAGCAAATCAGCGGCTAACTCTTCGACGTGAGGTGCTATGATCACCTCTCTCACGAGCTTTTGCATCTCGATCAATTCTCGCGGCGTTAAGATGTTTTGAGCGTGAGACGTTTCTTCCGCAGTCGTGCGCCGCAAAACTTCGATAAGATCGGAACGCGAGGGGTATTCGATCACCAGTTTGTAAATGAAACGATCGAGCTGAGCTTCGGGTAAAGGGTACGTTCCTTCCATCTCCAGAGGATTCTGTGTCGCCAGCACGAAAAAAACACCCTCCAGCGGATACGTGTCTCCACCTACCGTGACCTGTCGCTCTTGCATTGCTTCGAGCAGAGCGGACTGAGTTTTGGGAGTCGCGCGATTTACTTCGTCAGCCAGCAGTAGATTCGTAAAGACTGGACCGGGTTGAAATCGAAACATCTTTTCACCGGTCTCGTTTTCAACGATTATTTTGGTGCCGACAATGTCCGCGGGCATCAGGTCAGGAGTGAATTGCACTCGTGCAAAGTCGAGTCCCAGGGATTCGCCCAATGTCCGAACCAGCAGGGTCTTTCCTAAACCGGGAACCCCTTCGATCAGGACGTGTCCACCGGCCATGAGCGCAAGTAGCGTGCTTTCGACGATATCGTGCTGACCGACAATTACGCGGCCAATTTCCGCCCGCAACGCGCCAAATTTGCCCGCGTAATCCTGAACCCGATCCTTAATCTCACCTAGGGTCTGCATGGATTAGTTTCTGGTTTCTGATTTTTGGTGTTTGGTTTCTGGTTGCATCTAATCTGCGTAAATCTGCGTAATCTGCGGATAAGTTGTGTTTCGGGTTTGTGGGTCTTGGTTTGTCGTTCATTCATCAACGTAGTGTATCGATGTGCCCAACTTAAAAATCAGAGGCGAAAACGACGAACGACGAGAAACCGAAACACAACATATCCGCAGATTTACGCAGATTAGAGCTGATGAAAACTGGAAACCAAAAACCGCATTTTTTCACCACGGCATTTTGAGCCGTACAATATCCTTCATCTGCACAAGGTGATTGAGGTCGTTGCCTTTGATCTGGCGCACTACGAGATTCTCAACCGTCAGCGGGCCATCCGTTTCGTGCGTACCGCTGCGTGACCAGGTATCCACCGGAGCAGCCTCCAGCGTCCGAACAGTCTCCTGCCGGAGCCGCTTGAATTCCTCAAGTGCCGTTCCCGCATCCTGATTTATGTAATCACTCTCGATCGCGATCTTATTCTGGTCCACGTTTGGCAGATGAGGATTGTCTTCGCTCAGCATTTTTCGATAGCGGGCCAGATACGCCAGCAACTCCATATCGCGAAGGTGACACATGATTTCTTTTACCGACCATTTGTTTGGGATGGGTCGCCATCTTAACGTCTCCTCATCCAAATCTTTGAGCAGGTCATCAAGTTCATTCGGTAGTGATTTGAGATTGCTCAGCAATCGCTCTTTGTCTCTCTGATCCATAAGCCTTCCCGTCGAGCTATTTCTTTCCATCAGGATTGATTGCGTCGAAATACCTGCGGACAACCGACCGCAGGTTGGACGGAACCTGACTTCGTTGAACCGAGCGCTCTGCCTCCCGCCTGTATTGCGGGTATGCGGAGGAATAGGGCGCTCGCGCGGCTCCAGTGCTCGTCTTCGATTGCAAGTACAAATACTCTCCGCCCGGCTTCTGCTGAAGCTTGCCTCTTATCGACAATTCTCTTCCCTGCCCTTCAAGTCGCGCATCCGCGTTGATATTCGACTGCAGAGTCCTTCCCTCACCTACAGTTTTATTACTCCTGATGTTTCCGGTCGCGTCGGTCTTGTTCTGCTTATCCGGATTACCAGCGAGTTGGGCGCGACTCTGTTCATTGTCTCCCCTTCGGGCGAGCCGGCTCGCGATTCCGGCAACGGTCTCCTTTGCCTGCTGGTTCTCGCTCAAAAGCCGTCCCGCAGCCTCGAGTTCTTTTTTTATTTCCTCTTGATTGCCAAGTTCGCGAGCCACTTGTTCGATCTCCTCGGGTCTGGCCTGCCGCGCCATCTCTTCCAACGCCTTTTTCAACTCCTGCGATTGGCCAATTTGGGATAGTTCTCGAGAAAGAGATTCAGCAGCTTTGCGGAGTTTTTCTATATCTTGTCTGGTAAGCTGGTTCGCGCGAATCTCCGCAGCTTTCTTCAACAACTCCGAGGAAAGGGCGGGGAGACGCCTGGCAGCTTCCGATGCTAAAGACGTTGGCAGGGAGTCAAGCGGATTGCTTACCGACTTGTTCGATTCATCCTGATGCGGGGCATTGGGACTTTGATCTCCGGCTTCCTTCTTGTCCGCGGAGTCTTTTGCAGCCCTCTGAATGCTGCTCACTTGAGCAGAGGAGTCGCTTTGATCATTTACTTTTGTTGAGCCGGTCTGTTCCTTCGAATCAACGCGAGGCGGTGCGGTCTGCCCGTTCTGCGTATTTGAATTGGCGCTGCTCGACTGCTCAGTAGACCGCGATTGTTTTGATACTGATGCGGCTTTGTTGTTGGAGCCGTTAGGAGACGCGTTGGGTGTTACGCTCCTGGGTTCCTCTGGCGATGTGCCGGTTCCGGTCGCAGTTGACTTAGGTTGATCATTGGTCGAGCTGCCCGATTCGACCGTGGGATTCTCCTTCGCACTCCTGGCTTGCGCCTCGAAGGACTCAGCCTGGTTGACGTTTCTCCTGGTCGACCTGGTTTGCGCGGCCGATATCTCCGAAATTGTCGAACCCAGCCGTCGATCTGCCAGACTCACTATTTCATCTGCTCGTGTTTCTGCTAGAAGGTCGTGTCGTTTCCGTATTCGTTCTTCGAGCGCGCTAAGTTTACGTAGCGCTTCGGCGCGTGTCAGCTTTACGCCCCGGAACCCACGACCAATCTCGCCTTGCTCCTTTGCCAGTGCCGCTGTTTCGGTTCCCGCCGGAGTAGCCTGTTCGATTTCTGCCGCAGCGCGCTCCAGGGTTTCACCCGCCGCCTCAATATCTCCACGTTCAGACGCCAATGACTCGGGCCGTGGCTGAGGGCGCACAGGAACCATAACGGCCGCGATTACCGAAATCACCGAAACCAGCAACAGGGCGTACCATCTACGAAGCCGGTACGGTACGACCGTTTCGGGTTGTTTACCGCGCAGGCGTTCAGCAGTGTCCTGAATCAGCGCCTCTTCCAGGGGTCGTCGTGGGCCGCCACGTTCGATGACGGCTGTAGAAGCGGCCACGCGGTCTTCCAATGCGAACCTGGAGTCGATCAAGAAGCTTGCATCTGGATTTCTTCTTTTTGAGAATTCCCATCGAATGAGAGCAACAGCGGCTGAAACAATGACTACTCCGAGAATGATCACCCAGCGGTCGATCTCGATTGGACGCAAACTTATGAAAAGCAATAAAGCTGCACCAACAAGTCCCGCGATTATGAACGTCAGTGCAAGGTTATCCTGGAGTGCGAGGAGACGCGTGCGCATTGATACGCTGCGCTTCATGCGAATGATATCGCTGGCGGGATCATTCATATCCAATCTCTCACGCGATGAAGCCGTCTCAGACTCAACAACAAGCTTATGCCGGTCAGCACGAGATAGAATATCACCTGTGTGACCCACACTGGAACACTGTGAAGCCATACGTTAGCGGGTATTGGAAACCCTGGAATCTGAGCTGCGATTGCTGCAAATGGGTTGGTTCTCAAGAGTACGTAAACGATATTGGTAAAGCTCGACGAGGGGTTCGGGTTGAAATTCCTTGTGAATGCAATAAAGAAAAGAGCCAGCGCGGGTAACGCCGCTACAAGGAAAATTACGGCCACCAGGCTTGTGAGTTGCGCAAGAACACCTCGTCGAATCAAAGTCGACCAATAGAAACTCATCGAGCAAAAAGTAACGCCGGCAACAATCATCACCAGATAAGCGATGGCTATGTCACGAAGCGCAACTCCTCCAAGGGAGTACGTGAGCGTAATCAGCGGCAACGAACCAAACAGAGTCAGGAAGAGATACGAAAGGGCGGCGCCCACCTTTCCGAAAAGGATTGTGGATGGCTGAGCCAGAGATGCAATCAACAAATCAAAAGTCTGTTGCTCTCGTTCGGACGAAATGGCGCTTGCCGAAAAGGTGGGAGCTATCAGGCAGATCAATGCCATCTGCACATAGATCAACACCGGCGTGAGGACCGATCCGGCCTGGTTAATAACGGTTGTTGGAGCATTCTTGTGTAATACGAGGTAGAACAGGCTGATAATCACGCTCAACGTAACGACGTGGCCGGTAAGCACTAGAAAAGCGCGCTTTCCCCGCATCCTGGAGCGCATCTCTTTTATTAGAATCGGATTTGCCATGATAATGAACGTTTGTCGTTCAGAGATCGGCGTTCAGCGTTTCTGTTTATAGTCTCTGGTTTCTCTTCTGCGTAATCTGCGTCATCTGCGGATAAGCTAGTCTCATTGCTCCTACCACTACGTGCAAACAACGTATCTGCTGAAGATTCATCCGCAGATTACGCAGATTACGCAGAACAGAACCAGAAACGATAAACGCTGAACGCTGAACTTTTGTTCAGGCGACGACACCCCTCGTCACTTTCAAGAATATGTCCTCCAGATCAGCTTCGCTGCGAGAGAAACCCACAACCCGGACGCCTCGTTTAACCAGATACTCGAGCAGTTCATCCAGATCGTCAGGCACTCCTCCATACTCAACCCGAATCACTCGCCCATCGCTGGTGCTTCGAATGATATCGGTCCGTTCCGCTAACACCTCCAGCGCAACCCGTGGATCTCCTTTGACGGTAATATCAACTACAACATTGCCGGTCAGCTTTTCAGTAATTTCATCGATTCGACCTGCTGCCAGGAGGCGCCCAGCTTCGATAATCCCGATCGAAGTACAAAAGTCCGCAAGCTCAGTAAGGATGTGAGATGAAACAAGAACAGTCTTGCCCATCCGGCAGAGCTCGCGAATGAGCTCTCTGATCTCGATTCGCGCATGGGGATCGAGTCCGGATGCGGGCTCATCAAGCAGCAGAACATCGGGATCGTGCAGCAGCGTCTTGGCCAGACATAGCCGTTGCTTCATTCCGCGAGAAAGACTCATGACCTGGGAGTCCCGCTTTATGGTCAGGTCGGTAAGCTCAAGAACATCCGATATGGCGTGCTTGCGGCTGGAGGAAGAGAGTTTGTACAACGCCGCGAAATAGTCCAGATATTCCCAAACCAGCAGATCGTCATAAACACCAAAACTATCAGGCATGTAACCGATCAGACGACGTACTTCGTGGGGCTGATTGATTACATCAAACCCGCCGACGGTCAAAGTCCCCTCCGTCGGAAGCATCAGAGTTGATAGCATTTTGATGGTAGTGGTCTTTCCAGCCCCATTCGGCCCGATGAAGCCAAATACCTCGCCGCGCCCAATCTCAAGATTGAGATCAACCACTGCAGGAAAATTCTTGTAATACTTCGAAACGTTTTCCAGCTTGATCATAAAAACGGTTACTGGGTTCTTGGTTTCTGGTTCAGCGTTCAGCGTTTATCGTTCAGCGTTGAACGATGAACGTTGAACGTTAATACAAAACTTTCATAAATGAACTACATACAATGCCTTGCTTCGTCTTGTCATTGAACCGTGAAACCCTATTCCGGTCGCACCTTTGTCGACAAAGCCAATCAACAACGGTCGACTAAGACGCTTCAAAGATTCGCTCATCAGCTGAGTACCGAAAAAACCCTGTGCGATGGCCGGATCCCCTCCGATCTCCTTGTCCAAAAGCGCCACAACTTCCTGGAGGAGCTCCGCTTCTTCACTTCCCTGCGGGAATCGCGCAAGGTACCACCCGCTAAAGGCAATCGGTTCCGGCGCGGAGATTGATAAGCGTTGCAGCTCTCCCGGACCGACGTCGACCAGATCAGATATACCTTCCGGGCTCAGGTAAACCGCCCTGTTTATGGCGGCATCTGCGAGATTACGGATCGTGATCGATCCGGCATTGGCATCCGAAACAGAAATCATAGGAGCTACGCCTTCTTTGATCGATCTCAGCTGGAACAAACCGAACGTCCACGTAGTCATCGGCACCCGCAGTACAAAATCCTTCACCCCGCGCTCGCACTCGATATTTCCTATGGCTGATGCGCTCGAGGTCTGATTACCGTTGTAGACATCATTGACATAAGTATCGCGGCCCTCAAATTCGATCTCGTGGGTACTCTTTGTTGCCGGCATTACGAGCAGGCCGCTTGAAACCCTCGAAACGCCCTCACGCTGATGAACCTCGACCAGCGAGGTATCGGCAACAATAGATGTCCCCCCGCGTCCGACCTGAGCTACCACTACGCTGACTCCCGCAAACAACAGCACCACGGCCGGGATCGTCAACCAGGCCAACTCCGTCTTGCGCCGCCATCGAAGAATCAGGTAATTCAGAGGTCCGAGCGATAGCGCATAGGCAAGCAAAAACAGGAGTACGTATTTCGGAGTCGGCGGCGCTACTTGAGCCAGACGAAATAAGAAACTCTGAATCCCCCATCTATTAGAAGATGATGTTCCCCGACGACCAACGGTGATCCAATTGATTTGCTTTGGCTTCGTTTCTGCGGCCGGCAGCAGCACGTCTACCCATAAATTTTTCGCCGCAGCCCAGGCACGGTAAGGATTCAATTTCGGATTGATCGCAACAAAACGAACCAGACCGCTTCCGTATCCGATCTCGGCAATGATCGGTCTATCAATCGTCCCAATAAGCCTGTATGCATCCGGTTTTACTCGACTGACCAGCATCGTGAGACGATCACCGGAATCGAATGAACCGTACACATCATTCAGATCAGATAGAGAATCCACCATTGCCGTCGATTGAGACTCTACCGGCAACAATGGTTCTAATCCGATCGCTCGTAGTCCTGCCATGTCTGCGGCTCCGGTCACTACCAGCAATCCACCCGACGCGACCCAGAGTCTGAGTGCCCGTGCTTGGTCCTCGCTCAATTGGTTCAGCGGCGAATCGCCGATCACTAGTGCGTCAAGTTGGTCATAGGAAATGAACTCACGAGGTAGATCTTCAGCCGCGATCACGACTGGGTGTGCTTGAAAGAACGGGCGACCAAAGTTCTGTCCCGGAAATCCTCCGCGGCGGTTCTGAACACTTTGCGGAGGCGGTTGCGGAGATGAATCTGGAATCGAGCCTGCGGTGCTTCCGGGTTTCTTAAACGGCGCGCGATTCGGCGCTCGAACAACTTCTGCGGAAGCAATGTTATTGAGCGTTGTCGAGTCAGTATCGACGACCGCAATTTCCAACTGATCGGCGACGATGTTGCTGCGCTCCACGCTGATCCGCGTCTCGGCAATAACCTGATCGTCGGTTTCGAAGCGCACCACTGGAGCCTCTCCCGAATTAAGAAAAGCGGCTATCTCATGCAGCTGACGAGAACCGGTTGGCAGCTGAATGTCTTTTACGTATTCGCGTACCTGAGGGTTGGGATTGGGAGAGGATTCGCAGTGAACAATTAATCGGCCGGTAAGGGCAGGACCCTGATTTGTAATATTGATTCTGAATGGTACCCAACTTCCCGTCCAACTACTCACCGACAGCCGACCGAATCCCGCGCGAACAACCATCTCCAGATTCTCTGCGCGCGCGACGCCAGTTTCGGAACCAATCTCCTGGGCGAGGGCTAATCGAGCTGGAATAAACGCCAGGAGACAGAAGAGAAGTGTTATCCGAGTTCTAGATCGCAAGATTCTCGAGTTTGGGCAAGTTGGTCGTATCATTTGAAGTACCGTAGAGTGACTGGTCTGCGGATAATAGACGCCTTCGCCAGCCGCATACTGGACAGTCTACGGTACAGCAGACTGGCCAGTCTACGGTATCTCATCCGATCACTCCGGTACAACAAATGCCGATAAAAGTGGCCTGCCAAAGCAGATTGAAAGATGCTAGATTACAATCAATTCGATCGATGAAACTGGAGACTAACGAATGAAGTTTTCAACAAAGGCGATACATGCGGGTCAGGAGCCGGACGCGGCAACCGGGGCCGTCAGCGTACCAATATATCAGACTTCGACTTACGCACAGGAGGGGCTCGGCAAACATAAGGGTTTCGAATACGCGCGCACTCAGAATCCGACTCGGACGGCTCTCGAGAGAAACCTTGCGGCTCTCGAGGAGGGAAAGGCGTGTTTCGCTTTTGCTTCCGGAATGGCGGCGACAAATGCGGTCATGACCCTCCTGAAAGCTGGCGATCATGTTATTGTAAGTGATAATACATACGGTGGAACGTTTCGCTTATTTGATAAGGTACTAAAGAACTTTGGTCTGGAGTTCAGTTATGTCGATGCGCGCGAGCCTCACAATATCGAGGAAGCCGCGCGTGCCGAAACGCGAATGATTTTTATAGAAACTCCAACAAATCCGGTGATGTCCCTGGTAGATATCCGGGCGGTGTCAGAGATCTCGCGACGAAGGGGAATTCGATTGGTTGTAGACAATACCTTTATGAGTCCGTTCTTCCAGCGACCCCTGGAATTGGGCGCGGACATTGTCGTTCACTCTACTACCAAGTACCTGAACGGACATAGCGATGGTGTCGGTGGGGCAGTAATCCTCAACGATGATGAGGATATTGCCAGGATGTCATTTATACAGAACGCAGCCGGGGCAATACTATCGCCAATGGATTGCTGGCTGGTGATGCGCGGCACGAAGACGCTCGCGCTTCGGATGCGCCAGCACGACGAGAACGGTCGAGTTGTAGCTCAGTTTCTGGCGGAACATCCAAAGATTCAAAAAGTGTATTATCCGGGTTTGAAATCGCATCCGCAGCACGAACTGGCATCGCGGCAGATGGACGGCTTCGGCGGAATGATCTCGTTTGAGACCGGATCGCTGGAAAATGCCAAAGTGGTACTGGAATCAGTGAAGTTGTGCACGCTGGGAGAGTCACTTGGGGGCGTAGAAACGTTGATTTCACATCCAGCGACCATGACTCACGCATCAGTACCGGAAACAGAACGTAATCGTCTGGGAATTACGGACGGCCTTGTCCGTGTATCAGTTGGGATTGAAGACGTCGAGGACATCATTGCAGATTTAGATCAGGCCCTGAATAGGATAAGAGATTGAATCATTGAGTCATTGAATCATTGAGTCATTGAGTCATTGAATCATTGAAACATTGATCTATTGATTGATTGAGTCACTAGTTTCTTGAGTTATTAGTGTATGGTGCGTTCAATGAAAAGAATCAATGAACCAATGACTCAATGGTTCAATGACTCAATGTTTCAGTGACTCAATGTTTCAGTGACTCAATGTTTCAATGACTCAATGTTTTCAATGATTCAATGACCCAATGACTCAATGATCCAATGACTCAATGATCCAATGACTCATTGCCATTGAACCTGGAATCGATCATAATCAGCGCCAACCCAGGTCATTGGTTCAGAAGGTTAGGGTTAGCTGCGTCACTTTGAGGAACTCCGTCACGCTGGTCTAGTAATACATAACTTTTTATGGCGGAAGAGATCGCATTCAAAATCTCCTTATACGCGAAAACCGATGTGGGGGTGGTTCGGTCCGGCAATGAAGACAATTTTCTTGTCTTAAATCTCTCTACTGCCGACACCTGGAAGCCCTCGGGCAAGAATGAAGAACCGCCTCTAAATCTCACGAACTTCAATCAGAGCCATTATGGTTCGCTGATCGCCGTCACGGATGGAATGGGTGGCGCGCTGGCTGGTGAGGTCGCCAGCCGCCTCGCAGTCGAGTGTGTGCGTGATCGAATGCTCGAATTACAAGCAAGCCCCGCCTACTCAAAATTCGCCTTTCACGAACGCTTGAGGCTGTCAATAGAGCTGGCAAACCTGTACATCTACCAGATGAGCGCCAAACGGCCCGAATACAATGGAATGGGAGCAACTTTTACCGCGGTGGGATTTTTCGGTACGAACGCTTTCTTCGGACAGGTGGGCGATAGCCGCGCTTACCTGATCCGACAGGAACGCATTCAGCAAATCACCCGTGACCAATCGCTTGTCGGGCAGCTCATCGAGGCCGGGCACCTGACCGAGGAAGAAGCTGAGCACCACTCATATCGCAATGTGATCCTGCAGGCGCTTGGCGCGTCACCGAACCTGAACGTGGTCATCGACCGTCTGGGAATTCGCGACATGGATACTCTCGCGCTGTGTAGCGATGGTCTATCAAACAAAGTGCGTCCTGATGAGATCAAAGCAGAAATAGATCGATCGTCATCTTTGAAAGAAGCTTGCGAATCGCTCATTAGCCTCGCGAATGACCGCGGCGGAGAGGACAACATTACTGTGCTGATCGCCCACGTGAGCGGTGGCCGTTTGACGCCGCCAGAGGAGGTGAGGACCACAGCTCTCCTGACCAGCAACTCCGGGCAATACTTCATAAGCGATTCCGGACAACAGCAGAAATGGCTGGACAAATGGGGAGCCGAAACCCTTCCGCGTGATCCCGAGCTTCCATACCACATCGATCACGATTTGCTTGATGACGAAGAAGAAGCCACACTGCCACCCGAAGACGACACAATGCCGCCCACTGAAGAGCTCGGCGGCAAGAAATAAGCACCTGCTTTGACTCATCAATTGCACCCGAAGTATCGTTCAAAGGGGCCAAATCATAGTCATTGATTGAGGGTTATTATGGCTAAGGTGGACCTACACCACCAACTTGAGCGGCTGCACGAAGAGCTCCAGCAAATCGATTCCGTCGATGAGCGTGGCCAGCAATTACTTCAGACGCTGATGAGTGATATCCAAAAACTGATCGATTCAGGGGAGAGGAGTCAACGAGACGTGTCTGAAAGGCTCGGTGAAGGGTTGAAAGACGGCATCGAATTGTTTGAAGCTTCCCACCCGCAGGCAACTATGCTCATGGCGCAAGTGATTGACGCCTTGCATAAGATGGGAATTTAGATATTCACAGTTCGCAGCGAAATACATAATCCACGTAGTAACGAATAAATTCGTTACTACGTGGACATTGCCTCGGCTCAGAACGAATGAGCTTGGTGACTATGCGGAAACAATCCCTAGTGACCAAACGCTGTCTGTGCAGATCCGTAATAGACTCGCTTATACGAAGTCACCATTGGGCTATTCGTCTGTGCCTTAACTGACGGTCCTCCGGACGGCCCACCGCTTTCAACGACGTACCCCGGATAGAACGGCGGCGATTGACCCTGATCGTAGCGACGATCCCACTTGCCCTTATACATATAGCCGTGGAACTGCCCGTCGTAGACCCCGAGATTGTCGAAATTCGTCGACTGCATCCCGCCAACAAGGTTGAAGTTGCCTCGGAACGGCCTACCGTTGAAATTCAGAACGTCCGATCTTATTCGCCCGCCGTATGGCCGGCCGTTGTCGCCCATCAAGGGGTTGCCCGTCGCGTCCTTGAACTCGAATGCCGCCATTGATGCGTGTACGGTGAGGTTGTCGGGCGCGCGACCATCGCTCGGAATATTGATGTTACCGCCCGATGCAAAGATACCGAGCACGTTATTCGCATCAGGGTTGATCGGATTTCCAGCCGCATCAACGACTGGTGTCTCGTACGTAAGATCACCGGTCAGTGTGATGCTACCGCCAGCCACTGGCACTCTGCCGTCAGGAGTAGGCGTGCCACCGGCGGTGACTGTCACCGCAAAATCGGAATCAATCGCAGGAATCGGTTGCCCTGTTCCATCGCGTCCGGGACCCCGAAGCGAACCGATATCGCCCCTCACATACAGCGATGCCGCTGATCGATTACCTTTGTCGGCAATTGAACGATCCTTCGGAACACCCCGGAGAGTACGGGTCCCATTACCCGCATCGATGGTTGTCGTGCCGGCATCGATATCGATCACCACTGTAGTCGTGCGATTTCCTTGAGTAATCTTTATCACCTGCCGATTACCTGACGGGTCCGCGATAAGTTGAACCTGGTCGGCATCGCCCATTACATAGATGCCGCTTCCAGAAAACGTTTCGCCATCAGAGGGAATATAAACACCTTTCGGAAGAGTCGGAGTCGAGGAACTCGGATCTTTCGGATCCTCAAGCGGTGTCGTAAGGTCGCCTGCTGCTCGAAGCGCGATATGAAGCTCGCCGTCCGTAGGTGGTCCGCCGGAAAGGGCGTAGCCGCCGTCCAGCACCGCGCGTGCCTGATCGAATGCATTAGCGGTGGGTGGAATGGGTGCGACGCCGCGGTCGAAACCGGCAAGGAACCTTGGTGCTACCAGGACACCGTCGACAATGTCGGAGTCCGCATCAACGGGCGCCGGTGGCATTCCGCCTCCGTGGCGATAGTAGCTGGCCGTCCGGTAAGCTTGCGTTACATAGCCCCGAAAAGTCGGAGGATCGGAACCATCAGCCACCGTCCAGAATCCGAACCGCTCATTCGTATGGATGCGTCCCGCAAACCGGTCGCCGGGCCCCAGCCCCTGATAGATAAACGGCCCCTCGGGGTTATAGGGATCAAACTTGTCAGTGAAGAGTGCGAACTCAGAGAAACTACCGACTCGCAGTGAACCTCCATCCCCCTTCACCAGCAGATTGAAGTTGATCACGCCCTCTTCAACCAGGGTCACCGCACCATTCAATCCGGTGATGCCTTGACCAACGGACTCCAGTTGGTAAGTCACCGAATACGGTTCTACCTGTCCAAGCCCGGGATAAAGCGGGTTTACGTACTTAATTCGGCTGGAAGAATGAAAAGGATCATTGTCGCCAGCGGGATAAGGAACCTGGATATTGGCGATCTTGATTTTTGTGCGATAGGAGGCGTTGTTTGGAAAGCTCTCGGTGGTATTGAATGCCTGTTCTGCCGCCTTAACAAACGCCTCTGGATTGAGCGTCGGTTGACCAACCGAGACGCGTGGCGGGTCGGGTAGCGACCCCATAATGAACTTATCGTTTCGGAGCAGGCGATGTAGATTGTTCACTCCAGCCTCAGCAGCGTAGAAACCGCTTGTGAGGTTCTTGAAGTTCGAGGTGATCGACTTGTCCGACAACGATGTGAAAGTCACCGCCAGTGCAAGCATTAGCAGCAGCGACATAATCAGCAGTACGCCGATCAGCGCCATACCGCGTTCGGTGCCCGGCAAGTTCGCTGTTGTGACATCGTCAGCAGACGCCCTTAACGTATATTCAATCTTATGATGATTCCCTCTCTTCATCATCGCATCGCCTCCAGACTTGCGGTTTTCATTTCGTCGCATTTCAACTATCTCGGGTTCAAGCGTTCGCCCAGTTTCGGCTGCTTGCCGATATAACGTGTCTCGTGCTTCCAGGCATCTTCAGGAGTGCTACCTGAGCCGCCGTAGCCTCTGCCGGAACCGCTGCCGCCCTGACCATCCACCCCAGCAGCTCCGGGATTTCCACCACCATTCCCGGGACCGCCAAAACCATCTCCGTTACCATCACCACCGTTACCTCGCGGTCCTCCCTCTCCCGGCAGTCCGGGAGAACTGGTGCCGCCTCCCCCTGGAGATGACCCGAACGCGCCTCCGGAGATGAAACGGGGTCTTACGACGCTGGCAAGCGTCACTAGTCGTTCGGCCTGCTGATCGCTCTTGATCTCGGTGCGCGCAGTCATCGTGACTTCAAGAGCGGTTGTCTTGTACTGCCGCGATATGCTTTGTTGCTTGACCCACTTGCCCTCAGCTTCGCCGTCCTTTACCTCGAGATAACGGACCTGGAACGCCACCACATTTCGGGCGATCGGAATAGCCTGGCCATCGTTAACGGATAGCGAAAAAGTCGGATGCTCAGCATCCGTTTTGCGGTCGACAAAATAGCGCTTAATTGTGCAGGGTCGCATTGTAAATGACCCGCCTTCATAGGTTGCGCCGAACTGGATTTCGGGTTCGATGCCGCGATGCTCGACCGACTCAAAGTTAATGCCGATCGCACCAGTCGGGCTCAGCTTCGCCGATTTGACTTTGACAAAATCAAATTGCAGCGAGCCGTCTTCGCGATAGCCGCTCACTACGAACTCTTCATCAGGCAGCAGCGCACTGATGACTACGCCGGGATCGATAAGGGATCCGTTGTTAGGAACAACTTCTACATATCGGTCTCCGGTTGCGAACGGTGTTGTCCATGCCGCTACAAAAGGAAGAGCGGCCGACGGTATTTTCGATTCAGTATCGGAAGAGACGATCGTTACCTCGTCGGTTTTTCCTTCCGGACCGTTGTAGGAGTAGATCGAGCGAAATCGTGGTCCCAGACCCAGCGCGTTCTCTTTCGATTGCTGTATGTCTCGGGTAAGAAAGTCCATTAGCAAACGGGCGTTCTGATCCATTTCGGAAACGCCCTGCTCGGTACGAAAGATGGTTTGGCTCTTGCCGAGTAGAGTAACTACCGCGCCGATGATCAATGCAAAGACAGCCATCGCAATCAACAGCTCTGCCATCGTGAATCCGTGCTGGCCGGCACGAGACCGCTGACGCAACCCGCGAAGATCATTTTCTAGAGGTGAGACCCCGGATTCTTGAAGTCCTTTTTTGTTGTGCAGTGTTGTCATCATGAGTTTTCCCTCTCCGCTATTGATTGGTCATCACGGTAAACAGATCGACAAGCTCAGGAGCTTTGCCGGCAGGCGGGTTTTCGCTCTTCACTCGAACTGCAATAGTGAGCCGGCGGTCAGCTGGATTCTGTTCGTTGCTCGACATGATCACCCACCGACGAGAGTAGGTAACCCGGTCTTCGCCGAACGGGTTACCGGTTATCACCGTTCCATCGGGTCTTCGCGTTTCAGCAGTGCCATTCGGGCTTACAACAGTCACAGTGCCTTCTGGCTCTACATCATCACGGCCCGCGATGATGATCTTGTCGAAGTAGAACGAGCCATCGCTGGCAACAGCATCATTTTCAATGCTGCCGACGATATAGGCATCATCGGATCCGTGAGCGCCGGGATTCGCGGTCATTCTCGAAGGGTCAACCAGGCGTTGAAATGAAACGGCTCCAAGCTGTTCGAGTCTGTCCTGAGCCAGCGTTGTAGCGGTGGTGAAGTTCCGCGAGCTGGCATTGGTTTTCATCGCAAGACTGAACATACCTGCTATGCTCACCAGCCCAACCACCGTAACCATCATGGCGATTACCGCTTCAATGAGCGTGAACCCCGCTGAATTGTTTCCTCTGATCGTCGAATTGTTTGGCTGAGCTTCTGCTCTTAGTCTCTGTCCCATCTTTGACTCCGCGCTTCGTTTGGCCTACGTGCGATCGTCTCGTTTTGCCTCTGAAACTGTTACTTGACCAGTCGGCGAAACGGTCACAAACAGGTAGTATCCATCTACCCCGTTAAGGCGAATGGTCGGGCTTTCTTTTGGCATCGGCGTGATGACGCCGCGACCATCAAAGGCAATTTGTTTGGGAGCATCGGAGGCAAAGGTAATTCCTCCAGGCAATTGCACAACACCCATATTTTGCGGAGGAGTTTTCCCCAACGGGTCGTACTGCTCTATATCTACACGCTGAATTTCTTCGGCAACGGTCACACCCGCCAGTGTGTTGTTGGAAGTGGCGAGATACCTCGCCCGCTGAAGAGCGGTGGCGACGTTGCGCCCGCCAACACCGAGCCTGTACATACGCATATAAGAGAGGATTTGTGGCACCGCAAAAGCAGCAATGATGGCGATAACAAGCAGCACAATGGCCATCTCGATTACCGAGAAGCCATTCTGGTCGCGGTTCAGGTCGGATCGTCTGATTGCATTTGATCGAAACATATAGTTACAAAATATGGCGGAAGCGCGCCTACACTTCGCGGCTTTTGTTCCCAGAGAAATTCCTGGGAAGGCGCCAATTTACGCCTACCGCAAAGAATAAGAGCGAATTAATACTGGGGACCGTTGGGGGTACGAACTGAAGGGCGCTGTTGAATACGCAATCAGTATTCCTCAGGACTAGTGCAGCGCATAGACATTCTGTAAACTTACACAGACGCTGATCCGAAGAGAGCAGGCTTCTTCATGGTCACCACGGTAGGGCAAACCGAACACGTCTCCACTGACAACCTCGACTTGATGCTCGCAGTATTGCCGATTCCCATCCGCGACGCCCTCACACGTGCCGGAAACATGGAATCGCTTATCGAGGTCGTCCTCGACCTGGGTCGTCAGCCTGAAGCCAGGTATACCGCGCACGCCTTATACCTCGACGATTCCCTCATAACCCGCGATGACTTGCAATATGTTGCCAGTCGAGTTGGCCAGTTTACGCGGGACAACCGGGCCGGCATCGAGCGCACGCTCCACCGCATTTCAGCGATGAGGAACAGGTTAGGTGAAATAGTAGGACTAACCTGCCGTGTTGGGCGCGCGATCTACGGTACCGTCGATATCATCCGTGATTTCGTTGAGTCAGGTAAGAGTATTCTTCTGATGGGCAAACCCGGCGTCGGCAAGACCACCTTGCTCCGAGAAGCCGCCCGCGTGCTGGCGGACGACCTGGAAAAGCGAGTAATCGTGGTCGATACCTCAAATGAAATTGCCGGGGACGGCGACGTTCCTCACCCGGGAATCGGCCGAGCTCGACGAATGCAGGTTCCTGAGCCCGAGCATCAGCACGGTGTAATGATCGAAGCAGTCGAGAATCACATGCCTGAGGTCATCGTCATCGACGAAATCGGAACAGCTCAGGAAGCGCTCGCCGCTCGAACAATCGCCGAACGCGGCGTGCAGTTGATTGCAACCGTCCACGGTAACACGCTTGAGAATTTGATGATCAATCCGACGCTCGCCGATCTCGTTGGAGGCATCCAACCGGTGACACTCTCAGACGAAGAAGCGCGCAGACGCGGCACCCAAAAAACAGTGCTCGAACGAAAAGCCCCGCCAACGTTCGATGTGCTTATAGAGATTCAAGACAAAGATCGACTGGCGATTCATCGCGACGTAGCTGAAGCCGTCGACCTGATGCTGCGCGGATTGGTGCCCAGCACTGAGGTCCGAGAGCGTCGAGCCGGCGGTGAAGTTGCGATCACCCAACCGCTCGGCCCACAACGAGTTTCTTTCGGTTCCGACCGGAAGGAAGCGGCAATTAACAATCGCTCTCATCCTCATGCGGGCAAAGGCAAGCTTCTGCGCATTTATCCTTATGCCATAAGCCGCGAGCGGTTGGAACGCGCGATCGGCATGCTAGGCGTGCCGGTGGTAGTGACCAATGAATTATCAGAAGCAGATGTCGTGTTGACTTTGAAGTCTCATGCAAAGAGGCAGTCTCAGAAGTTGAGAGAAGCGCGAGGACAGCAGCTCGAAGTGCACGCACTGCGCAGCAACACGCTTACGCAGATGGAGAACTACCTTCGTGAGACTTTTGGGGCAGCCAACAGGCCAGTCAGCGAAGATGCGGCAATGCAGGAGGCTGAGGACGCGGTCATCGAAGCCGTTGAACGACGCCGGCCGGTTGAACTCTCGCCCCAGCCTAAACACATCCGTCGAATGCAACACCTGTACATCGAGAGAAGCGGACTTCAGTCCGAAAGCAAAGGGCAGGAACCGTTGCGTCGCATCGTAATCTACCCGCACTGAGCATCACTGTTTTTCAAATTTGCTGTCGTCGATCGGAACGTTGTGTTTGATCTCATCAAACTTGTGCGTGAACGAAAACCCAGGCCGGGTCCAACGCCGGCTGAATGGTAACTTTACCCCGTCCAGTTCTCGATAGTCCTCAAACTCGACAATCAACTTTGTCTTGCCTTCAGGGGCGTCGACTTCCTCCTCTTGTCGTAACAGTAGACCCGTTTGAACATCAAAATACATCCTGATCGGAGCTGGCGTGGCATCGATGACGTAGGTATCTCGCTCCCCGAGTTTGGCTTTCCCCTTAACTTCCAGGTTTGACAGTCGAGCATCGAGACCGGCACCTGCAAACGACTGCGCCTGACGTTTTAGGAACTCGGCTTCGGCTCCAGTCATTTCACGGAGCCCGTTTTCATTCTTTTGCCAGGCAGCCTTTCCGTTGAATGCCACCGTAGCCCCACCTCCAGGGGTGTGCATAACCATCAGCAACTTGTCGGGCGCTTTGACATAAACCTCCAGCGGCGCGGTGAATCCGCTATCGGCCTTGAGCGAACCTTTAAGGACGCGCGTAGTTAGTTTCGCAAACGCAGCGGTACCACCAATCGCTTTCTGATAGCTCTCAATCACCTGCGATGCGGAGGGCAAGGGTCCTGATCTGGTTATTTCCGGCGGTTTCGGTTCCGCAGGTTTTGCTGAACTTCCCGCTGGAGTCGGGGGAAAAGAGACTGGCTGCGCCTTGCCTTGATGGCAGGTATAACAGTTGATTGATGTCGGACCCTTATAAATCTCTCTTGCAATCGCCCCGGTTAGGCCGAGCATCTTCCTGGCGATCAATTTTGCGGGTTTGTCATCTTTTTCAAACTCGTTGGGAACGTGACAATACGTACAGTCCACGCCTAACGACCGGCTAAACATCGTCATGAGCATTGTCCATCTGCCGGCCGGCAGGCCTTTGAGTGTCTGCACGTTCTTGTAGACCTGTTCCGCTGGGCGTTGATCCTGTTCTGCTTTCCGGCGCATTTCATCCAGTTCAGCTTTCCAGGCTTCAGGCGGAGGCTCAGGCTTCACGTGTCCGCGGTGACAGCCGTAACAGGACACGCGATTCGAGGACAGAAACTTGTTGCTAAGCTGAACCATTTCGTACATTTTGCGCGCGGTCTGTTTAGCAGGTTTATCATCCTTTTCAAATTCGCCGGCAACATGACAATGATTGCAGTCAACACCGAGAGACGTGGTAAAGAAAGACATCGCTCTCATCACACCGGTTGCGGGCAGCCCTTTAAAGATTTGGATATTCTTGTATGCCTCCTCTGCATTCCTGGTCTGCGGTTGTGATCCTTCCCTTCCTGCACTGGCCTTATCTTGAGAAGTATGGAAGACAGGTCTGAGCTGATCTCCGGATGCTTCAACTCCGCCGTGCTTACCTTGTGCAGGAAACGATATTGAGAGTGCAAGCAGAAGCCCGGCGATGAGAATCAGTTGATTGTGATGTTTCAAGGAGATTTCTCCCGTCTTTAAGGTGATCATCTGCGCGATTCCCGCCTCGGCAGTTTGGGATACTAGTACCACAATCGTACTGATTGGAGATGTGCCATTAGTCACACTCGTAGTCATATTCAGCGTATGACTCCGACCTATTGCAAACAAAAGTAGAGGTAGTCCCGTGAGTTTCGTGTCGTCGAGGGTTGTGGCGTCCGACTTCGATCTTACAGCGTCAGTAACAGTGGCACAGGCTATGCCGAGATAGTCGCCTCAGATCAATCCGAGCTCCAGGCCTTTCAGCGCGGCCTGTGTTCTGTCGCGAACCGCAAGCTTTCCCAAGATACTTGTGACGTGATTCTTAACCGTCCCTTCGGCGATCAATAAAGCGGCAGCTATTTCTTTGTTGCTGTCCCCTTTAGCAATTAATGAAAGAATTTCGAGCTCGCGGCTTGAGAGAGGTTCGACCAAAAGCCTGTTAGGCTGCGCCCGCTTGTCGGTAAGCCTGGTGAATTCGGCGATGACTTTGGAAGCGACCGAAGGTTGAAGGAAGGACTCTCCGCGCGCTGCGGCACGAATCGCCTCAACAAGTTTTTCCGAAGGGGCATCCTTCAACAGATACCCGACAGCTCCGGCACGCAGACCCTCAAATACATAGTCATCATCATCAAAGGTGGTGAGGACGATTACTTTAGTGTCCGGTTGCGCGGAACGAAGCTGGCGCGTGGCTGCTACTCCGTCCAAAACGGGCATTTGCAAATCCATCAAGACAACAGCCGGACGTTTTTTGCGCGCCTCCCGAAGAGCTTCTTCGCCATTGGCCGCTTCACCAATTACCTCGAAATCACGCTGAACCGAAAGAAGCGTGCGTAAGCCTTCCCGAAATAGAGCCTGATCGTCTACGATGAGAATTGTTATGGGTGTCGTCATCGCAGTATCAATTTCTATGTCGGCACGCACACTTCCAAAGCGAATCCACCTTCGTCACTTGTATGAATTCGAACTTCACCGCCCAGTAACAACGCGCGTTCGCGAACGCCTAACAGCCCAAAGCCTCCTGCACCGTCGCCCCCACCGATTCCATCGTCCTTAATCAGCAGTCGAATCGCGTCAGCTTTCACGTAATCGAGTGTAATCGCGACACTTGTTGCATGGGCGTGCTTACGAACATTCGTGAGGCCCTCCTGAGCGGCACGATACATCGTCAGTTCGACTTGAGAAGACAGCTCGCGAGGTACTCCCTCGACGGTCAGCCTGGCGTCGATCCCGGCCGACTGACACTCACTGACGAGCAACTGGAGCAGTTCGGGAAGAGGTCTGTGTTCGGCAGCTGTTGAGCGAAGTGCCGCAACAGAGCGTCGCACCTCCGTCAGTCCGTCCTGAGTCAGGGCTTGCGCTTTTCTAAGCACATCGAGAGAGCGCTCTCGATCATCAATTACTGCGCGAGCAGCTTCGATTTGTACGTTTACAACCGTTAGATAATGACCGAGGCTGTCGTGAATTTCGCGAGCGAGCCTGTTGCGCTCCCTAACCGTCGCCAATTCGTCGACCTGTGCCGCGTACTCGCGAAGCTTGCGATTCGCTTCACCGACTTCGGCGGCGAGCCGCTCCACTTCTGCCCGTGCCTGCCTTTCATTTACTGCGATGCGGGTGAACACAACCACAAAAACAATTCCGGCCAGGAAAATCATTCCTACGATCAACGCAGGAGCGACGCCGCCTCTCCACCAGATCGGGGCAACCATCATCAAAAATATCCCGAGACACACCACCAGCACTGCCCAACGGCTGCTCAAGAGCACTACACTCTGACCGGCAAGCGGCAGCGTTATCAAGAATATTGCGCCGCTCGGCAGCAAGTAGATTATTGTTGCAGAAACCAGCAACTGGGCCGCAAAGTACGCCGCGCTCCAAAGCAGCTTCCCTGTGCGCCTGCACCGCGCAAACCAATATGTGCCGAAAATTACGTATGCCAGACCCGCGGCTATCAATAAAACTAGGCGTACTGGAGTGAATGCCCTCGGAGCATAACCCGCTGTCGCAATCGCCGATGCATAAGAGACGACCACGACGGCAATAAAGCCGAGATCACCTGTCCGAAAAAAATTGATAATCTTACGAGAGAGTTTCACTGAACCCCACTCGAGGCAGGAGGACCAAGCGCGATCCTGAAGGGCACACTGTTCCGCGGTTTACTTTACCGGATTGAAGGCGTCCCAATCGTAGGTGATACCGAGGGCGAGTCCGGACTTCGGTCCGCGCTTGGTCGGCCCAAAAATGCCCGCCGCGTACCAACGTACACCTAACGCCCTGATCTGGGCACCCAACCGAGCTTCAGAGAAGTCCTCGGTCCCCAACGGGGGCTTTCTGGTGGAGTGGTAGCCGTTAATCTCACCCACAATGTTCAAACGCTCCGAAACTGCGTAATTCCCAGCTAAACCATATAACAACACATCGTTTTGAGAGGTAGCTTCCTGAGGCGCGGTCAAAATCCCTAGCCCGATATTCCCAAATACGTTCAGCTTTCCAAACTGTTTTTGAGCTAGAATCGCGCCGAAGAAGTTTGTAGTGTTTGTTCCGATTCCTCTGGATTGATCCGAATTGGGCAGCTCCACTCCAAACCGAAATCCCATCGCCGGCACGCGGCGAGACTCATTCCGAAGCTTGATCTTCATCCAGAGCCTGGCATCACCGACATCATTTGTGTCTGATTCGTTTACTCCAAGCTTAAGTGGTATTGCCGGTGGCGTCCGGCTGGTGATCGAAAGAAAATTCTGAAACGTCCATTCAATCTGAAACTCGACGTTTGGGGCCAAGCCAAAGCTCATTCTGGTATCGGCGAGTTTCGTTACATCACCGCGCAAACCGGACAAAGGAAAGTATTGATTTTGCAGGAACTCAAACCCCGATTCGACACGAATCACGCCAGGTTTGATTATGTCGACGTCTTCAGTAAGCAGTGGCCTCTGCTGTGCAACTGCGTTCGTCGACGATAAAAGAATTGAGATGGATATAACAAACAGCGGGCGTATGCGTCGCGTCATATCACTCATAACAGCTCAGTGTTTACTCAATCCGTCGCGAGCTCCTTTGTTTGCGGTCTCAGCCTCGTATATCGCTCCGCTGGCAGCATCGACCTCGCCGTCGGTTTTCAGCTCAGGCTTGAGCGCGCGCAATGTTACCAGATGCTTGTCGGTGGAATCACGTAAAAGAGCCAGCGCTTTGGGCAAAGCTGAACTTTTAGGATTTCGCTCATAAGCGTCCTCGAGCTTAGCCATGCACTCGGAGATTGCTCGCGAATAGTGTCTAAGCAACTCAGCCTTGCTCACTTTTGGAACAGCTCCCCATTCCTTTTCCTCTTCCTCAATCTTCTTTGCCTCCTTCTTGTCCGCTGCTACGGCCGCAGTACCGGTGATCGCCTTTAGTCTTCTATCGGCGATGTGCATGAAAACCTTTACGCGTGCGTCAGGCGCTTGAGCCTCGCGTACGTGGTCATCTTCTTCTTCTGTCATATAATCACCGGAGATTTGTAGCAAACTACTTGCAAGGCTCGCCTGAGGCACTGTGCTTTTGTCAATAAAAGTCGAAGCAGACACAGAGTCCGGCATCGTTTGTCGGACAGAAGCGAGACCAATCATCCTGGCCGAAGAAAAGCGCGTGAGGGGAGGCTTAACCGATTGATTTTTCGGAGGACTATCTTTCGCTTTGGGGGCACTCTTGGGTTTAGTCTCTTCGTCGGGGTCCTTCAAAACGTCACCCGACGCAAAAGCTTCATTCAATGCCTGCACGCGCAGCTGTTTTGCGTGCTTCAAAGCGGCGTCTGCAAAACGCTCTCGTTCTTCCGGAAACAGTCGCTCAATCGACTCCAGAGTCTTTATTTGTTTGTACAAGGCCTGTTCAATCTTCTTGGAGATACTGCGTCTATTTTCCTGGAGCGCGACGGCCTCCTTTAGTGCCGCCGTGGCGGCCTTGGAATAGATATCGAGATCCTGCTCAGCAGCGCGATCGTTGTTAGCTTTGATTGAGTTAAACGCGCCCTGGAGATGCACATCCGCAATCTTTAGATAAGCATCGATTACCTTTTTCGGGTTAGAGTCCGAGAGCGTGGCCTTCTCAGCGTCTGAAAGTAACTGGGAGAGCGGTCTCGGATCGACAGGCAACGGAGGCTCTGGAATTTGAATTGGTTGGGCTTGCGTAAGAGCAACCAAAATGAACGCCACACAGACGCCACAAACTAAGCGGCAAGCAGAAACAACCGCCAGTCTTTTTGTAGCCTCTGCAGGCATCATTATTTCTTTCCCTTCTTCTTTCCCGCGGAACCGCATTTGCGCTCGTGGATCAACCTTTGTAATTGACTCGATCTAGCGTTCGCCTCTTCCAATTCCATCCGGTTCGTGGATGGGTCGGCTCTGCGAATGAATTCCTGGTAACTCCTGTTAGCCTGTTCGCAATCTCCCAGATGATCCAGCGATATGGCCAAAAAGTAATAACTTACCGATGTGTCGGGTTTTGCCTTAATCAACCACAAAAACTCCCGCGCGGCGTCGGGATAGCTCTTTAACTTGAACAGCGTAGTCGCCAGGCTCGCGTGCGCGGCATAGCTATCCGGTTCGCGGGAGATTGCATCAGTCAAAAACGGCAGCGCCTGTTCAAACTGCATCGACCGAACAAATGAAGCTCCCAGCTGAATCCGCGCTCTGTTGTTGTTCGGATCCGCGACAATTGCACGTTTATAGAATTCAGCTGCTTCTCCAGGCTTTTCCTTGAAATAGAAGTCACCTGCTCTCGCAAGCAATTTAGCATCATCGGGCCGCAACTTAATAACCCTTGTGATCTCTTTTTCAGCTTCCTCGCCCTGGCCGTTCTCGGCCATCAGGCAGGCCATCTCCATTCGCGTAGCAAAGTCTTCAGGTTTCTCCAGCAGAAGCCTGCGATAGAGTTGGATTGCGGCCTGTGACTGACCTACCTTTGTATGTAGCTCGGCGAGCTTTATTGCAAGTTCGCGTGATGGAGCATTTCGATAGGCAACGGAAAAATCTTCGATGGCCTTGCCGATTTCCCCACGGCTCTCGAACAGTCGCGCGCGCCCTTCGTGTGCCGTAGCGTTGTTGGGATCGAGTTCTATGGCGCGCGCATAATCCGCAGCCGCTTCATTGAGTTTGCCGACGCGCTCCTCCGCGACTCCCACCAGCGCATGTGCCAGAGGTAACTCTTCTTTGTGTTCGATGGCAAAGCGCAGATGTTCGATTGCGCGCTGCGGCTCGCCAGTCCTGAGAAGTGCGCTCGCATAATAGATTCGGACACCTGTCAGCTTTGGCTCAAGCTCGATTGCCAGAGCAAGCTCCTTTTTGGCCTCCTCGATTTGGCCTCGATCGAGGAAGACTTGCCCGAGTCCACGGTGGGCACGCGCGAACTTAGGCTCGAGCTCGACGACCTTTGTAAAGTCCGCAAGGGCATCGGCCTCGTGTCCCTGGCTAAGCAAGGCGGTTCCTCGCTGGTAGTAGGCTTGGTACAGTGAAGCGTCGGCTGAAATTGCTGTGGTGTAGAACCTGATCGCCGCATTCAGGTCGCCGCGCTGTTGCGCGTTCTGTCCCTCCTCAAATGCAGCCGCCGCACTGAGTTTGGTTCCGTCCGAACTGGCTCGAGCGGTTTGTCCCGGAACCGGCGAATTTGGCACTTGGCTGAGGCCCGGTGAAGCAGGAATGACGGCAAGGAGAAAAACTAAGAGAATCAGGAAACGCATCGTGCCAGCGACCTCACAGTCGATCATAGCATTGGCATCATTCAGCTTCAACGATAGGCCCTATAGGTCTTATAAGTCCTGTAGGTACGATTGGTCTTATTCACTTAACGCTTCCCAACTTCTCCGTAAGCGCCGAAACAAACTCTCTCCAATCCGCAACGACTCCCAGATCCGCAGTATGAAAAACATCGGCGTTAGCATCATTATTAATTGCCACAATCGTCCCCGCCTGTTGAATGCCAATAGTATGATTGAGCGACCCTCGAACGGCGACTCCAATGTACAGCGCGGGAGAAAGAACCTTACCAGTCAACCCTATTTGCTGATGACGAGGCAGCCAGCCCTGATCCACGACGCGTCGCGTCGCGCCGACCTGCGCGTCCAACGCTCCTGCGAGGGCGTAGATCGCCTCAAGGTTCTCTGGCCCACCAATTCCCGCTCCTACACAAATGACACGGTCAGCCGCATCGAGCTCGACAATATCTGCTGATACCTCTCTACGGCTACTCACCAACCTCTGCCGGTGATCATCAAACTCCGGAATAGCGAGACGAACGATTTCGGCAACACGCGATTCGTTAGGTCCCGCCGACCGCAGCATGCTCGGCTTCACTGTAGCAATCTGCGGGAGCGTAGTGGAGGTAATAAGCGCAACAATGTTGCCGCCGAAGGCAGGCTTGTATTGCTCGAGCTCCCCCCGTTCATTGACGTCTACGTCAACGCAATCACCGGTCAATCCAACCCCAAGCCTCGCCGCTACCCGCGGCGCAAGGTCACGGCCGTTGGCGGTCGAAGGCAAGAGCAGTACGCTCGGACGATGCGCCCTAATCGCATCGGTCACAAAAGACGTGTATGCAGTCGTTGTGTATCGATCCAGCCGCTCGTCTTCGGCAAGGTAAATCCGGTCTGCGCCGTGAGCGGCCAGAGACTTCGAGTAATCGGCCGCCCTTGAGCCGACGATTATTGCACCCAGCGAGACTTTGAGCTTTCGCGCCAGCTCAATTCCCTTTCCGAGCAGCTCAAAACTCACTGAACGCAATCGCCCATCCAACAACTCCGTGAACACCCACACCTCGCGGCCGCCTGGAAGCGGCCTCTTCGAGTCGGGGGCAGCTTCACGCGCTTCTTTAGTCTGTTCTGTATCTAATGCGCCAAGAGACTTAAGCCGGGACAATAGCTGGGACGCTTTTTCATCTGCGGTTCCACCCTCGATCATCTCGACCTGGCGAGCGCGGGCTATTGACTTTATCTCCTGAACTCGTGTCGGTGATCCGGCGAAACCAAAAATATTAGTGTCATCAGACAAATCTGCTGCGCTGATTGCCTGGATGGGCTTGAGCCGTCCGGCCTCGATGTGAGACTCCTTGACTTTGATAGGGCGAATCAGCCGCTCGGATGCGGTTAATAGCACAGGCAGCGCGGATTCGATCGTCTCGAAGCCATCATCGGTCTCACGTTCAACGATGACCGAACTATGATCATCGCTTATCTCGAGCTTCGTAGCTCCTGTAACCTGTGGCAGATTAAGAAATTCTGCGATCTCTGGACCGACCTGGGCAGTTTCCGAGTCCACACTGTATTTGCCACACAAAATGATGTCGTACGACTCACGTTTGAGAGCCAGCGCAATAGCGCGCGCGGTCGCGAGCGTATCCGAGCCCGCAAACGCGGAATCAACCAGGTGAAGCGCTCTATCTGCACCCGCGCCGAGACAATCGATGAGCGCTTCACGAGCCTGCGGTGGTCCCATTGTGAGTACCACCACCTCGCCGCCGTATAGATCCCGAAGCCGGATCGCTTCGGCAAGTGCGCGACGGTCGAATGGGTTGACAACATTGGGCACGCCCTCGCGAACTATGGTGTTGGTCTGCGGATTGAATTTGATCTCGGCAACCTCAGGAACTTGCTTGATACAAACGATCAGCCTCATTGGAGTGAACCTTGGAAGTACCGTTAGCTGTCTAGTCTACGGGTTGCAACTTTCGCTAACATCAGTTCCCGCTTGCCTCGAACATAATGCTCATAATTACTATGTTCGCTTAGCCTTCTTTTTTCTTTCGCTGGGATCGGGTGGAGGGATAGTTCCAGGTTTCACCAGTTCCTGGATAGGGCTTCCCTCGGCGTTACTGAGTCTCAAACCCAGGACGGCTGCAGCCGTTGGTGCGATATCAATCATCCGCGCGAGTGGCAGCTTTGCACCCGTTCTGGCCGCAGCTCCATAGATGATTAGGGACGAACGCAACTCGGCTCTCGTCGGCAGGTGCCCATGGGTTCCTCGATAGTCCTTTGAATCGTGAGTCTCCGGTCCGGTGAGCTCCTCACCAAATGAGACTCCTGAAGCTGCGTCAAGCATAAGCAGAGCTGTGGGAACCGCTTCCATGCGCTTCAACTCCGCCTGGTTCAATATACGCGCTACAGGGCCTTTGCTTGCTGCTAACCGCGTGAAAATTGCCGTTACTCTGCTCGCGGTCTCTTTGTCGTCCGGATCGCGCAAGACAATGGCGCACGATCCTCCTGCCGGCCACGCCGCCGCCTTCCAGTCCACAGGCTTGCCATCGGCACCGAGGGTTATCATCTTCTCCTTTACCAACAAGACATTTGGTTCAAATTTTCGATTTACTTCAGCAAAGCCGTGGTCCGAAACCAAAACAAAGGTTGTTTGGTCAAAGATTCCAGCCTGTCTTGTTGCCTCGATTATTCGCCCCACGTAGCCATCCATTCGTTCAGCGGTTTGTAGAGCAGGCGGCGTCCTCGGTCCATTTTTGTGATGCGCGTCGTCGAGACCTATCACGTGAATCAACATCAGGTTGGGCTTGTAGGTCTTGATTATGTATTCGCTGATGGCACAACGACGGCCGTCGGTGGTGTTGTCGCCACTCGTTCCGTCGGCGAGTGCTTTTGCCATTAATCCCGGAGTAGCATATTGTTCGGTTCGCTTACCCGTTGGAGGATTCTCCTTGGGATCGATTATTTCCGGAACGTTGTAATCGATATCCGCACCGACCGTGACAGGCCAACCGACCGCAGCGGTGACGAGGCCGGACTTCTTTGCCAGGCTCCAGAGTGTCTCTGTTTTCAAGGCGTCGGCAAACCAATACCATTCCTTTGTCTGCGGCGCAGTAGGCGCCTCAAATATTCGGTTCTGCACGATCCCATGCACGGCAGGACGCACACCGGTAACCATCGTGGCGTGTGATGGATAGGTAACCGTAGGGAAAACGCCCTCAACTCCTTCGGCGTATGAGCCGCCAAGCTTCATTTTGACAAGATTCGGAATTTGCAGTCCCAACCGCGCAGGTTCCAAATAGTACTCTGGTACCAGTCCGTCGATTGAAATCATTATTAAGTGTGCGTCGCGACGCGGCTGCGTCGTCTGTCCGGCCGGCGTCTGGCCCCCGTGCAGTGCCGCTTGTGGTAGTAGTAACAGGATTAGAAGCAATGAGAACGTTTTAGATCGCCGAATTGGACGCGATGGCTTGTTCATTGGATCATTGGCCTCCGCACCAGAATTTTCTTTGCGCAAGCTAATCTTTAAGTCGTTATGCGTCAAGTTGTTGCGTTGCGGTTAAACAACATTGTGGCCGTAAGCTTCTTCACAGTCAGGACTTGATCTTATTCATTTCAATTCCAAGCTGTAGCCGTCTCGGCCAACAATTATGTTTCCCGAATATTCTTTTTGCACCTCAGCCTCAAGATGTTCTTCATCAACATCGAAATAGAAGTGAGTTAGGATAAGCGTCGACACATTCGCTCTGGCCGCGAGCCGCGCAGCTTCCGACACCGACAGATGGCGAACGTAGTCGCGAGGCTCGCGAAATGAGCATTCAGAGATAAGCGCATCGGCACCGTTAAAGAAATCTACTAGCGCTTCGCTGTAGGCAGTGTCTCCGGTATAGCAAAGACTGTGGTTGTTAGCGTCAATACGTACAGCAAGGCTTTCAGCAGTATGCAGGGTCTTGCATACGGAAAGCTCGGACTCATTTCCCAGTTGCAATGCCTCATCGGGGCCTAGCATCCTCATATTTAAAGGAAATTTGGTTTTAAGTAGTTTTCCGCCAAACGCAGTTTCAAGGGCATCGAGAACCCCCTGTAATCCGTGTGGGCCGATGATAGTGAATGGCTTGGAACGAGTGGTCTTCGTTCCATAGCTGAAAGCAAACAGAAGCGAAGCAAGCTCCCCTATGTGGTCTGCGTGAAAATGGCTGACGAACAGATGGGTCATCTGCTCCCAGGGCAACTGGTAGCGAGCGAGCGCATGCAAAGTGCCTGCGCCGCAGTCGAGCATTATTCGGGCGTCAGGAAGCTCGACGAAGTACCCAGAGGAATTGCGCGAACCGTCGGGAACAATTGTGCCTGAACCAAGTATTGTGAGTTTCATTATTGTTTTGAGATTTACACTCTCAATTGGGGGTTTCATTATCGTTTTGAGATTTACAATCTTAATCGCGCGACGCGCAAGATACCATCGGGCTTGAGGCCCGATGGTATCTAGAAAGGTTTCAGCGCCTGCCTACAAAGGAACTATAAGTCAACGACCACCCCATCTTGATGAACTGCCGTTTTGTTGACACACTTTATTCATGTACTCTAGCATCGCACGAGTTGATTAGCGGCGTCATTCAGTGCTCGGAATCGCTGCTGAACAATCTAAAACAGCGCGCATAACGAATGACCGCACCTTCAACTAAGCAGGAAGAGGCTACCGAGACAGCAACCAACCCAGCGCGCGCCGGCATCGTCATCGCCATCCTCTTTCTTATCTTTTTCCTGGGCAGCAGCGATAACCAGATGATCTCTCCACTGCTGCCGCTAATCGCCAGAGAGTTCGGCCTCAATCGAGGCGAAGTGGGCCAGGTCATCGGACCGGCTTACGCGCTGGCTGCCGCAACCGCGGCGCTGCTGATCGGTCCCATCTCAGACCGCTACGGGCGCCGACGATTCCTACTGTATGCATCGATCCTTTTCGGTGTTTCCCTGGCAGTGGTAGGGCTAATCTCTGATCTTCGCCTCCTGGCGGTTGTAAGGTTATTTACCGGTCTCGCCGCTGGCACCTTCTCCACCTGTTCAATAGCTTACGTAGCCGATTACTTTCCATATAAACGCCGCGGCGTCGCGATGAGCGTGGTCCAGGCCGGTCAGTTCCTCGCGCTTGCGGTCGGTGTGCAGGTGGCAAACAACATCGCTAAATGGAAAGGTTGGCGAATAAGCTTCGTCTTTTTCGGGGTGTTGTCTCTGCTCGCATTCGTTGCAGTGCTTGCGATGCTGCCGGAAGACAAGCACGAGATGACCGAGCAACCATCCCAAATCGTTGCGCGTCGTTTCCATAACATCAGGCTGTTGTTTGACAACCGGGAACGCATAGCCGCGATTGTCGCAGCGCTGTTTGTATCCGGAGGATTCGTAGGTTTCTTTTTCTATCTCGGCTCGTGGCTGACTGACAGTTTGCAATTTACCACTCGAGAATTCGATATTGTGTTCTTTGCCATAGGTCTCGCGCTTTTGGTAGGAGTTGTCACCGCTGGTCCGATATCTGACAGAATCGGCAAGCGCGGCGTGTCGATCCTTAGCACGATAGTACTCGCTGCTATGCTCCTTGCGATACCGACACTCGGGCGTGGCGTCTTGCTTTTTGTAACCGTGATCGCAGCAGCTCTCGCGTTTGCGTTTCGACAGGGCCCACTGCAAGCGCTGGCAACCGAGCTTGTCCCGCGTCGTTCGCGAGGTTCGCTTGTTGCCGCCCGAAACACCGCCTCGCAAATAGGTATCGCAATAGCAACGCTGGTTTGCGGTCAGCTCTATGACCATGCGGGATATCGTGCGGTTGGTGTATTCAGCGGCGTTGTGACATTGGCAGCAGCCGCTTGCATCTTTATTATGAAGGAACCAATCTCCAGCGACATTATGAAGGAACCAATCTCCAGCGACCCGGCATGAACCGATGAGCGAGCCACAGAACACTGACATTGCCAAGCCGAAGAGAGGGCGGTGGCGCCGTATCTTCAAGCGGTTATTAATCACCCTGATCATACTGGCGTTGGTTATGCTTTTCGGGGTAATCCCCTGGGGCCTCGCGGCACTGGTAACCGGCGCCGGGACCCGCCCGATGGACCGCAACTTAACTCAGACTCCTGCCGATTTCGGCGCACAATTCAAGGATGTCGAATTTCTGACTTCGGATAATGTGAAGATTAGCGGATGGCTCGTTCGGAGCGGCGATAAGCATGCGACGATCGTCTATTCGCACGGTCTATTCCGATCAAGGCGCGAGTTGCTCGAACGAGCAATGGAACTGAACAAGCTTGGTTACGGCGCGTTGTTATACGACTCGCGGAACCACGGGGACAGCGGTAGCGCCAAGGTTAGCCTAGGTTACAATGAGCGGCTGGACGTCGAGGGCGCGGTTCGTTTTCTTCGACAGGAGCTTGGACAGAGCGAGCGGATAGTATCCTTCGGGATCTCAATGGGTGCGACGGCGGCGTTGTTATGCGCAGCTGAAACTCCAGATGTAGCGGCGGTCGTTTCCGATAGCTCGTTTCTTTCCTTCGATCACACTGTGGATCATCATCTAAGACTCTTTCTCAAACTGCCGCCTTTCCCGATCGGCAACGAGCTGAAGTATTTCATCCAGAACCGCGCGTCGTTCGAAGGGTCAAAGCTGGATGCGCTTGATGCAGTCAGGAGAATCGGCGATCGGCCGATCATGTTTATCGCCGCGGCTCACGACAAACGAATGCCGCCCGACATTGCGCAGCAACTCTATCAAGCCTGCACGAGCCCTAAGCGTCAGTTGTTAGTGGTGGAAGGCCCTCAGGACAACATTCACGGCCACGCCTACCAGTCAAATCCTCAGTTGTATATCGAGAGCGTGGCTCAGTTTCTGCAGTCAGTTGGGATGGGGGTTGGGGGTTAGGGATTGTGGGTTGGACCTGGGGCTGGGGGGTTGGACGAATTGGACCTATTGGTCCTATCGGTCCTATTGGTTCTATAATTGCCGAACATGGATGACGACCGGTTGTTTGATGATGTTATCGACTTAAAACCGCGAAAGCGGCGATTCGGATTAGTATTCGCCGGGATCGTTATATTCGCAGTCCTGCTATTCGGTTCACAGCTCCTCAGCGTCTACATTGACGCACTGTGGTTTTCAACTGTCGGCTATTCAAGCGTGTACTGGTACAAGTTTCGTCTGGGCGGTCTTCTCTTTCTGATTTTCTTTATTGTTACATTCCTTATCGTCCGACTCCCCTTCAGTTTCTTAAGCCGGTTATTCCCGGAGCTCATTGAAAGGCCTAACATTCGAGTGAGGTCGGTGGAAGACATCAAAGACTTGAATCTTCTGCCGTGGGTTTATCGTCCCGGCGTGTGGATATTGTCGGCAATTGCCGCCCTTCTGTCTGCGGTCAGCATGAGCCAGCAATGGCCACAATTCGCTTTGTACCTGCATTCACAGCAAGCCCAAATAAGTGATCCCATTTTCAATTACGACGCCGGCTTCTACCTGTTCAGGTTGCCGGTTATAGAGCTTGTAGTGAGCTGGCTGCAAACCATTTCGGTTGTGATGTTGATCGCAGTAGGTGCGGCTTCCGGCTACACCTTATATCTCGAGCAAGTGAAAGGCTCCATACGGCCGGATGTTCGTCGCCGTGCAACCACCGCGATCAGCCTTGCCTTGGTGCCTTTTGCGCTTGCACAGGCCGCCAGTACTTTTCTGGACCGTTTCGATCTTTTGCATGCCCAGCACGAGTTGTTCACCGGAATGGACTACACCGACGTTACCGTGCGGTTGAGAGCTATGAACGTCATCGTAGCCTTGTTGTTCATATCTTCTGTCCTGGTGGCGATCAATGCGTTTTTTTGGAAGCGTCTTCGGACGATCATCACACTTGCTGTAATTGTCGCTGCGGCGTGGATCGTGGGACTTGGAATTCTCCCGGCCGCTTATCATTCTTTTTCAGTAAAGCCCAACGAGCTTGCGAAAGAAGCTACATTCATCGATCACAACATAAAGATGACGCGGCATGCCTTCGCAATTGATCGGCTGGATGAGCCGCCCGACGGGAAAGCCCTCAGCTTCGAGGAGCGTCCGTTTGAACCAAAGCCGGATCTTACGAGTGAAAAGGTTCAGGCAAACCGGCAGACGATCGATAATGTCAGACTCTGGGATCGGAGAGCGCTTCAATCGACTCTTGCGCAAATCCAGGAGATTCGAACCTATTACGATTTCCGAACGCCGGATGTAGATCGCTACATCATAAACGGCAGGCTTCGCGAAGTGATGCTTTCGGCGCGCGAGATGAACGTGGATCAGTTGCCCGAGCAGTCCAGGAACTGGATTAACCAACACGTTGTTTATACTCACGGCTACGGCGTAACCATGAATACCGTAAACGAGTTTACGCCGGAAGGTCTTCCGAACCTTGTGCTAAAAAACATGCCGGTTGAGTCAACGGCGCCGGAGATCAAGGTCACTCGCCCAGAGATCTATTTCGGGGAAGAAACCAATTCGCACGTATACGTTAAGACAAAACCTCAAGGCGCAACTCCGCCCGAATTCAACTATCCGGCGCCCGGAAATGTCGACTCGTACACCACCTACGAAGCCGATTCAGGCATTCCCGTAGGCGGCCTTTTGCGGCAGGTCGCGCTTAGCCTGTACCTGGGCGATGGAACGAATCTGCTCTTCTCAGATTACATAAACTCCGAGAGCCGCGTTCTGATTCGGCGGAACGTTAGCGAACGGGTTCGCCAAATCGCCCCGTTTCTTCTCTTCGAGGATGACCCATATGTGGTAATCGGGCGCGACGGCAAGCTTTACTGGACGATCGATGCTTTTACTCACGGAGACGAGTATCCGTACTCGACTGCTTATCAAGTAGGCGACGGTAGCGCCAACTATCTCCGCAACTCGGTCAAGGCAGTGGTGGACGCTTATGATGGAAGCGTTCGGTTTTATGTATTCGAGCCCAATGATCCGATAATAAAAGCCTACCAGGAGATTTTCCCGGATCTGTTTCAGCCGAAGAGCGCGATGCCGGAAGATCTGCTCGCGCACGTTCGCTATTCCAGCTTGATGGTCAACACACAGGCTCGGGTCTATACGCTCTATCACATGCAGAACACTCAGACGTTCTACAATCACGAAGATTTATGGGCAATCGCCGCAGGCGAGTCAACTTCGGGCGGTGAAGCAACGATGATGCAACCGTATCACGTGCTGATGCAGTTGCCGGCGGAACAAAGCAGTCCTCTCGAATTCGTTAATATCCTTCCATTTACGCCCTCGGGGCCGGGCCGAAGCAATATGATCGGATGGATGGCTGCACGCAATGACGGCTCGAACTACGGAAGAACGAGGGTTTACACCTTTCCCAAGAACATCACCGTGAACGGGCCGGCCCAGATCAGGGCTCGTATAAATCAGGACCCGCAGCTTTCACAGCTGATGACTCTTTGGAGTCAACGGGGTTCAGAACTGCTGCGTGGAAATCTGTTGGTGATCCCAATCGCCGATACATTGCTCTATGTCGAGCCTTTTTATCTACAATCATCAGAAAGCGCGTCGAAGCTGCCTGAGTTACGGCAGGTGGCGGTGGCGACTCAGGATCAATTAAAGACAAGTAAGACTTTTGATGAAGCTCTTTCCCTCCTGGTGCCAGGATTATCACCACGGCAGTTGACGACACCGTCGCAAGAGGTTCCGCTAGAAACGGCGAAAGCTTCAAAACCACAGGCAGAGGCCGAGAAAGCCGCCCAGCCCGCTGCACATCCTAAGTCATCCGACGTCGACCGGCTGATTAAACAAGCCTCAAAGCTCATCTCGGAATATGAGCGATTGACCGCCGAAGGTAAACACCGAGAAGCCGGCGAGAAGCTGGATCAGCTGAAGCAAACTCTCGATGAATTGGACCGAAAGAAATGAGATGATCTTAAGATCGGGGAAAAATCAGCCGTTGGTGCGAGAATTCACTCAGTGACATCCCCAAAAAGACGCCAATTCAGCAAATTTTTATAATTTTGAAAAGGCACGACCATTGCACTGACAGAAATCGGAGGGCTGTGGCCGTTGTCACTTTCCAGCGTGATGACGGTCATAGCTGCTCCCCATACTTCAGAACAATCAGCTGAAGGTTTCTTCTCAGCATATTCCGCGATCTGTCACCTGACTCTGACAAGTTCTGCTACCCGCCTGGGGACGATCCGCACTGACTCTATTCACTCACAACAACTTAACACCGGTCCACAGCGATTTCCGACTTGGTACGTTCGTTGCCGAGAGAGCAGCAAGTAGCCCCGTCATCCTTTAGTCAGAAGGTTGAGCTATGCTGAACAGGTTTAACGACGCGCAGGAATTAGAGCAAGTGAATATGTTCATTCGTGCAATCGCCGCCGATATGGCCGAAACAGAAGGACGCAGCTTCGCCAATTCGAGCGATGATTCAATCGCGATTGAGATGGAAGAAGCGTTGTACGAGCTTCGAGTCAGAAAACTTCTCATCAGTGCATTGATCGATGCTGAAAAACTCAGCGACGGAGTCACGGCTCACTGACACGAATCAATCTTCGATAAGTTCTTAATCACTCAAAGGCGGCTCGCTGGAACCGCCTGGACCTACGTTCGCGCTTTTATTCAAGGCGACTACGTTCGTGCTTTTATTCAAGGCGACTAATTGTCGTACCCTTTCCCATCACACCGCTTTTCGGTAGTGTCCTAAAGGCGTGTTGCCATGGTTTACACGTTAGGAACCTCGCAAATCTTAACCGTGTAGCGGTGTCCTATCGATTGCTTGCGAGTGAAACAAGGCTGATTGGTAGCAACACCCAGATAGGACACTACCCGCTTTTCGAAACACAGCTTGCTTTTATGTTATATTGTTTCCGCTCTATCAGCGGGTCATTTCGCGCTATTGATTACAAGAGGAAGCTCTCAATGACGACCTTACCACGGAGAAGCATCGCGACCCTTGCTATTATCCTGTTCTGCTCGATTGCAATTCCAACGGCTCGGACAAGCCCGCCGGTCATCCCAACTTTCGCTAAAGACGTCGCGCCGATTCTTTTTAATAACTGCATTAGTTGCCATCGTCCGGGCGATATTGCACCGATGTCCCTACTGACTTATGAAAACGCGCGACCATGGGCAAAATCGATTCGTGAGAAGGTTGCCGGCGGTGAAATGCCTCCCTGGCACGCAACTCAACCACGAGGCATTTTTTCAAATGATCGCAGGCTGAGTGACCATGACAAAGAGACGTTGATACTATGGGCCGACGGCGGCGCTCCAAAAGGCGATCCCAAAGACCTGCCCGCTACACCCAAATTCGACGAGGGATGGGAAATAGGCAAGCCCGATGTAGTTATCAGCATGCCCCGAGAGTTTGAAGTTAAGGAGTCCGGTACGATTGCCTATCAGTTTTTCGAAGCGCCTACGAATTTCACCGAGGACAAGTGGATTCAGGCAATCGAGGTGAAGCCGGGCGCGAGAAGTGTGGTGCATCACGTGTTGGTATTCTGTCGTGAGCCTGGCCCGCGTCGGCCGCCGGCGTTCAATCAGGTTTTGCCCAATCTTGGAGCCTTCGGACACAGTCGCGGGGAAGAGTCACTGCCAGGGGCGCTCATTGCCACTACAGCTCCAGGAACTAATGCGATGACCTTCAAGCCAGGCACTGCAATGCGAATCAAAGCCGGATCGGTGCTCGCGTTTCAGCTTCATTACACCGCAAATGGAACAGCAACCAAAGATCGAACAAGCGTGGGAATGATTTTCGCAAAGCAGCCGCCTAAGCAAGAAATCCGCAACAGCGCTTTCGTTAATCCTATTTTTCTTATCCCCGCGGGCGCGGCCAATCAACAGGTCGATGCCGCGATACAGTTCAGTGAGGACGTCCACATCTGGGGACTGTTCCCGCACACACACCTCCGAGGGAAGAGCTGGGAGTACAAACTGACTTATCCGGACGGTCGAACGGAAGTAGTTCTGTCGGTTCCGAAATACGACTTCAATTGGCAGACCTACTATTTGTTTACAAAGCCGCTTGCGGTACCCAAAGGTTCGCGGCTCGAGGCAACGGCGCGCTACGATAACTCGACCGCCAACAAATGGAATCCAGATCCTAAGGTCGCGGTGCGATGGGGTCCTCAGACGTGGGAGGAGATGCAATACTCTGGAATAACGTTCTCGGTTGACCAGCAGTAAAGATTAGTTCGTCTGAAATTGGATACCATTTTTGCATACCCATCTCGTGAGGGGGTATGAGTTTTAACAGCTCGATCCCTCCTTCCCTGTAGGCTACTCCATCAAGTACCCAACTTTGACGAGGTGGGAGTTCTCTGTACGAATTCGGAAGTGGAACTTTCGTTCGGCTATTGCGCTTAATAGAATCGTAAGAAGTCGCCCGCTAAAGATAATTACCACGGAGGTCTTCAAGTGAGTCGACATCTTTTCGCCTTCATACTAATAATGGGCTGCCTTTCCTCAGCTGGGTTCGCACAAACTCGGCGACAGGCAGCGAATACAAATCGAGGTATCGTGCTCGAGATTAATGTCGTTGAGACGAGTGGTTCCAAGCCCGAGGAAATCGACAAGATTTATAAGAGGGACCAACTCAGTCGTTTGATCGCCGAACGGAAGCTGAGAGTGATCGCCAGCCTTCAAATGCGTACACGAGTCGGCGAAAGCTTTAAATCGACCGCCGGCCAGCAGATTCCTATTCAGACTGCGACGCTTCCTCTTTACCGGCAAACTGAAGGATCAACGCCTGATCGTCGAGATTCCCCGTCATCACAAGTATTTCAAGGGATGTCAGCCGGCATACCGCAAATCGAATATAGAAGTCCGGGGCTAACTGTGGAAGGCAACTTAACCAAAGCTGTTGACAAGCTTTTGGATCTAAACCTTAAGGTTGCGCTCAACGGAATTGACCGCAGTACCGGCAGTCTCACGCCATCGTTTAATCAACTGAGCTGCGTTGGTGCAATCAGAATGAAGGAAAACGAAACTGCGGTTTTGATGAACGCAATGCAGCAGGAGAATCGTCACAGGTCAATCGAGGAGATCGCTGCGGGAACTGAAGATGAACCTCACAGTCGTGTAATAATGGTAATAATTACTACCCGTCCGGTGCGTTAAGCACAATATCGAGAGTTTGGCCGCATCAATCCGTTGTTCTTCGCAACTCAGCCGCTTGACTATTTTGCGTTCCACAAACTACCTCGATTCCAACATCACTAAACGTACAGCCGCAGAGTCGCAAAGAAGCTTATCCTCTAGTCTTGAGTCCCGCTGATGCTCCTGCACTTCGCTTGTTTGAGCGGGAGACGAGCTCCCGCTCCTTAACGCGAGCCTTCTCATGCTTTAAGGCTGCCTTGATGAACCTTCGCAGATAAGGACTCTTGAGGTCCTCAGGCTTTCGAACCTTAATGTGGCGAATGATTTTGCCTTCGCCAACGAGCACGCCATCAGGGTCCTCCAGTTCAGCACCTCGATTGAACATCAGATTCACACCTTTGGGATAGATAACAACCTGGACAAACGCACTCGACATTTTCCCTGTGAGCGAATACCAGAACACAAGCGCATAAACCTGTAATAATTTTTCAACGGCGTCCGGCGCTTCTTTCAAGATCATCTCTCGAAGCATCAGAGCAAGCTCACCGACCTTGATGTCGTAATGCGAAAGCATGCGTATCAGTTCTTCGCTTGGCGGTTCAACTTCGGTTTTCATCTTTTCACCTAACCATGGACTACTGGACACGGACTACGAAACACGGACTACGAAACCACGGACTACGAAACACGGACTACGAAAACACGGACTATGAAACACGGCTACTGGACACGGACTACGAAACACGGATTACGAAACACGGCTACTGGACACGGACTACGGACCACTGACTATCTACAGCCCGGCATCCGGAATGCGCCAATTCTGCTTGAATAACTAGCCGCGCCTTTCTTTATGTAATCCCCAACATACCAAATAGTACAGTCGTCGCTTGGGTCAACAGCCGTCTGCGTATAATCTTGCCAGCGCATTGTATTCTGAGCAGCTTCGCCCTCTACCAGCACTGCCTCTTTTAGCATCAATTGGCCGAGCGGATCCTTCGCACGCCGTCCCGCGAACCTCTGTCCGGCGAAGTTGGGGCTACCTCCAAAAGAATAACCAATCCCGATGTTACCAAACCGGTCTATGGCCGGACTCGCCATCCAGCGAAAAAACCCATCCGGCGCGTACGTACCTTGCTGATGAAGATTGATGCTGGAGTCCTTTCCGATTCTGAATTCATACCAGCGTACCCCGCCTCCGCCTGTCGAGGTATTCACGGAATGAACACCAACTACTGATTCCCGGTCCCCAATCCTTCGATAGACCAGTCGCGCCATAATCTTGTCGCCTTGTGAGTCCAGCCGTCGCTCCGTACCTGGTTGAGGAACGCAGTTCGAAAGCTGGCCGTCGCACAAGTAGTGATAAGGAGCAACGCTTATCCTTTGCGGGCCGATCAGCCTTGAGTTTGCCGGATTCGTCCAATCTACGTGGAACCTCCAGACAAGCACAGCTTCATCCTCAAAGACGTTCTTCAGTTGCGTGCCTCCCGCCGCCATCATGATGTTCGGCGCGCCTTGCGGCGGCAATTGCTTGCCATCCAGATCTGCGTTGTTCAAAAAGTTCACTCCGTCGATGATAAAGCACTGCTCCGTTGCTGGTTCTCCCTTCAGCATCTTCGCTCGATCGACTACGCACGCGTGCTTCTGAATTACATCGTCGCCGGTACTCGTCGGAATGTAGTATCCGTCTGGCCAAACTGCCGGCCGCGGATAGTCGGGGAACAGCGGACGCAGAAATTCATATCGATAATAAGAACCCATCGGGTCTGGACCGGTGCTGATCGCGTAACACATCGAATAGGGACCTTTGGTGGCGGGCGGTCGCGGTTGCGCACCCTGTGCCGGTACGCCTTGCTCAGGACGCGGTTGAGGAGGTTGCGCGATTTGGCGATCGGGGACAAACAGCGGCGCGGCCGCCCCAGGATGGTTCGGACGACCGGGTACACTGAGTTGAGCAGGATCTCCTGATCGACCGGGCTTGGGTTGATCAGGTCGTTCAGGCCCGCGTCGAAATATCGGCATGACAACCAGCCAGCGGTCTGCGAGTTGATCGTAACGAACTACAACGTCTCCGTTATTGGTAGCTTCGCAAACGCCACCGAAACCCTTGAAGAGCGAGTTCGTAGGCGCCGGACCATACAACACTGTTCCCGTCGCTTTATACTTTTTGCCTTTCTTGCTGAAGATTGCCATGCGAGTGTTGACGATCTGGAATATGTGATCTTTTCCAACCGCGAGGCTGTTATCAGATGGATTGCGGAGGTTGGCAGTTCCCTGCGGGCCTTCGAAACCTACACCGAGCCCATCAAAACTTTCGGCCAACGCCGCGCCTGGTTGAGTACCTTGATTCCGCTGTTCAACCGCCGCGGCGCCCGACGGAACTGTGATGACCGGAGGCGAAATCGGTGTGTTGGCATTTTGGGCATTTACTGCATTGGTCAAGATGATTGCCGTTACAGCCAGCTTGAGAAGTTTATTCAGTTTGAAAGCCAAAGCCGTGTGAGCTCCAGGGCGGATTTTATTCCGGGCGCGACTTTAGCAGCGTGGGATTCTTGTGGCAACTGTGTTGTTCGAAGGCAGTACGCAGAAGGCAGTAGACAGTCTACAAGAAGAGTCGGGCTTCTTTGCTCGCAAAGAAGCCCGCCTCTTGTCCTGGTGATTGTCAGCAGACCGACATCTAACGATTACCGGCCGTGTTCTCCACGATTCGCTTGCAGCGACGCTGGGTTTCGTTCTGATCGTAGAGTAGCTCGACCACGGTCCCCTTTTCATCCTTTACAAACGTGACCTGGGATTCGACTTCTGGGATAAAGAACTTCGTGTCGGACACCGCGAACAGCTCACGCTTCGGATTCTTGGGCGCCTGGCCAAAGAAGCGGTTCCCTTCCCTGGTCACTACGTACTCGCTCTTATTTGGGAACTCGTATTTTCCAACATAAGTATCGAATACCTTCGCTTCGACCTTAGCGAGGTTCTGTGGTTTCTCGGCGGTGTAATCCATGAAGCCCATCATCATCTCATCATAAGTGGGTTCGCCCTGACGCACCGCTTTGGTTGGATCGGGGTTGTATTTGTTCTTAGTCGAGTTATCAAAGTAACCGGTTACCTGAATTTTGCTTCCGGCCGGGATGCGGATCGGCGTTTGTGGCTTATATGACATTTGCCAGTTGAAGCTGTACGCCGGCACGTCGAGCAACACCTCGGATCGTCCATCCGGGTAAAACACCTTGTATTCCATGGCTACGCCTCGGTAATGCATATGAGGCATCAACGAGTACAGGTTAACGTCGAGGCTCGGTTTCCAGTACGCAGTCACCTTATGGCGCTCCGCATTGGGCGGAATCTCAAAGAAGATATTCGACACCGCACGAGTGCGCATAAGTTTCTCCGGCGGCTCCTTGGCAAAAATCATTCCGACCATCGAACGGTCTTTTTGTACGCTGCCGGCGACCTTCGAATAGTGAACCTGAAACCGAATAGTCGCGCCTGCGGGAACCTTTTTGGCCATTCCCTGCTTCCACTCACCGTAATCACTGCCAGGTGCGTATGCAGTGAGAAAATCGTCAACGTTGTTAAAGCCCCTGAGATTGGCGGGTACTTCACTGCCGTCGTTATAGACCGGTTGATCCTTCTTCAACCGAATCAAGAACCCATCTCGATAAAACGGCGTGTTCTTCAGCGAGCCTTCGAGTGCAGCCGATCGCTGTTCTTTGGGAACCATATTGAGGCTTGGCTGACCGGGCGGAACGACGAATGCAATTATGTGGTGCACAACCTTTCGATTGCCCGGCCGCGCCTCGGCCATTTGCACATACTTGTCTTCTTTAAAGTTCGTAGCCACGTCGAAGTATTGATATTCGTCTGGACCGCTGGCCTCTACGGTGTACTCTTCGGGCATTTCGATGACCACATCAGGCTTACCCATAGCCCAGCCACCGACAAACTGTGGCGCCGGTGGAAGATCCTTCGGATTCCCTTCGAGCGCGCCGCCGTCCACCCAAGCTGAAATTGTATCGATCTGAGCCTGGGTCAGCCGCGGATCGTTGGCCCATCGTCCCACGTGAGGGTCGGCGTGCCACGGTGGCATCTGACGGCTGATGACCTTCTCCTTGATAGATTTCGCCCACGGCCGCAGGTCTTTATAGCTGAGCACAGAAAACGGAGCAGCTTCACCGGGACGGTGGCATTCAGCGCAACTCTTGTAGAAGATGGGTGCGACATCTTTGTTAAATGTTACATTTTTAGGCGATGTTCCCGGTCCGCTCGCCTGCGCGCCGGGTAGGATGTAGAGCATCGCCACGATAAGCGATACCATCATCACCGCGAAAATACGGATCTTCATCATAATCTCTCCTCTAAATAATCGGACCAACCGGAGTGTTTCTTAAAAGAAACTGGATCGCCACGGAGTGGTTGCGCCTTATTTTTGCTCGCATAAAGGCGTTACGTTCGTGATTTGTGCAATGTTTCCAGGAACAACGCGGGAATACGCCTCTCGGTGAGCATTACGCGGCGGAGGATGCGAAGAGTGCAAAAAGATCTTCGCGCGGCGTGTGTTAAATAAATTTTCTCCGAGTAGCTCTGTGTGCCAGGCGACTTTGGGTTAAGCTCCATCGTATGGAAGAACCACCGCAGAGTGCGGGGAGGTGCTCAGTCTATCACCAACCCAGGCGCGATCGCGTCCATTATTTCTGCACTGTTGAGTTCAAAAACTTGATTCCTGCGTCAAGCACCTCATCTCTTTTTTCACGCACCCCTGCAATCGTTGGTTCTACCTTGATCGTTGGTTGGATTCCCAAGCGTTGAAGCTGCCGACCATCAGCATGTCGGACATCGTGTCCTGAGAAACTGGCGTAAATCCCTCCAGGTAAGACAAGGTTGGTCACATCGCCATTTGCCCCACTTGTCGGCGAGCCGATGAAAGTGACTGACGTAGCTGACTCAAAGAACATGCAGGTGTGCTCCGACTGACTCATCGCATCCTGATCAATTAGCATCACCACTCTGCCCTTGTAGACTGCCCCCTTTGCCGGCGGAAGCTTTTGCCCAAATGAAAAGTCTGGAACCGTATCAGCGAAGTCCTCCGAGGCCAGGTTGGCCGCAGAGAGAAACGGCCTCCGAAACAGTGCTGCAGTTACGTCTTTCTTTTCGGTGAGGCGCGGCGCAAGTTCCCATGCGGTGCCGTTTGGGTAGCCTCGCATGTCGAAGATTATCGCCGGAGTGTTCATCAATGTATCGAGCGCCTTGTGCGCATCCGCAAGAGGAAGCCGCGCGAGATCAATGTACCCGACACCTGACGGCAACACTTCGTAGATCGCGGTCGTTCGCTCCTGCGGAAACTGAACCGCTTCCAGAGGCGTGTTGCGCTTTAGCTCAACGTCGCGCACCTGGCCATCAGCGGATTCAATCCTCAGCTTAACCATGCTTTCCGGAGCTCCCCGGAGCGCTGCTGGATAGATGAAGAGACGTCCTGCCTGTTCTGTCGAAAGAGCTCTGAACTTCGACAGGTAAGCTATTCGTTGCTCAATGTCCTGTCCATCCACTGCGCGGACAACGTCGCCAACCTTGATTCCATTCGCAGACTTCTCATCGAGAACACCAGACACTACCAGCTTGTTGCCGATCCCTCGAACCCGCAGCGGTGGAGCGTGTGTCCCGAGACTTTGATTCAGCATTTTGAAGCCTGAGACAAAGCCGTGCGAGTCCTGAATCCGCGCAGTCATTTCCGCAACTGTCATCTCATAATCCAGCTGTGTCTTGTTTTCCTGAAAGCGAGGGATGAAATCAGTCAGGACAGTCTTCCAGGGCTTATCGATCAGGTGCTTGTAAGGGAAGAAGTATTCGATCACGTTCCAGAAACGAAACAGACCGAGCAAACGGTACTCCTCGGACGGAAAACCCATTTCCGGATAAGGCTTGTCTTTCGAGCTCATCACCCGACCCTCTCCGGTCGCAAGTGTCGCCGCAAGACCAGAGGAAGATTTTGACAACGAAACGATCACAGCGTTGTCCACTGGTTTATCGGAAATAAGATCAGGTTTAAAACCCAAGCCGCCGCTTGGGTGGACGAATTCGGTTGTGCGAATCTTAACCCGTAAGCCATCAGGTACCGATAAAGATAATTGTCGCGCGCCGGAGAGGCTCGACGATTTTCCCTCGAGGATAATTTTTGCTCCGTAGGATTGGAGACCGGCCAATAGCTCAACAAGCTCTGCTGATCTGCCATCGACTATGACTACCATCGGCTTCCGGGTCTGGGCGCGACCGTTAATTGTACTTGGCGCGTCTGTTACCAAACTCGACGAGTAGCCACCGGAGGTGTTGCCCCGCTGAGGAGGATATCCATTGTGAACACGATACCGCTTCGTTCCGAGCGGAACCGAGCCCTGAAGCAACAAAGGAAGCACATTGTCGAGATAAAGCTGCAAATAGAATGTCGGCACTTCCATTGGTGAAACATCACCGAAGCGGCAATCGAGTGCAATGAGCTGTGCCTTACCGATCTCTTGCAACGTCTCCGGTTGCTTCTTATACCCATCGGGATTACTCGTGGCGTACGCCGCGGCCCAATCAATAGCCTTAATCGTTACGACACCGTTAGACGACTGGTAGTAAGCCGGATTTGGCTTGGTTGATGTTGATGACGATGTATTCCTTTCGGCCTCGACCTTTACTGAATCTACCGTTGTTGCAGGATCGTTCAGGACTTGCAGCATGTTGCTAATTGCCTGACGGTACTGCTCCGGGGTTTGTGCGGATTTCACCTCGGGAATGGCTTTGATCACTGCTCCATCCCAGTCGATATCTTTGTACGCGAGATATGGATGAAAAAACTTTGCTGCGCCCCAAACTCGTCCAAGTGCCGCCAACCGTTCCACCTGTTGACCGGATTCATTAATGGGCTCGTCGATGCTGTACTCATACTTCTCGTCAGCCGCGTGTCGCTCAGGTATTGTGCGTTCCTGGCCGAAAACTGCGGCCGCTAACAAGAGCAGGATCAAAACCGAAGAGCCGATGGCTTTATTCATTACAGTGCTCCTGGGGTGAGAGTTGACTCCTCAAAATATTGTAGAACGATGTTGAGCACAAGATGAAGATAGCGGATACACAGGATTAGAGGCACTCGGATCATCGAATTCCCATTCACACTCCTGAAAACCACTGTTTGTAGTTCGGGCATTAGGCGGAAGTTTGTACAGTGAATATCGCCAAAATACAAACTTCCGCCTAAAGGCCGAACTACGAACTCTTCAGACGGCCTCACTGGAGAGTGTTCAAAAAATTGAAATTATCACGTGTGAGAAATGGTTATTCAGTTTTTTCACCAAGCCAAAAGATCAAGACGATAAGTAACTGGCAGACAATCAGCTTCTCGCAATTCAACTTTGGGAACAGTTGATCCCGCATTCGGCAAAAGGCCGTTCCCACGAAGAAGTCCTGTACAAAGGAAGCTCCCTATTCTCAATAAATAAACTAATGCAAAATCTGGCACAGAAGTTGGTTCAAAGATCGGTTGCAGAAACCATTCAGGAGTTGAAGTATGATTAGCAATCTGTGGCAAGACACGCGATACGGCGCGCGAATGCTGCGCAAGAGTCCCGCTTTCACCGCCGTCGCGGTGCTTTCACTGGCGCTAGGTATCGGAGCGAACACTGCAATTTTCACTCTCCTAAACGCAGTAATCCTCAAGAATCTGCCTGTTCACGCTCCCGATCAGCTCGTGTTGTTTTCCGACTCGCCAAACGAAGGGACTTCGTTCGGCGATCCTCCC
>DATFWY010000141.1:0-5565 GCA_035258805.1 Blastocatellia bacterium | reverse complement strand
GAATTGATCCGAGTCCAACTGTTCAGGACGCCGTGAAAGCGAGATGAGACGCAAGTTTCGAGAGGGCATCTGCGGATTACATGGGGAGTCCGACTCGGGAATTGTCAGCGCATGGGTATCGATCATCGATCTTTCAACAGCCACTACTAGAACAGTCTATGAATAGGGACCATTATGAAACGACTGAAATCGAAAAGACGCAGCCAATACGGGAGGGGCCTGTCGGAACCGAAATTCGTTAGAGGCCTCCAATTTGTTCTTCCGTTCCGCAGACAGGACACAGGCCGACTCTGTCAAGCAACAGGGCTACCAGGACGGGCGAATCAGTAGGGAGAAGCTTGATCGGCTGTTCGATCCGACTAGTTGTATTTCGGATAACCGATCCAACCTGTTGGAATATGATCCAGCCGCTATGGTGCAAATGCAGATCGCACAATTTAAAAAAGCGCGACGCTTACCACGTGGGGAACTCGGTGACTAACTAATGGTAAACAATGAGCCGACGGTAAGCCGTATGTCGCGCTATCTTTTCCGCGGCCTCGAAGGTTCACACCGCACATGAGGCCAGCCCGCGGTTCACTCTCGTCGGCCAAAATTCGACTCGGCCTCAGAATATTCCTGATACCCGCTCGGAATATTTCCGGATACACGCTCGTGCGGTGACATCGTTATATTGATGGACCGAGATCTGGGACGGTAGCAGGACACAGAGTGTTGGTCACTTTCATATGGCCAAGGCGAACGAAGCGCGCCAGCTAAACGATCAACGGTGGCGAGCCGTATTCGAGAACTCCGCCATCGGCATCGCCATGGTTGACTTTGCGGGTCGCTTCTTCGCTGCGAACAGCGCTTTCCTGAACATGTTGGGTTATACCGAGTCAGAGCTGTATCAGCAGACCTTTGTCGAGATTACCTACGAGGAGGACCGTAAAGCTAACCTGGACTTGGTCAGAGAACTCATAGAGGGCAAGCGGCAACACTTCGAAATCGAGAAGCGCTACTGTCGTAAAGATGGCACCCTTGTGTGGGTCCGTACTAACGTCGCTCTCGTTCCCGGAGACGTTGGTGTGGCGCCATTTTGGTTTGCGATCGTCGAAAATATCAGCCAACGCAAGCGTGTAGAGGAGGAACTCGGATTCCGGACTGAAGTACTCCAAAACATACCGGCTGTCGCATGGACTGTGACGCCTGATGGTCGATGCGACTTCGTAAATCAATTCTTCGTCGATGCCACCGGAGTATCGCGTGAATACATTGAGATGCGTCCGGATGAGTGGAACAAAAGCGGCAACGACGTTCCACCTTTGTTTTCCGGTCTACCCTCGCAAGAACGTGCGGAGGCAGCACGTCTCTTTTGGAACGGGATCCGAACCGGTCAGGGATGGGCGTTTGAAGCTCAGCGCTTTCAAGCATCAGATGGAACTTATCACCGGCATTATGACCGCGCGGTGCCACTCCGCGACTCGCAAGGCAATGTCGTTCGATTTGTTGGGACCTGTGTCGACATTGAACCATTAAAGCGAGCGCAAGAGGATTTGCGCGAAACCGAGACACGGCTGGAAGCGTTTTTTGAAAATAGCCCTAATCCCATTTTCTTAAAAGATTTGCAGGGCCGGTATCTTTACATCAATAAGGAGTTCAAAAGAGCCCTCGGCATTACCGGCGAACAGATTAAAGGGAAGACGGACCGTGACCTATTTTCTACAGAACAGGCTGCTGCCTTTCAAGCTAATGATCGACGGGTGTTCGAGGCAGGCATTCCGATGGAATTTGAGGAGGTCGCTTTCCAGGAAGACGGGCCACACACAAGCATCGTCCAGAAGTTTCCCCTGTTCGACGCTCAAGGCCAGATCTATGCAGTCGGCGGTATTGCTACGGACATCACTGAGCGAAAACGCACAGAGAATGAATTACTGACTCTAAGAGATGAACTAACCGCAGAGCTGACGGCGATGACCGGCCTCCACGAGTTCAGCACCCACTTGATATCAATCACCGACTTTCAGACGCTCCTTAAGAAAGTTCTAGATGCCACAATCGCGCTGCAAAGCGCAGACTTTGGCAACATTCAGGTATACAACCCAGAGACACAGGCGATGGAGATTGTCGCGCAGCGTGGATTTCAGCAGAATGTTTTGGAACATCTCAGAGACGTGCATGGAATCAGCACAGCCTGTGGACGGGCGATAAAGTTTCGCGAGCGGATCATTATTGAGGACGTGGAGACCGACTCTGAATTCGCTCCGCATCGGCATATCGCCGCATGTGCCGGATTACGCGCGGTCCAATCCACTCCTCTATTCGACCGAACCGGCGAATTCCTGGGTGTGCTATCCACGTACTTTCGACACCCCCACCGTCCGCCGCTACGCGAGTTGCGGTTCACTGACCTCTATGCTGGACACGCGGCTGAACTGATAGAACGAAAACGACTCGAAGCAGCTCGACAGCAAGTCGAAGAGCAATATCGCAACGTGGTGGAAACAGCCAACGATTCAGTAGTGACGGTCGATGAAGCAACTAACATCGTGTTTGTCAATCCAGCAACTACCAGGATCTTCGGGTACTCTTCAGCTGAACTGGTTAGCCATCCATTGACGATGCTGATACCAGGATACGTGCTCGAGATGAACCGACCTGTGTTCAATCGCCACAGGCGGATTCGCAAACGGCACATAAATCACCAGAGTACAGAACTTATTGGGCTGCGAAAGAACGGAGAGAAGTTTCCGGTAGCTGTTTCCTTACAAGAAATCGTAAAGAGAAAAGAACGAGTTGTTACCGTCTTTATAAGCGACATTACCGATCGAATGCAGGCGGAGGAGATGCGAACCGCGCAAGTTCGCCAAGCTGCTGTTCGTGCGGACGTGAGCGTTGCTTTCAGTAAGGAAGGAAACCTGGAAGCAATGCTCGGTGAATGTGCTGGAAGAATTGTCCTCCATCTCGATGCAGCCTTCGCCGGGATCTGGACGTTAAACGAAGTTGCCGACGTCTTGGAGTTGCAGGCCACCGCAGGAATGTATACGCAGGTGGATGGAGCTCACAAACGCATTCCAATGGGCAAGTTTGAGGTCGGAATGATTGCGCGCGACCGTAAGCAAATCTTGACCAATGACGTTTTGAAGGATTTTCAAGTAAGCGAGACGGCTTGGGGAAAGACAGCAGAAATGGTCGGCTTTGCCGGCTGCCCCTTGATAGTGGGCGATCGCACCGTAGGCGTCCTAGCGATGTTTTCTAGGAAACCGATCAGTACTGGCACACTTGCGATTCTGGCGTCTGCGGCAGACCTTATCGCGCAAGGAATCGACCGACATATAGCCGAGCATAGACTGCGTGTGAGCGAGCGTAGTCTGCGCGAATTAACCGAGACCATTCCGCAAATGCTTTGGAGTGCTGATGCAGATGGTGCGGTTGATTATTGTAACCAACGCGTGCGGGACTACACAGGTTTGTCCATGGAACAGGTAAGGGGCGCTGGCTGGAGGAAGGCTGTCCATCACGACGATATTGAGAAGATGGGTCACGCTTGGATGGTCGCTGTTTCAACTGGTGAGCCATTCCAGTATGAATTTCGCTGCTTGTGCGCAGCGGATCAGTCGTATCGCTGGTGCATCTCCAAGGCCCTACCCTTTCGCGACCAGGAAGGTCACATCATAAAATGGTTCGGTAGCGTTGTAGATCTGCACGATTGGAAGGAGGCACAACAAGCGCTGCAGATAGCGCAAGCGGAGCTTGCGCGTGCTTCCCGGCTGACAACCATGGGCGAATTGGCAGCGTCCATAGCGCATGAAGTCAATCAGCCGCTTACCGCCATAACCAATAACAGCAGCGCCTGCCTGAGGCTGCTTGCCAATCGTAACCTCGGCGCTGAGGTTCTGCGCGGGGCGCTCGAAGAAGTCGTTGCGGATAGCACTCGCGCGAGCGCCGTTATAGCTCGTATCCGCGGTTTGATTAGGAAGGCGCCCGCCGAAAAGAATGAATTGGATCTCAACGAGCTGATTCAGGAGGTGCTTGCGCTAACCCAGCGTGAGCTTTGTGAGAATCAAGTCCTGCTGGAGCGCGAGCTGTCAGAGGCTCTCCCAACGGTGGTGGGTGATCGCGTCCAGTTGCAGCAGGTCTTGCTGAATTTGATCATCAACGGCACCGAGGCCATGACTGCAGTGACAAATCGCGCTCGGATACTACGTGTGCAATCCCGAATCGACGAACCTGGCAACGTACTAGTTGCGGTAAGCGACTCAGGCACTGGCCTTGGTTTAGATGCAGATCGCATCTTTGCTCCGTTCTTTACAACAAAAGCGAACGGTATGGGGATGGGCTTGTCCATCAGCCGGTCACTCATCGAAGTTCATGGTGGGCGGCTCTGGGCAACCCCGAATTCTCCACACGGCGCAGTGTTCTACTTCACGCTGCATACAGCCACCGGGAGTCCCTCATGACTGGCGCTCCTGTCGTCTTTGTTGTCGATGATGATCCCTCGGTGTGCTCTTCACTGAAGTTTCTGATCAGCACCGTAGGTCTGCAGGTTGAGAGCTTTGACTCGGCTGAAACCTTCTTGGATAGAAAACCTCCAAATTCGGCCAGTTGCCTTGTGCTGGACGTCAGACTGCATGGATTGAGCGGACTTGATTGTCAAGGTGAGCTTGTAGCGAGAAACAATCGCATTCCGATAGTCTTTATCACCGGCCACGGCGACATTCCGATGTGTGTTCGCGCTATGAAGGCAGGGGCAGTCGAATTCCTGACCAAGCCATTCCGCGACCAGGACCTGCTGGATGCCATCCGCATCGCGCTGGAGCGAGATCGTGACAGACGGGCACAGGAGGAGGAAGTAACGGAGTTGCACCAGCGCTTCGCTTTACTGACTCGCCGCGAGCAGGACGTGGTCTCGATGGTCGTCTCTGGCATGCTGAATAAGCAGATCGCAGGTCGACTCGGAACTTCCGAAAATACCGTGAAGGTTCATCGCGGCCGGGCAATGCAGAAGATGCACGCGCAATCCGTTGCGGACCTGGTAAGAATGATCGAGAAGCTAAAAGGTTCCTTCCGAAAGGCCGCGTAAACGAAAGCATTACTCGGATTCTCCTTCTGGGACATTAAGAATACCAACGTCCAATAGATTCCTCCTCCGTCCGAAGAATATCCTGGATCATTGTTGAATTCCGAATGGCCGCCGATAGGGCTAGCCGCAAACGTCAGGAGGACGATTAGAGGCGGCGCCTCAGCTGGGCGCGTGCTGCTGCGGTGTTGCTCGAGAGAGGTGCGCTCCGTGCCCGTCACGGCTGAAGCTGACAGCAAGTTCAAATTATTACCGTTAATCGTAAGGAGGAATAAGAGAATGGCTAGGTTCCAAGGCATGTCTGACGCAGACAAGCTCAATGACATTCAGATTCTAAACAGAGCCCTTTTCTTTGAGAATCGGGGTGTGTGGGCTTATAGCTTCGCGGCCGCCAAATTGAGCAAGTCTGAGGTGGGCAAAACCGTGCTCGAGCTTGGCCTGCAGAACCGCGCAGATCACGAGAAACATCAAGATATGCTCAGAAGTGCAATTAGTGAGGCGGGCGG
>DATFWY010000140.1:0-12663 GCA_035258805.1 Blastocatellia bacterium | reverse complement strand
GAAAACAGCATTGCTCAGGCCCGACGCTTATGGACCGCTCTTAATCGTCCCAACGTTATGATAAAGATCCCCGCCACTCCGGCCGGAATTCCTGCGATTAAGACTCTCATTGCAGAAGGCATCAACATCAATGTAACGCTGATCTTCTCGCAGGAAACATATGACCAGGTTGCGGAGGCGTTCATCAGCGGCCTCGAACAGCGAAAGGCTTCAGGCGGAGCGCTCGACCACGTGGCTTCGGTAGCGAGCGTATTCGTCAGCCGCGTTGATACTTCGATTGATACGCAGCTCGAGTTTCGTGCGCGACGCTCGACGGATGAAAATGAAAAGGCAATGCTCACCGGGCTGCTCGGCCAGGCTGCGATCGCAAACATCAAGCTCCTCTATCAACGGTTTAAGGAGACCTTCTCGAGTGAGCGCTTTGAAAAACTGAGATCTGCGGGAGCGCAGGTCCAGCGTCCTTTGTGGGCAAGTACCGGCACTAAGAACCCGGCTTACCCCGACACCTTATATGTCGATGAACTGATTGCTCCTAATACGGTCAACACAGTTCCACCTGCTACCTACACTGCAGTTCGCGACCACGGCAAATCAACGGTCACAATCGACAAAGACATAGACGGCGCGCGCACTACGATCGCAAAACTTGGGGAGATCGGGATCGACCTTAAGCAGGTGACTCAGCAGTTGCAGGATGAAGGAGTCGCTCAGTTCATGGCTTCGTTCGACACGATGACCGGCAGCATAACCGCTAAGCAGGCGGCGATAACCAGCGGCGTGCTTGAACGTATGAAGTCGGAACTTGGCTCCTTTATGGATGATGTAAAAGCCACACTCAAGAAGATGGAAAGTGAGTCGTGGATCCGGAGGTTATGGCGGAAAGATCCAGCACTTTGGAAGAGCGACGAAGCAAACAAAAAAATCATTTCCAACGCTCTCGGCTGGGTAACGGTTGTGGATCAGCTGGTTGAGCACGCCGGCGAGCTTGCGGCCTTCAGTGAACGAGTACGCAACGATGGATTTACCGACGTAATGCTGCTGGGAATGGGAGGTAGCAGTCTTTGCCCGGAAGTTTTCCGGCGTACATTCGGTAAAATCGATGGTTACCCGACTCTCCATGTACTGGACAGCACCGATCCCGCCACGGTTGAGAGCTTCGAACAGAATGTCGATCTCCCTCACACGCTGTTTGTAGTGGCAAGCAAGTCGGGCACTACGACCGAGCCGTTGATGTTCTATAAGTATTTCTACAACCGGATGCGGGAGATAAAGGGTGATCGCGCAGGCGAGAACTTCGTCGCAATCACCGATCCCGGGACGCTGATGGAGGAGATGGCAAAAGGCGACGGCTTCCGGCGCATTTTCCTGAATCCTGCGGATATCGGCGGTCGCTACTCCGCGCTTTCTTATTTTGGGATGGTTCCGGCCGCGCTCCAGGGCTTCGATTTTAAGACCTTGCTTGACCGTGCCGAACGCGCGTTGCACGCCTGCATGCACTATGTTCCCGCTGAAGAAAACCCGGCGGCACGACTCGGGGCGGGTCTCGGAGTTCTGACCAACGCGGGCCGCGATAAGTTAACTTTGTCTATCGCGCCGGAGATCTCTTCGCTGGGATTGTGGATCGAACAGCTAATCGCCGAGAGCACGGGTAAAGAGGGCAAGGGGATAATCCCAATATCCGGCGAGACGCTCGGGTCTCCATCTGCATATGGCAATGATCGGTTCTTTGTGCACATCGCCGTTGGGACTCCGGATTCTGACACCGACGCAAAGTTGCGTGCATTGGAGTCAGCCGGCCATCCGGTTGTCCGTCGGAGGCTGCATGACTTACTAGACCTCGGCGAAGAGTTCTACCTATGGGAAATGGCGACGGCTGTTGCCGGAGCGGTTATCGGAATCAACTCATTCGATCAACCGAATGTTCAGGAAAGCAAGGACCACACCAAGCACTTCCTTGAAGTTTATAAGAAGAACGGAGCGTTGCCGGATCAGGAGCTGGGGTCGGAAGGTCGCGGGTTGAAGGCGTTTTGTGACGCCGAAACGAAAGCACAACTCGGCAATGGAACATCGCTGGATGGGTTCATCGCTGCTCATCTGAGCAGGGTCCAGGCAGGCGATTACATAGCTCTGCTCGACTATGTAGAGGAGACCCCTGAGCACGAGGCGCTGTTCCAGGCGATTCGTACACACCTTCGCGACGCTCTTCGAGTAGCAACGACTACCGGCTACGGACCACGCTTTCTGCATTCCACTGGCCAGTTGCACAAGGGTGGACCGGCTAGCGGCGTGTTCATTCAGATAACCGCTGATAACGCCGTAGACGTCCCGCTTCCAAACGAGCTTTTTACGTTTGGTGTGCTGAAACAGGCGCAGGCGCTTGGCGATTTTCAGTCTCTTTCCAGTCGCCATCGTAGAGCGATTCGCCTGCATCTGGGTACCGATGTCGCAGCCGGACTCAGGACGCTTTTGGAGATAGTTCAGAAGGCATTTCCAATCGTGCAGGGACAAGCAGGAAAGTGACGTTACTAAGGCCAAGGTATCGTAGACTGTCCAGTCTGCGGAGCAAGTAGCTGCAGAGCTACAGACCGCAGACTGGACAGTCTACGGTACATTTCGATATTGAGTAGGTTGCTATGACCAAGCCCCCAATAGCACTGGTGATATCTGATATTGACGGCACACTTATCACTTCAAACCATGAAGTGACCGAAGCCACAAAGGCAGCTGCTGCAAAACTGTACGAACGCAGTATCGAGCTGTCTCTCGCAAGCTCTCGCCCGCCTCGCAGCATCACTCCGTTGGCAGACGCGCTTAGGTTACAGGGACCTTTTGCGGCTTTTAACGGCGCCCTGGTGGTAAAACGGGACGGTGAGGTCCTCGCTCGAAGCATAATCTCAGCCGAAACAATCGCCAGCGTCAAACGTATTGCCGATCAATTTGGATTAGCAGTCTGGCTCTACGACGAAGTTGACTGGTGGGCGCCCTGGCGCGATGCCTTCGTCGATCGTGAAGAACACACCTCAGGTTTCTCGGCAAGAATTGACGGCTATGACAAGAGAGTAAGGAGCGAGGCAAACAAACTGACTGTCGTGGGCAAACCTGAGCTCGTAGCCCCGGCGGAAAAACTGGTCCTGACTGAGCTGGGCTCGCAGGTCTCTGCTTCTAAGTCAAAGCCCCGGTTTCTCGATGTGACGGCTTCTGGAATTCATAAGGGAACCGTGGTCGTAAGACTAGCTGACCTTCTCAAGATTCCCACTAACAGAGTTGCAGTTATCGGAGACGGACCAAATGACGTCGAGATGTTTAATCAAGCCGGTATCAGCATCGCAATGGGACAGGGTGTGGATGAAGTTAAAGAAGCAGCAACTTACCTGACAACCTCTAATGATGATGAAGGCTGGGCGAGAGGCATTGAACAATACGTACTTGGATCTTCACAGTCAGCCGCTGGCTAGCAAAATTGAAGTATCTGTCCGTTGCGAGCATTTGTTCGGTCAAGTAGTAACGACTTCAGTCGTTCCTGACAGGTGAGTCAATATGTCAAGCGAAGTAAGAGCAAGGCAGGCGCAGTTCGGTATGATCGGACTTGCGGTTATGGGTCGCAATCTCGCGTTGAACGTTGAGGAGCACGGCTTTCCAGTTTCAGTATGGAATCTGGAAACTGATTGGGTCGATAGCTTTGTCAACGGCAATCCCGGCAAGCAGTTTATTGGTGCGAGATCGATAGAAGAATTTGTTCGCTCGCTCGAGAGACCCCGACGAATCATGATGATGATTCGCGCGGGCGCGCCGGTTGACCTCACTATCGAACGCATCAAACCTCTCCTTGAGCCGGGCGACATTTTGATAGATGGCGGGAATTCTTATTTCAGGGACACCCAGGCGCGCGAAGAAGCCCTTCGCAAGGAAGGCATCAGCTTTATTGGTTCTGGTGTGTCCGGCGGTGAGGATGGCGCGCGCAATGGACCGTCACTCATGCCTGGAGGAGCGCCCGAGGCCTACCAGCACCTCCGTCCTGTCTTTGAAGCCATTGCGGCGAAGACGGACTCCGGGCCTTGCGTGACTTATGTGGGACCCGATGGCGCCGGTCACTTTGTCAAGATGGTCCACAACGGAATTGAATACGGTGATATGCAGTTGATCGCCGAAGCCTACGACATACTGCGCAAAGGCCTTCGTCTCGAGGCCGCGGAGCTGGCTGACATCTTCGAACAATGGAATCACGGCCCGCTCGAGTCTTTCCTGATCGAAATAACCGCGAACATCTTCCGAAAAAGAGATGACGAGACAACCAAGCCCCTGGTTGATCTGGTACTCGATAAAGCCGAGCAGAAGGGTACGGGCAAGTGGACGACTCAGGAAGCTCTCGAAACTGGAGTTCCGATTCCGACGATTGCCGCAGCTATAGACGCTCGTGTGCTTTCGAGCATGAAGGACGAACGTGTAGCGGCAAGCAAAAAGATCAAGGGTCCAAGGGCTCAACCCTCGCGTGGCCCAAGAGATAAATTTATCAAGGCCGTACATGACTCGCTTTATGCATCGAAGATCTGCTCGTACGCCCAGGGATTGAGCCTCATTCGTCGAGGATCCGACGAAAACAAATGGGGGGTCAATCTCAGCGAGATGGCGCGGATATGGAAGGGTGGATGTATAATTCGCGCTCGGTTCCTGAACTCAATAATGAACGCGTACAATCGTCGCCCCGATCTGCCAAACCTGCTTCTCGACGAAGAGTTTAACCGGTGGATGCAATCGGCCCAGGCGAATTGGCGAATGGCTGTAAAGACTGCAATTGGTCTCGGCATACCAGTGCCGGCGATGAGCGCGAGTCTTTCGTACTTTGACAGCTATCGCACCGCGCGACTTCCGCAGAATTTGACTCAGGCGCAGCGCGATTATTTCGGCTCTCATACTTATGAGAGAGTCGATCATCCGGAGCGAGGTCACATGCACACGGATTGGGGAAGCTATGATATGAACGCCAAGGAGGAACAATGACCGCACAGCAAACTTCATCACAATCAACCCCGGAACACGCTCAAGCGGCGGCAGAGCTGCGCATCCTTGCAATAGACATAGGTGGGAGCGGGCTTAAAGCAGCTATTCTCAATGGTGAAGGTGAGCTTCTTAGCGAACGCCATCGCATCGAGACTCCAAATCCGTGCACACGGGAAGATCTTATAGGCGCCCTTACAAGGCTGGTTGAACCGCTTCAAGTCTTCGACTGCGTATCAGTTGGTTTTCCCGGTGTCGTGCGCAACGGTAAGATCATCACCGCGCCGAATCTCGGCACCGAAGAGCTGGGCGGGTTCGATCTCGCAGATGCGTTGCGTGAGCGACTTAGCGCCCCGGTCCGGGTTATCAACGATGCGGATATGCAGGGGTGCGGCGCCATTGAGGGTAAAGGCCTCGAAATGGTCATCACTCTCGGAACCGGTTTCGGCTCTGCTTTGTTTATGGACGGGAAGCTAGCGCCTCATCTCGAAATAGCTCACCTCCCATTTCGTAAAGGCAAGGATTACGATGAGCAAGTCGGAAACAAAGCGCGAAAGAAGATCGGCAAAAAAAGGTGGAACCGCCGGGTCCAGCAAGCTATTGAAACTCTCAGGGCGCTCACCCATTTCGATATGCTGTATATCGGCGGCGGCAACGCCAGTCGAATCGACTTCGAGCTCGGCCCCGACGTTAAGCTCATTTCCAACGAGGCCGGGTTAAAAGGCGGTGCATGGCTCTGGAGAGACAGGTAGGACGGCTGCTGTTTGCAGTCAAACCTGGCTAGAGCGCATCTGCCAAAACAACAAATCATGACAACCTGCATCTGAGGGAATATGTCAACACGGATGCTCAAGAAATTGCATGCGCAGGTTCGAGTCTATGGCGACCCTGGAGAGCTTGCTCTCAAAGCAGCCAGGCGATTCGCGCGCTTAGCGGACCAGTATGTAGTCGGCAGCGGCAGGTTCACTGTTGCGTTGTCCGGCGGTTCGACCCCCAAAGCTATGTTTTCGGTGCTCGCCGCGGATCCTTTCCTGGATACCATACCGTGGTCATCTATCTACTTTTTTTGGGGAGACGAACGATGCGTTCCTCCGGACCATCCGGAAAGCAATTTTCGTATGACCAAAGAAACATTGCTTTCCAAAGTCCCTGTTCCGCAGCAGAACATCTTTCGCGTGCCGGCAGAACTTACAGATTCGGCAGAGGCTGCCGAACAGTATACCGCAACGCTTACCAATTTCTTCCTGGCCGATAATGCGAATCGAAGCGAAACCGCTCCCCTTTCGACGTTACCGCGATTCGACCTCGTCTTCCTGGGAATGGGCCCGGATGGCCATACCGCATCATTGTTCCCGCACACCACAGCTCTCACCGCGGGCGACAGAATAGCGGTGGCGAACTATGTCGAAAAGTTTACGACCTACCGAATCACATTGACGGCCGCGACGATTAACAATGCTCGTAATGTTACTTTTCTAGCGGCTGGTGAGGACAAGGCAGAAACTTTGAGGAATGTGCTGGAAGGACCCTATCAACCGGATCTATATCCAAGCCAGCTCATTCAACCGCGGAACGGCACGCTGCTGTGGATGGTCGATGAAGCAGCTGCCCGACTGCTTGCCGATCAGAATCAAATAGAGTGAACAGTATTTTATCTTGTAAACAACCGCCGCCGTGGCAAAGAGAGGATCTAGAAAATGGCTGCAGAGACTAAACCCGAATTAGCAAAAATTGGAATGATCGGACTCGCGGTAATGGGCGAGAACCTTGCGCTCAACATCGCGCGCAACGGATTCCGCATTGCCGTTTATAACCGTGATGCAGCAAAAGTTGACAAGTTCCTGCATCGCGCCGAGGGAAAAGATGTAATCGGAACGTACGCGTTAGACAAGTTCGTTAACTCACTCGAGAGGCCGCGGAAGATAATATTGCTGGTAAAAGCCGGTGGTCCTGTAGACGACGTCCTCAATCAGTTAAAGCCTCTCCTCGACCCGGGCGATATCGTCATTGACGGTGGCAACTCGTTTTATGAGAACACTCGTCGACGCGAAGCTGAAATGAAAGCGGCCGGTTTCAACTTCATTGGTTCGGGCGTTTCCGGCGGTGAGTCAGGGGCACTGTGGGGACCATCATTGATGCCCGGCGGCGACCCAAAAGCCTACGAGCAGATTCGGCCAATCTGGGAAGCTATTGCAGCGAAAGTCGACGACGGCCCCTGCGTAACGTACGTCGGGCCGGACGGCGCCGGCCACTTCGTCAAGATGGTCCATAATGGAATCGAGTACGGCGACATGCAGCTGATTGCAGAGGCCTATGATATCCTGCGCAACGCGCTCGGCCTGAAGCCGGCGGAGCTCGCGGACATCTTTGCGAAATGGAACGCGGGTGATCTCAACTCTTTCCTCATCGAAATTACCGCTAAGATCTTCACGGTTCCTGACCCGGAGGGTGACGGCGCGCTGGTAGACAAGATCCTTGATGTGGCGGGACAGAAAGGCACGGGCAAGTGGACCGCTGAGACGGCGCTCGCGTTAGGCATCGCTATTCCAACGATGCAAGCGGCACTCGACGCGCGAGTACTCTCCGGTCGCAAAGCCGAGCGCGTTGAGGCAAGCAAGCAACTACCCGGTCCAACCTCCAAATACAATGGAGGCAAACAGGAGCTCATCGATGCGGTTCACGATGCACTGTACGCAAGCAAGATTTGCTCGTACGCTCAGGGAATGAACGTCATTCGTCGAGGATCCGAGGAGTACAACTGGAACATCAACCTTGGCGAGATGAGTCGCATCTGGAAAGGCGGCTGTATAATTCGGGCCCAGTTCCTCGACAAGATCAAGCAGGCCTATCAGCGGCGCGCTGATCTGCCAAACCTGTTGCTCGATCCTGATTTCAAGGCGTGGGTGCTCGAAGCACAGCCTCGATGGCGGCAGGCGGTGACCACTGCTCAATCGCTCGGGATTCCAGCCGCGGCAATGTCGGCTAGCCTGTCTTACTTCGACACATACAGAGCGGCCAATCTACCGCTCAACCTGACCCAGGCGCAACGCGATTTCTTCGGCTCGCACACGTACCAACGTACCGATAAGCCGGATGGCGGTCCCTTCGTTCACACGGAATGGGAAGAACTGGCCAGGAAATAAACTATTGGCGATGTTTGTCGTTTCGATTTGCGGCTTTGCGCTGCGGCATCTGGCGTAGGAAAGAAGGTGCACAAGCGCAAAGCCGCGAAGCATTAGAAGGAAGGTTAAATGTCCAGCACAAATGATAATCCTTTGAGAGAGGGTGTAAGGCTCGAGCGCACAGCAGAACCTTGCACAGTGATCATATTCGGCGCGTCGGGCGATTTGACCAAACGAAAACTCGTGCCCGCGCTTTATCGCTTGACTCAGGAACGGCTGCTGCCGGCAGAATTCGCGATCGTCGGGTTTGCACGTTCGCCGATGAGTCATGACGATTTTCGAGCAAAGATGAAGGACGCAGTGGCGACCTATTCAGAAGCAAAGCGGGTCGATGAGGCTGTTTGGGATAGTTTCGCCAAAGGCATCTTTTATGTATCCGGAGACGTCAACGACCCTGCGGCCTATCAAAAGATAAGCTCTCTCCTCGATCAGGTAGATCAGGAGCGCGGCACGGCTGGAAACCGGGTTTTCTATCTTTCGACGTCGCCGTCCCTCTACGCTGAGGCAATTCAACAGCTCGGCGCCGCGAATCTCGCCAAGCCGGAAGGCAAGGGTTGGACTCGAATCATTATCGAAAAGCCGTTCGGACACGATCTTGCGAGCGCCAAGGAACTAAACATCGAAGCCGCTAAAGTCTTCGACGAAGATCAGCTCTATCGCATCGATCACTACCTTGGAAAAGAGACCGTGCAGAACCTGATGGTGTTTCGATTCGCCAACGGAATCTTCGAGCCAATCTGGAATCGCAGGTATGTAGATCATGTTCAGATAACCAATGCAGAAGCTCTCGGGGTTGAGGGGCGGGGGGGTTACTACGATACCGCCGGCGTTCTCCGTGACATGATTCAGAATCACGTATTCCAGGTCCTCTCGCTGGTGGCCATGGAACCGCCAATCAGTCTGAGCGCGAACGCGGTTCGAGATGAAAAAATCAAAGTAATGCAAGCGGTACGTCCGATCTCTAAGGACAAGGTGAACGATGTAGTGGTCCGCGGCCAGTACACCGCGGGCGCCGTGGCCGGCAAGCACGTTCCAGGCTACCGCGAAGAAAAAGATGTCGCACCGGCTTCACGGACGGACACCTTCGTGGCGTTAAAGCTGTACTTTGATAACTGGCGATGGGCCGACGTGCCTTTTTATCTCCGCTCCGCGAAGAGAATGCCAAAGCGGGTGACCGAGATCGCCATTCATTTTCGCAAAGCGCCTCTGCAGCTCTTTAAGAGCGCTCAGCAGGAGATGGAACCCAACGTTCTCGTGATACGGGTTCAGCCTGATGAAGGCATCACGATGAGGATTGGAGCGAAGGTTCCTGGTCAGGTGACCCGCATTAGATGGGTTAATATGGATTTCAGATACGGGGCATCGTTTGGCGTGGCCTCACCGGAAGCGTACGAGCGATTGTTGCTGGATTGCATCCTGGGTGATTCGACCTTGTATGCAAGACGCGACATGACCGAACGCGGCTGGGAGATCGTGATGCCGATTCTCGAAGCATGGGCAAGCACCAGTGAGGAGATCCATAAATACGAAGCAGGAACCTGGGGACCAAAGGCGGCCGACGATTTGATGGCGCGAGACGGTAGAGAATGGCGCCGCCCATAGCCTGTGGAAATTTGGCAATCTGAAATGTGAAATTTGAAATTTGAAATTTGCAATCTGAAATAATCTGAAATCTGAAATTTGAAATTTGCAATCTGAAATTTGAATCCCGGTTTGACATTGCAGATTCAGATTGCGGATTCAAATTTCAAATTTCAGATTCGGAATCAAATTGCAGGATTCAAATTGCAGGATTCAGATTTGCAAATTGCAGATTCAGGTTCTGATTTTGAAATTTGAGGTTTGATTTTCCTGGACTAAATCCGAATATGAATCTGGGATCTGCAATCTGAATCTGCAATTCGAATCTGAAATTTGAATCTGCAATTCGAATCTGAAATTTGAAATCTAAAATTATCTAAAATCTCAGATTCAGTGTAACAACATCACAGGGGCAATATGAGCACTTCAAACGAAAACCTTCACCGATCGCCAACAATCAACGTTGAGGCAATCGAGAGAGAGCTAACCTCGCTTTGGCAGCAGGCATCAAAAGAAGATGACGCAGGTGGTGTCACCCGTGCTTCGATGTTCAATCTTCTGGTCTATGTTCCGAGCAGAGCGGCAGCCAAGGACCTCGACGAAATTCTTACTGATGTCGCCGCCGCGCGTCCCTGCCGCGTCATCCTGATTGTTGCCGATAGCGAAGAGCCTCGGGGGACGCTGACTGCCGATGTTACGTCCAGGTGTACATTGCCGAGCGGATCGTCAAAACAAGTATGCTGCGAGCAGGTTACGATTACATCGGCCCCGGATCAACTAGAAGAAGTGCCAAGCGCCGTCGCCCCGTTGATGCTGTCGGATCTTCCGGTGTATCTGTGGTGGCACGCCGAACCGAGGATTTCTGACAAAACGTTGTTCACCCACCTTGTAGATCTATCGAATCGCGTTGTGATCGATTCGACGATGTTTCCGAATCCGGAATCTGAGCTCGTGATAATGGCGTCGGTGTTGACCGAGACTCCTCGCTGGACAGCGATCAGCGACTTGAATTGGGCGAGACTAACTGCATGGCGCGCGCTGCTTGCCGGATTCTATGACATCGCCGATTATCGAGGCCCGCTTAACGATGTCAGCCGGGTAATTATCAGGTACGCGCCACTCAAGGGTTCATCGGTGATCCCGGCGCGCGCGCTTCTCCTTGGCGGTTGGCTGGCAAGCAGGCTCAATTGGACCGTGAAACCCGGAACCGCCCGTCGGTCAGAGTCATCCGCGAGCCTGCAATTGTCCGCAAACAATGAAATCCTGACGCTTGAATTCGAACACACGCGCCGTGAAATCGAGCCAGGTCACCTGGCGCTGGTTACGCTCGAAAGCGGCTCAGACCAACCGGTCTCCTTCACCGTCAGGCGCAGCGAGGATGGCCAACGCATCGAAACCTCGGTGACCAGAGATGAAGAAAAGAGTGCTCAGCGCGTCCTCGGCTACGAAGGCTTGAGTGAAACCGAACTGATCGGTAAAGAGCTGGAGATTCTGGGCCACGATAGAGTGTATGAACAAGCAGTATTGGCAGCGGGCGAAATAATCAGCAGCCTGGGGCACAAGTAGCAGCTATTAAACGAATGCGCGTACTGGCTCGGTTGATTTTTCTTTTCGGCGGGCCTATTAGCATCTTAATCATTACTTGCTTTGATGCGCCTTTTTCGTGATCGCTCATTGTACGAAAAGATAGGCCTCCTACTCGCGGGCCACGCTGGTGGTGAAAAGCGGGTCGCTCTCCAGAGGTTCCGGCCACTGAGCACAACACCAAGGCATAAAAGCTCCAGGTTAGAGACGTTTGAGTTACTTTTGCTGGCCCAACCTAGCGCCTGTTAGGCTAGTGAACCACAGCAAGTTTGCTTCGGCCCATGGTAAAGAATGAAACGTATCACTCTTCCATTAACCATAAGCGTCGTGTTGTTACTTGCGTACGGCGCTGTCCGGCTCTTCCTGCCTAACCTGCTCGGTGAGGCCGCCGACAAATACGTCCGCGCTGTCCTGTTACTGGGCTTCAGTGTCGTCGTTGTGCGGGCAGTAAGCTTTGTGCTTTTCGACATTGTGTTTCAGAAACGCAAAGGCCGAGAAGCCCCAGCGCTGTTGCGCGTACTGCTCTCAACCGTCCTTTATTCAATTTTTATAGTGGTGATCTATAAGGTGGTGTTGGGCGACAAGGGCGGCGGTCTTGAATTGATTGCAACCTCAACTGTCGTATCGGTGGTCATCGGTCTCGCTCTTCAAGACACCTTGGGTAATTTCTTTGCGGGACTCGCAATTCACATCGAGCAGCCATTTCACATACTGGACTCGATTAAGATCGACAACATGATTGGACGCGTGGAAGCCGTCTCGTGGCGGACGACTACCATTCGAACCAACAACAACACCACCGTGATTTTTCCAAACAGCAGAGTCGCTCGCGACCCGTTGGAAGTTTTCCGATTCAACAATCTGAATAGGCATATTCTGCTCGTCCCGGCTCCGTACGACATCCCGCCGCAGAAAGTGATAAGTTCGATAAGGGATGCGGTTGCGTCGATCCAAAATGTCGCAAGCGAAAAAACTCCGATAGTGCGAATCGGCAGCTTCGCCGATTCGAGCATCATCTACGAAATCCTTTACTGGACCAAAGACTACATGTGGGTGCCTGATATCGACGCGCAGATCAGACAACATGTTTGGTATATCTATCGACGCAGCGAAATCGACATTCCTTTTCCAGTGCGTCACGTGCTGCTCGAACAGCAGGAGCGCCCTGCCAGGCGGGAGTTGCCTGACTACGGTTCGGTGATCGAGTCGGTTGAGATCTTTGCCCCCCTTTCAGCCGATGAGAAACACGCGGTGGTCCGTTCGGCTGTTAGATCCGTGTTTGCTCCGGGAGAGCTGATCCTGAGGCGGGGTGAAGCGGGAG
>DATFWY010000139.1:0-106936 GCA_035258805.1 Blastocatellia bacterium | reverse complement strand
ACCCCTCATTACAGGAGCAGCATTTTCAATGAGGGGCGGCCACGGAGGGCCACCCATACAGGTTTTCCGAGGGCCACCCGTACAGGTTTTCCTAGGCACATAACATGATTTCCAAATTCTTTATCAATCGCCCGATCGTCGCGATGGTGATCGCGATCATTACCGTCATCCTCGGATTGGTGGCAATGCGCGGGCTGCCGTTAGCCCAATTTCCACCAATCGTCCCTCCACAGATCATCGCATCGACTACCTACACCGGTGCTGACGCGATCACGATCGAACAGTCGGTAGCAACACCCATCGAACAGCAGATGAATGGCGTGGACAACATGCTCTACATGCAGTCCACAAACGCAAACGACGGCACAATGCAGTTGACGGTGACGTTCGACATCGCGACCGATCCCAATACTGATCAGGTCAACGTACAAAATCGGCTGGCGCAGGCGCAGCCGAACCTGCCCTCGGATGTCAACCAGTTTGGAATCAGCCTGCGCAAGTCCACCGGTCTTCCGATGCTCGTTTTGTCGCTGTTCTCGCCGAACAAGACCTACGACTCACTGTTTCTTTCGAATTACGCGAACATCAATATCAACGATGCGTTGTACCGGGTTCCGGGCGTCGGCGAAGTCAGGCTATTCGGCGCCAGCGATTATGCGATGCGGATCTGGGTAAAACCGGATTTACTGGCGAAGCTCGGTTTGACCGTCCCGGATATCACTCGAGCCGTACAGCAACAGAGCACCGTCAATCCCGCCGGTCAAGTTGGGGCCGAGCCAGCACCAAAGGGAAAAGAGAAGACTTACACAGTGCGCGCTCAGGGGCGTCTTCAATCACCAGAACAGTTTGGCCAGATAATCGTTCGATCAAATTCGGATGGCTCGGTGGTGCGTCTGCAGGACGTGGCTCGGATCGAGCTCGGTGCGCAGAACTATCAACAGATTGGGAGGGTGAACGGTCAGCCGGGTTGTATCGTGGCGGTCTTTCAGGCTCCGGGCTCCAACGCGCTTGCGGTCGCGGAGGGTGTGAAGAGCACGATTGCCGATTTGAAGACTCGGTTCCCTCAAGACCTGGACTACGCTATTACACTCGACACCACGCTTCCGGTCACCGCAGGCATTCATGACATCGTTGTGACTCTGGCGATTGCCGTAGTTCTGGTGATACTGGTCGTGTATCTCTTCTTGCAGAATTGGCGAGCGACGCTGATTCCGATGATTGCAGTCCCGGTCTCGTTGATCGGCACGTTCGCGATTTTTCCACTGCTTGGTTTTTCAATCAACACGCTTTCGCTCTTCGGTTTGGTGCTGGCGATCGGGCTTGTGGTAGACGACGCAATCGTCGTCGTGGAAGCGGTCGAGCATCACATCGAAGAAGGTATGTCCCCGCGCGATGCGACTCTTCAGGCGATGAAAGAGGTGTCGGGACCGGTTATCGCGATAGCATTGATTCTATCGGCGGTCTTTCTGCCGATCGCCTTTGTTGGCGGTATCCAGGGCCGGTTGAACAATCAGTTCGCGGTTACTATCGCAATCTCGGTTCTGATTTCTGCCTTCAACGCTCTGACTCTTTCACCGGCTCTTGCGGCGATCCTGCTCAAGCGGCGTAAGAGCAGCCGCGGACCGCTTGGCCGTTTATTCGATGGCTTTAATCGCTGGTTTGAGAAAGCAACGCATGGTTATGTTCAGTGGAGTCATGCGCTGATTCGCAAAGGAATTGTTGCGCTCCTGATTATTGGAGCATTCGCGGGACTCGATGCGTTATTGGGTTCCCGGCTTCCGACGAGCTTTTTACCTGATGAGGACTACGGCTATCTGCTGCTGAATGTGCAGCTGCCACCGGCCGCTTCGCTTGAACGAACCGATCAAGTCTTGCACAAGGTGGAGGCGATCCTCGATAGAACTGACGGTATTCAGGCCTACAATACAATCGGTGGATTCAGCCTCCTTACTCGAGTGTCTTCCAGCTACAACGGATTCTTTTTTGTGATCCTCAAGCCCTGGGATGAGCGAAAATCACCGGACATGGAGGCTGCGGGAATCGCGCGGAAATTGAATACTGCGATGAGCAATGAGATTTCCGAAGCGGTTTCAATAGCCTTGTTGCCTCCCTCGATTCCCGGACTCGGAGCGGCTGGTGGCTTCTCGTTCTGGCTCCAGGATCGCAGCGGTGGCACAGTAGATTTCCTTGATCAAAATCTTCAGAAGTTTCTCGACGGTTGTCGGAAGCGTCCGGAGATCGGCGCAATCAGTTCGGGATTTTCGGCGACGGTTCCCCAGCTTTATGCCGACGTCGATCGCGACAAAGTTCTGAAACAGGGCGTCGCTGTGGGCGATGTATATCAGACGTTGCAGGCTTATCTTGGTGGCTTGTTCCTTAATCAGTTCAATCGATTCGGACGCCAATGGAGAGTGTTTCTCCAGGCTGAAGGTCAGGAGCGGTTGAGCGAGGCCGACATAAACCAGTACTACGTGCGCAACAACGACGGGACAATGGTGCCGATGTCTACGTTGGTGACGACTCGCAAGATCCTTGGACCGGAGTACACGAATCGCTTCAACGTGTATCGCGCTGCGCAGGTGCTCGGCGGCGCAGCGCCCGGCTACAGTTCGGGTCAGGCGATGAATGCGCTCGAGGAGGTTGCGAGAGAAGTGCTCCCGCGGGAGATCGGCTATGACTGGGGAGATCTCTCCTATCAGGAACGGAAAGCTTCGGGAACGGCTACCGCTGGCTTCGCGTTGTCGCTAGTTTTCATTTTCTTGATTCTGGCTGCGCTCTATGAGAGTTGGTCGCTTCCATTTTCGGTGTTGCTCACGGTGCCGGTTGCGGTGTTCGGCGCGTTTATCGGGCTGATGCTCCGTGGACTGGACCTGGATGTGTACGCACAAATCGGGTTGATTGTGCTGATCGGTCTGTCTGCAAAGAACGCGATACTGATTGTCGAGTTTGCAAAGGCGGAATTCGAGAAAGGGCGTGACCTGGCGGAGGCTGCGCTCACTGGGGCGCGGCTTCGATTGCGGCCGATTCTCATGACTTCGTTTGCGTTTATCCTTGGGTGCGTTCCATTGTGGATGGCGTCAGGTTCCGGCGCTGCGGGTCGGAGGATTCTAGGAACGGTTGTGATTGTGGGAATGTTGGCAGCGACTGGAATCGCGATCTTTATAATTCCCGCAACGTTCTACGTGGTCGAGAAGTTCTCGGGCGCAAGGAAGCGGTTTGGCGGGGGATTACACGAAGCACCCGAGCCGGCTCCGGGCGATTGAATTTCGCTTTTTAGTTCGCCGACAAAAGCTTGTTTAGCTCGCTCACCGCCGACTCCGCCCATTTGGAATCGATTTGTTGACCATACAGCGAGTCAGCTATCGAACTGAAGGCAGCTTGAAGAGCACGCTCTGTGTCGCTTACTGGAGCAAGCCTTACATTCAATTGCACCTTGCTCATATCAGTTGAAACACCCAGGGCTCTGCTATCAATCGATGACAGCTTGAAAAAAAGCGCGCCAGAAAATGAAATCGAGCCGGTGCTCTCGACAATGGGCAAATCGGGATGCAGTGTCGAAACGTCCGAAGGCATCTTTTCACGTTGGGGCGGGGTGCCTATTCCGCCCTGAATCGCCAGCAAGGTGGCTTTTACGTCGTTCAGGTTGCGTGATGATCGCTCGCCCGGGCCACTTACATTGAACGTCCCGACCAGCTGCAGTTTGTTGGCATTCAACGCTGCGCGTTTTGGTAAATACGAAAAACTATATTTTACATTGGCTACTTCGAAGCTACCTTCGAACCCGCGAGCGCGCTGCATAGCGGCAATCGAATGCAGCGTCTTTTGTTTTGTAGCCGATCCTTGGTTTCCTCGTTCCTGTGATTTTCCGAACATTGTACTCCGGGATGTACCGTAGACTGTCCAGTCTGCGGAGTTTTGTTAAAGATGAATTTAATAGCTTCCGCAGACTGGAAAGTCTACGGTACGTTTCCGCAGACTAAACAGTCTACGGTACCTCTAAAGATTTCCTCTTTTGTACTCATCACCGATCCGATCGCACGCGCGCATCGTCAGCGCCAACAGCGTCAGCGTCGGATTCTGGTTTGCGCTCGTCACGAAACATGCCCCATCGACCACAAACAGGTTTTTAACATCCCAGCTTTGGTTGAACTTATTCAGAACGGATGTCTTTGCATCGTTGCCCATGCGTGCGGTGCCTAGTTCGTGAATGATGCGACCCGGCGCAGTCATGCGCCCGCCGGTTGAAATAACTTCCCCGCCGGCTGCTCTCAGGATTTCTTCACTGGATTGAGCAGCGTCGCGAGCCATGTGGAGCTCATTGTCCGAATACTGAATATGAATCTTCAGCACGGGTATTCCCCAGGCATCGACCACTCCGCTCGGATCGATCTCAACATAGTTTTCAAAACGCGCGAGCATCTCAGCACGTGTGGTCAAACTTACCGGGGTTGTGTAGTAGCGACGCACCTGTTTTTTGTACTCCGAACCGAAGCCTGGAGTCACCACTGGGTTCCTTGCGAAACCAGGAAACATCCGAGCGCCCGAACCACATTCAAAGCCATAACCTCGCACAAAATTCTGCTGCCTGGTTTCCTTGTTGAGATTTCGGAAGCGCGTTATCAGCAATCCGGAGGTCTTGCCGTCTTCGTTGACCGGGTCGCGACTGGCAAGCACGGCAAAATATCCGCTCGCGCCGATCCCTCCGAAATGATCCATCAAGTAATGACCAAGCTTGCCCGACGAGTTGCCGAGCCCGTTCGGATATTGACGTGATTTTGAGTTAAGCAGAATCCGTGTAGATTCCAACGTCGAAGCGCCGAGCACGATTATCTTGCCGCTCGCTTCGTATTCCTGATGGGTTACCCGATCGACAAACGCGACGCCTTTGGCCTTACCGGTATTCGTATCGATGGTGATATGCCGCACAATCGAGTTAGGACGAAGGGTCATACGGCCAGTCGCTTCTGCCACTGGCAAGGTCGAGCTTAACGAGTTGAACATTGCGCCAACGTCGCATCCGTCGCCACAGTTGCCGCAGTAATGGCAACGCGCTCGCCCTTTCATGTGCGGCTTAGGCGGTCCGGTTAGCATCGCCAGTCTCATCGGTATTCCGCGGCGTCCGAGCTTTTCCGCTCCTTTGCGCAGGAGTTGTTCACCGCAGTTTAGTTTCATTGGCGGCATGAAGTTGCCGTCTGGCAGATGCGGCAAACCGTCGCGATTCCCGCTCACTCCGATAAATTCTTCTGCGCGGGTGTAATAAGGCTCGAGCTCAGCATAGGAGATCGGCCAGTCGTCGCCGTAGCCGTCATGGCTCGTCGCTTTAAAATCGAGATCCGAGAAGCGATACGACATCCGTCCCCAGTGAAGGGTTTTCCCTCCGACTATGCGCGCTCGCACCCAAAGGAAGGGTTTGCCGGGGTCTGTCGTGTAGGGATGTTCAGTATCCTTGACGTAAAAATGTCGGCTGAATTCGCCGGCAGTTGCTTGCATCCACTGGTCAACGTCTTTCCAACCAGGAGGTCCGAAGCCGCGGTACATAGATTCGTAAGGCCAGCGGTGCGAACTGAGATCTCGCTCAAGATTGACGGGAGGACCGGCTTCGAGAACGAGGACTTGCATGCCTCTCTCAGTGAGTTCCTTCGCGGCCATCCCCCCGGTTGCTCCTGAACCGATGATAATTGCGTCGTAGGTTTTTTGCTGTGCCAAGTCGGCCTCCGCCGTGAATGATTACGAGAAAGTTTGACGGTCGAGAACCTATCACAGGAAAAGGGAAAAGAGCAAAGAAACGCTCCGCTAAACGCTGAACGTAGCACGTTCAGCGTTTCCTTTGCTCTTTTTCCCGTCTTTTAATATGATGCCACGCACTCGCACCTAATCTGAATAACTTTAATAGAAGGGATTAACCTGTGGATCAAATCACGCGACGTCAATTCGGTGTCGGGTTGGCCGGGGCGGTCGCTGGACTAACACTCAAATCTGCAGACGATAAGGTTAAACCGTCGGTGTTCGGCGGCATTCAGGTCGGTGTGCAAAGCTACACGTTCCGCTCATTCACCGTCGACAAAATGATCGAGTCGATGGTCTCAATAGGACTGAGCAGCGTTGAACTCTGGGATGGACATCTGAATCCGGGCAAAGCTTCTGAAGCGGATTTCAAAACGGTAAAAAAGAAGTTTGATGACTCGGGTATTCAAGTGAGTGCTTACTGCGTCAATTTCCCGGTCGATTCAAAGGACGATTATCTCGATCGCGGATTCAACGGCGCCTTGTTGTTGGGAACGAGAGTAATGACTGCATCGGTCAAGAAACCGATCGTACCGAGGCTTAGTCAATGGTGCCAGAAATACAAAATCAAGCTGGGACTTCATAATCATTGGTTCGGCTATGCGAGTTTTAAGGGAGACAGGACGCAGGAGTTTGAAACACCGGAAGATTTCATGAACGCTCTTAAGGGCTTCTCTGACTACTTGAGCATCAATCTGGATATCGGCCACTTCTATGCAGCAGGATACGATCCGGTTTCGTTTATCCGCGATCATCATCCGCGGATTGTGAGCCTGCACATAAAGGACCGAGGTAATGACCCCGAGCACAAACAATACAAGTTCGGGCAGGGATCAACTCCGATAACTGAAACGATGAAGCTGCTGAAGAAGATCAAATTCAAGTACGCGGCAAATATCGAATACGAACCAGATCCCGCTAATCCGATGGAAGGAACGCAAACTGCGTTTGAGTACCTGAAGCGGGCTCTCTCCTGAATCCTCAAGAAAAAATGGCTAAAGACGAAACTTACGATGCGATAGTCGTTGGCTCGGGTGCCACCGGTGGCTGGGCCGCAAAAGAACTCTGCGAAAAAGGCCTGCGGGTGATCGTTCTCGAAGCCGGACGCAACCTCGATCCCGAAAAGGATTTCACCGAGCACCTCTGGCCCTATGAAGCCCGGAAGCGTACTCCCCTCATCGCTCCCGAACGCCAGCGAGTTCAATCAAAATGCTATGCCTGCAATTCCTATGGGCGGCAGTTCTTTGTCGATGACATCGATAACCCCTATACCACCGCGGATAAGAAACCTTTTGATTGGATTCGCGGCCGGCACGTCGGCGGACGCTCGATCACCTGGGGCCGACAAAGCTATCGGTTGTCTGACTACGAATTCAAAGCTGCAAGCCGCGACGGCTACGGCGATGATTGGCCAATCTCTTATGCGGAGCTGGCGCCGTATTACGATAAGGTTGAGGAATTCGTCGGCGTGAGCGGCGCCTACGAGAACATCCCGAATCTTCCCGACGGCAAATTCCTTCCGGCGATGAAAATGACTTGCGGCGAATGGCTGTTGAAGCGCGCGGTCGAACGCCGGTGGAAAGATCGAAAGGTTACTATCGGGCGCGCCGCGATACTCACGCAAAAACATAACGGCCGAGCGGCGTGTCATTACTGCGGTCATTGCGATCGCGGCTGCTCGACGTATTCATATTTCAGCAGCCCCGGTTCGACTCTGCCCGCCGCAGCCAAGACCGGCCGGCTGACGCTGAGGTCGAATGCAGTCGCAAGCCATGTAATCGTCGACACCAAAACCGGAAAAGCCAAAGGCGTCGCGTGCATAGATCAGATTACAAAGAAGGCTTTTGAGGTTTCGGGAAAAGTAGTTGTACTGTGCGCTTCAACAATTGAATCAACGCGGTTGATGTTGAACAGCGCGACGCGCCAGCATCCTGCCGGGCTCGGTAACTCTTCGGGTCTCCTCGGGTGTTATTTGATGGACCATATTTTTCAAATCGGTGTGAGCGGATTGGTCCCGGCGGTCGCGAACTATCGATACAACTATGATGACGGGCGCGCTAACGGGATATACATACCGAAGTTTCGGAACGTGAATGAGCGGCATCCAAAGTTCATCCGTGGATATGGAATGCAAGGCGGCTCGCAGCGAGGCATGCTCCCGACCAATCTTAGGCAGATTCCGGGCTTCGGAGCCGAATATAAAAAGCTGGTCCGCGAGGTTAAGGACGCGGCTCCGTTTTCGATCGGAATGTGGGGCGAGATGCTCGCGCGGAAAGAGAATCGAGTCACGATCAACAAAGAGGTCAAAGACAAGTGGGGTATTCCGATTGCGCACATCGCCTGCTCGCACGGTGACAACGAACACGCGATGGCCGCGGACGCGCTGGAGAGTATCAAGGAGATGGCTACCGAAGCCGGTTTCGAGATTACGCGTACAAACGAAAGGCTCGCGCCGCCCGGCTTGTGTATACACGAAGTAGGCACGGCGCGGATGGGAAACGATCGGAAGACTTCGGTGTTGAATCAGTTCAACCAGAGCTGGGACGTCAAGAATTTGTTTGTAACAGATGGCGCGTGCTTTGTGTCAATCGGCTGCCAGAACCCTACTCTAACAATGATGGCGATTACCGCGAGAGCTTGCGACTACATTGTGGAAGAGTATCGAAAAGGAAACGTTTGAATGCTAAACGTTTATCGTTTAGCGTTCAACGTTCAACATTCAGGGTTCGAAGTTTAGCGTTCAGCGTCTCTACATTATCTGCGAAATCTGCATCATCCTCGAAATCTGCGTAATCTGTGGATGGTCTTTGATTTCCGCACGCGCCTATCCGTAGATTACGCAGATTCACAGATGAATATTAGAGACGTTGAACTCCAAACGCTAACGTCGAACGCTAAACGCTGAACGCCGAAGGCGTGAATTTTCATCGGGGAGATTTCATGGATTCCAAAACCTATCTGCGACTCAGTTTTATGATGCTGTTGCAGTTCTTTGTGTGGGGAGCGTGGTTTGTCACCCTGGGCACCCATCTCGGCAATATCGGATTCAGCGGCAGCCAAATCGGGTATGCATATTTAATGAACAACATTGCCGCAATTATTTCGCCGTTCTTTGTCGGAATGATCGCGGATCGTTATTTCGCGTCGCAAAAGGTTATGGGTGTGTTGTATTTGATCGGCGGCGTGATAATGCACTTCGCCGCCAACAGCACCGCAGTCGGGCCTATGATCCTCTTGCTGCTGCTCTATAACATCACCTACATGCCCACGCTTGCGTTGGTAAACGCGGTCTCATTTCATCAATTGACGAGTCCGGACAAACAATTCCCCAGAATCCGAGTGTGGGGTACCGTCGGTTGGATAGTTGCAGGTCTGACAATCACCTTCATCCAATTTAACATTTTGCCTGACGTCGAGAAGAGCGAATTGCCGATGAAGATGGCGGGCATAGCATCGGTGGTCCTGGGTCTCTATTCGTTCACTCTGCCCAACACGCCGCCACAGAACGTAGGCAAGCAGGTAACTTTCGGAGAGGTTCTGGGAGTCAAGGCCCTCAGGCTTCTAAAGGAGAGGTCCTTTTTCATTTTTGTGCTTTGCTCTCTGCTGATTTCAATTCCGCTCGCCTTCTACTACAGCTTCGCAAACCCCTTCCTGAATGATCTTCACATGGAAGGCGCAGCCGGAAAGCAGACGATGGGACAGATGTCCGAGGTTGCTTTCATGGTTTTGATGCCATGGTTTCTGGTTCGGCTTGGTGTTAAGAAGACGCTGCTGGTTGGAATGCTTGCGTGGGTGGTGCGATATGCGTTTTTCGCTAACGGGAATCTTGGAAGCGGAGTGTGGATGCTTTACGCGGGCATTCTGCTACACGGTATATGCTACGACTTTTTCTTTGTGACCGGGCAGATCTACACCGACAGAAAAGCGCCCAGGGAAATCAGAGCGAGCGCTCAGGGCTTTATTGCTCTGATCACCTACGGAGTGGGTTTGGGAATCGGGTCGGCGTTTGGAGGGAACATCGTCGATGCGTTCACGGTCAACGGCGTAAAGGATTGGAAAACAATCTGGTACATACCGGCGGCGTTCGCTGCGGTGGTCGCGATCATCTTCGTTTTGACGTTCAAGGAGTCGAAAGATACCGTCGAATCGGCGGCCGCACGGCAGGCAGCAATGGAGGAAGCATAAATGCGACTCGGTCTCAATTTCGGATATTGGGGTTCCGGCCCTTCGGACAACATCGCATTAGCTCGAGAAGCTGAGCGGCTTGGTTATCACTCGCTTTGGACGGCCGAAGCGTATGGCTCGGATGCGGTTACGCCACTGGTGTGGCTTGCGGCGCACACCGAAAAAATCAACGTTGGAACAGCGATCATGCAGATGCCCGCGCGGACGCCGGCAATGACTGCAATGACCGCAACTACGATTGATCTTCTGACCAACGGCCGATTCATGCTGGGAATTGGCGCTTCCGGCCCTCAAGTAGTCGAAGGCTGGCACGGAGTTGTCTATGGCAAGCTGTTGACGCGCACGCGCGAATACGTCGAAGTGGTTCGCGCGATTTTGAAGCGGGAACAGCCGCTGGAGCATCACGGTGAGTACTACGATATTCCGGTGAGAGGTGGAACCGGGCTGGGGAAACCTCTGAAGTTGATCGTCCATCCGCTGCGATCCAATATACCGATCTACGTCGCGGCGATCGGACCTAAGAATGTGGCATTGGCCGCTGAGATTGCGGATGGTTGGCTGCCGGTGTTTTTCTCGCCGAAGCGGGTGAAGGTTTTTCAGCAATCGCTTGATGAAGGATTTGCCAGGCGCGTTGACGGAAAGAAGCGTGAGAAATTCGATATCGCGCCGACAGTCAGCATCGTGGTCGGCGACGATGTAGGCGTGTGTCGTATGCATATTAAGCCTAACCTTGCGTTGTACATTGGCGGGATGGGCGCGCGCGGAAAAAATTTTTACAACGATCTTGCGTGCAGGTACGGTTACGAGCAGGCTGCCAGGAACATTCAGGATCTATATCTCGCAGGGAAGAAGAACGAAGCGATCGCTGCAGTACCGGACGAGTTGGTTGATGAGGTTGCACTGTGCGGCCCGCGCGAGAGAATCAGGGATCAACTAGCGATTTGGAAAGAGGCGGGCGTGACGACGCTGATTTGCGGAACAGGAAACGTTGATGCGGTAAGAGTGATGGGAGAGCTAGCAGGCCAGTAATCGAGGGCAAACTCAAGATACCATCGGGCTTCAGCCGATAGAGTTTCAAGTTCAACCTAACAACGACCAGCCGACGTGGAGATACCATCGGCTAAAAGCGCGATGGTATCTTAAGAACACGCACCATTAGATCTCAAGCACCCTACGAATTTCTTCCTTATTTGCCGCGGCCCTCAACGGTTTGTTCGCGAAGTTACCTTCGATCTGGTGCTGCATGCCCGCCTCTTCCAATTTGAGTTCGCCCGTGTGATATCGAATCGTATAATTCGGGTCTTTCAAGAGATTGCCCGTAAGCACGCCGATAACCTGATCGGATTTGTCGATCATTCCTGATTGCGCCAGCTTCTTAATTCCTGCAAGCGTCGCCGCAGATGCAGGTTCGCATCCGATTCCATCAGCGCCGATTAAAGCTTTCGCATCAGCGATCTCCTGTTCGCTCACTCGCTCCACAACTCCGTTCGTCCAATTGATCGCACGAAGAGCCTTCTTCCAGGACACCGGGTCACCAATCCGTATCGCGGTAGCAAGGGTAACCGGATTCGCAACCGGACTCAGAGATTCCCTCGAAGATCGAAACATTTCATAAAACGGCGAGGCCCCCTCGGCCTGAATCACCGCAAGCCGAGGCATTCGATCAATGAACCCCAGCTCCTTAAGCTCAGCAAGCCCCTTTCCAAAAGCCGATGTGTTTCCCAGGTTGCCGCCCGGTAGCACGATCCAATCGGGCGGTTCCCATTCACATTGTTCCATCATCTCGATGATGATTGCCTTCTGCCCTTCCAGCCGAAACGGATTAATCGAGTTCAGCAGGTATACATCCGTCTCTTGGGTCAGTTCGCGAACCAATCGCATCGCATCATCGAAGTTGCCTTCGATTTCGATGACCCGGGCACCATACTCGAGCGATTGTGAGAGTTTGCCGTAGGCGATCTGATCTGCGGGGATGAAAACGAATGCCCGCAGACCCGCTCGTGCGGCATATGCCGCCATTGATGCTGAAGTATTCCCGGTAGACGCGCAGGCTACCGCCGACGCGCCAAGCGCCAACGCCTGCGTCACACCGGTTGTCATTCCGTTGTCCTTGAAAGAACCTGTTGGGTTCAGCCCCTGATGTTTGAGCCTCAACTCTTTTAGACCGGCATATTCGGCGGAGCGGGGGGCTCGATAGATTGGAGTGTTACCTTCTGATAGCGTGACTACTTTAGAGAAATCGTTTACGAAAGGAAGGAGTTCGCGGAATCTCCAGACACCACTGCGTTCGAGATCGGAATCAATCGTGCGCCGGTCTCTAAAGATGTTCTTTGTCTGAGTGGCAGAGCTGGTGAGATTGAAGGAATACTGGACGTCCAATAAAGCGCCGCATAGCGAGCAGGTATAAAGCCGCTCATCGATGCGATATCGTTTGGCGCAAGTTGGCTCGATACAGAGGAGATAAGCCTCCGAGTTGGTCAGAGTCATTCAGAGAATCTAGTTTAGGGTTGTTCCGAGATCAAATGCCCGCGGCCCTTCGCAGCCTTTTAGCGGTTCGCGCAAGACGCAACGGAACCTGCGAATTCGTGATCGGGCGCGAACCATTACTCTTCCGGTGCGTGATGTTGCCAGAGCCTTTCCCATCCCTCGCTAGGCTCCACGAGCTTCAGGCCCACGCTGCGTTCGCCGGCATCTCTCCAGACCGTCTCGACAATGGCCGTGGCCTCGAATTCGAAGGACGGAACTGAGACTTTCAGTAGCGCACCGGGCTCAATCTCTCGAGCGGTGTGCAGGCGAAGCCCGGACCGGCTGATCTCTTCGACACTCATCTCATCGGAAAAGGGATCAAGGTGAGAAGTATTACCTTCGACGCGCGCCTTCAATGAAACCTTGACGCGCGCCTCCGCCCTGCGATCCTCCTCGCTCTCCTGGACTTCCCCGGCTTCGGCCACCAGATCGTCATAGCAGGGCGCACACACCTGCCGGTATCCAAGATGGGCAACAGCAGCTACCTCGGGGAGATGGGCAATGTTGACTATGTGACTTGTTCGTTCGTTGCAGCGGTCACAGAAGGCAGACATACACAGAAAGCTCCTTCGGTTGGGAGAGAGACACTGGGCACAGGAGAGATGTTGCTTGCAGACTCATTGGATCGACTCGATCAGATGGCGCCAAGTATAAGCAGATTTGCTTTTTGACTCAACAGAATTTTGACCGAGGTGTCTTTGCTTTTGGTTTCTGGGCTTTCGTTTCTGGTTTCCGGTTTGTGGTTTCTGTTTCCGGTTATCCTCTCTCTGTAATCTGCGTAACCTGTGGATGTGCGGGAAATAGCCTAAACCGCAAACCAGAAACTGCAAACCTGAAACAGCAACCTCAACCGAATTCTATCGCAATCGTTGTGCGCTCTCGGCCCATCAGCTTGCTAAAGAGACCGCCAATCCTTTTCGTCAGTCCATACTTCTTGTTAAGCAGGTTATGAGCACGCTCGGCCTCGGCTTTGTCAACAATTCGAGCGTTTGCATCCAGCCACTCGCCTTTCGTGTTGCCCCGAATATCGCACGGGATAACTTTCACGTGTGGATTGTTGCGGATCCGTTTTACTTTTCCAGCATTAGCCAGTGAGTAAACGTAAAAGCGCACACCATCCTGGACAAACCAGACCGGCGTGTCCACCGGAGTCCCGTTCTTCCGAAAGGTCTGTAAGCTTAAATACTTCTCCCCTTCGAACTGATCCAGGTTTGTGCTCATTTGCTCTTGTTGGCTTGAGCGGGCTCGCTCTCGACTCGTTTCCCGGTCTCACGATCGAATACCGCATTGCGGAGGAATTTTCCGGTGCTCCAGGGAGGCGCGCCTCCTCCGAGATACTTTTGAAACCATTCAAGATGAGCGGTGTAGTACAACGCCATTTCATACCAACTCGGCCAGTGGCCGGCGTTCGAGTAGATTATCAACTTTGACGGAACCTTCATCTTCTGAAGCGCCGTGAAGAATTGAAGCGATTGGGTGTACGGAATTCGATAATCCCGTTCTCCGCTGATAACCAGAGCCGGAGTCTTGAAGTTAGTTACCGAATTAGACGGTGAAAATTTCTCATAGAGTTGAGAATTCCACGGTTGACCCTTTAGATCCCATTCGGGAAACCACAACTCTTCGGTCCCGCCAAAAAAGGATCGAGTATCGTACAAACCCATCATTGATGCGATAGCCTTGAAGCGATCGGTATGCCCCTCGAACCACATCATCATATAGCCGCCGTAGGACCAGCCCATCGCACCCATTCGGTTGCGATCCACGTAAGGAAGCTTCTCGAGCGCATCAGTGACCTTCATCAAATCTTCATAGACCTTGCCGGCCCAATCTCCCGAAATGGCGGCGGTGAATTCCTGGCCGCGACCCGTTGAACCCCGCGGATTCGAGAACGCTACGACATAGCCGGAACCCGGATAGACTTGCCAGTCACCGCGGAATCCGTCGGACCATTGCGACTGCGGGCCTCCGTGAACATTTAGTACCAACGGATACTTCTTGTTTGGATCGAAGTCGTGTGGTTTTACGATAAAGACCTGTACCTTAGCGCCCCCAGCGCCTTCGACCCACATAGTCTCAGCCGGCCTGATGTCGACTTCGCTCGCGACAGCGTCGTTGATGTGAGTTAATCGTTTGGCAGGCGCCGCGATACCGTTGTTGATATCGGCAGTGAACAGCTCAACCGGTTCGCCTACCGAGCTTCGGGTGTAAAGCAATCGCTTACCTGCGATCTCCCAGTCCTGGATAGTCTTGTCAGCGAGTACCTGCGTTATCGCCTTCGATGCAACATCGACTTTGTAAATTGGCGTTTGTCCTTCAACCGGTGCCGAGAAGAAAATCGATTTTGAATCCTCAGACCATTCAAAATCCTCAATCCAATCTTTGAATGACTCGGTGATGACAGTCGAGATACCAGCCGCACGATCATAGACCGCGAGCCTGAACAGATCAGACTCGTAGGCGGCCTGCTTCTGTAGTCGATAGGCGATGTACTTGCCATCGGGTGAGAACTTGGGACTGCCGTCGTACGCTGCGTTCGAAGCCGTGATGTTGCGATACGGTTTCTTCAGATCGACCAGCGAGATCAGAAACAGATCATTGTTGGTCGAAGAGGCGGGCTCTTTGTCATGATTCGAAACGTAGACTAACTCTTTGCCGTCTGGTGAGAAATCATATTGAAGCGGACCGCCCAGCTGAAAGCCTGGCGAATCGTAATCACCGGGCGTGAGATCCTTCGTTTCGCCGGTTTCTGTGTTGGCGATAAAAATATGCGTTCTGGTGCCGTCCTTCCAATCGGTCCAATGACGATACAGAAGCGAATCGGCTGAGTGCGCTTTGAGAGGACCCTTTGACCAGGTGTCTGAGATCTTTTGATTGCACGCGTCGTCTCCACCGCACTCCGGATACACATCAGATGAAAACGCGATCCATTTGCTATCAGGCGACCAGAGCGGGTCTGACACGCCGGTTGAAATCTTCGTAATCTTTTTCGCTTCACCGCCAGTCGCAGGCATCACATAAAGCTGAGGACCTCCATCCTTCGAGCTCACGAAAGAGATCCATTTGCCGTCGAGCGAAAAAACAGGCGAGCTTTCTCCCTTTTCTCCGTTTGTGAGTTGGCGCGCACCCTGACCGTCGACTCCCATCATCCAGATGTGCGACACCCGTTTGGCTCGAGCAAGATCGGAAGTCGTCAGCGCATAAATAACTGATCGGCCGTCCGGCGAGGTGTGAATGTAAGAGATGGATCTGATTCGATAAATATCTTCGATCGTAAACGCTCGTTTCTGGGCGAGCGCCGCTGTTGGAACAAGCGCCAGGAGAATGGCGGTCATGATAAGTTTTTTCATTGTTATTTTGACCCTTTTTCTTGTGAAGAATACTGATTCAAACGCCACTACAACTCAAGCTTCAAACGCCAACGCCGGTGAGCTCGGCGCTCAAGTTCCATAAGTCTCTAGCGGCTGCTTTATTACGAGACGCGTCAGACGATTCCTGTTGCCTGCATCTCGCGAAATACTTTCCGGTGATCCCTTCCACATCCGGGGAGCTCGCCAGATAAATTGACGCGCGGGCTCCGCGTTCGGGACTGATTGTGACCAGCTTAATCACTGTTTGAAGGAACTTTGGTAGTCCACGAAATAGGTTAGTGCCGACGCCCCCAGGATGCAAACAATTTGCCGTGACCCTGGTTCCGGTTAGACGCTGTGCCAGCTCGCGAGTGAACAAGATGTTTGCGAGCTTGGAGTTCGCATAAGCTCCGAATGTGCTGTATTGGCGACCGGTGGGCCACGCGTTTACATCGAGGTTTCCAAATTTGTGGGCTGCAGAGGCGACATTCACAATTCGCGAGGGAGCACTCTTAATAAGCAGATCCAGCAGGAGGTTGGTAAGCAGGAAATATCCAAGATGGTTTATAGCGAAGGTGCTTTCCAGTCCGTCTTCGGTCATCGATTGCTCGCGTAATACGACTCCGGCATTGTTGACCAGCACGTCGAGGCGGTCGTGGCGTTGGGCGAAGATTGGTGCGAATTGCTTAATTGAGCGCTGAGACGACATGTCGCAGAGCATCAGCTCGACATTGTCGTTACCGCTTTTCTGCTTTATTTCATGCTGGGCTTCTTCGCCACGCTGGCGGTCGCGGCATACCATCACCATGGTTGCTCCGAGCCTGGCTAGCCCGAGTGCTGTCTCCTTGCCGATGCCGGTGTTTGCCCCGGTTACGATGCAGACTTTTCCAACCATAGAACTGTTCGTTCACCCCTTCGGGGTTAAACGTTCAGCGTTCGGAGTTTGGCGTTCGGACTTCAACGGTTCTGGTTTTTCATCTGCGTTAATCTGCGTAATCTGCGGATCTTCTTTCCTTGAATTACTACAGATTCATCCGCAGATTACGCAGATTGCGCAAATGATAAAAGGGGCTTCGTACTCTGAACGCCTGAACTTCTGAGCCCTTAACGCTGATCTATCTTAATGCCTGATCGAAATCCTCAATAATATCTTCCGTTGCCTCGATGCCAATCGATACTCGAATTAAGCTGTCGGTGATTCCCAGCCTGGCTCGATCTTCGGGCGACATTCCCGAATGTGATGTCGTTGCCGGCCGTGTGATAAGCGTCTCTACACCGCCCAGACTAGGCGCAACAATAGGTAATTTTGCGCGCTGAATGAATCTCTCGGCCGCATCAACCCCGCCTTTGATCTCGAAACTTAACATACCGCTGAAGCCATCAAAGAGCTCACGAGCGAGGTTGTGTCCAGCGTGACTGTCGAGACCAGGATAGTTAACCTTTTCGACCGCAGCTTGTCCTTCCAGAAATTGAGCGACCTTCATCGCGCTTTCGTTTTGATGCTTCACTCGCAGGGCAAGCGTTTTCATTCCCCGATAAAGCAGGAAAGCCGCGTGCGGGTCCATAGACCCGCCAAGATGGTTGAGCTTGTGAGTGATCCTTTCAATGAGATCGGCGCGACCGATGCAGGCGCCGCCGACGATGTCAGAGTGGCCGTTTAGGTACTTCGTGCAGCTGTGCAATGAAACATCAAAGCCCCATTCAGCTGGCCGGAAATTGATCGGGCTGGCAAAGGTATTGTCGATCAAGGAAACAAGGCCGTGTTCTTTAGCGAAGGCAGCCGCAGCTTTCAGATCAGTTACTTGAAGCAGCGGATTCGACATCGCCTCAACATAGATGGCTCTGGTATTCGGTCTCAGTTTTCGTTTCCAGGATGCAGGATCGGCCCCATCAATGAAATCAAATTCGATACCAAAGCTGGCAAAGTCCTTTGTCAGGAAATCATGCGTACCCCCGTAAAGGCAGTTCTGGGCAAGCAGGTGATCTCCGGTGGACAGAATAGTGAGAAGGGAAGTAGTGATTGCAGCCATTCCACTGGCCGCAACGAGTCCTGCTTCGGCGTTCTCGAGGGCGGAGAGCTTTCGATGCAAGGCTACGTGATTGGGACTGTTGTTCATCCGAATGTAGCGAATGTCGTGATAGCTCTCCTCACCTGCGTACTCGAACATTGCTGTCTGGAAAATTGGGAGGCTCACTGCACCCATAACCCGCGGTTCAGGCTCCCCGGCATGGATCAATTTTGTTTCGATTCTATTGAACGATTTCATAGTTCAGATATTGTGCGTCATCGATGAGCGGAGGCGCAAATACCGCTCACCCCTTCGAGGTTCAGCGTTTAACGTTTAGCGTTCGGCGTTCACCCTACCAGAAGAAACTGCGTAATTGAACGTATGCGGCGGGACAAAAAGGCGGACTGATGTTAAGAGTGCTAAGAAAGTTATCCGCAGATTACGCAGATCATGCAGATGATGAGAACAATGTGCGGAAACGTCAAACGCTGAACGCAGAACCTCGAAGGGGTGAAGGTCTTAAAGATTAGCGATATTCACCGGTTCCACTGGTTCCGCTAACTCGAACCCGAAGACCCTCGAATAAAAATAAAGCTCGCCGTCGAGTGATTTCTTGATATTCTCCGCTTTTCTGAAGCCGTGCTGTTCGCCTTCGAATGGAACGTATGCGACAGGGAGTCCTTTCCGGAGTGCCGCGTCGTACATCATCTCGGCTTGATTGGGCGGAACTACTTTGTCTTCCAGGCCCTGGAACAAGATGATCGGGCACGACAGACGGTCGGTGAAATGAATCGGTGAACGCTGCCAGTACAGATCCTTGCGCTCAGGATAGGGGCCAATCATGCTGTGGTTATATCGCGACTCAAATTTATGGCAGTCCTGTTCGAGCAACTCTAAATCGCTGATCCCGTAATAACTCGCACCGGCTTTGAAAACATCTCGAAATGTCAGAGCCGCAAGCGTCGTGTAACCGCCGGCGCTGCCACCGCGGATAATCAAACGATTGATATCAGCATCGCCGCGAGCCGCAAGATATCGCGCTCCGTTCACGCAATCATCTACGTCAACCACGCCCCACTGGCCATTCAGCCGCTGTCGATAAGCCCGGCCGTAACCAGTACTCCCACCATAGTTCACATCCAGAATCCCAAACCCGCGGCTGGTCCAGTACTGAATGTTGAGCTTCAGCGTAGTGGTAGTAGCCGCCGTCGGCCCGCCGTGACTGATCACTATCAACGGCGCCCGTTCCGCTGCTTCCGCCTCGTAGTCCCTATTCGCAGGAGGATAGAAAAAAGCATACGCAGTACGTCCTTGTTCGGTTGGATAGTCCACCTGTTGCGCAAGGGATAGATAGCCTTCATCTACCTCAACAGCGCTCGACCTTTTTAGCACGGCAGCTTGATGCGTTGTCAGATCGACGCGGACGATAGACAACGGCTGCGTAGGCGAGCCACCACAGAAAACTGCGCTTCCACCTCCCGTACGAAGACTGGTTATTTCTTTATATGGAAGTTCGATAGTTTCAAGCTTGCGCGTTGAAGTGTCCAGCGATGCCAGATGCCAATTGCCCTGAACGCAGTAAGTACAAATGATCCTTTTTTCGGATTGGAACGCGTATGTGGACATCCGGAAGATCCACTGCGGAAGGCCAAATTCAGCTGACATCTCATAAAGCGGTTCGATACCGTCATCTGCCAGGCGGTAAAGGTTCCACCAACCGGTTCGGTCCGATACAAAATGAAGAACTCCACCGGGCGACCACTCGGGCTGAAAAATAGAATCGCTTGTTTCACCAGCCACGCGCCTCGAGGCACCAATTCGTCCCTCTTCATCCAGGTCACCTACCCACAACTCGGTTCCGTCCCAGGGCATATTCGGATGATTCCAGGTCAGCCAGGAAAGCTGTTTCTCGTCGGGACTGAGACGCGGCGATGAATAAAAATCGTTGCCGGAAACGATGACTTCTCCCGCCGAATCGCCAGCCAAATCGATCTTTGTCAATGTATTGATTGCATCGCGGCCGCCCTGGGTGTGATCCTCGCGAACGCTGTAAATCAAATTACGCTTTTTGTCGAGCACGCCGTCGGCATAACGCATCTTTGGCGTTGATGTGAATGCCTCTGGCGCTTGATCTTTTTCCTGCCGATAAAGTTGCTGGTCACTGAAATTCGAAAAGTATACGTCGCCGGCATCGACGATATAAGCACCGCCTCCATATTCGTGAACCGTCGTGCGTGAATTGAAATCATACGGTGTAACGTCCGTCACAGTTCCGTCCGGCGTACGACGAACGATAACGCTTCTTCCGCGTTCGGATGGACGGCTTTCAATCCAGTAAAGGTCGTCTCCGTCGAATGTGATCTCACCAAGCCCAATTGTGCCCGCCACAATAAGATCTGACGTAATCGGCGATTTCCATGAGCCGTACTTCACTATCTTCTTCGTCATATCACCCCTTGCTTGCTCATCCCTTGAAGAACAATAGTGCTCCAAGCAGACTCAGCACGAGCACCAACAAGATGCCAGCCGCTCCTAGAACCTTATCCACATTCTTGAGCCCAGTCCATTGCAGGTAGTGAATCTTGTAAAGAGCATCCAACCTGTCAGTGTCCTTTCCGCGTTGCGAAAGCGACAGCCGATTCCAATCGAGTTCGATCCGAACCCCGGTGTCTGTAACGACGCTATTCCCCTCAATATGAGCAACCGTTCCGTACCGAGGGTTGCCGGAAACAGCATCGGTTACAAGATCCCTGATTTGATCGTCTGAGGGCTGCGCGTTCGGCTGCAGACTATTAGGGTTAAGATTGAACCATCCGGCTGCGGTGCGCGTGAGCAGGTGTTCGCCAAGAACTGTCTTGACCAGACGAGCCTCGAGCCACGACGGATCGGTCTGTATGGTGATGTTTGGTTCGAGGGGATAGGTTTTAACTTGAAGAAGTTCGTATGCGCCGGCATACCCTGGCTTTAGAAAGAAGACTGTTCCCGTTAGCGCCCATCCAACCAGCGGCAGCAGCATCACGATCCCGATGGCGCGATGAAGCCTCCGGGTAGTCATTGGGAGACTTTGCCGGCAACATTCAATACCAGTCGCGAGGAGTGGTAAACCCGTTGAGTAGCCTTCTGAAAATCGGAGTCCTTCGCGGTATAGATATTCACGAATTTTTGCGGGTTCCGGTCCACAAGCGGGAACCAACTGCTTTGAAGTTGGACCATCACGCGATGCCCTTTTAGGAATGTATGATTCACATCCGGCATTACATACTCGATCTTCTCAACCTTGTTGGGAACCATCGCCTCCGGCCTTTCAAAGCTATTCCTGAATCGCGCTCGCATTGGTTCACCTCGAACCAACATTTGATAACCACCCATCTTCATCCCAGTCGGGTTTGGTTGATTGTCGGGCGCATCGTCCGGATAGACATCGATGAGCTTTACCATAAAATCCGAATCTGTCCCGGTGGTCGAGACGAATAAACTCGCGGTCAATGGACCGGCAACGGTCAGCTCCTCAGTCAGCGCGGGGGTTTGATATACGAGTACATCGTGTCGTCTCGATGCGAAGCGCTGATCGTCAACCATATATTCTCGCGTCATCCCGATCGCGATGTTGTTGATAAATGGAACCGGCTTTGACGGATCACTCACGTACTCATCAAAGCTCTTGGAGTCGGCGGGCGTTGTGAAGGACAACTTGCCGTTTGAATCAAGATAAAGGCTTTCGAGGTGGGCGTTTGCCGGCGGCCATTGTTCGTATGTTTTCCACTTGTTCGATCCGGTCTCGAAAACATAGGCCTCCGGCAGTTTCAACGTGCCCTTGTCTTTAAGATAGTAATTGAAGAAAGGTAATTCGATATTTTCGCGATAGAACTCTCCCGTTTTGCTTCCAAAACGTACATCACCGAGCATATCGCCATCCGATCGAGACCAGCCCCCGTGGAACCATGGACCCATTACCAGAATATTGTAGGCGCCGGCGCTTTGCTTCTCGATGGACTTGTAGGTATTGAGTGCGCCGTAAAGATCCTCCGCATCAAACCAGCCTCCCACGGTCATCACCGCTGGCTTGATGTTTCGGAGATGCGGCAGCGTATTGCGAGCTTGCCAGTATGAATCGTAGTTGGGGTGCTCCATCATCTCGTTCCAGTAGGCAATGATTCCGTGAAAGTATTTCTTGTCGCCATTAGACAACGGCCCCATCTGCAAAAAGAATTTGTATCCGTCAGGCGTGCCGTGGTTGAACCGCTCGCCAGACCCAACAGATGTCGGTTTCGGTCTCGCGCGGCCGAAGCCTGAGAAGAAGTTGAACGCGTGCGGAAGGAAGAGGGTGCCATTGTGATGAAAGTCATCCCCGATGAACCAATCGGCGATTGGAGCTTGTGGCGAAGCGGCTTTCAACGCTGGGTGCGCGTCGATAGTGCCGACAGCGGTGTAGAAACCGGGATAAGAAATGCCCCACATTCCCACGCGGCCGTTGTTGTTTGGAATGTTCTTTACCAGCCACTCGATAGTGTCATAGGTATCGCTGCTTTCATCGATGTCCGAAGGCTTGGTCTTGTGGTCATTTTGGGGCCGCATATTTACATAAGTGCCTTCTGACATCCACGCGCCCCTCACATCCTGATAGACGATGATATACCCTTCTTTTGCGAAGAGAGGTGACGGTCCAATGTTGTCTTTGTAGGCGTTGGGTCCATAGGGTCCGCAGCTATACGGTGTTCGGCTCAAAAGGATCGGATATTTTTGTGAAGTGTCCTTTGGCGAATAGATTGCCACGAAGAGTTTCACGCCGTCGCGCATCGGGACCATGTGCTCGGATTTTGTGTAACTGTCCTTCAGTGAGTAAGCTTGTTGTGCGTGCAACGGTGACGACGCCAACTTTGGCGCAAAACCAATCAGGAATCCCGCGATCAGACATAGGACGAGTTTTTTCATCTTATAATGCTCCGTTCTAAGCGATCCTAAATACCACCCACGGCAGTGGGTTGGATGGTTCAGGTCCAGCCTACAAAAGGCGAGACGGCGTGGCTCCCGTTTTTATTCTTTCCTCGCAAACACGAGGAAAGAAAATTAATAACGTATTCTGGCCCGGCTCCTGTTGTAGGTCGGACCTGAAATATCCACCCACTCCCCGTGGGTGGGATTTACATTTCTCACACACCCACTTTCCGTGGATAGTATTTGAGGCTTTGCTGAATTTGGGTATTCATTTGCCTCTCGACTTCCTCTGCAAATCTCGAAGCGCGCGAAATCCAATTCTCTTGACTCCCTGCGAATCGAGGATCCGACGAATGCCAGGGTCCGTCGTGAATAGCTCGTATTCAGCAGCTCGATCCTGCCACGAATTGGTTATGTGTTTGATCTCATCTCCCGGCACCGAAGCGTGGATGTACAACTCCGTCACTCCCGGCTTTAGCGCGCTGACTGAGCGTTTCCAGTAATCCCTGATCGGTTCGCCAGGTTTGCGATCTCCATGAATCAAGTAGTCCGGATATATCGTCCCGTCGGAATCCAGCTGGCCGCGCTGATGCCCGCCGCCTTGCGCCGCCAGAAGTTCCTGGGAACCCATTCTCAAGGGCAGATTAAACTCCTTTGCGAGCCGTCGATAAATCTGAAAGTAGGCTTCATTGTATTGAAGCGTTCCCATGTGCGAATCCAGATGCGTGACATCGATTCCTGCGTCGATAGCTTTTTTGATTTGGGCCTTAGCTTCGATGTAGGCCTGTTCAGGACTCGAGTTCTTGTACACGCTGTTTATATCCGGCCAGAGGTAGCCCTGCGGATCGACCAGACCCGAGACATCGCTCTTGTTCGCTACTGGACCCCACTTCAATGTTTTCCACTCACTGGTGTGGGCGATGTGCACGCCAAAATCTGCGTTCGTATGCGATTTCGCGTAGGCAGCGATCTCAGGAAACCACGGACCTGGAACGATAATCGTGGAAGAGGTGGCGAGACCGTTTTCCATTGCGTCGATCACCGCTGCATTAGCGGCGTGACTGTTCCCAACGTCGTCAACGTTGATTATCAGGATCTTGTCAGAGGGTTTGAACCCAAGACGCTCGGCGAGCGAAGGCGAACCTGGTCTCAACGGAGCAGCATCGATTGCCACCAACAAGGCAAGTAATAAGAATACAATCGAACGCTTCTTCATCTCGTAATAATTTCCTTTATATCAGACTTCAGATACGAGTGGCGCCGGCTGCTGCCGCGCAAACGAGGATCTCAGGACTTATGCCGGTTGCCTCCTGGTAGCCGGTCGCGACGATTTGTTTGAACTCAGGGACCCGTTCGGTCTTCACAAGATTGATTGTAGACCCGCCGAATCCCCCGCCGGTCATCCGTGCGCCGTGAACTCCTTCAACTGATGCAGCCAGGTCGACCATTATATTCAGTTCCGCGCAGCTCACTTCGTAGTCATCACGCAAGCTGCGATGTGATTCTGCCATCAATTCCCCAAATCGCGTCAGGTCGTTTTGCTCGAGGGCTGACGCCGCCTCCGCCACGCGCGCATTCTCAGTAATCACGTGCCGGCAGCGTTTGTAAACCACTTCATTCAGACCCGCACCGAAACGGTCGAGGTCTTCGATGCTTACATCGCGAAGAGCACGAATGTTTGGGAGCAGCGTGGCAAAATATCTGACACCTGCCTCGCACTCCGCGCGCCGGGTGTTGTACTCGCTCGAGCCCAATTCGTGCTTAACCATCGTGTTGCAGATGACCAGCCGCACGTCTTCCGGAAGCGATAACAAGTTAAAATCGAGCGAACGACAATCGAGCATTAACGCAGTTCCGGCTTGCGCGTTACACGAGATGAACTGGTCCATTATTCCGCATCGCATTCCAACGAATTCGTTTTCGGCCTTCTGACAAAGTGTGGCGAGCTCAACACGATCGATTTCGAAACTCGAGTTATCCAGGAGGGCGAAGCCTGCTGCCACCTCAATAGCTGCAGATGAACTCAAGCCGGCGCCGATTGGCACATCGCTTCTGATAGTCAGGTCCGCGCCGCGCAGTTTGTAGCCCACTCGTTCGAGCATCACCGCGACTCCGCAGACGTAGTCGCTCCAATGACCTCGAGCGCGCGGGTCAGGCTGGTTAAGATCGAACTCGACGGATTCGGAAAAGTTCTCGGAGTGAATAAACAGCGCGCGATCATCGCGAGGCCTGATCGCAGCGTAGGTGAAAAGATCGATCGCCGCGGGCATCACGAAGCCATCATTGTAGTCTGTGTGCTCGCCGATCAGGTTCACGCGGCCAGGGGCTCGGTAGATGCGGGCGAAGCGGGGTTCTTCGAATGACGGCGTCATCGTGCTACTTCTGGCTGTGAAGATCGCGTTCAGCGAGCTCCTTCATCATTCTTTGACCTTCCAGGCTTACGTCTGCGGGTTCCGCTGTCGCAGACCCTCGTCGTCCCAATACCAGCATGACGACTCCAAACACCAGCAACACTGCGCCCCATCCGAGATTCACATTGATCCCCAGGGAGCGCTGATAGATGGATTTGTCGCCGACTGCTCCGTATATAACCAGCAAAAGGCCAAAAAGCGTGAACATCAAACCGATAGGCAATCTAATGTCTAGTCCCATAGTATTTTCACCAGAAAATTATGTTCAGCATCAGCGTCATCAACAGCACGATCGCGCCAAGAATCTGCGGCCGCTTAAACCAGGGAAGATGCTCCTCTTTTGGCCGTTCGGTCAGCGAGTAAACCAATCCGGCCAGCTCCTTATCCTCGCGCGGCTTTGTTATCAGACTTACTAATATTGTAACAACAAAGCAGGTGCTCCATGCGAAGATCGCCGTCCAGAAGTTTTGCGCCATCTCGCTTGGATAAATATGCTCAGCGCCAAACCAGCCACCTTTCACGCCAGGGGTCGCATGCAACGGCAAGGTGAGGCCGTGATGAATCGCAGCAGCTATGGTGCCCGACAACAGGCCGAGGAACGCGCCGTGCCCGGTCGCTCGCTTCCAGAACATACCCAGAAGGAACGTCGCGAACAGCGGTGCGTTTACGAAGGCGAACACCAACTGGAGCATATCCATGATGTTATTGAAGCGCGTTGCTACATACGCCGCCGCCACCGAGATCGCGATCCCAAAGACCGTCGACATCCTTCCCATCCACAAATAGTGCTGATCACTGGCGCCACGCCTGATGTAGGACTGGTAGATGTCATAAGTCCAGACGGTATTGAACGCGGTGACATTGCCGGCCATCCCAGACATGAAACTTGCCATCAACGCTGTTAGCCCGATCCCCAGTATCCCGGAAGGGAAGTAATGTCCCAGCATCATCGGGATTGCCATATCATAATTGAACGCCCCATCCGGTTTCTTTGGCAGCGCAAATCCGCTCCCGCCTGATTGATAGGTGAGGGCGATCGCGATCATTCCCGGCAGGATCACCAGCGCGGGAAAGAACATTTTTGGCACTGCAGCAATCAGCGGCGTTCGTCGAGCCGCGGACATCGAGTCGGCGGCCATCGCTCGTTGAACGACAAGAAAGTCGGTGCACCAGTACCCGAACGACAGCACGAAGCCGAGCCCCATCACCATCCCAAACCATTCGACGCCCATCGGGTTGGCCGAAGGATTGTCCATAAACCTCCACGATTCTGACCACGCTCCGGGCCCGAATCCGTTTTGGGTCGCGACGACTGAAAGTCTCGACTGCAGCCCTGACCATCCGCCCGCGTCTTTTAATCCCAACAAGACAAGTGGCAAAAATCCAAGCACGATCAGAAAGAATTGCAATACCTCGTTGTAGATCGCTGATGTGAGCCCGCCAAGAAAAATGTACAGAAGCACGATCACCGCCGAGACCAACACGCTGAAATTGAAATCCCAGCCAAGCAGCGTCTGAAGCAGGAGGCCCATCGCGTACATCGAGATGCCCGATGAAAATACGGTCATTATTGCGAATGAGATCGCGTTTAAGCCGCGAGTCTTCTCGTCGAATCGCAGCTTCAGATACTCGGGAACCGACCGAGCTCGCGAGCCGTAATAGAAGGGCATCATGAACACGCCCACGAATACCATCGCTGGAATCGCGCCAACCCAATAGAAATGGCTGGTTGCGATTCCGTACTTAGCTCCCGACGCTCCCATGCCGATTACTTCCTGTGCGCCGAGGTTGGCGGATATGAACGCGAGCCCGGTGATCCATGCGGGTATCGAACGCCCGGATAAAAAGAAGTCGGTGCTTGTCTTCATATAGCGTCGGAGGGCGAAACCTATGCCGAGCACGAAGACGAAGTAGACGAGCATAATGATCCAGTCGATGGCAGTAAGGGTCATGTTCTGAGCCTCAGCGAATTAGATTTACTGTGATCGGAAAAACTGGCAGACGGCACGAGAATATCATTTATTCTTGTTTTCGTGTTCCTTTTCTTGCTCGAGCCATGCATTCTTCAAATAGTGCTTTAGCCGGACCAGGAACCCTATCCCGGCTAACAAAAAGAGTAAGAGAGCAATGGCCGCCAATGAATCGTCAATCCAGGCCGGAATATCTTTGAACACCTCGTGAACAATGACTATCGACATTCCAGCAGCCATGAGAGCATTTGCTAGTACAGCTGACTGGAAACTCTTTCCGGACCGTTTTGCGAGGACCCACGCCCCGACAAAGTGAACGAGGATCGCAACAAAAATCACAATCGTGATCCACTTCGGTAGTATCACGAGACCCTCGATTTATTAAATTCAACGAACAGGCGCGAGGCGTTCCCCAACAGATTTGGTCAGTGGAGAGCGCACTATACATCGCGCAGTCGTTGGTTGTCAGCACGGATAAAGAGATCAAAACAGATTTCCAATCCCACCAACGCCGGTGGATGGTTCATACACAGCCGACGACGGACGACGCGAGCCTCAGTTATGCAATCCACCAACTGCGTTGGTGAGATTATCGGACGAACCTCGCGGCTTCCTTTGTAGGTTGAGTATGAACGATCCAACTGCGTTGGTGAGATTGCATAACTGAGGCTCGCGTCGTCCGTAGTCGGCTGAGTATGAACGATCCGCCAACTGCGCTGGTTGGATTCTGAAATCGGAGCGCAGTGGTTGCTTCCGTGTGAATGTCGCCTTAACCAGTCCCACCATTCGCATGGCTCGCGGTATCTCTGCGTTGCGCATAAACCACCGCCAGACATTTCCACTCCGCAAATTCTCAGCGCTCAGCAAGGTAATTCCGACATCGATGCCGATCACGTCTGGATTCACCCATCCGGTGTTAGGGTTGAAAGCATCCACGAACCCGTAGCGACCCCAGATCTTTTTATCGGAACTGCCATACCTATCATGCATCGCGCGCAGCGCCGGCAGACAGATGTCTGGTGTGAACATCAATGAGCCGGCGGCCGCGCATGGCACCACCGTTCCGTCGATGTTTGAATCGCGAGGAGGACCGCCCCAGGCCAGATACCCCTTGGCGCTGTCTGAAGCGGTAATTCCCCATATGTTCTCCGTGTAGCCGGGAAACTCTTTAGATAACTCCATGCAGAAGGCTCGATGGGCGCGAGTTGCCGCTATAGAGTTTTCGTAATAATTGATGTGCGGCAGCTCCTTTTCTCTCAATCCGCGATAATCAACCCAGGCGTGCGAGTACTGATGGATGAACAATGGCGGAGCCCCGGACATGTATGAGTAGCCCTCGTAGCTGATCCAATCTCGTCTCCAGCCACGCCAGGATTGAGGAGTAATTGGATGCAGACGCGAACCAATCGCCAACAGATAAAGAATTGTGTGCTCGCTATAAGTGTCCCACATCGAGGAAAGAAAACCGGTCTCCGGTTTCCACCCATGTGACAGGAGGGCCGGATGCCCGTTCTTCATCCATCGAAAATCGATCGCGTCGTAGATCTTTGATGCTAGGCGGACGATCTCTCTGTCGTCTCGGAAGTACTGTCTGGCAGTTAGAACGCCTCCCATCAGCAAAGCGGTGTCGATTGAGGAAACTTCGCTGTTCCATCGACGCTCGCCGGTGCGCGCGTCCAACCAATGATAAAACCAGCCGTGTTCACGCGTAGCGCGTTCGGCAAAGAATGTAAGAGTTGCGAGCGTCCGTTCTCGAGCCTTACGTGGCTGGACCCAACCCCGCGAAGCAGCGATGCACAGTGCACTAAGGCCGAACCCGGTTGCCGCAATGCTGGCCACGCCTCGGTGATTCTCGTCGATAGCGGAGCCGTCTGCCCTGGCGCGATCCAGCACAAGCCCCGTAATCGGATCAGCTTGCTCCCAGAAATACAGAAATGCTCGATGGGAGAGGTCCTCGAGGAAGGCATTGTCATCCTTAGAGAGCGAGTAATAATCAGGCGGGATCGCGAACGTCGTTTGGACGATTATGCAGAGAACGAGAAGAAAACGAATGAGCGCTCTTAAAACCAGCAAGTCCGGTATACCTTACCTTAGCGCCTCCGCGGCTTTGCGACTTTGCGTTTAAGCAGGGCTTTTCAAGTTCGTAGAATTGAAACGCCGCCTTTAAACGCAAAGTTGCAGAGCCGCAGAGACGCAAAGTGCGAATGTTTACTTCACGATCTGGAAACTTGCTTGCAGTCCCTCGGCAGAATTCTGGCCCACAAACACCTGGAATTCGCCGGGCTCGACAACGAATCGCATTGCGCGATCGTAGAACCCCAGATGCTCCGAGGACAGCGTGAACTGCACGCTTCGCTTTTCGCCGGATCTGAGTGTAATTCTCTCGAAGCCCTTCAGCTCTTTTAACGGTCGGGTCACGCTTGCTACCACATCCCTGATGTAAAGTTGGACTACTTCGTCGCCGGGCCGCGGACCGATGTTTTCAAGATCCGCGGTAACGGTTAAGCGACCGTCGGGTTTGATGCTCTGCGCGCTAAGAGTCAGATTCGTGAGTCGAAAGGTCGTGTAGCTCAGTCCGTATCCGAACGGAAAGAGCGGAGTGACAGGAGCATCCAGATACTTCGATGTGTACTTGTTTTTCGGATCCGGCGGACGCCCGGTGTTTTTGTGTCCGTAGTAGATCGGTATTTGTCCCACGTGGCGCGGAAAGGTAACTGGCAATTTTCCTCCGGGGTTGACATCGCCAAACAAAACGTCAGCAATTGCATTGCCGGCTTGAGTACCGCCAAACCACGTTTCGAGAATCGCCGGCGCGTTATCTGCTATCCAGTTAATCGTCAGCGGCCTGCCGTTCATCAGGACTACTACAAACGGTTTTCCGGCTGCTGCGACAGCCTTAGCCAGTTCGAGCTGACGCCCTGGTAGATCGAGTGAGGCCCTCGAGGCTGCTTCGCCGCTCATATCGGCTGACTCGCCCACGGCCAGGATTACTACATCAGATTCACGAGCCGCGCGGACCGCCTCATTCAAGAGTGCTTCGGCATTTGTTTCGTCACCAGCAGCGGAAACGGTGCAGCCCTTTGCGTAGTTGATCCGCGAAGCCGGGGGAACTTTCGCCCTGATCCCTGCCAACAGCGTGACTGCGTCTTCCTTTCGTCCGTCTCCCGACCATGAGCCGATCATATTCTCCTGGTCATCGGCGAGCGGGCCGATCAACGCAATTGAGCGAACATCCTTTTGCAAAGGTAGTGTGTTCCGCTCGTTCTTAAGAAGCACAATTGAATGAGAAGCTACGTCGCGCGCCGTCTGCACATTCGAAGCGCTAAGCATTGTAGTTTGCTCCCGGGCTTCGTCTGCATAAGGGTGATCGAACAAACCAAGACGAAACTTCACCCGAAGAATTCGGCGGACGGCTTCATCGATTGTTGCCTGAGTAAGTTTGCCTTCACGAATGAGGGCAGCCGCGTGTTTTGCGTACAAGCGGCTGACCATTTCCATATCAACGCCGGCAGTCAGCGCAGCGCGAGCAGCTTCTGATTCATTTCCGGCGATGCCGTGATTGATCAGTTCTCTGACCGATTCATAGTCGCTGACCACAAAACCAGTAAACTTCCATTCGCCGCGCAGGATCTTTGTCAGGGTGAATGGATTTGCCGAAGCAGGTATCCCGTTCAGATCGTTGAACGCGCTCATAAACGTTCCGACTCCGGCGTCTACCGCAGCCTTGAACGGAGGCAAATAAATCTCTCGCAACCTGTTCTCGGACATGTCGGTCGTGTTGTAATCACGGCCACCTTCAGCAGCGCCATACGCCACCCAGTGCTTGACACAAGCTACAACCTTTCCCGGAGCGCTGTAATCATCACCCTGAAACCCTCGGACGCGAGCGCGCGCCATCAACGCACCCAGGTACGGATCTTCGCCGGCTCCTTCCACGATTCGTCCCCATCGCGGATCACGAGCGATGTCGACCATCGGTGCAAACGCCCAGCGCACGCCCGCAGCATAAGATTCAGCGGCAGCTACCGCGGCGGCGCGCTCGACAAGCGCCGGATCCCAGCTCGCGGCTTCCGCCAGCGGCACCGGGAAGATAGTACGGTAGCCGTGAATGACATCGAACCCGAAGATGAGGGGAATCTTCAATCGGGATTGCTCGACGGCGATGCGCTGAAGCTCGTTGGTCTTACTAGCGCCCCGAACATTGAGCGTTGAACCAAGTAAACCGCGTCTTACCAGATCTACGTGTTCGGGTCGGTAATTTCCGTTTGCTTCGCCGTCGAGCTGCTGAAGCTGGCCAAGTTTTTCTTCGAGGGTCATGCGCGCGAGCAATGCTTCGACCCTCGCGTCAATGTCCGCTTGTGGTGCAGACGCCAGGGCTGCATACAGCACTGCCGACCACAGACAGATACAGACGAGTACAAGTCTTAAACTTGAGCCAGTAGCTTTCAAATTCATCAGAAGCTAAACCGAGCTTGAAACTCGACGACGCGTCCAGCCAGAGCACCATCGGGTTCTCCAAAGTTCGGCCGGGTGACGAATACTCCACCACTGCCAGCCTGAAACGGTGCCAGGTTTAGTTTATTGAAAGCGTTGAACATGTTGAAGCGCAGGTCGAGTCCCGCGTTTTCGCCGAGCACTCCAAACGATGGAAGGCCGAATCGTTTCGCCAGACTCAAATCGACCGAGGTGTATCGTGGACCTCGAAACACGTTGCGTCCGATCCCTGGAGGATTGAGCTCAAAGGTCGGCGTCCCGGTCGCATCAGTATTAACCTTAGTGCTGAAGTAAAGTGGGCCTCCGCCCGGGAAGATACCTCCGGGCTGAAGGAAGTTATGGTTGGTATTTGGCGCGGGCTGTTTGCCGAAGAAAGCAATCGGTCGAATCGGACCGAAGAACTGGCCGTTCGGAAGTCTGGCGCCTTGATCTATCTTGGGTGTCCACGGGAAGCCATCGTGGTGGGTGAAGATCCCGCTTATTTGCCAGCCGCCCAGTATCTTGCCCGTCCAATCGTTTCGTCCTCTTAGCAAAGGTATGTCCCATACCGCAGAGCCGACCACGAAATTGGTCACATCGAAATCAGAAGGTCCGCGCTCCTGACGTTGGTCTATTGGGAACGTCTGATTGGTGCATCCGCACGGCGCCTCGAAAGATGCGGTGTCAATGCTCTTGCTAAAACGGTAGTTGACATCAAAAGTAAGGCCTGCTGAGAAATGCTTCTGCAAACGCAGCAGCATCGCGTTGTAGTTGGTGTTTACGTCGGGAACTGCGAAGTACACCGCGAAGAAGTGGGGATTCTGAACCGGTTGTACCAGGTGCTCGGGTACGATTCGGACGAACTTATGTCCGGCGCTCGCCTGGTATCCGGCAGTCGCAGTCATTTTCCACGGGAGCTCGTATTGAGCCTCGAATGACCAGCGATAAAGATACGCGTTTGGCAGGTCCGGAAATGTGCCATAGATCTCTATCGCACCAACTCGCGGGGCACCGGACTCAGGATCGAATCCGCCGCCCAGATTCGGATTTGCCGGAAAGCTGAAAGGCGAATTGCTGCTGCCAAGTGCGTACAATATTGTTCCGCCGGCGAATGGACTTCCGAACTCACCCGGGGCGGTGCCGCAACACAAGTTGTATCTGGCTCCGTTCGGCGGGTTCGCTCGAGCATTCGCCAGCAGCGCATTTGGCAAACGGTCAAAGCCAATGCCGAAGCCGCCTCTGAGTACGGCTTTGTCCTCAAGGAATTTCGGACTCCACGCGAAGCCGATCTGCGGTCCGAAGTTGTTGCGGTCCGAATCACTAAGCTGGTCAACCGTGACAACCTTGGCGTTGGCCAATCCCTGCGAACCAAAAACCAGGTTCCCCAGCTGGCCGTCACGAGCCGTAATTGGCTGAAAGTACTCCCAGCGCAGGCCCAGGTTGAGCGTCAAATTCGGCCGGAGTTTCCAGTCGTCCTGAACAAAGAAACTCAAATTGCCGCTCTTGAAGCCGGTGTCATTTGCTTTTGGTACCCCGTTGGCATCAGCGTTGATCGCTTCAAAGATCGGCGTGTCATTAGCAAAGTTCCAGGGCCTTACAAACGAGAAGAGCGGCCGCGCGCCACCAGAGCTGGTGTCATCATTCAAATCAACCCGGTACCCACCGCCAAATTTGAAAGCGTGATTGCCGTGTATCTTGGTAAGCACATCGCTAAAGTCAAGTTGGCTCTCCATGAGGATTCCGGGTGTGTTCTCAGAACGATTCGCGCCAAATCTTAGCCGGTCGCCGCCGGGCAACAGTCCCTCGATCTCAATCCGCGGAATACCGAAGTTGACATCCGGATTAGAGTCGACCTCATTGAATGACCACCGGGTGAAGTTGAAGCGCGCTTCGTTCAACATCGTTGCTGAAATATTGCGCGTGTAAATGACCGCTGTGTCCCAGTTGAACCTGTCGGAGTTGATGTCAGCCATCGGACGGCTCTGACCACCTGCATCAGAGGTAAAGTTTGTTACCGGAGTAAAGTACGCCGAAAACGCTAAGTTGTCTTTCGGAGTGATTATGTAGTCGACTCGGGTGAAGTATTGGTTTCCGCTGAATCGAGTCGGATTTTCCAGAAGCGCGAATAAGAGATCAGGGATACCATCGAGTCCGCCGCCCAGCGGCTGACTGAAAGGAACATATTGTCCGACTGAACCGATTGGCGAGCCGATGTCAAAGCCGCCGGCTACGTTTTGACACGATGGGACCTGGAAAGAGAAGTCCGCACAGGTTCGCGGGAGGATAGCAACTACGCGCGGCTGGATTCCCGGATCCGAAAACACCTTCGCGGCCAGTGAATTTGGCCGAACACTGCGTATGAGATCTCTGAGCTGTGGCGTTTCAATGAAGCTCTGAACCGTGTTGTTCGTGCTGCTTCTGAAACCTTCGTAGGAGAAGAAGAAGAAAAGCTTATCCTTGACGATCGGACCTCCGATGCTGCCTCCAAACGATCTGTTCAGCTGTTCGACGCGCTGAGGAGATGACAGGCGTGTTGTTCCGGGAATGCCGTGAAAGTCATTAAAGGCATTCAAACTCGGTCCGGTATATCTAAAGAATCCGCTTCCGTGGAAAGTGTTGGTGCCGTTCTGAGTGACGACCTTTACCTGGGCGCCGCTGTTTCGTCCATCCTCCGCTGAATAAGTGCTGGAGGTTACTTTCAGTTCTTTAATGCTCTCTTGCGATGGCGTGATCACTGCTGCGCCTCCCCACGTCTGGCTGTTGACGCTCACGCCGTCGATTTGAAAGTTGTTAGATGAGACTCTCTGGCCGTTTGCGGAAACCGGAACCTGGTTTTCGGTTGCGAATATGGACACATTGGTTCCACCAGGTCCACTGGTGTTTGGAAGATTGGCTGCGGCGCCGCCAGCGGTGCGCGCTCCCTCTCCGAAGACGCCGGGAGTAAGCCGGATTAAATCGTAGGGATCTCGCGCCGCTTGCGGTAAGCGCAGGACCTCGAGGTTTGAGATCGTCTTATCGACGTTTGCATTCTCGGTTTGAAGAGGAACCTCAGTGGTGGCGCTTATAGTTACCGCCTCGGCAACCTGTCCGGCTTGCAACGTGATGTTGACGCCCTGGGTTTCTTCGGCACGTACGATAACGCCTTCCAGTACATTCTTTTTGAAGCCGGTCGCCTCTGTAACTACGTTGTAGGTGCCAGGTGCAAGGCCGTCAATCCTGTAGAATCCCTCGTCGGTGGTAACGGTCTGCTGGATCCTTCCAGTCTCGACATTAGTAGCCGCTACAGTAGCTCCGGAAACGAGAGCGCCGGCGCTGTCCTTAACTGTACCTTGAATACTGGCTCTGAATTGAGCCTCCGCCGTGACTGCAAGTGCCGTCACCATCAACGCGCAAAAAAACGTGCGAATAGATTTTGTGAACAGTTGCGTCATGACTCTCCCCTTAGAGACCGCCTCAAATCTCTAATCGAATGGACTAAAGCGTATGGCTTCGATGGGGTCTCGCAATGCCATTAGGCTCAAGTCGACTTATTCAGGAATTGAAGTTCGGGGGGATAATCTCGAAGCGTCGTGGAACATTGTTCATCCGGTCCAGAATCACTGTCAAGCGTGCGTACCTGAATACCAACATACAGGGACGACCGGGCTGCCACACGACGCAAGCCCCCACCCACCCCACGGTGGGTGGGGGCTTGCGTCGAAGGCACGGCCTTCCGCGCACCCCGGCAGACAACGAAGTGAAAGACGTTGTCATCTTGCAGATGAGTGTTGAAGCTCTGGGGCGGTACCTGATCCGCCGAAACCACGCGCGGGAATGTCCAGGGATTTATGTGGCAAGAAACTAAATCCCTTTTCCCCTCCTCGGTGTCCAGTGAGTAAGAATCAACTTCTAAAAGGAGCAGAATTATGCATTTGAGGCCGTTAACTCCATTGCTTATCATCCTGTCTCTGCCACTGTCACAGACGACTGTCGGACAGGTTCCCGCTGTTCGCGTTCGCACATCACAGCTCGACCGGACGCCCTTTACCGCAGGACCCTTGAAGATCACCCTTAGTCAGTTCAGAGCAAGTTTCTTGAAGATTGGCGGCGCGTCTGTTGAGGTACAAGTGGTGAACACTGCGGACACGTTCACAAGTTTCTCACCCCAGAAACTCTCATTCTTAGGAAACGACAACAACCAAGTTGACGTCCTGGCTATTCAATCTGGTGACCATTATTGGCGTGCTGAGGACCGGAGGATTGCGCCGGGCGCGCGCACAAAGGAGTTCTACGCCCTGAATGGCAAATTGCAACTACCAGCGCGCCTCTACTATGACGAGAAGCTATTGGCTGAAATTGTGGAGTGAGTAGTTGGGGGTTGGTGATTGGGGTTAGGGTTCAACCTGCAGCGTTTCAGCTAATTCGTTGAGGCACGCGTACGAAATACTGAACTTCGAAACACTGAATCCCAAACCCTCTCCAACCCCAACTCCCAACCCCAATCCTTCAGTACAAAAACATAGGCTTACCCAATACCCGACGTACCTTCGGCAAATACTCCTCTCTGTCATAAAGTTCATCCACGTCGACTCGCTTTAGTCCAGAGGTGATTATGCTTATTGGGACGTGGGTATAGGTTCCGTCGCGCAGCGCACACATGCGTCCACTGGCGCCTTCGAGGATCAAGTCCATCGCCATGTGAGCGTAGTTAACCGAGACCATCAGGTCGATCGCGTCCGGTGCCCCCGACCGCATCAAATAAGCGATCTGCTGATAAACTATATCTTCCCCAGTGAGCTTCTTTAGCGCCTCTCCAGCAATTAGACCGATCCCCCCAAGTTTGCGATGTCCGTAAGCGTCGGCTTCACCATGTTCGATTACTTCGCCGCCGAGCATGCGCGCGCCTTCGCTTATTGTGACCATCGCATAATTGCTCGGGTTGTTTTTTTTGTCCTGCATTATCAGCCTGGCCAGTCGCTCTGGATCGAAGGGTACCTCTGAAATCAGGGTACGATCTACGCCAGCCAGGTACGAACTGATCAAGCTTGTTTCGCCACTGTTGCGACCGAATAATTCGACGACTCCGATGCGCTCATGCGAGCCGGTACTCGTTCGAAGCTGGTGAATAAATTGAACGCTTCTAGTCACCGCGGTGCTAAACCCGATACAGTAGTCAGTGCCAAAGACATCGTTATCCATCGTCTTCGGGATGGCTATGACTTCTACACCTTCACGATGCAGCCGCTCACCGTAACTCAGAGTATCGTCGCCTCCGATGGGTACTAGTATTTCTATACCGAGATCCGCGAGGACTTTTAGCACGTGAGGAGTAAAGTCTCGCGGGCGTGACTCTGCCTCTTCGGCACGTGGGCGTTGTTGATCTCGAAGAAATTCGGGCTCATCTTTAAGCTTCACCCTGGACGGATTGGTTCGGCTTGTATGGAGCATCGTTCCGCCGGTGCGGTCAATGGTGCGAACGGCCTGCTTGTCGAGAGGGATGAAATGCTGGCTGAAGCTTCCAGGTTCGTCGGGATTAAAGTGGAGCAGGCCTCCCCAGCCGCGTCGAATGCCAATCACTTCATAACCTTCATCGATTGCGCGATAGACGAGAGCTTTGATGCAGGGATTAAGACCCGGAACATCGCCCCCTCCGGTTAAGACGCCGATAATCTTTGCCATGGAAGGTTCCCCCTTGGAATTGATGATTAGAAGGTTATTTTAAGGAAGAGGGATCTGGTTGGTACAAGGTTATCAGGCACTCAGCCGCCGAGCGTGATCATCTCTATCTTATGATGAACTTTGGCGTCGTAACCCTCGGGTGATTTCATTGCTGCCAGGCGCTCATCCGAATAGCGATCGCGTCGCTTCGACCATAGGGAGCTGATCGCTTCGATTAACTCCTCGTCGGTTGCACCGCTCCTCATTAATACCTTCAAATCATGACCCTCATTCGAGAACAAGCACGTCACAAGTTTACCGTCAGCCGTCAATCGCGCTCGTGTGCAACTTGAACAGAAGGGTTCAGTCACCGATGCGATCACCCCGACATCACCTATGCCATCCGTGAATTCGTAATCGACCGACGGTGCGGTGCCGTCGACTCGTCCAACTTCCCGCAACGGATAACGGGCGTTTATCCTTTCGAGAATTTCTTTCTTGGAAACTATTTTGGCCGATATCCAGTTGTTAGCGTTGCCGACGTCCATATATTCGATGAACCGCATGGAGAAGCCATGCTCGCGCGAGAATTCCACCAGCGGGATTATGTCTTCGTCATTCACTCCACGTTCGACTACGGCGTTGATCTTGATCGGATGTAAGCCAAGTTTTTTTGCCGCGAATAGTCCTTCCAGGACACGGTCGAGATCTCCGCGTTTTGTGATCTGTTTGAACTTGTCACGATCAAGCGTGTCAATACTCACATTGACTCGGTTTAACCCGGCCGCCGCAAGGTCTCCAATCTGTTGGGCCAGATACGAAGCGTTGGTTGTCACGCAGATGTCGCGAATCGCTTCAATCCGCGACAGCATTCCTATGAGCCGGTGTAGATCTTTGCGGACCAGGGGCTCGCCGCCGGTGATTCGGATCTTTTCGACTCCTAACCCGGCGAATATCCTAGCCAGACGGTTGATCTCTTCAAAGGTAAGTATTTCTTTCCGATCGATCCAGACGTATTCCTCCAGAGGCATGCAATACGTGCAGCGAAAGTTGCAACGATCAGTGACCGAAATCCTCAGGTCCTTAATTGGCCGGTTGAACGCGTCGCGCAACGTCGGGCGCTCCAACCGCGAGCTTAGATCTGACAAACTCAATGACCTCCTCGCTCATAAACTGATTTTCTTCGGATACCACGAAACATGGTTTATTTTGCTCGATCTCGATTGCCAGTAGCCTGTTTTCAGCCGCAACGGGCGCATCCTGACCGGTCTTTCTTACGAGAATATAAGCGTCACTCAAATCGAAAAACTGCTGTGCTGAGACCTTGAAATCGGGATTAGCGAGTTCGAGCACCTGGATATAAAGCTCCGGCTTCACAAAACGACGCAAGCTGTTGCTTTCGACGATAACATATTCATCCGTTTCGATCTTCTTTGCAAAAGCTGGCAGCGCGCTTGCGAGCTCTCCTTGCTTTGTGCGGATCCACAATGAGCGACGAGCGCCAGCGTCGAGGAAACGCGATGTGTCAGTACCGGCCGCGAGCTGCCGCTCCTCCGTGATTGAGAATTGATGCTCGCTTACGGAACACCCGCAAGCTTTGCCGTTCACCGAGCACACGCCGTGACCGAACTGCGTTATCTTAGCAGCCGTCCAGCCGAGTTCGCGCAGTCCGGAGATAATCCCCGAGACGACCGAGGTCTTCCCAACATTGCGCGAGTGTCCACCTACCATGACGAGTTTCATAGGACAATAAATTATATCAACACAGGCCCTATATGTCTTATAGCGCCTATCTGCCCTATTCTATTACCCGCCGCTACGCTTCAGGTAGAGTCGATACGACGACTGACGAATCACATCAGGAATATTTTTGTTCGTTGAAAGGGAGCGCAAATCGCGCGTTTGAATTCGGCCAAGAAAGGCCAGGCTGGTGGCTATCGGGGTACGGGGATTTCGAACAAGGTTGTGTATGACATTGTAGGAACGAGTCCAGGCGCGATTTTGGCCGATCTGTCTCAGCACGTCCTCCGGCGCGGTTTTGACGGAGGCGATACTTTCAACCTCAGTTTCCGTCAATCGTGGGTTACGGAGTACAGCGGCAGCGACTATCCGGTTCGGATCGCGAATTAGAACCATGCGGGCCTCACGCGTCCCCTTTATTGCCAGCATCACTCGATCCTTAATGCTCATCAACGCTACTCGTTGGAAGACCGGGATTCTGTCAGCCTCAATGAAACCTTCCTCGGCTCCGATCTCGGTGACGAGCCGTTCTACATCAAGATATTCGTTTGATTCCGAATCGCCGGCTGTAAATGGTCCAAACTCGTCTTCGTACTCGCTTACCAATGAGTCATCTACGCCCTCTTCGACGAGACCCAGACGAATCAGATCTTCGATACCCCCGACCGAGAGGGTGTCACGGGCTATCGCCTCCGCTTCCCGTGCGGCGTCCGCCTGGGCGCGCTGCTCGTCGGCAATCATTCGAGCGCCAAATTGCTTTTCAAAAAACTCTTCTCTGACCTCTTTGGCTCTTCGTTCAGCTTCAAAACTGCGCGCCGAATTAGTGAGTATGGCGTCTATTATTTCGGGCGACCGAATCAGGCTTTGTTGTTTACACGAGATTGCCTCGATGATCTTCGGATCGTTGCTGCGATGCGCAAGCTGAGCCAATGCCCCATCAGGTGTCGAAGGATTAAAAATAATCGACTCGACAAGCTCGCGGGGCGAGCGCGGCCACAGGCAAAGAAAAGCGAGTACATCAGCGTGGGTTCCGGTCTGAGACGCCAGGTGAGTGAAGGCCTCGGGCTTCAGTGTTCCGAGGGTTGCGGTCGCTGCCGCCCGCACATTTTCGTTTGCATCGGTGTTTAGAACTACTAAGACCTCGAGGAGATCATCGTGGGTGAGCGGAAGCATGCCCTTCGCGGCCGCGGACTTGACCGCGTCCGGGGCAGTGCCCGATCTGATCGCATCTACAACCTGATTGCCGATGTCTTTAACTCGTTATTATTGTGGGGCTTTTGAAGAGGGCAGCATTGGGTATGCAAAGGACAGATTACAATGATGGGGTACAGTATTCAATTGTTTATTGCGTACGAGTAGGACACATACAGGTCCAATGTGCTGCAGGTTCTATTCCTTTTTGTTGCCCTCTTTGTTACCCTCGGCGGCCGCTGGTCTGTCAATGACCGTGTACTTCTTCATCAAATCGATCGCTCGATCCGCAAGCTTAAACAGATGGGGATGCGCGCGATTGCCGTTCGTCAGAATTGCGAAGCCCAGCTTCCGATCCCTATTTCCAAGCAGGAAAGCAGTGTAGCCGCCAACGCTTCCGCTATGTGCAAAATAACGATCGCCGTCCCGAACCTGGACCCACCAGGTTAAGCCAAACCCCGCAGTGTCGTTTCCCCAAATGCCTTCAACCGGACCCTTAAATTGATCGTATTGACGCGTTAGCATTTGCTCGAGAGTCGCCTCGCTTATGATCCGCTTGCCTTTGAAGACCCCTCCATTGAGGTTCGCAATCAGCCAATTTGCTTGATTGAGCACCGTGCCGTAAACAATACCTGCCGGCCACACTGCTGCCTTCACCCGCACTGTTCCGACCTGACCTCCCGTTTTTTCATCAACCACATACGGAATCGACAATCGTTCTTCCATGTCGGGTCTCGGCTCGAATGCAGTGCTGTTCATCTCCAGCGGAGCGAAGATCTTCTCCTGAATGTATTGTTTGTAGGGCACACCTGAAAGCTGCTGCACCAGGTAGCCGATCAAAGTGTAAGCCTGGTTCGAATAAACCACTCCTGCCATCGGCGGCTTAGAGACTTTGAGAGACTTGCTCAGGTATTGCTCGAGTGTGGGTGGCGCCGTGTCTGCCCAAACCGGAACACCCCCAAAATCGGCCGGGAGGCCCGATGTGTGAGTAAGAAGATGACGAAAGGTAACCGGATGCTGCGGGTCTTCGTTCTGGATCTTAAAGTCCTTCAGATAATCGCTAACCTTGTCGTCGAGCTTGAATTTCCCCTGCTCCATCTGTTGCAACAAAGCAATGGTAGACATCGCTTTGAAAGTGGAACCTATCAGATAGACCGTGCTTGTAGTGGCTGGCGTGCGAGCCCATAGATTCGAGTAGCCGTAGGCATTCGACCAGATCACCCGATCCCCAGCGATCAAGGCGATCGCCGCCGAAGGTATCTTCCCCTCGAGCAAGGTGCGTTGTATCTCAGGCTCAAGGTCTGGCGCTACCCGATCGATGTTGACCGTCTGTGAGGCGGCCGGTCGTGCAACGGTAAGAGTTAGAGCTACGAGCGCGATTATTAATTTTATGCGCCGACTGTGTTCGCGGTTTTTCATGTTGTCACCTTATCCATCTGCCAGCTCACTCCACTAGTAACGAATTTATTCGTTTCTTAGCTCCTCACAAAGAGTTAACGAATTAATTCGTTACAACGTGGCTTTGACGCTCTCATTGCCGAGCCGATTCAACCACCGGTACAGCAATGTACGAGGCTTGTTGACCCGAACGATAGATGCGCTGGGTTGCCTTCTGGAAATCTGATTCTTTTGCCTGATAGATGTTAGGCACGAAGCGCTGTGGATTCCGATCGATGACCGGGAACCAGCTGCTTTGCACCTGAACCATTATTCGGTGCCCCTTTAAGAAAGCATGATCATTCGCCGGAAAGGAAAGCTCGTAAGGTGTAACCGCATCCGCAACGATCGGTTCAGCCTTTTCGAAGCTCTTACGATATCGTCCTCGCAGTACATCGCCCGCGATCATAAGTTGAAAACCGCTCATCTTTGGATCCGGCTGGTATTTTTCCGGGTACACATCGATTAGCTTTACAATCCAATCGCTGTCAGTCCCGGTCGTCGACGCGAAGAGGTTGGCCACGATCTTCCCTGAGACAACCACCTCTTCTTTTAATGGTTCGCTTACCCAGGTGAGCACGTCTGGCCGACGATCCACAAATCTCTGGTCCTCAACCAGCCACGTCGTCCAACCCGAGCGAACGTCAATCGGACGCGGACGGTATGGAACCGGGTTTGCCGGATCTGAGACATAGGAATCGAATGCGTCTTTGGAACTCGAAGCGGGTGGGTCAAAGGACAGCCCACCGTTAGCCTGGAAGTAGAGCCGCTTCGGTACAACATTGCGCTTCGGAGGCCACGCCTCGTGCTTCACCCATTCATTCGCGCCGGTCCGGAACGTCAGCGCTTCAGGAAGATCTGACTTACCTTTCCCCTTTAGGTGATAAGCGAGGAAACGCGTCAACACATCGCGACGATAATACGCAGCGGTGGCGCTGCCGAATTCTATGCGGCCAAGCTTTTGGCCATCGCCCCTGGACCATCCTCCGTGATTCCAGGGGCCGACAACCAGAAAGTTCTTGTTTGCTGAATCATGCTTTTCGAGCAGTTCATAGATTTTCACCGGGCCATAAAAGTCTTCCTGATCCCACCAACCCGCGACATTAAGCGTCGGGACGGTGACCTTGTTCAACCACGGCGCAAATGCCTGTCGCTGCCAAAAAGCATCATAGTCGGGATGATTGACGAAGTCGTCCCAGGTCGGAAGCTTGTTGTGAAAATACTTTTCGTTCGCGTTCGAAAGCGCCCCCAGCTTCAAGTACCACTCATAAGCATCAAAATTATCGATGACCGTCAACACATCGGATATCTCTTTTGACGATTCCATCATGTAGCAATACTCGAGCCCGTAGCTCAGGCGGAAAGCACCGTTGTGATGGAAATCATCCCCAATAAACATATCTGCCGGAGAGGCCTGGGGAACCGCGGCCGCTAGCGCGGGATGCGGATCCAGCATACCCATCACCGTCAACCACGCGCCGTAAGATGTGCCTGCCATCCCTACTTTTCCGTTGTTGTTCGGTATGTTTTTCAACAGCCATTCAATTGTGTCGTAGGTATCAGTGCTTTCGTCGATGGCCTTCTTGTCTTTCGGATCGCGCGGTTGCCTGAGCATCACGAAGTCGCCTTCGGATTTGAATCGCCCGCGAATATCCTGGGAGACAATTATGAATCCTTCGGCGGTCAATTCGGGAAGCGCAGCGGCCATGCGGGCCGGGTTAAGCGGACCAGCGCCGTAAGGTGTTCGGACCAACAGGAATGGCAGCTTCTCGGTTGTCTGTGCCGGGACGTACACCTGCGTATAAAGTTTCACGCCATCGCGCATGGGTATCATTGCTTCGGTCGCAGTCATTACGGGAGCTTGCTGCGCATTGGATGAAGCAAGCACCGGGGCTTGCTGCGGAATGGATGACGCAAGCACGCCGAAAGTGAGCAATGCCAGCACCGAGACGTATTTCATCTTTGATTTTGAGAATGGATTTGCGGTATTCATTTCTTTTTCCTATTTTGCGAGCTTTGCGGTACTTTGCGGCTTGGCGCGAACCTGTACCGTAGGCTGTCCAGTCTGCGGAACAAACTCTACATCTCCGCTATTCTCCGCAGACTGGACAGTCTACGGTACAGGTTCTCGCAAAGTCGCAAAGAACTGCCATAGTCACTATTACTCGACAATACTCATTGCTGGCGTCGAGCGCTTTGGTTTCTCGATGTTCGATCAATCGGTGCCGGACGGGGAATCCGATGCACCGCGTTCTTGTCGAGCAACTTCATCGCTTCCTGCACGGCGCGCTCGAGCTGCGGGTCGCGGCCTTTGATCACCTCCGAAGGCGTATACTCAACTTCAATGTCCGGGGGTACCCCTTCGTTTTCAACCGCCCACTTGCCCGAAAGATCATAGAACGCAAGACACGGTGCGGTAATGCCTCCTCCATCAATCGTCGACGGAACGCCCAGCGTGCCGACCAATCCTCCCCACGTCCGCGTACCTACCAGCGGACCTATTTTGCGCAGGTGGAAGTAATAGGGAAGCGCGTCGCCACCAGAACCCGCCGACTCGTTTATGATCATCACCTTTGGACCGTAGATTCCAGCGGTCGGTGAGGTCGAAGTCTTACCATCTCTTAGAGCGAAATAGCCTAGCAGCTTTCGATCGAGTTCATTGACGATGTAGTCGGCTACCATCCCTCCCTGGTTGTACCTTTCGTCGATGATAGCCCCCTCTTTTTGTTGTTGCGAGTAGTAATACCTCGTGAAGTAGCTATACCCAGCTCCTCCGGTGTTCGGTAACCAAACATACGCGAGGCGACCTCCGGATAACTCATCCACTCTACGGCGATTGGCCTCGATCCATGCCCGAGTCCGTAAACCCTGGTCACTAGCTACCGGCACAACCGTCAACACGCGCGAGCCCTCCATGGTTGGAGACTTGCTAACGCGAATCAGCGTCTGGTGCCCGGCAGTACCCTCAAACGCCGCATAGATGTTCGTTGGAAGTGCGAGAGGTCGACCATTCACTTCTAGAATGTAGTCGCCTTCGGACACTTGAATTCCAGGAGCGCTGAGCGGCGACTGAAGCTCGGGATTCCAGTTCTCGCCGTTGTAGATCCGCCGAATTCGATAGTGGCCATTCTCTACCGCAAAGTCTGCGCCTAACAAACCAACCGAGACTGCTTCCTCACCACCAGGAACATCGCCCGGACCACTTAAGTAGGAATGTCCGACGGTGAGTTCGCCTCCGACCGTTGCGATCAAATACGACAGATCGGATCGATGTGCCACGAAATCGACGAGCGGGCGATACTTATCATAAACAGCCTGCCAGTCGGCTCCGTGCATTTTCGCGTCATAAAAGTATTCGCGTTGCAATCGCCAAGTTTCGCGAAAGATCTGCGCCCATTCTGCTCGCGGATCCACCAAAGTTTCGACCTGACCGACGTTGATGGCGCCATCGCCGACCTTTGCCGGCCGGTCTATCGCGACGATCCCCCATCGGCCGCCGCCTGGCCCCGGCGCTTGATACAGAAGTTTTTTCTTATCCTCGGAGAGGGAGTAAGATCGGATGCCTTCGAGGAAAGGCGCCGCTGTTCTCTCCTTAAGCTGGAATCGCTGCAGTCTAAAGCCGGCGCCGGGAGCATTGGGGTTCATCGGCTCAAGATAGAAAATTGCACCTGGTCCGCCTGACTGGAGGTCAGCGTAATCGCCCGGCGGTACCCTGAGAGCGAGGATGCGTTGGCTGAGCCCCGCGAAGTCGATTTTCACTGTTGGCGGACCGGCGGCGCGCTCGGGTTTCGGACGAGGGGCCGCCTCAGCATCACTTGGCGCCGGTCGAGGTTCGTCACCCGTTTCAGGTAACAACGGCGACGCATCGCTGGAACTAAGAACAACCAGATAAATAGCACGACGAACCGGCCGATCGAGCGAACTCATTTCCAGCCAGCCGCTCTTTGGACCGTAATCGGTGCTCGCCAGGAAGTACAGGTACTTACCGCCGCTATCAAACGCTGGCGAGATTGCATCCGACATCCCGTCTGTAAGCTGTACCGCTTTACCTTCAGCCACCGAATAAATGAAAACGGCACGCATGTGACTGTCAAGAACTTTGGAATAAGCGATCCACTTCGAATCGGGCGACCACACCGCGTCGGGCTGATGAGATGGGTCATAAAAAGCATCGGTATCAATCTTTGTGGTCTTGCCGCTAGCCACCTCCAGCGTCCAGATGTTGAGGTGGTTGTCCTGAAACAGCAGTTGCTTTCCATCGGGTGACCAGCCGAGGGCCGAAAAGAATGCGGAGGAGGGAAGCGCCACCGCGCGCGGCTTTGTGATTCCGCTGGGGTCACCAAACATCAGTTGATACTCACCGCTCGCGTCCGAGAACCATGCTATCTGCGACCCATCAGGCGACCACACGGGACTTCGATCGTGTGCGCCGGAACTCTGCGTGAGATTTCGATAATCGCCTTTTTCGGCAGGAACGGTGAAGATGTCACCGCGCGCCTCAAACACGGCTCGGACCCCGGTCGGAGAGAGACCTGCGCTTCTGATCATCCCGGCGATCTTTTTGAATTGCGGTCGAGCCCATGGAAAATCGCCCGAGACTTCGATTGTCAACCTTCGAGCTTGCGCAGTCTTGCTATCGACCAGATAGATATACCCAGCCTGTTCGTAGACAATCGCATCGGATCCAGCCGACGCGCTCATGATGTCGAAGTCCTCGTGCCGCGTGACCTGAGTCAGATTCTTGTTGTCGGTCCGATACGCAAACAGGTTCACCGTATGATTGCGATCTGAAAGAAAGTAGATCGTGTTGCCGATCCACATCGGATTGGTGTCGTTGCTGTTGCTCCAAGGCAGCTGTTCGACTGAATAATCCGAAACATTCATAACGCGAATTGGATGTGTACGACCGCCGCGGTAATGTCGCCACTGACTGGACTGGTTCTGCGCCCAGGTCGGAAACATCGCAACCGAGACCTCTTCATACGCAAACTTGCGTCCGTCTGGCGAGAAGGCACCGGTGTATGCCTTCGGCATGGGAAGCGGTTCGGGCAGACCTCCGTTGAGGTCGGCAGTCCATAGCCGCGAATGTGCGTGCGGAGCAGAGTCGCGGTCGGATACGAAGATCACTCGCTTGCCGTCGGGAGTCCAACCACGCACTTCATCAAGCGCTGGATGATAGGTGATCCGCTTGGGATCTCCGCCGCTGGTTGGAACCACATAGACGTCTGTGTTTCCCGCTACGGTCGCGGTAAAAGCGATCTGGGATCCATCGGGAGAGAAGTGGGGTTCGGTCTCGACGCTGGGTGTTGAGGTTAGGCGCCGCGCCTGACCGCCGCTTCTTGCTACAATCCAGAGATCCGCGCCGTACTCAAACGCTACCGAATCACGGCTGACCGTAGGTTGTCGGAGCAACCGAGTTCCCTGGGCCGATACTGCAGACGCGCACAATAAAATAACTATAAGGATGAGGAGGCATTTTAGCTGTTTCATATGATCACCTTCGCGTGAGTTTCTCTTTTTCGTTGGTTAATTGCGTGTAATGGTGAATAGTCCTGTACGGGCGGTCCCGCCGTGGCCGCCCCTTCTCAAGACATGCGCATTGCATGGAGAGCGGCCACGGAGGGACCGCCCTTACGGGACTGACTATTATTTTGTCGTCTTGGGAGCCTGTGCTGGGATCGACTGGATTACATTTCCTTTCTCATCCAGGAATTCGAGTCTCGCCGCTCCCTGAGCATCGACGATGAGCTGCGCGCGAGTTCTGCCTTGAGGATCCGACAGTGACAACGCCGCTGCCTGGTCTCGGGTCTTTCCTACGAACACGCGCTGCGCGACGCCCGCGCCGGAACTTTCACGAAGTTTTTGCATTGCCTGGGTTTTTTCGGGTCCATCGGACATCTTCTGAATTGCGTTGAGTTTGTCTACCACGTCACCAAGCGAAGTGTCGGGTCTGTCCCACACTCTTAGACCAGCAGAGTACTGCCCGTTGGCTTCGCCATACTGGATGGCGACCGTTTGATCCTGGAGGAATCTGTCAAAGGCCAACAAAGCGCCCGCGTTCGCCTTTCCATCCTTCTGCTCGCCGTTGAAGCTCAATCCGCCGCATTCGTCCCCCTTGTCGTTGAAGAACAGCATGCCGGCCGGTCTCGACCTTGAGAGCATTCTTCCGTCGATGACGCCAGGATGCTGTCGCTCGGCATTGGAAATAACCATTTTTAACCGGCCGTCTTTTTCGACGATGTTGATGCGCTCGACATCGATCTCGCCGAACTTGTTTTTCTGAGTGTTCTGGCTAAACCCTGCTGAAATGAGCACTCCCAGAAGCAGAGTTACAACGAACGCATAAGCCTTAAGCATCCGCACGTCTCGCTGCAGCTTTTCCATGACAACGGCCTCCGTCGATGTATTTCCGATTGCCAATTTTGCAATCTGAAATTTGCAATTTGAGATTTTCGTTTGCGGCCTCAGATTCAAAATTGCAAAGCGCAAATCTGTGACGATCCGACCCTTAATATCCCGCCCAGGCGCGGCTCTCGCCTGACGGCGTATTCTTTTTGACCTGCTCAGCCATCTCACGCAGCATGTCGGCAAAGTTCTTCGAATGCCACGAGTGCCCTTTCATCGGCCGTCCGTATTCAAAAGTCGCATCGCTTTTGGGATTGCTCGTCTGCTTGGTGAAGTCATCAAACAAATAAACCGCGAGGTTCAGATAGAAGTTATCCATATCGCCGGCGATGAAATGCAGTTTTCCCGCAAGCTTTGGTCCGAGCGTCTGCCAATTCTTCTCAGCATAGTGTCGCAGGTCGTAGCCGTTGTCGCGCATGTAGAACGCAACTTCGCGGTCAATCTTTCCGGTTCGCGGGTCCCAAAGCGGACGAGGGTACCCGTCACTGCCCACCGGCCCGTAAACAGCTTCCCAGGCATTAAACTGATACCCTGAGCGACCTTTGCTCCCAAGTACAGATTCAAACTCTGTAACCTGTCTTACCGTGAGGTTGACCTGGCCTTCGGCTGACCGCCTCATCGGCCTGTCTGCTGGCACCCAGGATCTACCGGGAGCGGTGAACGCATTTTCGTCTTCGTAGATATTGATCAACTGGTATTTTCGGAAATCAATCGGATCAGGATTGAAGACCCATGCGCCGCCAAAGAAATCCGGGTATTTCAACTGAAGCCCAAGCGATCCCCAACCGCCGGTCGACGCGCCTTCGAGCAACCTGCCGTGGGCCTTTCCGATCGCTCGGAATTGCTTCTCGACATAAGGAATCAATTCCTGGGTAACCGCGTCGCCGTACGGACCGTTGTTTGCCGAGTTCACTCCATATCCATCGGGAAAGAACGCAGACGGCTCGACAAATGTGACCAGCAGGAAACGGGGGAACCGGTCTGATGTCCATTCCTGAAAAAACTCGTATCCTGGCTCGACATTTGACGATGCTCGCAGTCCTTCCTGCTGCTTCGCGCTGGCCGGGTCTTCGTTGAAATAGAACGCGGGATTGCCGACGTATCCCTGCGCGTAAACTGCCGGGTAACGCACATCTGGATGTTCGTTAAAGCCTTTTGGCAATACAACGGTAGCACGCAGATAGACCGGCACTCCCCAGAACTTGCTCAGCAGTTCGCTTTTGATTTGAACGTGCTTTACCCAGTTCGTGTCTTTTTGAGGATCGACCGGCGGTACGGTTTTGTTCAGTGTAAGCTTGACGTTGTATCCAGCCGTTGGATCCAGCCGAACCTTCTGTACGTCGCTGTAGAGATTCCCGGGCGACATGGTAAAAAACCGACCTCCCATATCCCAATGGACCCAGAGAGTGCGACCATCGCTGCGCTGGCATTTTGTATAAACGTTTAACATTGCCTGAACGAAGTATTCGCCTGCAGGCAATTGTGAGATAGATTGAGCGGGATGCCCGAAGGTGCTTTGATCGATGACTGCGGTTTGGCCGAGTTGTAGATTCTCGGCGTCTACCCCGAAGATCGGTGTGGCGTTTGGGCCTATCTGAAAGCGCGGTTCAGGCCGCTCCGAGCGAGTGATCACGAGTATCACTCTCCCGGTGAGCGGCCCTGAGGCTACTGCTTTGTCGTATGAGATTTCGAATCGAGTCTCTGCTCGCGCAATTGAGCAAAGCAGAACCTGAAAAAGAACGACGACTACAAGGCGAACAGGTTTTCTCACAAAAATCCCGACATGTTGATCTGCAACAAGTTTGTTCAGATTGGGGTCGGAGAGTTGGCGATTGGTTGAGAGTGGTGGGGTGGATTGGGCTAGATCGGATCCAGCCCGCAACCTCAACCCCAATCCCCAACTCCCAATCCCTAACCCCCAATCCCCATCAGAAGCTGATTCGTGAACCGAACTGAATCCACCTGGACCCTTCGGTTCGGTTCGACGGAACGACTTGGGCCGTGAACACGCCAAAATTAGCCGGGCTGTTCAAGCTCAGAGACGGTGCAGCCAGGTTGACGTGGTTAAAGATATTGAAGAAGTCGAAGGAGAACTCGAACCGCACGCGTTCCGTAATTCGAGTTGACTTGCCAACTCGGAAGTCCAGGTTCCAGAAGCCAGGGCCTCGGAAATAGTTTGCTCGTCCATGGCGACCGTCCTGGCTGAGCAGAATGCGGCGAAATGACTTGAATGCAGCTTGGGGATCCGCAAACAAGTTCAATCCGGAACCGCCGGTGCCTGGATTGCCCGTCGTACCCACACCGCCCGAGCCGCCTACACCAGCATGGACACCAGCGTCGAGAGCCGATCGGTCACCCGTTGGGATGGCCCCTTGGGTAGGAACGCCCGCCAAAGAACCGCCCCAGGCGCTCGTACTGTCGCTTATAAAGTAGGGCAAACTCGAGTACGCTCGGTAGATGCCGGACACGTACCATCCGTCTATGACATGCTCGACCACACTGTTGCTACTGGAAAAGTGTTTACCAGCTCCAAACGGCAGGTCGTAATTGAAAAGCGCGTTGAAAATGTGCCGCCGGTCTGACTGTGCAGGTCCGTAGTCCAGGTCAGCATCAAAGCCCGAGGTAATTAGTGAGAGATTGTTCTGGACGTCTCCCACCTGATCGAGGGCTTTGGACAACGTATAGTTGAGGTCGAACTGCAGGCCATGCCATGGACGGTTCCGAACCGTGGCGAACATTGCGTGATAGTTTGATATCCCGCCGTTCGAGGCCATCAATATCGCCAGCAACTGGAGATTGTTGTATGCCGGCAGGCCGCGTTGTAGACGGACGGCACTCATATTTAAGAACAAGCTGGCAACCTGGTTGGTTTGAAAAAGACTACCGAAAGCCGCCGCAGCGCCAGCGGTTCCGACACCGGGCAACTGGTTTTCAAACCAGGGCTGCGCCTGCAAGCTTGACGGGCATGCGAATGACCCGAAAGTTTTGCCACCATCTCCCCGTAGGAAGCAGGCCACCTTATCATAGGCTTCAGCAAAGGTTTGTCCGCTTGCAGAATCCTTAAAGAAATATGGAGAGGAGTCGAGATCAATTCCCACCGGCAGGTCGCGCCCTAGCCTTCCGATATACCCCACCTCCATAAGCAGCCTGCCCGGCAGTTCACGCTGGAAGGTGAGGTCAAACAAGTAGTTGCGTCCGATTTTTCGTTCAGGATCTGTCGCGAAGGTTGTTCCGCCGCTAAGGACCGCTGGCACAATGGGCGAGCTGGCACCCGTAAAGCTGGGGATCGGAACGTTTCCGTCAACCCCAAGTCGGAAGGCGGAAAGGCCGCGATTACCGGCCGCGGCGGCAGCGTTACAGCCCGCCCCCGGTGTGCCTGATGCGTTGCAAAAGGGCGCCAATGTTTGCAGGACTTGCCCAAAGCCGATGCCGAAAGCAGCAGGCAGGATCACGCTGACGGTATTCACGCGGTCGTAAACTATGCCAAACCCCGTGCGTACAACTGAGCGTCGCTCGCCAAACAGATGTCCGAGAATGCCGCTCTGGTAGGACGGATTCCAGGCGACTGCGATTCTAGGCCCGATGTTACTGTAGTCTGTGTCAAAGAGCGTATCGCGACTGGAGTCTTTGATCGGACGAATACCGACACTGGGGTTGAACACCTGACCCTGCTCGGCCGCCTTGCGTTTGGCTTCAAGGTAGCTCTTAGCCGAAAAGACTTCACCGGTATTCTGGTCCGTGACTAGGGCTATGCGGTCCAGCTTCTCGGTGGGTGGCGTCGCCCAACTGTAAGTCAGCCCATAACTCACAGTTAGGGATGGACGCACTCGCCAGGTATCCTGAAAATGAAACTGGAAGTAGTGCATGTTGGTTTCTGTAATGAGGTCGGTTCCAAAGGGCAGCGGTTTCAGGCTGCCGTCGCGAGCGCCCACAATGCTCGTATTGTCCAACATGCCCAGTGTCGCAGCGTAAAGGTTATTCCATATCGATACATCCTGTGTGCGGAGACAGTTGGTAGTAATGGAAGCGCTGCACGTCGGCGGTCGGTTTGCAGCGGGAATAGTCAAGTTGCTGCCGGAAGCCAATGCGGCGATAGGACCGGTTAGGAAAGTCACCTGGTCGTTGTGTGTAAACACAAAAGGCAGCGACCGAATCTCCCCACCGAATGTCATTGTATGCGTACCTTTCGTCCAAACGACATTATCGGAATACTGGATGTTGCGATCCTTCAGAATCTGGGTACGCGCAGACTGTGCGGCGACGTCAATGGGCTCATTCAGGATTCCCAGGTCGATCGCCACTTGACCGATGGAGCTGTTCGTTCCCGTCAGTCCGAGAGCGGAGCCAACCGCGAAGGGATTTGTCCCTATTAAATCGCTTTTATTTTGAACCCATCCGAAGCGGAAGGTATTGAGCAGGTTATTCGTAATTGTGTAATCGAATCCGCCCGTGACATTGGTGCCGCGTGTGTTCAACGCACGAAGGACCGCCACGTTCTGGGGATCCCGGATATCCAGCTGAGTAGCTGACGGAGCGAGGTTCCGCTGGTAGGAGTATCGACCCATGAACTGCATTTTCTGGTTGATCACGTGGTCCAGCCGGAAGGTTACCGCATCTGCCGTGAGTGAGGTGGGTGCGGTACCTTGGAAGCCAGTCGTATTGAGTCCATCGCCCAGGGTTCTGTCGTTACCCGCCGGAAGCAATGCATACATTGCCTTCGACGTCGGACTAATACCAATGCCGCGAGGATCGCACGCCAGATTGCCTGCGGCCCCGCACTGCGCCGAATTTGCTAGTGGGTAGGATACGACGTTGCCAGACGCATCGAGGAACCTCAGTATGCCGTTGCGAAGCGAATCGGTCGGCACAAGACGGTTAAAAGTGGCTGACTGTGGGAAGCGACGCACTTCATAGTTGCCCAGGAAAAATGTCTTGTCCTTCCAGATGGGACCGTTCACGCTGAAACCACCGCGGTTGTCCTTCAACTCTCTCTTTGGAATTCCAATACGGTTGTTCGACCAGGTGTTCGCGTTAAGGTTGTCATTTTGATGGTACCAGTAGGCGACGCCGTGAAAATCATTCCCGCCCCGCCTGCTGACCAGCGTTATCTGGCCGCCAGCCGATCGCCCGAACGTCGCATTGGGGTTGGTGACGGTCATGCGAAATTCGCTGACCGCATCCACTCCCACCGGCGACTGCGTAATAGAGACGCCCTGCCCGCCAGTAAGATTGTCGCTAACGTCAATCCCATCCAGGATCACGGTATTCTGGTCACTGCGCGCGCCCGAAACCGTTCCTCCGGTAGATAGCCCACCTCCAGCATCCCGACCCGGAGTCGTCGTTGGCTGCAATGAAACAAGTTCTAGAGAACTTCGCCCAATGGTTGGCAGGCTACGCAGTACCCTTGTTTCTACAACGTTCCCGACCTGGGCGTCAGTCGTCTGTAATTCTGCTGCCACGCTCGCTTGCACCTGTACCACTGCGGTCACCTCGCCGAGCTCCAGTGCGAGGTTCACGTTGTTGGTTTTATTCACCTCCACTTTTAGATCGTCTACCTGGGCAGTACGAAACCCTTTCGTGGTGACGGTGATGGTATAAATCCCAGGGGCTACATTGGCGAACACAAACTGCCCTTCCTCGTTCGTTTTATGGATCCGGTAGATGTTGGTGGCCGGGTCGAGGAGTTTCACTTCCGCGCCATTAACGACTGCTCCCTGAGGGTCGGTCACCGTCCCTTGCACGGCACCAGTCGTGGACGTCTGCGCAGGTTCGACCGACGCTTCACCGTTGGTGGCGTCAGTTCGTTCGGTCTCGATCGCATTTTCAATTGACTTAACCGTAGCTCCGAACACTGAAGATCCACGCGAGTTCGTTACAACACCAGAGACCTTCGCGTTCGCCTCTGTCTGTCCAATCGTAATTACAGTCAGGAGGGAAACGACAAGTGTGGAGATCACAAGGCGAGCGGTTTTCATATCCAATCCTCCAATTCTTGAGTGGGCGGTTAATTATCGGGAAACGGCTGTATAACACCACGCGTTGCGCGAAGTCAATAGGACAACAAGTGTTGCAGGAGATTCTTGCCTGTTGAAATTCGATGTGCTATCGTACGCGGCCATGGCGGAAGTTGTGAACATCGCGGATGCCAGCCTTGTCCCATTTGTGAGCCAGCCAGTCACCATCGAAAAAGTAGGCTTGCGAATGGTTCGATTGCCTCTCCATGAGGCGTTTGAGACCAGCTTCGGAAGCATCGATTCACGATTGATCTTCCTGGTGAGCGTTGAAGCGAACGGGCTGACCGGTTGGGGAGAATGTGTTGCCCAAGAGGAGCCTCGTTACAGTTACGAATGCATTGGAACAGCTTATCAAGTCACTAAGAATTTCTTAGCTCCGGTAGTGATAAAGACACCGATTCAGGGATTGTCCGATCTCGCCCGCCGGATGTCTCAATTCAAGGGTCACAACATGGCGAAGGCCGGTATTGAACTGGCCTACATGGATCTGGCGGCGCGGATTCAGAACAAATCGCTATCTGAACTTATCGGAGGGGAGCGCAAGAGGGTCCCAGTAGGCGTCAGCCTTGGCATTCAGCCAAAGCTATCCGATCTGCTGCAGCGCGTTGAAAAGTATCTTTCCCTGGGCTACCAGCGTATTAAGCTCAAGATTATGCCAGGCTGGGATCTCGATGTCGTTTCAGAGGTACGCCGCAGGCATCCTGACATTCTATTGTCTGTGGATGCAAATTCCGCTTACTCTCTCGATGATCTTGATCATCTCAAAGTTCTGGATGATTTCGGTCTGCTAATGATCGAACAACCGCTGGATCACGACGACCTCCTGGACCACGCCAAGCTGCAATCATCTATGAAGACTTCTATATGCCTCGATGAAAGCATCACCAGTATCAGGCGAGCACGTCACGCGCTGGAATTGGGGAGTTGCCGCATTATTAATATAAAGATCGGGCGTGTGGGCGGGTATTCACAGGTCTTACAAATCCATGACTTGTGTTATAAACATCACGTTCCGGTATGGTGCGGTGGAATGCTGGAGTCCGGCATCGGGCGCGCACACAATATTGCGTTAGCCAGTCTCCCCGGTTTTACTTTGCCCGGTGACATATCTGCAAGCTCACGGTATTTTGCCCGCGATCTTATTAAGCCTGCGGTCGAAGTGAGTCAGGATGGAACCGTGGCAGTACCGATCGGCCAGGGCCTCGGTTTCGAAGTTGATGTCCCATTTATCGAGGGCTGCACCGAAGCGGTTGAGTACCTGGATCGCACGAACTAATCGGAGATCGGAATGCGCGGTCGCAAACCAGGCAACAACAAAGCTGATTTAGGGGGCAATGGGGCGAAGCCATTAGCCACCGCGATCGAGGCTCGGTTCGCTGCAGCCCGGTCGCGCCTGGGACCACATAGACAACAGCTTATTCGAGCAATCGTTGACCACTGCGAGGAAACCTGTTTCTTGTCCTCTCGTGAAATGGCGAAACGATACCACGTCGATGCGGCCACAGTGGTGCGAACCGTTCAGGCATTGGGTTATCGAAAGTTTGCTGATTTCGCGGTGGATCTGCGTCAGCACCTGATGACCCGGATTACTCCGTACACGGTGCTGAAAGCAGCGACGCGCGAGAGAGCGAGCGTGGCTGATCACGTTGAGCACGGTTTGGACAAGGCGTTAGACAATCTTAACTTGCTCAAGTCAAGCCTCGATCGGGATCGCGTGGTTGAGTTGGCAAGACTCATTCATCGCTCCAAACGGGTGCTCGTTGTCGGCGTGGACTTTGCTGCTTCGTTGGCGTACTACTTTGCTTACGGCCTGGTCACCTTGGGGTTTGACGCCGAGGCACCCATCGGCAGCGAAGGTAACTTACAACATAAGGTGAAAGTCTTAACGCCGAAAGACCTGCTGATCGCGATCAGCTTTGGCCAATGCATAAGGGTTACGGTTGAGTCGGTGTTGCGAGCGAGGAACCAGGGAGTCATTACTTTCGGGATTACTGACAGCGATACGACGCCGATTGCACGTCATTGTGAGAGCTATCTGATCGCCGGCGTCTTTAGCCCATCATTTCTTAATTCTTATGTGGCTCCGATGGCATTGATCAACGCAATACACGTGGCCTGCGCACACCTGAATCCGACTCGTTCGCTTACGCAGTTGAAGCCGACGGATAAGGAGTATCTTTCCGGAGCGCGATGGTATCGCGAGCCAAAAGTTTCGAGCTGAAATCCTCATCTCGATTGCTCTGATCCCGCAGCGAGACTGCGGTCTATTCGTCTTGGCCGAAGCAGCAAGGAGCGCAGGACTCTTGCAGCCCTGGATCAGGCTGCAAAATCCTCACCGCGAGTTTCGCGTAAGTTTTCCATCATCCCCGGTTGCTCGCGTTCCCTGAGCGAGCAGCACCCCTCCGGCGACGGCGAGTAAACAGACGATCACATCACTTTGCGCACGGACAGCTTTCCCAATTACACAGCCTTTCGAATTGGATCTACCCGTCACTATCGGCCACCCGTTTGCTTCGTGCGGGTGGTGACGTACAAATCCTGACCGCCAAACCCACCGGGGGTGCGAGTAGAGGCGAAGTACAGCGTTTTCCTGTCTGAGGCGATGTGAGGGTCAAAGTCTAAGTCGATGCTGTTCACCAACGCGCCTACGTTGATCGGCATCGACCATGGATCAAATACCGTGTTGCGCGTCGCCGTCCACAAATCGGAGGCGCCTATTCCGCCTGGTCTTCTCGAGTAGAAGAAAACCTCGAGCCCGTCGAACCTCACAGACGCACCTGCGTCGCTCGCTGTGCTGTTGAGCTCCGAAGTCGGCGTCGCCGGGCCAAACGTTCCATCCGGTAGCAGATCGCTGACGAAGATGTCGTTTCCGGATGGCGTCGTCCTGGTGAAGAAAAGCTGCGCGAAGCCAACATCATCGTTGTGCAAGAAAAATCCGTATTGATCGAAACTGGGTGAGTTCACCGGGGGCTGGAGATGCATCGGGGCCTGCCAGTCGAAGTCGTCGTGGACGTGCTCGCGATACGACACCCAGATGTCAAAACCGATAACGCCATTAGCATTTGGAAGGCTGCCCGGACGTCTGCTCGAGAAGTAAAGCCAGTGCCCATCGCGAGACAGGTTGGGAGTAGCCTCGTCTGCAGTCGAGTTGACTATCGCGCCGAGGTTCATTGGCGTCCCCCATGGCTCCTCTACGCTGTCGCGATGTGAGACGTAGAGGTCGCCCATGCCGACTCCACCCGGTCTGTTGGAACCGAAGTAAAGGCTCAGACCATTCTTGGAAAGGGTGGGGCCTTGCTCGTTGCTAGTGGAATTGACGACGGGGCCTAAGTTGTCGGGTGCAGACCAATCGGAAAACTTCTCGGCACCAGCCGCACTGGCCGCAAAATTGAGTGCCCGTGAAGCGGCAGACCCCGAGGACGCGATCCCCAACAGTGAAAAAGCTGACAAGTAAAGGGTTATAGCAGTGGCGCTTAGGAAACTTCCTGATCTGAGCATACTTTTCATTTTCATTCTCCTTCAAAAGGGGCCTTTGCGACCATCACCCTGAGCCTTTCTGAGGACATTTCACCGCATCCGATTGCATTTTTCCTCTTAGGGGAGAAAGGAACACGTTACAAAACTCGAAGGGGTTCCAGTCGCGGCACCAGCGTAATGCGAAGAGTCCGGCCTGCAAACTGCCTATGTGGGTGGGTGATAGGTCATTCGACTAGATGTGTATTGAAAGGTACCCGCACGCGCGGAACGGCGCTTAAAAAAAGCCTGTAGCTCAAAGCAATCTGAGCGCTATTTGTCAGCCGACTTGCTGCGGAGAGCTTCTGCCACAGCCTCGCTTTTGGAGTGGACTTGCAGCTTCTGATAGATGTTCTGAAGGTGAAACTTGACTGTATTGATGCTGATATTAGGCTCGGCCGCACCCGTTTTGTAGTGGTGCCCCTCGACGAGCAGTTTAAGCAACTGAGACTCAGTGGGCGTAAGATGATAATTGGCTTGCTGAGGCGGGCGGACGTCTCGAAATAGAGAAACCACACCGCTAGCTACTTCCGGAGACATTGGGGCGCCCCCACTCGTGACTTCCTTGAGGCTGTCCAGTAACTGTGACGGGGGCGTCTTCTTCAGCAGGTACCCAGAAGCCCCCTCAGAGAGCATTGAAATCTGATCGTCATCGCCAAAAACTGTAGCGCAACCAGGAGGAGTTTGGGATAGCGCTGTTTCAGAACCCTTATCCCTTCATCCCCCTGTATCTTTGGAAGCCCGATATCAACGAGGACAACATCAGGCAATTGACCGCCGATCTGATAAAGCGCGTCTTCCATCGAACTGTAGGTTCTAGCGCACCGGTACCCCACAGCCCCGTTGATCAGCATCTGCAGGCCTTCACGCAGATCGCGCTGATCCTCTATAACCGCCACTCTTATCACACCGAATTTGACGGATTCGCCCCTCTCGGATGTTGGAGTTTTTTCCACCATCTTCCGACTCGCCCGTTTGACTTTGCGTACAGCTTATTCCGGAGTGACCAGTAAGTCACCCGCCCGTTCGGGCGGGTAATACATCAGATTGTCCGTTGAACATCCTTTTGTCATTCAGCACTCCGAAATCGGCAAGTCGTACTTCAATCAAGCCTGCACCTGCATGCCAGATCCACAATCTTCCGTCTCCATCCGCGAGCAATGCCATCACCTGCTCTCGCCCACCCGACGTTTGAATCGCATAGTGGGACATCCGGCCGTCAGGCCAACGACGCGTCAGTCCCCCGATAATTCCAATCCAGATGCCGTATCGATCTTCGACAAAAGACGACACCACCAGCAGACTCTCTGGGAGCGACGGCAACCCAAATATCGACGCGGTGAAAGATCACCTGACCGTCTTTCTCCTGAATTCGGAACAATCCACCATCAGTTCCGGCCCAGACCTGCCCCGAGTGATCTTCATATAGCACGTTAACGTTATTTGTCCTCGGCTCAACTTCCACTCGATAGGTAGTGAACAACCCTGTTCGCCTCTCCCCGCGGTCGGAGCCTTGCAGAGATTTGTCCGATGTTTTGTCGGCTGCCGCTTGACCTCGCGGATTGAATCGACATACGCCTCCGCCGTTAGTGGCGATCCAGTAACCACCGTCGCGAGTTTCCAACAAGTGATTGATTGTAGGATTCGGGAGCCCATGCTCCATGGTATAGGCGACGAATCGATGACTATCGAATCGGCTCAGACCGTCCCTGGTGCAAAACCAAAGGAAGCCTTTGGAGTCCCGTACGATCCTCATAGTGAAAGTGCTTCCAGGTCCGTCGGCGGTGGTGTAGGTCCAGATCAGTAACTGCTCTGCATACATGGACGCAGAAACACCATGCAACAGCGCTAGGGCTGCCACGAGGCGAAGTCCAATCAAGCTCTCTCTCGATAGCATGCCGCGCATTCTAATTCCCCGGAGTCCGAGGTTCGCTGGTCGATGGTGTTTTAGAGAGAGCTCAGAGTAATTACGAGAACGAGGGGCCCGCCCTCTCACGTGCCTCAGGTTTCGCATAACGCCGTTAATGTGCTCTTCTGAATCAAGCAATGATACTTTTCACTGCCAGGCCCGCGACCCGCGCTGCAATTTTCGCGTGCGCGGGCGCGAGATTAGCATTCTCATCGTCACACAGAGCCCTCTTTAAGGTATCCATGCTTAGATGGCCACCTAAGACCAACATTATGAACGGCCGTCGATCTTGTTCCCGGTTGAAAGCGATCTTACGCGATCATCTCGTCCGCATTTGGACAGAGGTATTTGGTTGAATGTTATTCGTAAGGATATGCGCCCGGCTTGTTAAGAAATTTAAGAACATCGTCAGTCGCTGCATACAGTAGATTGGACGGAGCAACACGCAGAATCAGGTAATCAAGCTACTCCAAATATGGGCAGGTGTCTAAGACAATCGGCACCGTGAGAGATTTCGGCATCTTTGAGTTGACCAGTCACGAGGTAGAAGGCAGAGTTGCGCAGAAGTATCAAGCTGTTCTTCGCTGCAGTCTGCTCCTCAACGTCTGCAACTTCTCTACGCCCCACAGCATTTCTTATACTTCTTGCCGCTGCCGCAAGGACACGGATCGTTGCGGCCAACGCGCGGGCCTTTGTTGCGGATCGGCTTTGCGGTTTCCTCCTCGCCACCAGCAAAGGCTGTCTCGTTAGCTTTTGTGAAAGCGACGCGACCGCGACGCTGTCGCCGCCGTCGCTCAAGCAGCTGTTGCTCGACGGGCGCGGTAACCTGCACCTGAAAGTTGAAGAGATATCGAATCGTCTCAGTGTCGATGCGGTCAAGCATGCTCTGGAACAAGTAGAACGACTCGCGCTTATATTCCACCAGCGGGTCCTTCTGGCCGTACCCGCGCAGACCGATTCCTTCCTTTAAATGATCAAGCGCGAGCAGGTGATCCTTCCACTGCGCGTCTACAATATTGAGCATTATGTATCGCTCGAGATTGCGCAAAGCCTCGACTCCAAGCTGCACCTCTTTCTCTTTGTACTTTTCATCGATCTTAGGCCAGATGATTTCGCGAGTCTCTTCCGGTCCCATCTCAGCGAGATCCAGTTGTTCAGCATCCGGATCAAAAGCGAAGTTCAGCCGAAGCTGCTCCTTCAATCCTCGAATGTCCCACTCATCCGGACGCTGCTCCTTCGACATGTACTGGTCGATCAAGCCCTGGAAGATGTCCTCGGCGATGCCTACGATGTACATGCGCTGATTTTCGCTTTGCTCTTCCGGTGTATCGCCCTCAAAGCCGAGCAACAGATCTCTCCGAAGGCCATAAACCTGCTCGCGCTGTTTGTTCATTACGTCGTCGTACTCGAGCAGATGTTTTCGGATTGAGAAGTTGTGACCTTCGACGGATTTCTGGGCCCCTTCGATTCGTTTCGACACCAGGCGGGATTCAATCGGCACTCCTTCCTCCATGCCGAGCCGCAGCATAAGTCCTTTGATGCGCTCGCCGCCGAATATTCGCATCAGGTCGTCCTCAAGCGACAAGTAAAATCGCGATGAGCCGGGATCGCCTTGGCGCCCGGAACGTCCTCGAAGCTGATTATCGATTCGACGCGACTCGTGTCGTTCTGTACCGAGGATGTGAAGACCGCCGCGATTGACCACCTCCTTGTGTTCGACATCCGTTGTTTGTTTTGCTCGAGCGAGCGCATCACTCCACTGATGCTCGCTGGCTTCGTCCGGGTTGATTTCCTTATCTCTGAGGTACTGCTTCGCGAGGAACTCTGCGTTGCCGCCGAGCAGAATGTCGGTTCCGCGGCCCGCCATGTTTGTAGCAATGGTGACCTGGCCCTTGCGGCCGGCTTGAGCGACGATGTCGGCTTCGCGTGCGGCGTGTTCCGGTTTGGCGTTGAGCACGTTGTGCGGCACGTGAGCTTTCTTCAGTCGAGCGGAGAGCGCTTCTGAATTTTCAACTGAGACCGTACCAACCAGCACCGGCTGGCCCTTCTCGTGGAGTTCTTTGATTTCGTTGACGACCGCGTCGAACTTTTCACGCTCAGTACGGTAGATGACATCCGAATGATCCTTTCGAACCATCGGCATATTGGTCGGCATGACCGCCACGTCCAGTTTGTAGATATTCGCGAACTCTGACGCTTCGGTCTCCGCAGTACCGGTCATCCCGGCGAGCTTGGCGTACATTCGGAAATAATTTTGAAGAGTGATCGTTGCCAGCGTCTGGTTCTCGGCTTCGATCTTGACGCTCTCTTTGGCTTCGACGCCCTGATGCAGACCATCGCTCCAGCGGCGGCCCGGCATTATGCGTCCAGTGAACTCGTCGACGATGATCACTTCGCCATCTTTGACGATGTATTGCTTATCGAGGTGATAGAGAGTGTGCGCTTTTAGCGACTGTTCGATGCAGTGTAACAACTCCATATTCGACGGGTCATACAGGTTGTCACACGCCGTATATTTCTCGGCGACCTCGACGCCCTCTTCGGTAAGCGTTGCGCTGTGTTGTTTTTCGTCGACGTGATAGAGCAGTCGGGCATCTTGCTTGAGGTCAACGTCGCCGTCTGTTTTGCGAATCTCGGCAATGCGTTTCTGCTGATCGGCTTTCAATCTGATCATGCAGTCATTGGCGATGTAGTACTTTTCGGTCGAATCTTCAGATGCGCCGGAGATGATCAGAGGGGTTCTTGCTTCATCTATAAGGATCGAATCGACCTCGTCGACGATTGCGTAGTAATGACCACGCTGCACCATCGCGCTCGGCTCGAATTTCATGTTGTCGCGCAGATAGTCGAAGCCGAACTCATTATTAGTACCGTAGGTGATGTCGGCTCGATAAGCCTCCTGCCTTTCTGAGTCATCCATATCGTGCTGGATGCAGCCTACCGTCAGCCCGAGAAAGCTATAGATTTTTCCCATCCATTCGGTATCGCGTTTTGCCAGGTAATCGTTGACGGTGACGACGTGCACACCACGGCTTGCCAGTGCGTTTAGGTATGCGGGCAGAGTGGCGACGAGAGTCTTTCCTTCGCCGGTCTTCATCTCGGCGATCGTTCCGCGGTGCAAAACCATGCCACCGATGAGCTGGACGTCGAAGTGGCGCATGCCGGTCGTACGGCGCGACGCTTCTCGAACTACGGCGAAGGCTTCGACCAGGATCTCTTCGAGCGCATAGTCAATTACTTCTCGCAGGGCTTTCTTTTGTTCGTCCGGGGTACCGCTTGTTAGTTCGGCTTCGGCTATTCGTTTCTCGACATGCTCGCGGAACTTCGTGGTGCGCTCGCGAAGCTGATCATCGGAGAGACCTTTCATCTCTGCTTCGAGTTCATTTATCTCACCTACGATGGGCCACAACCTTTTAAGCAAGCGCTCATTTGCGGTCCCGAAGACCTTTGCTGCGACCTTATTCAATATTACTGTCATATTCTTTCAGCTCTGTCCTGCGCGTTTAGAAAACTTTCTTCCAAAAATCATACAGCCTGTTGACCTGAGGCTCGCCGTCTTGGGCGTGCGTCCTTCGGGCAACAGGCTCGGTGCGCGTCATCCCATCACGAGGGGCGCGTAGTCACGATCCGCCTTTTTATCCGCGGCGATGCCAATTGTCATTCTAAGTGATGCTATAAGACGAGTCAACGAAGCCGAAAGTGACCTTTTGTGCGTTGCCGTGAGGTAGAGAAGTACATGGACCTGCGCGAACAGATCATTGAAGACAAATAGGTTGTGGCGATGGAATTGAGCCCCGTTATAATCCCGGCTCACGCCGCTTTACTCACCGCATCATACTCTCGAGTTTGGCTTTGATAGTTTCTTTGCTCGGTACGTTTGAAGTCGTCCCATTCAATCTATACAACCTGCAGCTGAAACTAAAGCCCTCATCCCTGCCTTCCAAATCTTTGCCGTTGATCCTGATTGAAGGCGATCCTTGAAAGCCGACCCTCTGGGCCTTAGCTTCCGAATCCACGTTAGTAAGTTTCAAATGCGCCTTCAAATGTGTTTCCCGTAAAGCGTCTCTGATGTTCGCCAGCGCCTTTGTGTATGAGGGGCAGCTGTCGAAGTATAAGAGTTCGATCGTCAGGCTCTGAGGCAGTCCTGATCGTTGACTCTTCTCAATCTCTGTCGTTCTTTGCTGAGCCTTCGCCATCATCCCTTTTAGCTCCTCCGTAAGCTTCTGCGTATTCATGAAGGGCGCAGTGGTAACCCCGAAGAGCTGATGCATCCAATAATCCGGTTTCGGAAGTTCCTGGTTCCACTGCGCATCGGCTCCATAAAGAAGATAAACATCCCAGGCGATTTCCCGTTGCGTGTTGAGGACCTGTTCCCATTGCTTGCCAGCCAGCGAATCAGGATCTTTGAAGTAGCGCACTCTCTTGTCGCGAAAACCGCGCGAGAGCTTTCTGGCTTCGTCGTCAAAATTACCGCCGTAAATCGGGTCCCAGATTACATAAACCCGAACTCGATCGTCGGTAACATCCTTCAATACGTTCTGAACCTTGGAGAACCCCCAACGACATCCCGGTCAGGTAGGAGAAAGAATAGTGATGAATCGAACCTTGCCGGCGTCCCGTTGGAATGCCTCCTTTAGTTGGTCAATATCGCGCAGAGTGACAACCTGGCCTGTATTCCTCTTCTTACTATGACCGTCAGCGGAGTTAGCAGCACAAAAGGCCAGCACTGATAGCGCAACCACTGCAGGGCCGATTAGTTTACGACCGGCTTGTGCGAGACTTTCCTTCATTGCCCTATTCCTGGTCCTTACGCAGGAGATTGGTCACCAAGGGACACGTTGCCGCGGGGCCGCGCGCCCGCAACTCGCTCTCGCAAGACGCAAGCTGCTGAGAGAGCGTTCGTTTGAAGCGGCGAAGTTTTGTCATCAGTTCGTCGAGATCTGCAATTTTCGCCCTGAGCAAGTCTCGAACTCGTTTGCATTGGGGCGCGCCGCCATTTGTCATTAGTTCCTTAATTTCGTCCAAAGAGAGCCCCATCTCCTGAGCCTCTTTGATGAAACGAACCAGCCTGACGGTCTCACTGCTGAATAGACGGAACCCGCCTTCTGAGCGCGGCGAACGCGGTAAGAGTTTCCGTCTTTCGTAATATCGAATCGTGTCGATACTCACCGCAGCGCGCCGCGCTACCTCGCCGATTTGAAGGCCGGACTGAGACACGTCAACATTCTACACTATGGAGCTGAGTCCAGAGTCAAGGGCCGGTTTGAGGTCGGCAAGCATAAATTAATAAAGCCCGAATCGAGTTACCCGAAATGCGATCAATTTTAGCAGGATGAATCAACGCACAGCAGATGCTACCAAAGATTAAATGTAATATATCTCACTCAGAAATGTGCTGGATTTCCTCAGAAACACGATAGTTTTGACAGCAGGGAGGGGATTATCCAGCGTGGCGGTTTATCCCGGTATAGCCTGTGAATATGTGATTTCAATCATCAAAACAAACGCAGAAAATTAATTATTGACTCCCAATTGGTCGGGTGTTATCAATGGCGCGTCGCATAGAATCATCTGATATTTGAGAGATTGCAGAGACTTGATCCCGACTCAGGATCGTTCGAACCCTTAGGCACCCTCGCCCTCGAAGGTCTCCCAATTTCTCTCCTCGTCCCCAATTCGATACTGCCCCTTCAGTGCGGTCTCCGACGGCGAGCCGGGTAACTCTGACTGTCCCAAATCCCGCCGAACGGACGTCGCGAACCAGTCGAGCACCTTCCCCGGGGGACACACATGCTAGGCAAAAAGAAGAAGAGTGTTGTTGGCCTCGATATCGGCTCCAGCGCTTTGAAAGCCGTTGAGCTTAAACTCACGCGAAGCGGGTTCGAGCTCCTGCACATCGCGCATCAAAATCTTCAATCCGACACCATCGTCGACGGACACATAATCGATCTCAACCACGTCAGCGACTCCATCAGCCGGATCTGGAACGAACAAAACATCAAGACCGATCAGGTTGCCACTTCTCTTTCGGGACACGCGGTGATCGTCAAGAAGATATTGCTTCCAACGATGCCCGAAGAAGAGCTTGACGAGCAGATCCACTGGGAAGCCGAGCAGTACATACCGTTCGACATCAACGACGTCAACCTTTATCACGAAATCATCGGACACGATTCGGCCGGTCAGAACATGGACGTCCTTCTGGTGGCGTGCAAGCGCGACAAGATCGCGCAGTTTACCCAGGTTATCTCGCAGACCGGAAAACAGCCGGTGATCGTCGACGTCGATGCGTTCGCTCTTCAGAATGCCTACGAAGCCAACTACAACCCGACATATAACACGACAGTAGCGTTGTTAGATATCGGCGCTTCAGTGATGACTATCAATATAGTACGCGGTACTACGTCGGTCTTCACTCGGGACATCTCCGCGGGCGGCAACCAGTACACCGATCTTCTTCAGAAGGAGATGAACCTTACGTTTGAACAGGCCGAAGCCCTGAAGCGCGGCGTCGCTCCTGACAACCAGATGTCGATGGAGCAGATTCAGCCGGCGATCCAAAGCGTTTCGGAAATGCTGGCGCTCGAGATTCAACGCACCCTGGACTTCTTCAGGGCGACTGCGGTGGATTCACCGGCAATCGACCGAATGTTAATTGCCGGCGGGTCGTCTAAGGTCTATCAACTGACCGAGTACCTGTCCGACAAATTCCAAATGCCTGTTGAGCGGTTCGATTCGTTCCGATCAATCAAAGTCGACGGTCGAAGATTCGACGATGAGTACCTCAGGGAGCTTTCACCAAACATGGCGGTGGCCGTCGGTCTGGCCGTTCGCGTTGCGGAGGTGACGCAATGATTAGAGTCAACTTACTTGGAGGAACCGCCGAGCATCGTGTAGCGGTGCAGAAGACAAAGGTTGCCGCACGCCGAGGGCAGCAACTTTTCATGCTCGCAGCCGCGTTGCTGGTATTCGTAATTGCGATCGGAATCGATCACCTCTGGACCAACAACGCGCACGCCGCCGCCCAGGCCGAGCTTACGCGTGAAGAAGAGGAAGCGAAGAAGCTCGAGGCTGATATTCAGCGAAAGAACGAGCTCGAAGCCGAACTCAAGCAGGTCGACGAGAGGATCAAAGTTATCAAACAGCTGCGCGCCGAACAGAAGGGTCCAGTTGCCATGCTATCTGCGATCAACGAGCGGATGCCTGGTGGCGGTGCTGACTTCAGGCTCGATGCGATCGTGCAGAAAGGCAGTCACCTGCAAATCATTGGCAGCTCACTTAACCAGCAGGTGATCGCCGATTTCTCGCGCCAGCTTGAATTCTCAAACGGTCTGTTCAGCAACCTGATGCTTTCGATCGAAGGCAAAGAAGTAAAACTTGAAGACCTCTACGACCGGACCGACAAGAAAGAAGGCGACAAGAAGGAATCAGACAAAGACAAGAAGGATGCGGCGAAGAAGGATGCGGCGAAGGATACCGACAAGAAGGATTCGCCAGCCGCGGAAGTCGCCAGGGTATTTCAGTTCACGATCGATTGCGACTACAACAAGCCGCGCGCTGAAGGTGACAAGCCGGCGTCAACGCCACAGGGCAAGTGAAGGAGATGATTTATGGCAGCGACGATGACCACTGTAGCTAAGGGCACAGAAGAGGGATCTGGCAGTTTCTTCAGCCGAATGGCGTGGTACTGGCAGATGGCAGTGCTGCTGCTTCTCTCTGGCCTGTTGATCTTTGCCGCGGACTATCTGTTGTACAGCGAAAAGCGCGCTGAAACGACAAAGATCGAGGACAAAGTTCAGCAGCTCAAGGCCAAGAACGCGCAGGGCAGCATCATCCGTCAGAACCTGGCGGCGACCGAACAAACGCTTATAGAAAAGCGCGAAGAGATCGAACGGCTACGAGACTTGCTTCCCGACCAGGTTGAGATATCCCGAGTCTATGACAACATAAAGGATTTTCTGCGCGAACAAAGGCTCGAGTTGAAACGATTCGTGCATATGAAAGCGGTGTCAGCTGATTTCTACACTGCTCAACCGATCCAGATCGAAGTAACCGGCGTTTATGACTCGCTCGGGCAGTTTTTCTCGCGATTAGGGTTCTATTCGCGAATCGTGAGCGTCACCGACGTCGAGATCAAACAGGCGGAGGACGGTGGCCAGGAGATGGGCCGATCGATCAACGGATCATTCGTGGTTACGGCTTATTACATTGCGCCCGAGAACCTCGAGAAACTGACCATGAAGAAACCTCCCACGCCGCCGGCGGCCGCGCCGACAGCGCAAGGGACGAAGGCGAAGTAGCGGAGTGGTGCTATGAATGCAAAAACCGTCAAGGCAATAATTCTCCAAGTCATGGTAGTCCTCGCGATGAGCATCGCAGTACTCGCGGAGGATAAGCCGGCGCAGAAGACCGATAAGGCGGATCCGCCGCCTCAGCCTCAGCAGGTCAGCAACGGCAAAGAGTATCTCGGGCCGACAGCCGATTCGATTCGGCCATATCGATCGTCGGGCAGGGATCCGTTCAAGAGGACCGTCAAACCAAAAGCTGCTCGCGCAAAACAGCTTCAAACCCGAGCTCTTGGATATCCAACACTGGATGTGCGACGTGCTGAGTTCCGGCAGAAGGTCGACCAGGCGAGGTTAAGGGATGGCGCTGAGCCGGACCCCGTTTCGCAATACCTGGTTTCCGAACTCGATATCACTGGAGTATTCCGTGATGAGCGAGGGCCAGGAGCCTTTGTCCGCGCGCAACCGACGGGAACGATGTTCTTCGTGCGCAACGGTGCGAAATGCTACAACGGGGAAGTGCTGCGCATCGCAAGCGACAATTCGGATCCCGGCGGCGCAAAGGTGATGTTTCGCGAAGTCTCTTACCAGGAAGTAAATGGAAAGCAAACGCCCCAGGAGCGAACGATTACTAAAGCGCCCGGGGAAAAGAAATGAGTCGTCTTGTGTCAGTAAAGGATCGCACTATAATCACTGCAGCGTTTCATCGGCCTGGCAATGTCGCTGAGCTGCATATCAAGAATTCGAGTACGAAAATGCATTCTACGCGGTGGAGCGGACAGCAAGATCAAACAACAGGTCACAAAGCGCCGTCCGTTTCAGCTTCGATAATGAGAGGGGAGACAATGGCTATGATCGCTAAAAGGCTTGTCGTGTCGCTGATGCTGCTCGCGCTTGTGAGCAATGTGAGCGTGTTTGCAAGTGTGAACGCAGGCGTGCGCGCCGAGTCGTTCGCTTTGGTGTCGCTCAAACACGAGAATGAAGGTTCGCTCACGCGAATACTCATTGAATCGAGCGCGCCACCCCTCTATACGGTGTTCAGACCGTCTGACAGATTGATTGTCGTCGATCTGCCGGGCGGCGAAGCATCCCGTCTCGATCAGGCGTACAGCGTTAAGAGCGCTGTAGTCGACTCAATTGCCGTCAAGCAGTCGCAAATGAGCGCAGGCGCGGCTTCCAGATCGGCGACAAGAATTGAGATTAGCGTACGAGCGGATGCGCGTGATCGCACAACGGTTAATGGCAACACTCTGGTGCTCGAAGTTACACCGGACCTGAAGCCAGCACCAGCCAAGGCAGTGGTAGAGAATAATGGCGCCGCAAATACAACGGACGCGCGGCGCGTCAGCCAGGCTCACAGCGACACCCACGCCACCGTCTCGGGTGTGATGGTCTACCCGACTCCAGTTAAGAATCCTGTCGTCAAGGCTGAACCAGTGGCAGGTGAGAAGGTAAAAACCAGTCCGGCCGATTTGAGACCTGCTACGCTTATCCGCGCGGTTCACTCCGAGGCTGCCGGCGATGCCCTTCGCATCGTGGTCGCCGCCGACGGCACGACTCAATACAAGGATTTCGTGCTGCAAAATCCCTGGCGCATAGTCGTAGACATCACCGGCGTTCGTTCCGCATTCGGTAATAAGACGACGACCGTTGGCAACGGACAGGTTGAGAGGTTCCGCGTTGGCCAGCCTGCGCCAAATGTCGTTCGCCTCGTTCTCGATACTAAATCGAAGGTGCCGTACAACGTCGTTCGCGACGGTGAAAACCTCGTAATCACCATCGGCGATGCCAGCGCTTTACAGAACTCAGAACAACGCAAGCCCGAAGTCCGAGTTGCCGGCGATCGCGTTGAGAACAAATCCGACAACGGTAAGCAAGCTGACCAATCCGCAAAGCAGGCGACGGACACATCCAACTTACTCGCTCAGGCGAATAGAGGGAGGGTAACTCCACAGCCCAACCGATCACTTCCATCGCCGACACAGCCGGCGCCCACTCCGAGCGAAGCGAAGTCGGCTGCTATGCCGGCTACACAGCCGGCTGTAAACCGCAGCGTGAACGATGTCGCGCGACCTGGGTCTAATACCTCGGGACAATCGGGTAAACGTAGCGACCTGGCATTTTGTGATTCGGGCTATGTCGGCGGCCTTATCAGCTTTGACCTCCGGTCAGGCGTAGACATTCGCGATATGTTGCGATTCATCTCGCAGCAGTACGGCGTGAACTTTATCGTCGATAAGTCTGTATCGTCTGTGCCTGTGGACATCCGCGTCACCGACATTCCGTGGAATCAGGTTATGGAGTCGGTACTAAAAGCGAACCGGCTTGGCGCGGTGTGTGAAAGCAACGGTCGTATGATCAGAATTGCGACTCTTGCTGCTGTAAAAGAAGAAGAGGATCAGCAGCTGGCCATTCGTGAAGCGCAGAGCAATCAGGTTCCTCTTACCACCAAAATCCTTCACCTGAAATACGCACGTGCCGCAGGACAACTCGCTGGTCGTGGCGCATCTGGCGGCGGCGGCGGCGGAGGATCGAGTTCCTCTTCCAGCGGAGGTATGGGTAATGGTGTATCCGGAGTCGGCTCATTGCGCTCCATCGTCGAAAGCAGGCTAAGCAAGCGCGGACGAGTCGAGGTTGATATTCGCACCAATAGTTTGATCGTCACTGACCTGCCTGAGTACATGCAGGTGATCGAGGAGATGATTGCGAAGCTCGATCGACCCGAGCCTCAGGTCGAGATCGAAGCGAGAATCGTTATCGCGAATCGAAACTTCTTGAGGGATATAGGAACAGAGCTCGCAGGAGCCGCGGTTGCGAGTAATGGTCGCGGTGGGCTCTTTGAAACGACGCCTGTCCAGGTCGTCAATGGTGGTTTACAGCCCGGAGGGCAAAACAGTGGAAGCGGTGGCTCTGGCGGTTCAGGAGGCGGTGCCGGCGGCGCTGGCGGTTCTGGAAACGGCTCGTCACAGAATAAGGGGCTGGGTCCCAATCTTATAGGACCGTTTGCTGACACTGCGCTGCGTGCGGGAGTTGCAAACACGGTGTTGAGTTTGACAACCGGCGCGATTGGAACTGGTCTTCTGTCGATGGCATTGTCGGCCCAGGAAACCAAGGGACAGATTCGTACGATCGCGAGCCCGCGAGTCACCACCACCGACAACAAGACTGCTGAGATAGTGAACGGTGTTCAGATACCGGTGCAGACCGTTTCGAACAACACTATCACGACAACCTTCGTCACGGCGGCTTTGAGGCTTGAGATCACGCCGCAGATCGTCGAAGAGAATGGACAGGTGCTGATGCACGTCGTCGCCGAAAACAATACTGTCAACTTCGCGTTGGCGGGACAGTTCAATAACGGCACGCCAGGCATCAATACTCAATCAGCAGAATCAACCGTTCTTATTCAGGACGGTGGAACCACGATTCTGGGTGGAATCAATATCGATACCGAAGGCCACTTGATCAACCGGACCGCGGGTATTTCGAACATCCCGCTGCTTGGAGAGCTCTTCAAGAAGCGACAGACGAGACGTGAAACTGATGAGATCCTATTCTTTGTTACGCCTCGCATCGTAAGAACCGATGGAACGGTTGGGCCGCGGGTCCCGCAGCGCAGTTCAGTAGAGGGCCAGCCCAATCCGGCTGCGACGCAGCGTGCGGCAACAGCACCTGCACCTGTGGTTCAGGATAAGAAGCAGGATAAGAAGAAGGACTCCAAGCCTGCTTCATCAGCTCCGGCGGCGAGTGTTAGTGCGGCTACCGGCAAGGCTGGAAACTGAAATAGAATTGACGAGCGCCGATTGCGGAGTGCAGAGTTGATCTGCTCTTCGCGATCGTCGACGCGTTAAATGAGCGCTCGGTAATCGATATGGGTTTCACCGAAACACTTACCACCATAGCCAATCGCATCGAAGGTTGCGCCGCAGTTGTGATACTGGGCATCGACGGCATACCGATCGAACGTCACGTGCGCGATCTGACCACCTCGCTCGATATCGAAACGGTTGCTACCGAGTTTACCACTCTGGTAAGACGGAGTATGCGAACCGCGTCGGATTCTGAGCTCGGCGAAATGCGCGAGATGGTCTTTGCAACGGATTCAATGAGCTTTCTGCTGCGTCCAATCACCTCCGAATACTTCCTGCTGCTGGCGCTCAACCGGGGCGGCAACGTTGGCCGCGCTCGCTTTGAGTTGAGAAAAGCGCAGCTCGCGATGGAAACAGAGTTCGCAATATAGGTCCGACTACTCCTGTACGTCCTATCACGGTCGGTAGTGTCCAAAGAGCCTGTTGCCATGGTTGGCACTTTAGGTGCTCGCAAGTCCTAACCGCGTTCTATGAAAGGGGAAGTCAAGCAAAAAATTTCCCTGGGCCGCGTTCGCGGTTACCTCGTTGCACCAAAACTTACATACAAAACAGCTGACTCGGTTATCCTTGCTTTCTCGAGTTTGGCGGTGAAACACCACAAGACTGATTGGTAGCAACACACAGATACGACCCCTACCTTACGGTCCGCAGACTGGACAGTCCACGGTACATCTCTTATCCTTCCAAGTTGGCCGTCATGCGCCAAACACTACATACTTATAAGCTGAAGGGATTTAGCCTCAATGCAAGCCAACGATATCAGACGCGGAATGATCATAATTTACAACGGACAGCCGTTTCGGGTGCTTGATTTTCAGCACCGCACCCCCGGCAATCTTCGCGCATTTGTTCAAGCGAAGCTGCGAAGCCTACGGAACGGTTCTTCCACCGAAGTACGATTCAGTTCGACTGAGAATATAGAACGTGCGTCCCTTGAAGAGCACGAGATGGAATACCTTTACTCCGACGGTGATATGCATCATTTCATGAACACTGAAACCTACGATCAAATCGGGTTGGATAATGAATCGCTGGGTGATGCAACCGATTATTTAACCCCGGGACTGAAGATTCAGGTGGAATTTTTCGAGGGTGCGCCCATCGGAGTCGAACTGCCGCCGGCGGTGGAACTCACCGTCGTCGAAACTACACCAGAATTAAAGGGTGCAACCGCCTCGAACAGCCCAAAACCGGCTAAACTAGAGACCGGCGTAACGGTACAGGTACCTCCATTCGTCAAGGAAGGCGACCGGATTCGGGTGGATCCGGCGAAGGGCGTCTACCTTGAAAGAGTGAAGTAAGCCGGACCGTTCGAAGTTTATGAGTACGCGCGAAAAGGGCTTTTAAAGCGGTTCACATCGTCGATGCATCCAACAACCGCCACGCATGTACCTCCTTTATAGTCTTGTTCTCACGCTGCTGTTTCTCGCCCTCCTGCCGTATTTCGCCTACCAGGCAGCTCGTCACGGAAAATACGCCGGAAGCTTTATGGAGCGCCTTGGCTGGTTGCCCGAGTGCGTTGGAGGCGACGGCAGGAGGACCATCTGGGTGCACGCCGTTTCGGTCGGTGAATTTCTCGCCGCCCGACCACTGATTGAGCGGCTTAAGAAGGAGCTGCCGAACACACGGGTTGTCGTCTCCACGACGACTCTTACGGGACAACGCCTCGCGAGATCCCAGACACCACTGCTCGATTCAGTCTTTTACTTTCCATTCGACTGGAGTTTCACAGTTCGCCGTTCGCTGGCTAAGGTGAACCCTTCTGCGGTAATGATCCTGGAAACCGAGTTATGGCCAAACTTTCTCCGCGAGTGCAACAGACGCGGCGTTACCACTGTGTTGGCTAACGGCAGAATATCCGCGCGTTCGTTCCGTCGGTACCGGATGGTCGGCCGACCGCTGAGACGTGCAATCGAAAACTTCTCGCTGTTGATCATGCAATCGGAAGCGGATGCGGAGCGGGCGCGACAACTCGGGGCGCCTCCGAGTCGAGTTCATGTTTGCGGCAACCTCAAATATGATTTTCACCTTGGCGAGAGCTCCATAGCTCAGGTTTCTGAATCCACGACTCCTATTGCAAATTTACGCACTACCGATTCTGACGTCGACCGAGTCGAGCCATTCAATAATTCAGATAACCGCTACGCTGATTCGACGACTTTTCCGTTGATTGTCGCCGGCAGCACTGCTCCTGGAGAAGAGGAGATGCTGCTTGCTGCCCTGCAGGAGGTTCGTGCCTGTACAGGATTGGAAGATACCCGCCTTTTATTGGCGCCGCGACATCCGGAAAGATTTGATGAGGTGGCTCGGCTTATTCGGCAATCGCAGTTCAGATTCATCCGCCGATCGGATCATAGAGCAAATACATCCCCCATTGGGTCGAGTGAAAGTCAACGTATCCCTGAACTGAGCCCTGAGGAGAGATCGTGTGATGTTCTGCTATTGGATACAATCGGGGAGCTTGCATCCCTTTACCGGTTTGCGTCGGTGGTGTTTGTCGGCGGAAGCCTGGTACCGCGCGGCGGCCACAACATCATTGAGCCTGCCGCCTTCGCGAAGCCTGTAATCGTCGGTCCGCACACCGAGAACTTTCGGCAGATCATATCGGATTTCCTTGAGCAGCAGGCGGTCGTTCAAATCCAAAGTGGGGATGATTTGTCAAAAGAGTTCAAACGTTTGCTGAGCGAACCGGAACTGGCGAAGGCGATGGGTGAGCGAGCTCGCAATATTTTGATTGCAAACCGCGGCGCTGCAGAACGAACGGTCGCAATGATCAGAGAATTGATTGAGAATCAAAGTTAGAACCACAGTGAACAAAAACAGCTCTGCGCGTCTGGCGCCTCTGTGTTAATTGATTCTCGGACTAGCCTGCGCGCGGAGACCACGAGTGTTTATCTCAGTCACTTCTTTACTGACCCGATCGATGGTCAAGAAACACGAAAAACTAAAACGCGCGTTGCTGTGGCTGCCAGCGAAACTTTATGAACTCGCGGTACGTTTGCGGGTTGCAGCATACGAAACGGACTATTTGAAGCAAAAGAGGCTCGATACGACCGTGATAAGCGTGGGAAACATCACGTTAGGGGGTGCCGGCAAAACCCCGATGGTTGGTTACATCGCAAACTACCTCAAATCGGAAGGACATTCGGTTGCAGTCCTCACTCGAGGATATGGGCGCGAGTCGTCAGGCATTCGAGTTCTAAATGATCCGATCAAAGAGCAAAGCACCGTAGCCGCGGGGTCGTACCGCGAGTACGGTGACGAGCCGGTTATGCTTGCCCGATCTCTTCCTGACATCCCGATAATAGTGAACAGTCAGCGCTTCGAGTCCGGCAAACTCGCGGAAGAATCATTCGGCACCGAAGTGCTGGTACTCGATGATGGATATCAACACCTCGCGCTTGGCCGAGACCTCAACATACTTCTCATCGACGCAACCGATCCCTTCGGCGGTTTTGAGATGCTACCTTTTGGGCGTCTGCGAGAACCATTGTACGGGATGAGAAGAGCCGATGCCGTTATCATCACTCGCGCCGACCGGCCCTTCGATCAAGCCCAGGCTCTGTCACTTGTTAAGCATTTCTGCGGCGACAAAATCCCTGTTATGTACTTCTACTCGAGTATCACAAATTTGCGGCATCTTGAAAGCGGCGACGTTTACCCCACGGCGAAATTTGCCGGCTGGAACGTCGCAGTCGCGTGCGGAATCGGGAACCCGGAAGCATTCACCGAAGATATTTTGCAAGCCGGGATCAATATTGTAAGCGAGTGCTTCTTTGCTGATCACCACTCATTTACACAAAGTGATCTGGAACAAGTCTACAAAGCTGCGCGAGAGGCTGGCGCCGACGCGATCGTCACAACGGAGAAGGATGCGGTAAGACTCGAGGGGTTCAGGTATGAGGAAATACCATTCTATGCCGCCCAATTGGAGTTACAAAGCGATGACGAGGTTAGGCTGAAGAGTTTGCTGCTGAGAACGGTGAGCACCAGGAGAAAATAGAACGCCCAAAGCTATAAGAGCCGGAGCATCATCTCATCCCACTGTCAAAGTTTATGGTCACCTTAGAAAACTTTCCTGTGGTTACGGTTACCGTCTCTTCGCCGGCACGCGGCAGGATGCGGCCTGTTCGTTGCGGCTGGCCAACCCGATAGGTTCCTGGCCTCAGTGCGATTCGGAACCGGCCGTCAGAGTCGGTGTCTACCCGAGCGACTTCGCTACCATCTACCGTGTTCCAAACTACGATTGTCGTCTTGAAAGGAGCTGTTCCTGACTCGCCTTGTCTTATGGGGCCCGGATGGGAAGGGCTTATTATTGCTTGCCCTTCGATACCTGATTCATCGGTAGTCATCACGTCCAATCCTGCGGCAGTGCGTACCAGCCTTGCGTTGCGCAGTTCGTACTCGCGAGTGGCACGTCCAGAATCACGCCCGGAGCTCGAAGCTACCACTAATCGCGTGGTTCGGCCGTTGCTCTCAATGCGATAGCTGCGCACTTTGTCGATTTCTTGGTCCGAAGCTATCTCGGTAAAGGATCGTTGATGCGTGTCCCAGTGGAATACGCGAAGTACAGAATCGGTGCCTTTCCACCAAAGTGTCAGAACTTCAGGGATACCGTCTCCATCGAGGTCGGCGATGCGAACCGCGTCGATTTTCGTTTCTGCGTTATGGCTGTTGGCTTCCCAAATGATTTTTGGAGGCGACGTTACAGATTCGATTATGAGTTTGACCGAGCCATCGGTCTTCGAGATCGATATCTGCTGGACTTCAGGATTGCCAAGAAGGCGCGCGCTGGCGATCACGCGGTGACTGCGGTCTGGCTGTTCGGAAGGTTTGTGAGTCTGCCCAACACAAAGTGCCGCTGACGCCAACACAATAAATATTGCGAAGCGCGTCAGCGGCACAAGATCTTTAACGGGTCTCATTGGACTTCGCCTTTCCCGTTGGGATTTTATCACCCTTCACGGGAGAACATACCCCGTTCTTTTAACTGGTTAGAATCTTCGGTTCCACCTGTAGCGATCATATCGACAATCATTATTGCGACCATATCGCCAATCATCATAGCGACGATAGTTGTAATTAGGAGACCAATAGTAGCGGTTGTTACCGGACCAATAGTAGCTGTCATAGTACCGATCAGCGTAGTAGCGATCAGCAGCTCTATCTCTTGAGTAAACGTATGCTGTGCCTCCTCCGGCACCTACCACACCGCCGATGATTGCTCCCTTTTTCCCTCCTAACAACCCTCCGAGCAGAGCGCCAGCTGCGGCTCCGCCGGCTATAATTGCAGCCTTCTCCCCACCCGAGGTTCGCCTGCGAAAGGATTGTGCGTTAGCCTGCGACGTGGCGGCAAATAAGATTACTAGACCCAGCATCGCGGCTCCTATTTTCTTCGTTGCGTTTGTAAACATGTTTTCTCCCCTTTGACTCTATTTCGGTCTGTTAACCGCATCGTTACGTAGGGCAACGACCGTGCCGTGGGGCCTATCACTTTTTACAGGATCTAATTTAAGAAATTACAGAGGTTATGCTCAAATAAGCAAGGGTTGCCTCACGATCGAATCAACGATTTCGTGTCTGACTAACGCGAATGGTAAATGAGTGGACGGGGGGCGGAAGGCAGAAAGCAGAAGGGCGGTAGGCAGAAGGCAGTAGGCAGGAAGCAGAAGGCAGAAAGCAAGAAGGCAGAAAGCAGAAGGCAGCAGGCAGAAGGCAGTAGGCAGAAAGCAGAAATCGATTGGCGCACTCATCTGTCTTCTGCCTTCCGCCTACTGCCTGCCGCCACTGCCTACTGCCTACTGCCTTCCGCCTACTGCCTACTGCCTTCCGCCTTCTGCCTACTGCCTTCCGCCTTCTGCCTACTGTCTTTATCACGTTACCCCCGCGAGACGGATGATCCCCCTGGCGCGTTCGGCGATGGCAACGTAGTTTTCATTCTTGAGATCGCCGTTCGTAAATAAGCGTGACCCGATGGAGATCGCAAAGGCGCCTGCGTTCAAGTAATCAATGATGTTGTCTGAGCCAACCCCGCCTGAGACCGAGAGCCTGATGTCGTTTATCCGCGATGTGATTGCCGAAACGTACTCAGGACCGCCCATCGCCGTTGCGGGAAATAGCGACACGATCGGCACGCCCATCGCCCACGCGTTGGCCAGTTCAGTAGGAGTAAGCGCTCCAATAATCGGAGGAACCAGCGCGCGACGACACGCGTCTACCAGAGTCGCGTTGGTGTGCGGCATTGAGATGAATTGGGCTCCTGCTTTGACAGCGCGGTCCAGTTGATCGTGGCTCGTTATCGAGCCGGCGCCGATGCAAACTCGGTCGCCGTACCGGTGTCGCAAATCGGCAATTACCCTATAGCTTCCAGGGGTTGCTAGTGCAACCTCAACAAGTTTTATACCGCCTTTTATTACGGCCTCAGTCGCACGCAGCGCGATTTCGGCCGACCGAGCGCGCACCACCGCAAAAACCCGGTGTGTGGCGACCGAATTTACGAGTTCGACGTCTTTCATAGGGAGAGGGGGCGATGGTCCGAAACGCTATTCTTTTTATCGGTCCTATAGGGCCTATACGTCTATTGGCCCTGTATTCGATGATTAATTCTGCCTAAGCACAACCCTGGCCGGGGCGCCGTCTCCATCCTTCACCTTCAGCGGCAAACAGATCAGTTCGTAGTCGCCTGGTTCGACCTCACGCAAGTCCAGCCCTTCTATAATTATCGTTCCAGCGCTGAGCAGCTCCATATGGGTCTCAGGTTGCGAATCGAATTTATCCACCGACAGGTAGTCGATTCCGACAACCTTTATGCCATCGTTAACCAGTGAACGTGCCGCTCCCGGAGTGATATAAACATAATCTTTAACAAAGGACTTCTGGCTCCATAGATACGAGTTCCGTGTTTTGAACAGCACCCGGGCATCGACCGTAAAATCAAACTCCTCAAGCACCGTCTCGTCAATGCACGGCGCTGTTACCTCCACCACTCTCGCCCTGCCCATCAAAAGTTCAAGGGGAAGCTTATCCACCGTGACGCCTGACTCTATCAGGTGAAACGGCGGATCTACGTGTGTACCTGCATGCGAACTGAATGAGAAGCGGCTTAAATTATACTTAGCTTCTTCCTGGTCAGCTTTTGTTCTTCGATTTATCTTTACGTGCGGATCGCCTGGATAAACTACAAGTTCTTTTGAGAGGGGCACCGTCACATCATAAATTTTCATACCACAACCCACTGGCCTTTCCTTGTAACCCGTCGCATGCTATTGGCCGTTTGAATGGTTGTCAAATTAAGAACTTAGAGACGAAAAAGCAGATTGCGCACTAAATGGAGAAAAGATGAGTTTCTTTGAGGAAGGTTTTCGGACCGCCGAGCATCTTGCGATCACCTGAATCGTTTACTCCTCACATCGTGCTTCAGCTTTCCAAGCAGTTCTGAGACGCGCCGGGTTTCGTTTTCGTCCAGTTCTGCCCCGCCGAAACGCACCCGATTGTACAGAGTTGTTATCTCTCTAATCGGCGTCAGTCCGGAGGCGAGTGCGAACTCGATCGGTGTCTGATCGGGTTGTTTTACGAGTCCTGCTCTTCGCGCAATGGCCAACATCTGCTCGTAGAAGAGCACCGCCGACTGCCGGTAATCACGCTTCGCAAGCCTGCGGCGCCACAGAGGCAGGATAAATAGTCTATGCCACCACGGCCCGTATCCAGTGTCTGGAAGGCGGCGTCGCTTTCTAAAAGCTAGCACGATGTATAACGACACCATCATAACCGCCAGTAGCGAAACACTGCTTATGATCGCGATGAGTTCACCGGTGCTCCAGGCTCGATTGATGATTCCGTTAAGCATGTTTCGAGTCCACGTCCTTGCGCTCACGTAATAGAGCATTAGACGGTCTTTGACTCCCAACAGTCGTTGTTGTAACTCGACCATCATGGAAGCTTGCTCGTCACGGTCCAACGTCACAATGTAATCAAGCCAGAATACTTCCAGAGCGTCGGCGTACTTCCGGATCCGGGCGATCAAACCTCCCTGGCTGTAGTCGTTTATGCCTGCAGCTGGTGTAGGATCGAACTCCACCCAGGAGTCGGTTCGCGGGAAATATGCCTCCACCCACGAATGCGCATCGCTCTCACGGACCGAATACATATCGTTTAGCTCGTTGTACTCTCCCATTTGAAAGCCGTTCACAATGCGCGCGGGGATCTCGAGGGTACGAAGCATGATGACCATTGCGGTTGCGAAGTATTCGCAATGACCTTCTCTCGTTTGGAACAAGAACTCAGCCAAAGGATCAGGGCCCGTGGTTTTAAGATCGAGGGTGTAACGAAATGTAGTTTTGAGGTAGTTCTCAATAGCGCGAGCCTTATCGTAGGGCGTTGGCGCGTTTCGCGTCACATCGTGAGCGAGTTTTGAGATGTTCGGATCGAGTTTCGCGGGTTGTAGAGTGATGTAGCGTTGCCTTATTGACTTGTCGGCTGTAGCAGGTGCATCCATTCGAAGCTCCTGCTCGGTCGGTACATTAATATCCGAAACTACCGAGTAAGAAATTCGACCCTTTGTCCCGACGCTAGTCAGAGCGTCCTCACTGTCCCTAAAGACCTGGGGTATCGCGCCGCGTATCTTGAACGGTCGCCTTGTTGCGAATAACGTGTCGTTTCCTATTGGCTCGAGGATGATCTTCTGCTCGATTATCACCGCTCCAGGATTCTGCGACCTGTCTTCAAAAGTATAACGACGCTCAAACTTGGCATCTCTTTCGGGGTCGCCGCTTGACATTCCCTGGCTCATCCCAGGTTTTGGATCTCGATTACTGATGCTCCACTTCCGACCGTCGTAGGCATTCAACGCTACGCCCCGCCACCGCAGAGCGCGCGGTGGTTTGCGGTCAAGCAAAATCCTCATCACTATTCGCGGGCTCTTTTTTATCTTTGCTACCTGCCCCAACTCGACGCTCTCTGAAAAGCCCGTGATGGCATCGGTTCCATTGAATGCCCCCGCAACACCTCCTCCTCCGAATCTCGGGATGAGAAAGAAAAAGGGCAGTGTTAGAGATGCAACCATTACTATTTGCGCGAATGAGGCGCCGAGAAGATAACGGACACGATTGTTCTTCGGTGCGCTTGCAGGTTCACTCTTTGCCCGGTATTTCAAAGGCGTAGGCTGCTCCAGCGGGCTAACGATCTCATCGTCGAGATGGGCGACTTCTCGTCCGGCACGGCGAATTTCAAACGCCGCCAGCGTGGAGATAAAAAAGAAAAGAAATGCGCCCAGCGAAGCTACGAAAGTTGCGTTGAAAGTGAGACCGGCCGCCAGCAGCATCTGAAAAAAAGCGATCAGATACAAAAAGACCCAGTCGCGATCGCGTTTGTTTTGAAAGAGCTTGGCGGCTGAAACGAAGAGGGTCATGTGGACGAGCGCGAGGACCCGATTGCTGATCAGCGCTGCGTCGATGAAGATGAATGGCACATAGGCGATACTAAGAGTGCGCCACATCCATTCGCGAAGTCGCAAACGCTGGGTTCCTCGAGTGTCTCGATAGAAGCAGACTACGACGGCAATCGAGTAGAGGATGATCGAGACGGCATCGAGTGTTCCGGTCAGAGCCATGGCCAGGAACGCGGTGGTTACAAGTGCGTATGAAGTTGTTCGGAAGTAGGACTCCATGCAAATTGCAAATTTCAGATATTTCAGATTTCAAATTTCAAAGGTCATCCATAAAAACAACGTGGGCGCTCCGCCAAACGTGCCCCGGAATAGTGCCCTTCTTTGCTGGAGTAATCAGCACCTTGAACCTCCGGTCGTCTCGAAGCACTGGAACATCATCAAGCAGCCGCCATGCGATGCCGTTTGTTCCGCCACCTTTGCCAGCCTGGTTGCCGGCACCTTTGCCAGCCTGATTTCCGACACTTTTACCAGCCTGATTTCCGCCACCTTTTCCAGCCTGATTGCCGGCACCCTTGCCAGTCGGGTTGTCAACGTTATCCGATAGCTCGCGCTTACCGAAAATCCCCCAGCCTCGACGCGATTCCGAATCTCGTGAATTGCTACCGCCAGCTCGCGAATTGCTGTCATCAACTCGGTCAGTGGGCTGAAGCGTCGCTAGCGATGCCAGTATCTTGTAGAGATGCTCTTGCCCCGCACCCGAACCGACGTTGTGCTGCTCACCAATTGTGATCAATTCGACCTCGGCTCGCTCCAGTATGAAATGATTCGCCAGCGAGGCCGCCATCAGCACGGCACGCTCGAAGCGCTCGCGAAAATCGTCCGGCGGCTTTGCTGCGGCATCCGCAGGCTCTGATTGACTTTTCGATCCGCGTCTGGCTTTCGATGAGGGACGGGCCGGAGATTCGTTATCCGGAGGCAGCGTCGTATCAAACACGATTGTCAGCCGCCATTCGTCTTCACGCATATGCTCGCGCACCATCATCGCCATTGATTTGGCGGTCGCCTTCCAGTCGATGTAGCGCATGTGATCGGAAGGGTGATAACGGCGAATCCCGTAGAGATCATCGCCCGAACCGCGTGCATGGCTCTGAATCTGTCCCGCGAGCATCGGCAACGCGTGGTAAAAATCGTCAAGCGGCTGTGGCTTTGGATACACAAGGATTTCGCCGGTGGCATCTATGCGACGCCACTTCTTGAAGAAGCCAGCAGGGAACTTGGTTGCAATACGAAAACCGGTTATGGGATATCGACCCCGGACTGGGAAAGTGTGCTCTAGTCGTTGCTTGGCGCTCGAACGCGCCGGCGCCAGCACAAAATAGGCAAGTTTGTTGAGACCGCTGCCCGCAGCAGGAGCCGCTCGACCAGTCGTGCGCTTTAACGCGTTCGCTTCGTTTTCGTTTGTCGACCCGTCTTCTTCGTCGTCTCTGAATTTATCGTCCTCGTCCGCCAGCGCCTGTACCAGTAGGCTATAGCTCGGCATAAAACGTTTATGATTGAGCAAGGTGATACTGATGTTCGAGGATTCTCCAGCGAATATGTGATCTGGAAAGCGTAATTGGATCGATACGTCCGCTAATGACATGCGCGCGATCATGTTTGCGGCGATAAGAAAGGCGAGCATCGCCGACAGAACAAGGTATAAGAGGTTGTTACCGTTGTTCCACGCCGCGAACCCGATTATCGCAAGAAAAACGATGAATAACAGACCTTCGACAGTGACACTCGTCCTGATCGCAAAACGAAGCAGCTCGATCCGCACATTTCGCGCAAGGCGGGGGATGATGTAGAGCGCCCCGATCAGCGCCAGCACAAGGGAAATGGCAGCGGCTATCGCAGCAAGATGTGTACTTTGCTGGTCGGCGGCGACCGAACTCAATAGTGCGATTACAAACGCCAGTCCCAAAAAGAAGACTGTGATAAAGAAATCGCGCCAAGCTTGCCGGTTCATACTACCTCATAGCGGCACGTTGACGGTTTTAAGTATTTCCTGAAGTGCCGCCTGTGATTCGTCCGATCGCCGCAAGCCTGTTGAATACCTTGAATTCACTACAATCCTGTGGGCGAAAGTGGGAACGACCAGGCGTTTGATATCGTCGGGGATAACGAAGTCGCGGCCCTCGACATAAGCGAGCGCCTGCGCTGCGTGATAAAGAGCGAGGCTACCGCGAGGGCTTACTCCAAGATCCAGAATATCGGCGTCGCGAGTTGCCTGTACAATGCGGATCAAATAATCGATCAGCGCCTCGTCAACCATCACATCACGTACTTCACGCTGAAGCTCACTAACCCCGTCGCTGTGCATAACCGGTACAACACGGTCTACAGCGGAGTTCAGAGTCTGTTCCCGCAGGATCGTCTTTTCATCTTCCGAATCCGGATATCCCATCCGCAAACGCATCATAAACCTGTCAAGTTGCGACTCCGGCAATGGATAAGTGCCGTGGTGTTCGATGGGGTTCTGCGTAGCCAAAACTATAAACGGCTGCGGCAACTGATACGTCTCCTGCTCGACAGTGACATGTCCTTCTGCCATCGCTTCGAGCAAAGCCGATTGCGTTTTGGGGGTCGAACGGTTGATCTCGTCTGCGAGCACGACGTTGGCGAAGATTGGACCCGACTTGAACTCGAACATGCTTGTTCGTTGGTTGAAGACCTCAAGACCGAGGATATCCGAAGGTAACATGTCGGAAGTGAACTGAATACGCTGAAAGCTACAGTCGAAGCTGCGGGCGAGAGTGTGGGCTAAAGTGGTTTTCCCGACGCCGGGAACATCTTCGATAAGCAGGTGGCCGCCGGCGAGCAGGGTAACCAGCGCGAGCTCCACCACATCTGATTTGCCGTGGATTACAGACTCAATTGTGGATTGGAGTTGCTCCAGCTTCCCGGCTGTCGTGATCACTAAGTCGGTCCTCGATCAAGATTTGGGCGCTAAATCAATCTAACATAAATCGAATGGGGAAGTAAGGTTAACTTCCTTGGGGAGCGGGAGATAATCGAGTGCTGGATTTGAAAACCGCCATCGGACGTCTCAAGCTCCTTGTGAGATTAGACTGCATTTTCTGAAACGTTTCTCGGCGAACCTCCGTTCAAATTTTTGCCCGCTCAGGAAATGCAAGAACTCTGGACTTTTGTTGCAGACTTTTCAGGACCAGTTAATATTGATACCTCCTGATTCACCTCTGATCCTATCGGTTGACGTAAGGCCGCTTGTGGCCAATACCTCAAGTCAAAGGAGGCCACACACTTGTAGAGAATACCTGAAAATCGCTTGTTCCTGGCAACTCTGGGAGCTTTGTTGCTTTTGTTAATGCCTCCGGCTGCTGCGTTAACTCAAACTGAAACAACTCCGCCGCCTTTCCCTGCTCCAGGAAAGTTGATTGACATTGGAGGATGGCGTCTCCACCTCAACTGCACTGGCGAAGCACACGGTTCTCAGCCAACTGTCATCCTTGAAGCGGGCAAAGGTGACTTCTCAGTTGAGTGGAGCCTCGTTCGACCGGAGGTCGCAAAATTTGCGCGAGTCTGTTCATACGACCGAGCGGGCGACGGTTGGAGTGACCTTGGACTGCACCCAGCAGTGAAGCGATAAGTTGTCCGTAAGCATACCAAGAGAGTGCACGGCGTGGTTCTAGATACCATCGGGCTTCAGAGACCGCGTGAAAAATCCTAATACCACCAACAGCCCGTGGTATCTTGAAAGCTAACCCTGTGTTAGGTCGAAACTGAAACTCCATCGGCTAAAAAGCCGATGGTATCTCGGGGTTCGCAAATCTTGTCAGGTTGAAGTTGAAAATCCATCGGCTGAATCCGGACACCCTCTTCGCACACACTCTGAGGTCGGCGCTTGCTACCCGAGCACGCTGACTCATTCTTCAGCACTCATTCTTCAGCAGTTGCCAAATCCGTTCTCTGCGATTAAGTTTCTCGCGTCGCAACGCTCGGGAATCAAGTACTCCTCAGCAACACAGAATTGGGCTCATCAAAACTATGACAAACTATTTCGCGCGAGTTGCCAGAATCTCGTGCATCAAATTCCTTATACTACTTGTCGCATTTCTATCTTCGTGCGTTCGAGCCAACGCCATACGAGACCTGCGACCGACCATCATTTTGATTTCGATCGACGGGTTCCGCAGCGATTATCTGGATAAGTACCAACCACCTAACCTCAATTCGCTGGCTCAAAATGGTGTCCGCGCGAAGTGGATGACCCCCTCGTTTCCAAGTAAGACTTTCCCCAACCACTACACCATCGTTACCGGACTCTATCCCCAGGATAACGGCATCGTAGAGAACAACGTTTTTGATAAAACCTTCAACGCCAGCCTTACAATGAGTAACCGCGAAGAAGTTAATAACGGGCGATGGTGGCTTGGAGAGCCAATCTGGGTAACTGCCGAAAAGCAGGGTCAAAAGACGGCGCCGTATTTCTGGCCCGGAAGCGAAGCCGAAATCGGCGGCGTTCGTCCCACGTACTGGAAGCCTTATGACGGAAAAGTTCCGAACGATGCGCGTGTTGATACCATCCTTGGCTGGCTCGATTTACCCGCTAGCGAAAGACCCACGTTCCTGACCCTGTATTTCAGCGATGTTGACTCGGCAGGTCACGACTTCAGCCCTGATTCACCAGGAACCCGTGATGCTGTGCTTAAGGTCGACGCAGTTATCGGCAGATTGATCGATGGGCTCAAAAAGCGAGGAATCTGGACCGACGTGAATCTAATCATAGTTTCGGACCACGGAATGGCCACTGAGAATCCGAAAGACACGATCGTGCTGGACGAGCTTTTTGATCCTGGGCTGGCCGAAAAGGTTTTTTGGACTCCTGAAATCGTCAGCATTTTCCCCAATCCTGGCAAGGAAGATCTGATTTACAAAACACTATCGGAAAAGCTACCTGCCCACGCGAAGATTTATCGCAAGGCCGAAATGCCACCACGGTTTCATTATTCGAACAGCCCGCGAATAGCTCCGTTACTGGTATTGCCAGATGAGGGCTGGACGTTGATCACGAAGGCCAGGTTAGACGAACAGAAGATCAGAGGGAGAGTCGACGGTTTAAAAGGCGGCCACGGCTACGACAACGAACTTCCTTCGATGCGCGCGATTTTTATCGCGGAGGGCCCCGCCTTTAGACAGGGAGTCGTGATCGAACCATTTGAAAACGTAGATGTCTACAATCTCTTGGCGAAGATTCTTGGGCTGAAGCCGGCGCCCAACGAAGGCAACGACGGTGTCGCCAGAGTCGCATTGTCGAGTAATCAGAACCCGTAAGGGCTTAACTCTCGGCTTGAATTTTTATCGGCAACCCTTAAACGAAGTCTTCGATGCTAGACGGCGCTGTAGTCTATAAACCCCTTGTTGATCTGGTTGATCTTTCTTGCATCACGCTTGAAGACACCGATTCCGTTGCGAGAGCCGCCGTCATTGGTGTTTCCCTCGATCGTTATCATACGACCGCTATTTGTCTCGACGACCATTCCGGAGTGCCCTAGCCCGCCACCTAAATCTATTATGAACAACGAGCCGGGCTTAACGAGACCAGGGTCGGAGATGGCAGCTGTCTTTGTAATGCGCAAAACGCCGGGCTTTCTGCCCGCCTGATTCCAATGATCCAGGACCAAAGCGGTCTTGATGTGCGGGTTGTCGCGACCCAATGACTCAGCCGCCTTCAGGTAACAGAAATGCGTAAATGCGACGCACCAGGCAAAGCTGTGGCCGACGGGGTTAAGACCCACTGCGCGGAGATATTGATCAACCTCCGGTCCGCGATTGGAACCCAGTGGGTGCTCGAGAACGCCGACTTGTGTTGCCGCGAAATCAATCGCGGCACTTACCAGTGAAGACGACGTTGGGGAACTGGAAGGCACCGACTCCGCGCCGAACATCGCGCCCCACGTAAAGGAGCCAACTTTGCCGTCAATCAGAAGAGGGCGCCCGCTTACATCGGGAAAGCGTGCCTGAAATAACTTGACAGCAGGCTTCGTGTTCTCCTCGTCAAATACTCCAGTCTCTTCGATAGGCCCACAGCCTACCTCATTCAGCCGATGCTGGATGGCTTTGACGATCTCGCGGTCGGGGTCGCCAACCTTGATAATGCGTCCAGGGAAAGGCAGAGATGCCACTCTTCCAAGTGGCGTATTAACTCGCGCGGTTGCTGACATGACTCACTCCTTTTTGGTTACACACGATCACAAAACGAGACGCTGAGTTGTTCCTAACCAGAAAACTCCTCGTCTGGCGGGACAATTGAGGCGGCCATCTTACGCTCGCGCGAATTTGTAATCAAGCTGACATATTGATTGGAGCCATAGGCATTCATATCGACGGCTAGAGTCTCTCTAGTGTCGATGTTTCCGAGGATACCTCACTCTTAGAACGGTTTTCATTGGGGTTTACCCCATCTAATCCGGCCCAACGTCTGCTCATCTCCGCAGCATCGAGTTTCCGTTGATGTAGTTGGCAATCGCCTCACCCACGCCGTCGCTTATATTCACAGTGCTCGGGTAGTGCATTCCGCCCCACACCCGCCCGTTGTTACCGTCCGAGCGAGCTTGCGCGATGCTGGTGTATGTGCGGCTCGGCTGTCCGGCGGTCGTAAGTGTAAAAGTCTGTGCGTCATCGAAGAGGCTGAGGAGTACCGTCGCAGCGGCCCCGTTAAGCGGGGCGCCGCGCTGGAAATGGGCGTCCGATGGCAAGGCTGTAATATACTCGGCCAAGAGCAGCGCCAGGGTGTTTTTAATGAAACGGTCCCTGGCTGGTGGAGCGCCCACAGAGGTCGCCGGGTTCGAAGCGGACGAGCTATTCGATTTCGGCTATTCGTTCGACAAACAATCGCTGGCCGTCACTCGCGGAGGTTGGCAGCACGACGTTGTGTTGATCAGCGGCTTCGCCCGGCTTTGAAGCAGTGCCCCCACACGAGTGCGTAGCCCGCCATCGCCGCCGAGTCCGCACCCGCCGCAGCCCAATCAAATGCACTCTACCTCATCAAACGTCTCCGGTTCGGTGTGAATCGAAAAAGGTTGAGTTGTGCGCGGCGGATTTTCAACCTCTTCAATCGGGTCAATTTTGCGAATCCGGTCGCCAACTTCAACGCAGTTCCCCCAATGAGCATTGACCCGAACACGGGCCAGATCATCAATCCAGCCGACCTCGGCGACTTCGGGCGCATCAATTCCACGAGCAACAATCCTCTACTGATTCAGTTGGCGCTGAAGTTCAATTTCTGATCTTGTCTGATCCATGAATGCCGCTAAGATGTAGTACTGTGTCAAAGGTCCTGGAAAGACCTCTTCTACCGACTGAACCTGGAGAGACTGCGACGTTTGAAGCGCAGCCGACGTAAGCAATTACCCGAGGAGGAATGGCTAAGTCAGCTACAATCGAAGATCGACTCGCTGAGGTCGCTGCTCTCGCAGACTCCGTGGAATCTCTGGACACCCGCAAACAACTGCGCAAGCATCTTGCAAGTAAAGCGAGCCCGATTGTTGCTCGGGCCGCTCAGATTGTCGCGAAGATCGAGAATCATGATTTTGGTCCTGATCTTGTTCAAGCCTTTCATCGTTTTCTGATAGACCCAATCAAGACCGATAAGGGCTGTGTGGCCAAGTGCGCCGTTGTGAAAGCCCTACTCGCTGCCGATTGTGACGATGAAGAGTTGTTTCGAAAAGGCGTGAGGCACGTGCAGCTCGAGCCGACGTGGGGCGGTCGCGCGGATACCGCCGCGCCGTTGAGAGCGCTTTGCGGGCTTGGTCTTGTGCAGATTGGTGCACGAGATGCGATGGACGAACTTGCGGTTCTTCTTGCCGACAAAGAACCGGACGCACGGATCGGGGCCGCTTCGGCGTTGGGTTATTGTGGGATAAACGCAAGAGCGCTTTTGCGATTCAAGGTATTAACTGGAGATGAGGAACCTGCTGTACTTGTCGAGTGCTTGTCTTCGTTGATGAAAATCTCTCCGAATGATTCATTTCAATTCGTCGCGAATTTTGTTGATCCGGAGTACCCATCGCTTTACGAACACGCCGCACTAACGCTCGCCGAATCACGTTTGCCTGGAATATTCGAGTTGTTGCGAGACAAATGGACCGCCACCTTCGATCGGGAGTTCAAAAAGACGTTGCTCCTGCCGATGGCGTTAACTAGAAGCGATCAGGCGAGGGATTTTATGATCTCGCTTATAGAAGATGGCGAGATTGAGATGGCTACAGCGGCGATCAAAGCTTTGCGGATTCTTGCCGGCGACAAAACGTTACGAAGCCGCCTGGAATCGGCAGTCGAAGGCACAAACAAGGCTCAACTGTTAGCTGTCGTACGCCGCGAGTTCGATTGATTCAGTAGATTCCATCAACATAAGTTCATGCCAAGCCCACGGAGTAACGAATTTATTCGTCTGATTTGAGGCCCTATAAAATCAAATCAGAACGAATAAATTCGTTACTACGTGGCTTTGCTGTTTACAAAGGCTCGCTGGCCAATGCCGATTTCACCTGTTCAGCAGATGTGAATCTGAGCATGTATTTCTTAATCCCATAAAGCAAAAGTATGGCGACCAGGAGATAGATCACCGAATTTGCGCTTATACACGCTCCCATTCCGAAGCGCTCGCTTGCCGCAGCTATCGCCACAGGAGCAACTCCACCTCCGATCCATCCCACAGAATTCATGAAACCGACAGCCGATGCTCGCCGCTCCGGGGGAACTACGTCGTGAAGCGACGCCCAGATGTTCGCATCGTAAAGTCCTTTGAAATATCCGAACCCAGTAAGCGCAACGATGACGAGTGGCACGGACAGGGTCCATCCTGCGATGAAGATGAATGGCACCCCGAGGGTCAACCCGATCGCTTGAGTCAACATGCGGCCGCTGCGATTTGATTTCGCAAACTTATCGGCCAGGACGCCTCCGCTTAGAACTCCAAGCACCGATGCGATTTGCAGATAAGCTGTCGCGCTGACGCCTGCCATTGCAAGACTCAGATTGAACTTTCGATAGAGGAAAGAAGGCATCCAGGTCAGGAAGATCATTGCGACAAAGTTAGCGCCGACGAAGACTGCGGTAAGTATTCGAACCATTGGGTTGGCGAACAGTTCTCGGATGGTTCTGAATGCCTGTGACAGCATAGTTCCAAGCCTCTTTCCTTGCGATTCAGAGGCGGTGCCCGTTTTTGAGCGATGTGCCGGCGCGATTTCGGCGGTTTCCAACGAACTCTTTCTCGGAGGCTCACGGAGCATGAGAAGAAGCAAGGCCCCGAGAAGCACTCCAAGCGAACCAAAGAGATAAAAACTCGACCACCAGCCGAATTGTTGGCCTAGCACTCCGGCAACACTGCCACCGGCAATGGTGCCCGCATAAACGCTGGACTGATGTATAGACATCGCTCGAGATCGAGTAGCCGGGCTGTGATAGTCGCTCAGCAGCGACATAGATGCAGGAAAGTAGAATGCCTCGCCAAAGCCTTCCAGCGCGCGGAAGAAAACCAGATGTGAGTATCGCGTCGAAAGAGCGGTCGCGATGGTAATCACGGACCAGAAAACAAGGCCCGAGATTATGAGTGTTTTGCGATTGATTCGATCTCCTACCAGCCCGGCAATCGGGCCAATACCCGCGTAGACCCACATAAAGGATGCGCCGACAATTCCCAGCTGCACGTCGTTAAGGTGCATTTCGGATTTAAGCAATTCGAAGACTGAGAAGATGGCTTGGCGATCAGCGTAGTTGAAGAAGCAGACGAACCAAAGCATTGCCACAACGAACCACTTGTAGGTTTCAGATTGGGCAAAAGAGGTTTCTGGTTTTTCGAAATGCTGAGGTTGTTTTTTCATCCTATCTACCGCTAGGTCTGTAACGGCTTCGTAGGAGTCTTTATTCCATTGCTTTTCATCTGTGTAATCTGTGTCATCTGCGGATGAATCGGTGCGATAGATTGAGAAATAAAACCACACCTCATCCGCAGATTACGCAGATTAAAAGATGAGAAACCAGAAACCGATTTTCATTCAGGCCAACGACCGTCAACGATTTGACGAAGCCTAAGCTTTGCCGGATCGATCACAACATGCTTTATTCGTTGCCGCTTCCACGTGTATGTGATGTGTACAAGTCCATCGGTAGTCTGTATCACCGCAGGGTACGAGTACTCTCCCGGCTGGTCTTCCAACACTAGTGCTGCATTCCAGAGTTTGCCATCACTCGATACGGCTGCATTGAGCGGGCTTCGTCCTTTTTGGGTGTGGTTATACACAATCAGAGCGCGGCCATCTTTGAGCGTCACCGCATCTATTCCAGCGTTCGGATTAGGAAGCGAAGTAGCCGCCATCGTGCTCCAGGTTCTTCCGCTGTCAATGGACCAGCTTTCGGTGATTTTTCCTTGTTGGCTGCGACACAGTATCTGGATCGCGCCCGAACGATAATCAAGGATTGCCGGTTGAATGGCCCCAAACCGAGTTCGATCATTCAGCGATTCAGTCTTCTGCCAGGTCAGGCCCAGATCGCTTGTGCGTTCCATATGAACTCGCCAGCCGGCGTTTTCGGTGCTCGAACCGCACAAGATCGATCCATCTCGTAGCTGTATCGGTTTGTTTTTGATCGGGCCTAAGATTCCATCGGGCAATCGACTTGGTTTTGACCAGGTAGCGCCTTCATCTGTTGAGCTGGTGAGCATGCCCCACCATTCACTGGGATTCGTCCCTACTTTGTAGAACAACAAAAGTGGTCCGCGCGATGGCTGAAACAAAACTGGGTTCCAGCAAGGGTAACGCTGGCCGTCTTGTTGAACACCGTTCGCGACTTCGACCAGTTTCGACCAGCCTCGCTTGTCTCGCTTCGAAACCCAAATGCCTACGTCAGGATTTCTTTCATGGGTTCCTCCGAACCACGCCGCGACTAGTCCACTTTTTGTTTCCGCAATCGTAGACGCATGGCAGGAAGGGAAGGGAGCCTGTTCGTATATGAACTCGGTTGCGACAATTCCGTCGCCGACCTGTGCAAGATCGACAGACTCCGCACGAATGAAGAATCCGAAAGAAGCAAGCAGCAACAGAATAGGTGTTGTTTGCCGGATTTTCATTTACGGGTCATCTAGTGCAGCTTAACGGAGAAGAACTTGCTAGTCCTGTAAGGGTGGCCCTCCGTGGCCACCACCTCTTACATAATCCTAATCGCGGCAAGGAGGGGCGGCCACGGAGGTGCACGTTATCAGGACATCCTTTACAGGACTGACCCGATGAAATGACTTGCGAATTCACGTTACACTCCACTAGTTCCTTCGACGGCCCGAAATCTTACCACGAAGAGTCAATCATACGAGAGGATTTAGACAGAGGACATTCTATTGTTTGAAGCCGATGCGGTGATACAAATCGTTGAAACGTGGGTCAGCGCGATACTCGTTCCATCGCGGCTCAACTTTAATGAACGCCAAGCTGATATCTCGATCTTCATAGGCTTTTTCGAGCCAAACAAACATTTCATCCTTTTGTCCCATCCCAGCATAAACCAAAGCGACATGTTTCGGGGGGACATATTGCTGGGTGGCTGCCAGCTTCAGTTCATCGACCAGCTTCTGAGCCTCAGCGTGCTGTCCGGACACCGCGTAGGTGTAAGCCAAATACGATTTCGGTTCAGGAGCACCCGAGAGATCGGAAGCTGCTTGAAACTCGGCAATCGCCTCCGGGTACATTTTGCGTCGCTCGTAGATCTTGCCGAGGATCAGGTGTGATATCCAAAAGTTCGGCTCTACTTCAATTGCCCTCTCCAACTGCGCCGCCGCTTCGTCATACTGACCTGCCAGGTATAAGATCTGCCCTTTGATCGCGTTCGCTATTAGCGAGAGCGGATCGATTTCCAGGGCACGATTAATTTCTGGAATCGCCTCGGTATGGCGGCCGAGGTTTGATAGGAGATGAGCGTACATTTCATGTGCTAAATGATAGTTTGGGTTAATTTCAATCGCTCGTTTGAAATCCCGTTCTGCACCTACCCAATCCCAATCGTGAAAGAACTTAGCTATACCGAGGTTGCAATACGCTTCGGCAAGGAGAGGGTCGATCTGCAAAGCCTTCAAAGTCGCTTCTTTTGCCGGCGGAAAGGCATCCCGCGGAGTCAGGCTGCCGGTGATTGAAAGAGTGAAGTACGCCTCTGCAATATCCGCGTATGCCAACGCAAAGTTGGGATCTTTTTCAATTGCCTTTTGAAGGAAATCTATCGCTTTTCTGGTGGCCTCTGGTATCTTTTTCTCGAGCAAGTAACGACCGCTTAAGCTAAGCAGATGCGCGTCGGTATTCTCGGTGTAATGTTTGGTGAGAGCCCTCCTATCGTCACTGCTTAGTTTATTCGTTAGCCTTTCAGCAACGCGCGCGGCAATGGAATCCTCAACACCGAAAATCTCAGAAACCTGCCCGTCGAAAGTATCTGCCCAAAGAGGCGTTTGATCGTTTACGCCCATCAACTGAACCGTTACGCGCATCCGTCCGCCTGAGATGTGCACGCTGCCATCAAGAACAGACTCTACCCCCAACTCCCGGCCTATCTCTATCAAATCCTTTCGATCACCGGTGTATTTCAGTACAGCGCTGGTAGGTCGAATCGCAACCTTCTTAAGACTGCTCAAACGCGTGATCAGTGTGTCAGCCATTCCCAGACCAAGGTACTCGCTCCCGGAATCGACTCCGAGTGACCTAAAAGGGAGAATTGCGAGGGATCTCACTTTTGAGTTTCCCGGGTTTGCAGACCTCGATGAAAAATAGTAAGCGCCCAAGGCGATAGCAACGACGAGGAGACTCACAATGGCGGGTAACAATACTCTGGTTTTCTTTTGCCCAGGCGAACCGGAGACCGCAGGTGAGGAGACAACGTTATTCGCCGCCTCAGCGTTATGCTCATCCTCCTCAACGACTACGCGAACGACCTCCACCTGTTCCGCCCAGGCAGTATCCTGTTGAACACCAGGTGGGTCGAAAATGTAGCCCCGCCCGCGGACATTGCGAACATAGGAACGGGCGTTTTCTCCCAGTGCCTGTCGGACCTCCTCTATACATTTGCCTAATGAACCGTCGGTAACAGCTCGGCCCTGCCATACTTCCTCTATTAGCTGATCTTTGCTTATCAAGCGTCCCTTGTTTTCAGCCAGGTACCTCAGCACTTCGTAAGATTGGGGGCGCAGATGTATGGGCTGTCCTGCGCGCAGAAGGCAGCCGCGCGCGAGATCGAGCGTGAACTCTTCACACAAGTGAATCTTCTCGAGGCTCATTTCACAACATCAGCCAACGTAGAGGAAACAGAAAAGGATCAATTACCAAAAGTTTCGCGTATTTTTCGTGTTTCTTTCGTTACGGCAAACCGCGATTGCAGATAACTTAGGGTCGTGGGCTGCGCTTACTCTCGTGGTCATGAGATCGGGCCGAAGTATGCGCGCCCAGAGAGTATAGAGCACGACGCGCTAACGCCAAAGTCTCAAAGGAGGTCTGCGTTTGAACAGGATACGCCGAATCGAGATTGTCCGGTATACCCGATACGTGACAGGGGCTGGTGAGACGGCCGAAGCAAGCAGCGCTTATTCGGCGCTCTGTAACGCACTTTCAATGATACCGGATCACAGTCGGAGTCTATTAGACGAGGCCTTCCTTGGAGACGCCGCGTCAGGGAAAAGGGTCACTCGCCTTAAGTCCACGTCCTTGCTCTATCGAATTAAGACAAAGCTAATAATCAGACACAGGTAAAAGATTCTCAAGAAAGGAGATTCTAATGTTTAGAAGGATTCTGTTTGTGATCGGATTGGCCTGCCTCATTAACACGTTCATCAATGTGAGCGTGAGTGGCCAAACTATTTCGACATCTGTGGTTGCATCAGGTCTCAAAGCTCCGGTCAAAAGCATTGTCACCCCTAAAGGCAATCTTCTTGTCGCCGAAGCAGGAAGCGGACCGAATACCGGTAGAATCTCAATTATCGACAGTAGCGGGAATCGCCGCACCCTAATTGATGGCCTTCCGTCTGGCTTAGCTCCTCCCAACCTTGATCCGTCCGGTCCCTCAGGATTGGCACTAAGAGGACGCATGCTTTTTATAACCATCGGAGCTGGTGATGGCACTTTGCCTGGTCCACTCCCCGCAACCGAGATGATTAATCCGAGCCCCTCCTCTCCATTTTTGAGTTCGGTGTTGAAGTTTCGATTAACGCAGCAAGTTGAAGACTCTACTCAGGGCTTTACTGTTACGTTAGCCGATCAGACCGATATCCAGACTCGCGGGTTCGCAAAGTTGACAGATTCCGCCGGCAGCGAGGTATTTTTAGAGGTTCTGGTCAACTTCCCGAACTTCACCCCCGATTCAAGGCCAAACTTCGCCGGAAATGTGCGGGCTTCGAATCCTTTTGGAATTACGGTCAACGGTAGGAAATTGTACGTCGTGGATGCAAGTCAGAACCAGATATGGGAGGTTGACAGCGATACCGGAGAACGACGAAGCGTAATTGTTTTCGGGCCCAGAATGAATTCGCTCTTCCCGAACCTCGGCCCTCCATTTATTGACTCGGTCCCGGACAGCGTCCGAGTGGTTGGAAAGACTTTACTTGTGCCTCTATTGACCGGCTTTCCTTTTGTTCCCGCAACGGCCGAGATTCGGAAGGTACGGTTAGTAAACGGAGCCAATGAGCCGTTTATTTCAGGCCTTTCGTCTGCGATCGACGTGCTGCCGTTTGTGGATCAGTCAGGCGAAAATCGCTTTTTTGTTTTGGAGTTCAGCACAAACCAGCTTTCGGGTGCGCCCGGCAGGTTATCGCGTTACGATCAGCCTAACGGAACTCCTGTGGTATTGGTGAACAATTTAGTGGCGCCAACCAGTCTCGCTCGGGACGATACGACTGGAGATCTGTTTGTGACGGAAATCTTTCCAGGTCGGGTTACGCGAGTGCGAATTCAATGATCGCTTGATTTTCGTCAGCACAGCACGTGTTTAAGACACACTCCTTTGTCGAGCGAAGGCCCGGGGTTTCCGTGGGGACATCCTGGGCCTCTTCGTGGCCAGCACGCGGATGCTGACGTTAATGTTTCAAATACCCCCCGATCGCAAACTTTCAAGCAATGGGCGAAGCGACCTGTACACGGTCTGGGCCACGATCTTAGTACCCTCTTCGTTGGGGTGTATCCGATCGCGCTGGTTCAGCGAATCGATGGCGGCTACTCCTTGGAGAAAGAACGGAATCAACGTCACGCTATTTTCCCTCGCCACGGACGCGAAAGCTTCGTGGACGTCCCGCCGATAGTCCGAGCCCGTGTCTGTGGGTGCTTCCATACCCGCGAGTAGTACAATCGCACCTTTTGCCTTGCAATGTTCGATGATGGCTCCCAGATTTTTTTTCATCTCTCGTATAGGTTGGCCGCGCAAAATGTCGTTGGCCCCAAGCTCGAGAATGACCACTTTGACATCTCCCTCCAGGGCCCAGTCGATTCTACGGACGCCGCCGGCCGATGTGTCACCTGAGACACCGGCGTTTACAACTTCGTAATCGAAACCATCCGCGGTCAGTTTGTTTTGCAAAAGAGACGGATAGCTTGCGGACTCCGAAAGGCCGTAGCCAGCCGTGAGGCTGTCGCCGAATGCAACTATCTTCGGTAAACTCTTTGAAGGCGCCGCGGAAGCGGGAGGCGGTGCAGGCGCCTGCTTAGGAGGCGTGCTACTACAAGCTTCCACAACGAACATCGCGAAAAAGAAGAGGTAAACTAGAAAACGATTCATGATCGAATTATACAGGGTTTCAAAAGTTGTTCCCTCGGGCGCCGAGATGCTTACGATTCTCCAGCCACTCGATATGACGATTCCAGGCGGTCAGTTCGTTGCAGTCGTAGGTCCGTCGGGCAGTGGAAAGTCCACTCTTCTTGGCCTCATCGCGGGCCTCGACGCCCCTACAGCGGGTGAGATTCGGATCGATGGCCAGCCAATTACCGCGATGAATGAAGACTCGCTTGCAGAGCTGCGCGGTAACAAGATCGGCTTTATATTTCAGTCTTTCCATCTGATCCCCTCTCTTACCGCTCTCGAAAATATTATGGTTCCAATGGAAATCGCCGGCGTGAGAGACGCACAACGGCGGGCCCGGCATCTCCTGGAGGACGTAGATCTGATAGCTCGCTCACATCACTATCCGTCACAACTGTCCGGAGGCGAGCAGCAGCGCGTCGCTATTGCCCAGGCTTTTGCCAACGATCCTTCGATTATGCTTGCCGATGAGCCTACTGGAAACCTGGATTCGCATAACGGGCGTCACGTTTTCGAATTGATGGTTGAGATGAACAGAAAACGCAACGCGACGCTTGTCCTGGTTACGCACGATCACGAGCTGGCAGCATTGGCTGACCGCCGAATATCTTTGCGAGACGGAAGAGTGGTGAGCGACAGCGACAGCGTCGAATTGGAAGAGGAGCAAACACTGGAGGCGACACGGTCGTGAGATTTATTTTACAGATGGCGCGGCGCGAAATAAGAGCTTCCTGGCGAAGATTGCTGTTCTTTTTCGCCTGCATCGCAGTGGGGGTTGGCGCGATTGCGGCGGGGCGGTCGATGCTTCAAAACGCCCACAGCGCAATGACCTCCGAAGCCCGAAACCTGTTGACCGCCGATGTTCAGCTGGACAGCGGCAGGCCCTGGGAACCCGAAGCGCTCAGCCTCATCGATAAAGTGACAACTCCGATAGCATTGGGAAAAACCGAGACGATCGAGTCCCCGACAATGGCTCGTCCGGCCGATTCGGCTCACGAAGGCGCGATGATGGTCGAATTGAAAGGGATCGATTCCGCTTTCCCGCTGGTGGGCGATTTCACTCTGACCGATGGAAGGTCGTTCGACTACTCTTTGATTCAGAACAATGGTGCGGTCGCGTCAGTATCGCTTCTAGACCGATTGCAACTTAAGGTCGGCGATGAAGTAAAGATCGGTGTAACGACGTTTCAGGTCCGGGCGACAATCGACCAGGAACCGGGGCGTGGCGCCGGGTTTCGAATCGGTCCACGCGTGTTTATCGAAAGGTCAGCACTGGAAGGTGCCGGGCTTACTGGTTTCGGCAGCCGTGCTCGCCGCAAGCTCCTGTTCACCGTTCCGGAAGACAAGATGGGGCCGATGGTCCGGCAGCTCAGGGAGGGGCTAAGAAACAATCTCATAAACGTTCGCTCATATCGTGATTCGCAGGAGAACCTGAATGAGTCATTTTCTCGCGCCGAGGACTATTCTTCGCTGACCGGACTCGTCATCCTTGTGTTGGGAGGAATAGGGATATCCAACGTAACTCGCGTTTTTATCGAACAGAAGCGCAAGGCGATCGCGGTGTTGAAATGCATTGGGGCAACTGGTCGCAGGATAACCGTTGCGTATCTGGCGCAGGTGATCACGATGGGAGTGGTGGGAAGCGCGTTCGGCGTCTTGTTCGGCAAGGCAGTTCTGCTGCTGATACAGGGAGTCTTTTCTGACAAGCTGCCGCCGTATATGACCTATGGACTTCGAGCTAGTGCCGCAGCGCAGGGAGTGGCGGTAGGCATTATGATCTCGATACTGTTCTCGGCTCTTCCGCTGCTTCACATACGTCATATCCGGCCGAATGTGCTGCTGCGCGACAATAGCGCTAGCAAGCAGGGTCGCTTTGATCTCCTGCGCTGGTCGGTCGCGGTGTTTGTTATTCTGGGCCTTTTGTTTGTGGTGTCGTGGCAAGGCGGAGGTGTACGAGTCGGGCTGATCTTCCTGGGTGGGCTTGTCGTTGCGGCGGGCGCATTGTACGCGGGAGCTACCTTGCTGATTTTTCTGGTTCGCAGAACCAGGTCGTTGACGTCGTTTGCGCTTCGGCAAGCAATCAACAGTCTTCATCGACCGGGCAATCAAACTCGGATAATTGTGATGGTCGTCGGTCTTGGTGTTTTTGCGGTGTTATCCGTTCAATCACTGCAAACAAACTTTATTCATGAGCTGGACCGAGGGCGCACCGGTGATCTGCCGGATATGTTTTTGATTGATATTCAAACCGATCAAAGCCAGGGAGTGTCTGATATCGTAACCGAAACAATGGGCACGCCTCCGATTCTGGTTCCTACTGTTCGAACTCGGATCGTTGCGATCAACGGGAAAGATATCGATCTCAACGAAGCAGAGGTGAAGCGCGAGCGTGGACGACTGGGACGCGAATACGTGGTTACATATCGACCTAACCTTGAGAAGAATGAATCGATTGTCGCTGGAAAATTTTGGGACCCGACACCTTCACCAGACGCTGAGGTTTCTATCGAAGAGAGCTTGCGCGGAGTGTCCGGCTTGGAGGTCGGAGGTGAGATCAGCTTCGATGTACAAGGGCACAAGCTGGTCGCGCGGGTAACGAGCGTACGACACGTAGACTGGCGAAATTCGCGAACCGGCTTTGTGATTTTGTTCAGGCCTGGAACGCTGGAAAAAGCACCTCAGATGATGGTGGGAGCGCTTAACGGGCCATCAGGTGAGGTGGAACGTTCGCGATTCCAGCGCACGCTTGTAGACAAGTTTCCCAACATCTCGGTAATCGATGTTGCGGACGTTGCGCGCGCGATCGAACGGATCATAAACAACATCACATTAGCGGTGTCGTTTGTGGCAAGTTTTGTTCTATTGACCGGCGCATTAATACTGATCGGCTCGCTTGCAATGACGAAGTTCCAGCGGATCTATGAGGTTGCGGTATTGAAGACACTTGGTGCTAAACGGAAAGTCTTATTAGTAATCCTGATCGCCGAATACAGTTTGATTGGCTTGGTAGCCGGAATAATCGGGTCGCTGGCTTCGGTAGGGTTGTCATACTCGACGTCGAAGTGGGTGTTTGAAATTCCCTGGAGCTTTACGCCTGTAGTGAACTTCGGAGGTATTGGGGCGACGATCGTGCTGGTGACTGTTGTTGGAACGCTTGCGACGGTTGACGTGCTGTCTCGCAAACCGTTGGCAACCTTGCGTGCGCAATAATTGGCCCTTGAGTTTTGCGCGACATATAATAATCCCACCGTTATCATCTGCGTAATCTGCGTAATCTGCGGATGAGGTCGTCGTACTTGAACCGAAGAGACTCATCCGCAGATTACGCAGATGCTAAGATTGGACCACGAATATTCACACTCTGCAGTGAGTGGAATTCGGATGGATCGCGACAGACTACCCTATTCAAAAAAAGGCTCTGTCTCTTACGGAGACAGAGCCTTCTATTCCTTATTGTCCTGCTGACCAGTTTAGAAGCCGCCCATGCCGCCTCCAGGAGGCATTTGCGGAGCTTCCTTCTCCTGCTCCGGCACTTCCGAAATCAGCGCTTCGGTCGTCAGCAGCAGTCCTGCGATTGACGAAGCGTTCTGCAGAGCATATCGAGTAACCTTTGTAGGATCGACCACGCCCATCGCAAGCAGATCCCCGTACTCTTCAGACTCAGCGTTGAAGCCGTAGTTGGCCGACTTGTTGGCCCTGACCTTGTCGACGACAACTGCGCCTTCATGGCCGGCGTTCCCTACGATTTGACGAAGCGGTTCCTCAAGCGCGCGCTTGACGATTCCAACCCCGATGTTCTCGTCTTCGTTTTCGACCTTGAAATTCTCGAGGGCTTTTTGAGCGCGCAGGAAAGCAACGCCGCCGCCCGGCACGATACCTTCCTCAACCGCAGCCTTGGTAGCGTGCATCGCGTCCTCGACTCGAGCTTTCTTTTCCTTCAACTCGGTCTCAGTAGCGGCGCCCACCTTAATTACCGCTACGCCCCCAACAAGCTTCGCAAGCCGTTCCTGGAGTTTCTCGCGATCATAATCCGAGGTCGTATCCTCGATCTGAGCGCGAATCTGCTTGACACGGCCCTCGATCTCCGCAGATTTGCCGCCGCCTTCGACTATCGTTGTGTTGTCCTTGTCAACAACAACTTTCTTGGCGCGTCCGAGATCGGTCAACTGAATGCTCTCCAGCTTGATTCCGAGATCTTCGGTGATTGCCTTGCCGCCGGTCAGAATAGCGATATCCTGCAGCATTGCCTTTCGTCGATCACCGAATCCGGGAGCCTTAACCGCAGAAACCTGGAGCGTACCGCGCAGGCGGTTTACAACCAGCGTCGCCAGGGCCTCGCCCTCAACATCCTCAGCAATGATCAGCAGCGGTTTGCCGCCGCGCGCAACCTGCTCGAGCAACGGAAGGAGATCTTTCATCGAGGAGATCTTCTTCTCGTGAATCAAGATCACCGCGTCTTCAAGAATTGCTTCCATACGCTCCGGATCGGTTACAAAGTAAGGAGAGAGATAACCCCGATCGAACTGCATACCTTCGACGACTTCAAGAGCTGTCTCGAGAGTGCGCGATTCCTCAACGGTGATGACGCCGTCCTGACCGACCTTGCTCATCGCTTCGGCGATCAAGTTGCCGATCGTAGAGTCGCCGTTTGCCGAAATGGTTCCGACCTGAGCAATCGCTTCATTGTCCTTAACCTTCTTGGAGAGGCGCTGAATTTCTTCAACCGCTTTGTCAACTGCTTTGTCGATGCCGCGCTTTAACGCCATCGGGCTCGCGCCGGCCGCAACAGTCTTGACTCCCTCGCGGAAGATCGACTGTGCAAGTACGGTTGCAGTGGTGGTGCCGTCACCAGCGATGTCGGAAGTTTTTGAGGCGACTTCGCGGACCATCTGCGCCCCGGTGTTCTCCAGTTTATCCTCGAGTTCGATTTCTTTAGCGACAGTGACGCCGTCTTTAGTTATCGTGGGAGATCCGAACTTCTTTTCGATGACGACGTTGCGACCTTTGGGGCCGAGAGTCACTTTTACAGCGTCTGCGAGGCGATTAACACCTGTCAGCAGCGCGCGCCGCGACTCTTCCCCGTATGCAATGTGTTTAGCCATTTTTATTCTCCTGTTCTAAGATTGCTTATCTTCCTTTTCCTTTAGCTTTGCTTTCAGCGGCTCTTTCGATCACACCCAGGATGTCGTCCTCGCGCATGATCAAGTAGTCTTCATCATCGAGCTTCACCTCGGTGCCGGCATATTTGCCGAACAGCACGCGGTCTCCCTCTTTGACATCCAGCGCGACCCGCTCTCCGCTATCGAGCTTCTTGCCTGCGCCAACGGCGATGACCTCGCCCTCCTGTGGTTTTTCCTTTGCGGTGTCTGGAATGATGATGCCCCCGCGGATCTGTTCGCTCTCTTCGATCCGCTTGATGATCACACGATCTTGAAGCGGGCGTATGCTAGCCATGTGTGTAGTTGCTCCTTTCTAATGAATTGAAGCTAAGCGCTAAAAAGTTGGAGATACATGTGCGCGTTAGCACTCTCAAATGAGACTGCTAAGTATATGTTCAGCCCTCGTATCTGTCAACATACAGAAAGAATTGAGAAGCAAGTTTCGAAGTTGGATCCACACTTTACTTTGTCCTTCGAGTCCTATCGGTCATAATCAATGTTTACGTCAGGCAAGCGCGAGCAAGATCGTCACGCCGGGCGAACAAAAACGGCTGGGCAGTCCGGTGAGCGCGCTGGTCGGCATGGAATTTGGGGAGATAATCAAAGGAACTATGACCAGAGCTACAAAACTTGGCTTTATCTGTACGGCATTGCTACTAATCTTTGCAGCTACAGCATTTGGCGATCCACAACTGCCCAAGGCGCAAGGTTTCGTTAACGACTTTGCTGGTATGCTCAGCCCAGCGAACAATCAGCAGCTTGAAAATCTGCTTCGGAATTTCCGCGACCGTACCGGCATCGAGGTCGTTGTTGTGACAATCTCGTTCGACGATATGCAAGGCTATCCGATTGAGGATTATGCTCTTCGATTGGGTCGCGAGTGGGGAGTCGGTCGCGATTCCGAGAAGCGCGCGCTGCTGCTGCTTGTTGCAATAAAGCCTCCGGACGCACAGGGCGTATATCACGGCGGAACAAGGCTCGAAGTCAGCAGGCATCTCGAGGGCGATGTCCCCGATATCCTCGCCGGGGATTTGATCCGGAAGATGCGCGACGACTTTATTGCAGGTCGTTTTGATCAGGCTCTCACTACGGGAACGCAAACGATTCTCGCGACCCTCTCTCAGAAGCTCGGAATCGCGATGGACGGAGTAGATCCTACACAGGCCGCTCGCCAACCAGCTCGTCAACAGCCACGCTCGCGAGGAGGAAGCGTCGTAAGAATACCGATATATGTCATCATTATCATCGGGTTTATTCTCTTTGCGGTTCTGCATAACTTGTTTAGCGGACGCCGGGGTGGCGGGGGCCCGCGGGGAGGTGGCGGTCGATGGGGCGGCGTTGCTTCAGATTTACTGCTCTGGACGATTTTATTCGGAGGAAGGGGTGGTGGAGGAAGCTGGGGCAGCTTTGGCGGAGGTGGCCGCGATTCAGGCTGGGGTGGAGGTAGCGATAGCGGGGGTGATTTTGGGGGCTTTGGCGGCGGCGGCGATTTTGGCGGCGGCGGCGCAAGTGACAGCTGGTAAATCCGTGCCTCACCGGGAGGAAACTTGGCTGACGAACTAAAGGATCTTGTAAGAAGACTCAACGAGGCACACAACGAGAATCTTTCATCTGTTGTGCTCTACGGCTCGGCGGTGGTCGGCGGACAGCTGGATCAGGATCGACCAAAGAAAGTCCTGGTCGTCCTCAAGCGCATAACGCCTTCCGATCTACACGCGGCTCAAGGTGTAACCGAATGGTGGAGATCGGAAGGAAATCCGGTACCGCTTTATTTCACAACCGAGGAAATAAATGATTCATCTGACGTCTTTCCCATCGAATTCGTGGATATGAGCCAGGTTCGGCATGTGCTTTATGGAAAGGACCCGTTCGATGGACTTGAAATCCCGACCCGCAATTTGAGACACCAGCTTGAATATGAACTACGAGCCAAGCTGCTCCGCGTGCGGCGGCTTTACATTCCGGCGTCACGAAACGCAGATCAGTTGGCGAGGCTTATGGTTGATTCCCTCGACAATTTTGCGGTTCTGTTCAGGCACGTCCTTGCGATGCTCGGAAAGCCCGCCTCGTTTAACAAGAGAGAGTGCACGATGCAGTTGGCGGCGGAGCTTAAACTGGATGAGAAGGTGTTTGAACGGATCTACGAATACGCGGCAGACAAAGAGGTCTGGCTGGAGCATGAGACAAACCAGACGTTTGCGAAATATTTGACTCAGATTGAAAAAGTGATCGAGGTGGTAGATCGGGAACAGGAGCAATAGAAGTTATGTCAGTTTTACCTGCTCAAGTCCCTTCGGTGTCAGGTACAGCTTCTCGAGTTTTTCGGTCAAATAAGCGAATGCATCATCAACCGAATCAGTCTTGTGGAAGATCTCCAGATCTTCAGCGCTGACGACGCCCCAGCGAACCAACGCTTCGAAGTTTATAATCTGATCCCAGAACTCCGTTCCAAACAAAATCACTGGCATGGTCTTGTGCGGTTTCTTGGTTTGAATCAGCGTAAGCACCTCAAATAACTCATCCATCGTTCCGAAGCCGCCCGGAAACACCACAAGCGCTTTTGCTGGATAAACAAACCAGAATTTGCGCATGAAGAAGTAGTGGAAATTGAAGATCAGGTCACGCGAAACGTATTGATTGACCTCCTGCTCCAGTGGCAGCTGAATGTTCAAGCCAATGGTTTCTCCGCGAGCCATTGAAGCGCCGCGATTCGCGGCTTCCATCATTCCACGAGATCCCCCCGAGCACACAATGAAATGATGACTGCTAGTCAAGCTCTTTGACCACTCAGTTACCCTGCGAGCCAGTTCCATAGCGTCGTTATAGTAGCGAGCGAGTTTACCGGCTTGTTCCGCGCTTGCTTCTCGCGCTCGCAGCTCAGCGGTAATGACGTCGCCTGCTTTTGTTATCGCCCCTATTTCTTCCCTGACCTTGTCCAACTCAACCGCGGCAAGCTCAGGTGACATTGATCGTGCAGACCCGAAGAACACTATGGTGTCGCGAATCCGATGCCGACGAAGTCTCGTCGCGGGTTCGATGTACTCAGCTAGAATCCTGATGAGCCTGGCCTCCTGACTCTTCAGGAACTCAGGGTTGAGATAAGGGACAAGTTGAGAATTGGGGTTTTCAGGCCGGGGCATAATCGTATCGGAATTTGAGTGGAATCGAATGAGATCGTAGATGGGCTTGCATCAGTCGATAGAACACTCTTATTGAATCGTTATTAGCTTTTGGTTTAAAGATTCCACGCAAGCACCAACCCGTAAACTATGCTGACGGCGCCCGCAACGAGCCGAATCCCGCCGTTTATAAATGCGTATCGTCGGGCGGTCAGAGCAAAAGGAAGACCGATCAAAGCGCTCATCAACAGCATTCCTCCAATCGATCCTACGCCGAAAACTCCTATGTAAAGCAAACCAAGAGCAACTGACGGAATCGTTGACAGAACAAGAAGCGTGAGCGCTGCGCTTCCAGCAACCCCATGAACCATGCCAACCACGAACGGTCTCTTACCAATTTTAAAAAACCGATGTTGATGCGCGTGTTCCTCCTCGAGATGAATGTGCAGGTGTGTGTGCGGCGAGGATTCATCGTGCGTGTGAGTGTGAGAGTGAATACGCCAGCCGCGTTCTCGAACAGCGCGAATTATTGTTGTTATTCCCAGCGCGACCAGCATCAGGGCGACGGGTGCTTCCATCCACCGTGCGATATTTTCTGGGATGGAAGCTCTCAAAAGGAGAACGATCAAGCTTATGAGAAGGAGTGAAGACGTATGTCCAACGCCCCAGAATGTTCCCACCAGCGAGGAGCGCGACACGCTCTTGTGTTCACTTACTATCGTCGAAACGGCGACGAGATGATCCGGATCCAGAGCATGATGAAGTCCCCAGACAAATCCAGATGCAAGAATTACGCTTATGCTCGAGTCCATCTTATTCCTGTGCCCATTGCCAGAAAAACGCGTGCTGAACGTCTTGATGATAGCACATCAACTACAATGTCGACTAAATTCGAGCCTATCTTATGTGAGCTAATTTGTGGTGATGGGGAATCGCATGAAACACAGCACAAAAACCAGTACGGCTATTATTGCGATGGTAACCCGTGCCGCGCCCAGAGGTTCTTCTTCAACAACGGGCGGATGGCCGACCTTCATCAGGAACAGAAGCACCAAGGTCCATAGCAGGTAAACGGGCGGCTGGTGCACCAACAATGAGTAGATCGCTAACATGCCACACGCTAGCGTGGCAATACGTGAAATCCATTTGTGCGCCCGACGCCCCAGCACCGCATACACCACGTGGCCACCATCGAGCTGACCTACCGGGAACAAATTCAATGCGGTAACGAGCAATGCTCCCCAAGCTGCCCAGTAAATGGGATTCCACTCGATCCAGGTTGGAAGGCCAAAGAGCTTTAGGATTAAGACGAAGAGCAATGGATCGTGGTACTGGACCACTTCGCCTGTTGCGACGCTGGGAGGCGCTGGTGCAGCGAAGATCAGACCGACGACTGACGCAGGCAATGCGAAAGCGAAACCCGCGAGAGGCCCGGCTATTCCGATGTCAAACAACGCGCGACGCGATCTGATTGGTTCCTTGATCTTAATAACTGCGCCGAGTGTGCCGAATAGCGTAATGGTAGGAGGAGCTGGGATGAAAAACGGCAATGTTGCTCGAATCCCGTAATGTCGACAAGCGAAATAATGGCCCAGTTCATGGGCGCCTAAAATGGTCAAAAGAGTAAATGTGAACAGAAGCCCTTTCGCAAGGGGATCAAGATTCCCTGAAGCCGTCTCTCTCACTACAGCAAGAGTGGGTGCCACGAGCATGTCGATAATCGAATCACCAACCTGTCCCCCAACAGCCAAGGCGGCACCGGTCAACGCAGTTGTCACTGCAGTGCACACAAGTAATAGGCTATGAAGAAGGATTCG
>DATFWY010000138.1:0-96284 GCA_035258805.1 Blastocatellia bacterium | reverse complement strand
AACAGGCGATTTCCCGACTGTTAGGCCCTTTTCTTCGTTCACCGATCCGCTGACTTAGAAAGATTGAACCGCCTCTTCCAAGGCTCTTCTCTATCCAGGAGGGACATGCACATGAAAACCATTGTGGTGCTTCTGATACTGTTTCTTTCGCTTGTGACGGTCTCGGCCGATAAGTCGAAACCCGCCCCGAAAAAAGAGAAGCAGGGAAAAGCTGAAAAAGAGAAAGACCCTCAACTCATTGCCGATGAGGAGTTCAATGCGCAACTCAAGTATCAGCGAGGCACGGTGGTGATCGGCGGCGGCATCGCGACGCTGACGGTCCCAGAAAGTTTCCGGTATCTAGACTCCGCCCAGGCTGAAAAGGTTCTCGTGGCCTGGGGAAATCCTCCAGGCCAAAAGACTCTTGGGATGCTCTTTCCTACGGATATCGGTCCGCTCGATGACTTCGGGTGGGGAGTCGTGATTAGTTACGACGAAGATGGTTACGTCGCGGACGACGATGCCGAAAAAGTGGACTATGTTGAGCTCTTGAAGCAGATGAAGGAGGAGGTGATTTCAGGCAATGAGGAACGGAAGACACAAGGCTACGAGGCGATCGAACTAATAGGCTGGGCTGCGACGCCCCGGTATGACAAATCGACTCACAAACTCTACTGGGCGCGCGAACTCAAATTTGGCGAGCAGGATGAACACACTTTGAACTACGACATTCGGGTGCTGGGCCGCAAGGGTGTGCTGTCATTCAATGCAGTTGCATCAATGAGTCAACTGTCTACGATTCAGGAACAGATGCAACAGGTTCTCGGTTTCGCTCAATTCAACGCGGGCAACCAGTATTCGGAGTTCAATCCGTCCGTCGATAAACTTGCCGCTTACGGGATCGGGGCTTTGATTGCTGGAAAGGTCGCAGCCAAAGTCGGCTTGTTCAAGCTCTTGCTGGGTGGCTTGTTGGCGCTCAAGAAGTTCGCGGTGCTTGGACTGGCGGCGTTGGCGGCGTTTTTGCGAAAACTCTTCACACGAAAGAGGGACCGGGCGCAAGAAAGCGGCACGATGAGTTCACTGAATCTGGAGTGAGTGACAAGATGAGGAAGCCGAGAAACTGCGATCTTTGTTAAACGAGGAATGAGTTCAGCTGACCGAACCACAGGATAATACTGATCGCAGAGGCATTCGACCGGAGGTTATTCTGGCAGCCGACTGGCTCACGAATTTCGGCGTTCCCAACTTGGTATTCGCTTGCCGAATGGAGATAAGGTGTTAATGCGTGGCAGGTCTAATATCGATGGCAGTGGCGCCAATTAGGGGTTGGGGGTGGTGAGATTTACGGGCTGACGTTCAAAGTTGGATATAGATTCAGATTCAAATTCTGATTCAGATTCGGATTCACAAAAAGATTCACAAACACCCAACCTGCTCAGCTTTCAGATTCACAAACACGACAACCAGCTCACCTAAGCAATCAGTCAACATCCAATCCAGTCCCAAATCCCCAGTCCCAAATCCCCACTCCCCAACCCCAATCTTCACCATCCGTGTCCAAGCACTAACTCGACCGTTTGTTCCACATTACTTCGATAGAACTTTACTTTTACTTTGCTTCGGGGTTTGGCAGCGTGAATGCGCCGAGCCAGTTCGAATGGTGTGCGAACGACCTGATTGTCAAATTCAGTAATGACATCGCCGAGTTGCAATCCGGCAAGATCGGCCGGACTGTTATCAACAATTCGATGGATCGCGAGACCCCATCGGGGCGTCCCGGCTACGCAGCAGTGACGAGCGACGTCACCGGCGCCAAGAAATCCCTGGTCTCTCGGATCGATCTTTGCCTGAAATGGGGTTATCCCAATGCTCCCAAGCCTGATCTTTGAGGATATGATTTCACCATCTCGATTAAGCTTTATAGGCACCTCTGTTCCCGGCTTTGCCGCACCGAGAGCACGCGACAGTTCCGAACTGTTGCTCACAGCTTGATCCGCAAAATCAGTCAAAACATCTCCAGCCATTATTCGAGCGACTGCCGCCGGGCTGTCATCACTCGTAAGACTCGAAACAAACACTCCTTTTAGATCGGGATATTCAGTTGCCACTATTTCAGTGGGGACGAAACCCATCGCATTTTGTATCGCTTCTTCGAAGGACTTGTGAGCAATCTCAGCTTGCTTGCGAAGCTTCGCCTTGTTTGCGCGTTCTGCCTCGCGTGCCATTTCGGCGCGGTGAGCACGGCTGGCACGAATCGCGTCGCGACCCATGATGACACCTGTACCAACGAACAGAGACAACACCAGGAAAGCCACAAGCCAAAAAAGTTTGCGGTGAATCAGATTTTTGATAAACGACTGAGTTTGACGCAAAGCGGCAGAGTCTGGAAACAGCGGAAACGTAGCCGCACCAGGCACGTACTGGACATTGTTTTGATCAAGGGATCCAGTTGTCGTCACGCGAGCCGAAGGATCGAACCGACGAGTGTCCGATAAATCTTCAACCGAAACAGCCATAGGAGCGCCGCAATTCTTGCAAAAACGATCCTGACTCTGGATCTCCGTGCCACAGCCCTGACAGTTGGTCATAAAACCTCCTGATCGTCTCTGGTGTGATTGCTTTGGTTACGACGGGAAGGATCGATTTGTTCAGGTTGGAGGAATAGATAGGACGAATAGGACCAATAGGGCATATAGGACCTGTTTGTCTTGTTGGTCCTATCGGTCCTATTGGTCCTATTTTACAACCATCGCGCGATCGGGGCGCTTGTTGAGCGAGACGATCGGTAAAAATACCCGCGACGGATGCGATTTATCGTGATGAACGGTGTTCTTTGCCACCCGAGTTTCATCGGAAGCTCTGAGCGGTTTTCCGGTGTTTGGATTTGGATCGAACCGAGGATCATTTGAGCTTGTCACGTGAATTGCGATTCGATGGCCCTTGTTGAATATGATGCTGGTCGACCACAGATCTAATGAAAACTTGTACACCTCTCCCTTTTTCATGAACGCTTCACGATCGAACCCTTCTCGGAATCGCGCTCGAAAAGCTGAGTCGAGGACAAGACGTTCAGTGCCGTCGGGGTAAACATCAACCAGCTTTGCCATCCAGTCTGTATCCGGCGCGTCGCTTTCGGCCCACAGCTCCACGTTGACGCGCCCGGTTACCTCGACCGGTGCGGACAGAACCGGAGTAACGAACTTCAGGATGTCTTTTCGATCGCCAGTTGCGCGCTGGTCCATTGGTCCCTTTTTGATGCTCAGGTTGGCCCCGCCAATTGTCGGAACCGGATTCTTAGGATCATAGGAGTAACTGTCACTGCTCTCGCCATCACCAGGCATCTTCTCGGTCAAGGAACCTCCCGCCGCAAGAAAGTACGACGTTAGTTTGGCAGGAACCGGCCAGGCGAGCGATGTGCGCCACTCGTTGCCGGGAGCTTGAGTGTTCGCGACATCGCCCATCACGTAGTAACGAACAGGAGGCTCATCCATGATTCCGTTGTCTTTTCCTTTGAGCCAGTAATCAAACCATCTCATTGCCTCTTCTGTGGCATTGACTACCGAATCGGTCGGATACTTTACTTCCTCGAGCTTTCCGTGTCCCCACGGACCCATAATGAGCTTCTGGTTTCCGGCCGCAAGCCCACCACCCGTCGCTTGCAAACCGACGAAGTTGTCAATGTTGCCTTGTCCGAAAATGTCGTACCAGCCGCCGTAGTTGTATACCGGCACGTGAACCTCCGGCCAATGTTTGGACAAGTCGCCGAGATCGAAGTAGCCGTCATAGACGTTGTGTTTGATCGTTTCGGCAATAACCCATTCGGCTTTTTGCCGCTTAAGCCACGGATCGTTGAGCTCCTTTCGGTACACGCCGCCCATGAATGCCGACTGACTGTAAAGGCTTGCGCGAGCAACCATCACAAAGTTTGCTACAAGATGCGGAGGATTCATCATCGACGCGAGATTCGCGGCAATTCCCATTGCGGAGGCGCCGTACATTCCGACTTTGCCGTTGGACCACGTCTGTTTGGCGATCCATTCGATTGTGTCATACCCATCGATATGATCGGTCATAAAAGGCCGGTACTCTCCTTCGCTCTTAACGGTTCCTCGGCAATCCTGAACCACAAGGGCGAATCCTCGATTGGTCCACAAGCTGTTTCCGGTAGCCTGCAAATCCTTACCGTACGGTGTCCTTATTAACACAACTGGCCACGGTCCTTTGCCCTGAGGAAGGAAGATACTTGTTGCGAGCTTTATACCGTCGCGCATCGCGACCATCTCTTCGGTTGGCTTGGCAGGCTGTACTGTTTGCTGTGATGGTGCGTTAGGGCTCTGCTGCGAGGCGGCGGTTGTGAACGAATGCGGTAGAACAACGAGTGAGAGTGTCAGGAGTAGAAGTCCTGCTTTGATAGAGAATAATGAATTCCGCCAATCTCCGGCATCTGTTTTCAGAAACATTCTCATTCGTTTTTTCCTCCGCCTGGAATAGCGCACGATTTCTGCGAAGCTCAGATCCACATTTATTGAGGTTGTAGAGAACGATTAGTCAGCAAGAAGAAGGTCTCACGTAGTACGACTTTAATCGTTCTGCAAGAAACGACTAAAGTCGTTACTACTTGAGAGAAAGAAAAGGCGCGCGGGGATAAACCAACTCCCGCGCGCCCGTTGTATTGTGATTAGAAAGTGAACCGAGCAGCAAACTGGAGAGCTCTCGGTCCGCCTGTTCCGAACTGCTGGCCAGCACGACTGGTGGGCTTGCCAAAGTTAAAGGTGCCGGGTGCAACGACATTTCCGGCCGTGTCGAAGTTTCCTTGATCGAGCGTAGTGCTATACCCGCCAAGGTTCGAGACGTTGAATATATTGAAGATCTCGACGATACCCTGAACACCATAACGCTCCTTAAAGCGGAACTCCTTCGAGAAGCGAACGTCGTGAGAATGGAAGTCGTCGCCGAAATCGAACTTCGCGGGAAGCACCAGCGGTCTTCTCAATCCATTGCTCGGCTTGGCTACGTTGGTGTTGTAGTCGTTCACCAGCTGGAACAACTGGGTTCTGCCGGTTCCCCTTCCGAGATCGTTGATCTCCAAACCAGGAAGAGTGTCACCGCCGTTGCCATCGCCGTTGATATCAACCGTCCCCGGAACGAAGGCATTGAAGGGTGTCCGGCTCGCGTATACCGCAATCAACGATCCCTGGATACCCCAAGGCAGATTCACCAGTCCACTAAAGGTAAGCCGATTTCGCGCATCGCCAGGCAATGGCACATGATACTTGAAGATCGCATCAAGGTCTTCACCGATGGCAAAGCCGGTCAGGCTCGAGAACGCATAAGATGCAGTGAACTGATAACGATTCGAAAACCGCTTATCGAGTTTCACGAGCAACGCTTTGTAGTCGTTACGATCGATGCTCTGGAAAACCTGAATCGGACCGTTCGCACAAATGGCGGTCGGATCGGCCGCCTGAGCAGCGGTACACTTCGGCAACACCGGGCCGCCGCGCGCCGCGCTTCTCTGAAAATGCTCGAGATCGAATGGGATCTCGGCGCCGAAGTCGGAGGTTATATGCACTCGCTTTCGATCCACGAAGTCAACCGAGAGCGCCATGTTATGCGGCAGTTGCCGCTGCACGCCGATCGTGAACTGCTCGGAATATGGGGAGTCCAGGTTTGGATCGAGCAGCGTTCCCGGCAAGGAAGCCGTCTTTGTGTACTGAATTCCAGTGAACCCTTGTGCTGCGCCAGCGTCGAGCAGCGCTTGCAACTGCGGAACCTGTGCGCTCAACATGGTCAGAAGGTTCGCGCCGGTAAACTTCGTTGGAAGAGTTTGGTTTCCTGGCAGATTATTCAGGAAGTTCAAACTGGTTCCTACCGGTGGATTGATGACATTGAACGCCGCAAGAGCGCCGGGAAGTCCCAACTGTGGGAATGCCAGCGTGTTGCGGAAGAAAGCGGTCGGAACTGACTGACGACCATCGCCTGCCGGTCCGATCAACGGCCTTTCAAGCAGCCGCGTCACGAATAGGACGGTATCATAGTAGATGCCGGCTCCGCCCCTGATAACGGTCTTGCCGTCGTTCTTCACATCCCAGGCGAACCCGAGAGAAGGCGCGATGTTGTTCTTGTCCGTCGGAGATTTTCCGATGAAGCCAATGATCGGCTGGAGTAACGCAGGCCGAGCCAGATCGTGGTTCAGTAGATTAGTCTCATACTGATACGACGCTCCAAAAGAAAAAGTGAAGCCCGGTTTCATAAGCCACGAGTCCTGTGCATAGAACCGGTATCGGTTACTCTGGCGGGCGGTCGATTGGTTGAATGAAGGTGGCTGAATTGCGGAGCCGACGCCCGCAGCACCTGCAATCAGCGGGAGCGCGAGGATGTCATTCAATGTTGGCGCCGTGGTCGAGCCGGTGGCAAGGGATGCCGGTACCGGAATGGTCAGTGCGGCAATAATAATTGCCTTTTGCGCCGGCGGGATCACTGCATTGGGTATGGAGTTGATCGTCCCCGCAGTAAAGGCGTTCGTCGCTTCAACATCGGACGGTCTATGCAGAACCATGAGCACAGGATCAAAGAAATCCCAACTGCCCTTGCCGTAGTTGTGTTCCCATTCCCCACCGAATCGGATTCGGTGCGCGCCCTTCTGCCAGTTGAGGTCATCTCTGGTCTGATAGCGATCGAGGATTCGGTTCTGCGGTGCGCTGGTCTCATTGCCGATCACGATGTTGCTGCCGTTGACCTGAATCTGAGGACCTCGCGCGCCAATGCACCGTGGATCCGAAGATGGGCAATCATCTTCACCGGGAATGTCGCTTGTGTTGTTAATTCGCTGATAGTTGAAGCGAGCATCGTTGACGATATTCTGCCTCAAGACGGTGGTTACGCCCGCCTGGATGTTGTTGTCGCGGTTCCTATTATCTCGCCAATTTGATGGCAGTCTGTTGGTGCCGTTCGGCGCAAACGCGTCGTTCTTGTCTCTGGAGAAACGCACGAACAGATTGTTCTTGTCGTTGATTTTGTAATCGCCCCGCAAATTGAGGAGGTAGCCCTGATAGGGACTCTCAAAGTTGGTGTTAAGTGCGGCAAACGACGGACCGCCAGTATGGAAAATCGAGACGATCGACCTCTGATGAAGATACTCGAAGTTCGCAAAGAAGAATGCCTTGTCCTTCTTGATCGGTCCGCCGACCGACCCGCCAGACTGATATCGTCTGAAGAACGGGTCGAAGTTCCTGTTTGGACGGAAGAATGTCGGCAACGCGGCAAAACTGTGATCCCTGTAGAAGATGAAAGCATTGCCGTGGTAATCATTGGTTCCAGTTCTCGAAACGATGTTGACCGCCCCTACTGACGTTAACCCTGTAGAGAGGTCGAAGCTGAAAGTTGAGATCTGGAACTCCTGGATCGACTCCGTGGAAAAGTTCTGTGCGGCGCCGCCAGTCACCGGATCCAGTACGCTGCCGCCATCCACTGTGATTCGCGTAAGTGCGGAATTGGCGCCTCCGATGGAAACGTTGAACAGATTGTTGGCATTGCCGAGGTTTGAGACGCTGACCGACACGCCTGGCTCAAGCAGCGCCAGTTGAAGAAAGTTGCGCCCGTTCAGTGGAAGGGCATCGATCTTCTGGCGCGTGACCACGCCATCTATCTTGAAGTTCTGTTTGTCGATTATCGGTGCTTCGGCCACGATGTCTACGACCTCACCGGTGCCGCCAGCGCGCAATGAAGCGTCCCCAGTGCTGGTACTTCCAGTTTGTACTACGAGAGAGGTGATGTTCTGTGTAGCGAAGCCTTTGGCTTCGATTTTCACGTCATATTCACCTGGCAGAAGATTTTCAATCGCGTAAATTCCATCGTTGCCAGTCGAGACTTTTCTGGTGTCACCGGTGGCCTTATTGGTGGCAGTTACAGTCGCATCCGTAATAACGGCGCCTTGTTGGTCCGTCACTGTACCGCGGATCGAACCAGTTGGGTTTTGCGCCATTACTGGGAAAGTGGTCCTGGCCGCTAATGTCAACAACGTTAACGCCAGCAGCAGGAGTCTAAACTTCTTGTGCATGCTTGTCTCCTTTCAATTCCTGTGAGCGGGTGGTTTCATTCATAAATCTGTTCGAGAAACCGAGTGGGCCAAAGATCCGGCCTGTTTTTGTGATCAGGCCGCACGGGAGTGGGGTGCCATGGGCGCTTAATCTCAATCTCGCGCATAAAGCCAGTATGACGATTACTAAAAGACGCTTCCGCCAAGCGCCATCAACCTGATTAACAGTATGAATTTTAAAGCCAGGAAGCTTAGTAGACGCGCATATAATTTCTTTTTTGCGCCGGATTGTCAAGACGAGTTGTAGGTCCAATTGGCCCTTAGGTCCCATAAAAAACGCGGTGAGAACTGGTGTTCCCACCGCGTCAAACAACTGATTGGTTCAAACTCTTAGAATTGGAGCCGGGCCGCGAACTGGAACGCGCGTGGTCCGCCCGATCCGAACGTTTGGCCGACTCGTTGGTTTGGAAGACCGAACGTTTGAGGGGTAACCAGATTGAAGCTAAAGTTTGAGACGTTGCTTATGTTGAAGATGTTGAACACTTCCCCAATCAGCCGCAGTTCAAGGCGTTCGTGAAGCGTAATCGCCTTCTGGACACGTAGATCCTGCGAACTAAAGACATCTCCAAGCTCATAATGGGCCGGCAGCGTTATTGTCGGATACTTCTGCTGGTTTGGATTAATACCAGCTTTACCTGCCGGGGTTAAGGTGCCCGCGATCGTTGAGTTGTATTGATTCACCAGCTCTCGAAGATCGCTCTTACTAAGGAAATCGCTGTAACCCTTGCCCAGTAACGCAAGCAGCGGCGTATATCCACCGCTCGAAATATCGGTACCGGAATTGTTTAAACCATTGATTGTCGGCGCCACCGCGAAATGACTCAGGAATGCCGAAATCATTGACACCTGGATCTTCCAGGGCAGGTCGACGACCCCGGAAATATTCAAGTTGTGCCTTGGCAGATCCGACCCGTACGAAGCAAAGAAGTCATTCAGGTTTTGAGTTACGTCGAGGATGCTCTTGCTGCTCTGCAAGGCATACGAAGCCGTGAACAAATAACGATGCGAGTAGCGCTTGTCAACTTTGACCAACAGAGCTTTGTACCGCGAAGTAGCCCCAGGCCACCAGAAATTGATTGGGCCGTTTGAACAGATAGCGCTGGCATCGCTCGACTGCGCAGGGGTGCAGGTCGGGATAATCGGGCCGCCAATCTGATTAAACTTATTGTAGTCCACGCTCGCGCCGAAGAATCCGCCCGGCGTCCCGTGAATCATGTGGCGGTAAACAAAATCAGCTTGCAACACCATTCCATAAGGCAGCTCGTGTTGCACACCAATATTGAAATGTTGAGCTTGTGTCGTTGGGAATTCGCGAGGGTACAGCGCGCCCAACGCGTTAGCCTGCTTCGACAAAAGGATCTGCGGGTCTGTGCCAGTCCCCGGAAACTTTGCGTCTTGCTGCGCACGCAACGCCGGAAGTTCGGCAAGGAATTGGCCGTACCGGTAGGCGAGAGAATTCAGATAAGCTGTGGAAAAGTTCTGACCTGATCCGTCAAGCCTGGTCACCGCAGCGTTACCAATAAACTGTCGCCCGGAAGCTCCTATGACCGCGCGCTCTCCAAGCCTCCACCAGGCCAGTTGCGTATCATAGAAAATCCCCGCGCCTCCTCGAATAACCGTTTTGCCGTTCTTGCCAACTGACCACGCAAACCCAGCCGCGGGCTCAAAGTTCTTCCACTCCTTCTCCGTCGGGCCCAGGTCATTCCCGTAGAGTGCAGATACAAGCGCTGGTTTTGGCAGGTCGTAGTTCAGCACATTAGACTCGTGTACCCAACCCAACCCATAGTTCAATGTTAGATTCGGTGTGATTTTGTAGGTGTCCTGGGCGTAAAAGTGGAAGCGTTCATTGCTTCTCGCTTTATCGAGATTGAACGACGGTTGCGCCCGGTCTCCGATACCCAGAAGGAAGAACACCACTGGAAGCTTCTTGAGGTCATCAAGATTGTGGATTTTACCGTCAGCCGGAAGCCCAAACAGCGGAAACGCCGGGAGCGGGATAAAAGCTTGTAAGAACTCCGGCGAGAGCAAGTACGCCCTGGCAGGATCGAAGAAGCCCCAATAACCGGTCCCGTCAAAGTGTTCCCACTCGCCACCAAACTTTACTCGATGAGCACCGAGAGACCACGTGACGTTGTCTGACACCGGGAAGCGACGCAGATCGCGACCTTGCGGCGAGTTGAAATTGTTTCCAATCGCGAAATTCACCGAACTGAGATAGTAGACTTCCGGTCCGCCCTCACCTATGCAGCCTCCGCACTTCGCTGGGATGTTCCGGTTCTGCCAATACTGATAAGAGAACCTGAAGTCATTCACGATCCTCGGGCTCAGGATACTGGTCGCCCCCAACAGGTATTGATCGACCCAGTTCTTGTTCGCAACGAAATTCGAAGGAACCGTGGGAATAGCAGCCGTAAACGGACCGCTGTTTTTGTTTCCGTCGTGAGAATAACGGATGAACAAAGAGTGTTTGTCATTGAGGTGGTAATCAACCCGTCCACTCAATTGTTTTCCGGTATAAGGCGCCGGCGCTATTGTCGCGAATGCGGCTACAGAAGGGAGATCAGGTTGAACCACGTACACACCAGCCTGATTTGTGTATTCGAAGTTGAAGAAGAACTGAAGCTTGTCCTTCTTGATTGGACCGCTGATCACAAATCCGCTTTGACGTCGAGCGAAAAAGGGATCATCAGTGATGCTGTTACGCGCCAGGCTGGGATAAGCCGCGATATTGTGATCTCGGAAGTAAAAGTATCCTGAGCCGTGAAAGTCGTTTCCACCACCTCGAGTCACAATATTTATTGCACCAAAAGCGGTGATACCGGTTGAAAGATCGAAGTTCGTGCTGGAGAGCTGGAACTCCTGAACAACCTCTTGAGAGAAGTTTTGTCCGGTACTCCCTTCAACTGGGTTTCTTATGTTTCCTCCGTCAACTGTGATCGCGGTGTGCGAGGCGGGACCGCCGAGCACGGATACGTTGAATTGGGCATTAAACTGTGCAGGATTTCCGGCAGCCACCGTAACACCCGGTTCTAACTGCGCAAGATTCAAAAAGCTGCGTCCGTTTAGGGGAAGATTGTCGATCTGTTGTCGCGATACGACCCCCTGGACTGTATTGGACTCCAAATTGATCGTCGGCGCCTCAGCTTGAACATCCACAGTTTCCTTTGCGGTACCCACCTGCATTGAAAGATTCACAGTTGTGGTCGCGCCGGTCGTTATATCTATCGTGCGAACCATTGGAGCGAAACCGGTGGCTTCGACGCGAACGTCATACGAGCCGGGGGCAAGCGAGGCTGCTGTGTAAGTTCCGCTCTCGGTGCTCTGGACAACGCGAGAGACTCCTGTGTCCTTGTTAGTCAAGGTCACGGTTGCCTTCTGAATGACAGCTCCTGACGGATCAATGACTGTTCCGGTGATGGTTCCGGTCGGAACCTGTGCTAAGGTCCCGTTGCCGGGATGAACCATCAGCGTCAACAGCGCAACTACTACAAGCAGAGATTTAAACCTGTTGTGCATAGTGTCTCCTTCTGATCACCGTGAGCGGGTGGGGTTTTGATAACCCTCATCAAGGGTCAACTCCTAAGAAACTGAACGTGGCACGGGAGAAATAGAACGGTTGAGGTATTGAAGTGTGGAGGTGCGCTGCTCTATTGATGGTTTCATCCTCCGCCCTCCCAACCGTACTGAAACAAATAATGGAGCAAGAAGCCAGAAGCCGACGGGGTTATGATTGGATTTCGACGATGCGCTTGTCAAGTGGCCCCTGTTGTACAGCAACTCGCGCTGTTGGGAGTGCCAGCATCAATATCGTCCAGTCGGATGCCTCGAATTAAATTGTTACCGACCGTTCGGTTGGTCGGATGTTATCCCAAGCATTATCCCCTGTCAATCGCTCGCTTGAATCCCGCTCGTACCGGTAACTTGAGGTGGCTCAAAGAAGCATCTATCATTGCGGACTACTCTTTCTAAATCGCTCCTCGTCAAGTAATCGTTTCAGGAGAATAATGTCAAAATCAATCAGGATTACGCCGTTGCTACTTGCGATGATCGCGCTTCTCGAGCCGTTCACTTTGCCATCGCCGATACAGCGGACCCGCTATGGCTTGAGGGTCGGAGTTGCTGCCCTGACGATTACGCCGTTTGGCCCGAATCCAGATTGGGACGGCACCATTACCGAATCAGGGGTGTGGGGAGAAAAGTTTACGGACACTAATCACAACGGCCGCTGGGACTCGGGCGAACCGTTTGAAGACGATCCAGGAAACGACATTCTCGATGCAAGCTCCAAAGGCAAGTATGATGGAGTCTTTCTTGCCGGGTTTGGAAACAATCGTCTTGCCATCGGGAAACACGATGACCTGTGGGCGCGGGCGATTGTTCTTGAATACGGAAGCACCAGACTGGCCATAGTCTCTATCGATCTTATCGGTTATTACTCCAAGGCCAACTACTATGGCCTTGCAGAGATCAAGAAGAATGTCGATTCAAAGTTCGGGATTGATGACATCCTGTTAGCTAGCACACATAACCATGAAGCTCCTGACACCATTGGAGCCTGGGGGCCGGGCGCGCTAAACGATGGAAAGTACCCGAAGTACCTCCGATTTGTGGACCGCCAGATTGCCAAAGCCATTAACAAAGCCGCAGTGTCCACTCAACCGGCGATTATGAAATTGGCACGCACTGATCCCCAAGCCTCTCCCTCGATCGCTGGAATGCAGACGCGAACACGCGGGCGGCCGCCGGACTTTTTTGACGAAGAACTACGCGTGATGCAGTTCTTGAGTAGTGCCGGAAGGGCATCCGATCGCGTGATCGCCACCGTCATCAACTGGAATACTCACCCCGAGTCTATGGAGAGCGGGAACACGCTGATCACATCCGACTTTCCTCACGCAGTGCGCGAGTCGGTCGAGAAAAAATATGGCGGCATGGCGATCTATGTCAGTGGGGACATAGGAGCGGTTGAGATCATCGGCGATTCGAATAACAAGCTCTCAGATCGCGTACGGTTCGACGGCAAAGAATTTCCGCTGAAACCTAGTAGCAAACGTCCCGACTACACCTTCGAGCGTACTGAGGCCATCGGCCGCGATGTCGCCAAAGCCGTGTTCGAAGCGCTCAATCGCGGCGAACGTAACAATGTAACCGGCATCAACATGAAAAAAGCTACACTGAGAGCTCCGATGGACAACGTGGGTTATTTGTTTCTGGCGAATAAGGGAGTGCTCGATACTATTCCAACTCCTGCAGAAGGAAAGCAGCCGGAACTCGAATCAACGGTTTATGCGATCACGATCGGCAACGCACAGATCATTACTGTTCCGGGCGAATTGTTTCCGGAGGTGTTCTACGGAGTTGAAAAGTACCGTCGTCGCGACTGTGCAGAGGCCGACACAAAGCGGCCGCCTGAGCTGAGCGTTCGCGACCGGATGACTAAGAAATACAAATTCGTGTTCGGGCTCTGTCCGGATGAGTTCGGCTATATCGTACCGGGTTATGATTTTCTTACGCCGTCGCCCGATCCGGCTCGCGGACTTCGCCAGGCACAGGACCCGTGCAAGTCAAAGGGTGTCCCGGATCATTATCACGAAACGAATTCAGCGAGCTCTCAGCTTGCGGCGAAGTGGGCGTGTGTAGCTGCGAGATTGCTTGACGCAACGGCGCCTGGCTTACAGGGCTGTGAAAAGTGAAAATGGGGGTTGGGGGTGTTCAACGCTTAGCGTTTAGCGTTTAGCGTTCATCATTTATAAGATCTAGCGACTTTCGTCGAATTAGTCAGACAAGCGGGCCTAGACTCTAAACGCCGAACACTAAACGCCGAACGCTAAACGCTCAACGCGAAGCGTTGAACACTCCCAACCCCCAATCCCCCAACTTATGTTCATCGCCATCACTCGCCAGGTCAGTCCAAACATCAATCACTGCGAGCTTTCTTTTCACGAGCGACAACCGATCGATATGAGAAAAGCCATCGAACAGCACGAAAACTACCAAGGGTTACTCTCGGAGCTTGGTTTGCACGTCATAGAACTTGCGGCAGAGCCGGATCTGCCGGATTCGGTATTCCTGGAAGATCCCGCGGTGGTGGTTGACGAGGTCGCTGTAATATCTCGAATGGGAGCCATCAGCCGAAGACCGGAAGCAGACAGTCTTGCCCAGGAACTTTCAAAATACAGAAGACTTGAGTTCTTGAATGAACCTGCAACCCTGGACGGCGGGGACGTGATGCGTATCGGTCAGAACTTATTTGTTGGCGAATCGGCGCGAACCAATCGTGAAGGAATCGAGCAACTCTCCCGTATTCTTGGACCTTTTGGTTACGATGTACGAGCCGTCGCAGTAACAGGCTGCCTGCATCTCAAAAGTGCGACTTCTTACGTTGGAGTCAACAAGCTGTTGGTAAATCGATCCTGGATTGATGCACAAATGCTAAGCCAGTTTGAATTGATTGATGTTCCAGTGGAAGAACCGAATGCAGCTAACGCGCTGCTGGTCGGTGAAGTGGTGGTGCTCCCGGAGTCTTTTCCGAAGACTCGCGCGCTATTGGAGAGTCGGGGAATACCAGTGCGTCAGGTCGATATGTCCGAGCTTCAGAAAGCCGAAGCGGGCGTCACCTGCTGTAGCTTGATACTTGACGTTTCCATGCAGTAACGATTATTCGCTATTTGAGCATCACTTCGAGCCGGTCGCTGCCTTCACATCTGCCGCAACTCCTTTAACATCCCAGATGATCAAATCAGGCCAGTGATTGTCGCTCAGGAACCCGGCATATTCCTTCTCACCCTTAAGGTAATAACCTAAAAACGCAACACTGTAAGAATTGATAATCTTGTATGTTGCCTCCATCGATGTGAACTCAAAGGGCTCGTTTGTATCTCGGCGCTTCCCCGCTCCAACTCCATCCCCAAAGTTCTTGTTGATCTTGAACATGTCGGTGAATGAGAAATGCCCACCATTCTTAAGCTCCAACAGGTATGAGGGCCCGGTATGCTTCGCGTGATTGTCACGGATAAGTAAGTTGCCCGGAGCTCCGAGTGTACGATCCTCAGCTCCCAACATTCTCAATGACGGAACGGTCAGGTTGGTGTGAGCAGGCGGAGCCCCCGACATCGCAAGGACCGCCTTGAATCGCGGATCCTGATCCGAAGCCCAGTGTGCGGTGAATGACCCGAAGGACATTCCGGTGATCGCCGCGTGTTCGGTGTCAATGCGTCCAGCAAATCTCTTGTCGGCTCCCTTGTCCCATCGAATCATTTGATCCAGTAAGAACCGTACATCAAGAGGTCGATCCTTTGCGGAGTTGTTGCGCTCGCTACTCTGGAACACGATCGGCTTGCCATCAATAATCGTCCATCTGGCATTTCCGGTGTGATCCGCCGAGACGATGATATAGCCGTGGCTGGCGAGGTAGTCACACCAAAAAGTATTCTGATTTCGCGCTCCGCCATTGCCATGTGAAAAAATCACTAATGGAAAACGACCTTTGCGCGCGGCTGCATTTCGATGCGATTCGTTCCAATAGACCTTATCCATTTCCGCCGCGTTCATCTTGTAGGTCTTCTTTATCAGCTCATCGATCTCCGGGGTCACGCCGCCCGAAATAAAGTCTGTGTACTTGTTCTTCGGCAGTCGTCGAGCGTCATCCGTTGCGGGGTACCATATCTCGGTGACCAGCGTGCGCGGTTGTTTTGTTAAGTTATCAACGCGGCTGGTATCGACCAATACAGTGGTGGTCACACCCACTGGATATGGTCCGGCCGAATCGGGCGGAAGCACCTTCACCGGCTTGCTCCAGCACGTGATCGGCGATACTTGAACGATGATCGATAGAAGAAGCGCCAGAATTGATCGTTTTACTTTTCTCGTCATTTGGACCTCATCGAGCTCGGAACCGGTGGATCAAATGCAACTGCATTATTCCGGAACAACGCAGGCTTAACAATCGAAGAAGCAAACCAGGCATTTCGTTTAAAGCTGAGATAAGCGTCGAAGAACCTCGCTGCGCTCTTTTGCATTGGGGTGAAGCTCGAGGTATTTCTCGTAAGCGGGTCGCGCTTTTTCGGACTGACCGAGCTTGTCGTAGGTGCGCGCCAGTTTCAGATAAATTACGCCGAAGAATCGCGGATTGATCTTGCGAAAAGTGTCTTCATAGAGATCACGCGCCTGTTCGTATCGCCCTCGATCGAAATAAAACCCGCCGAGGTCATAAATGTTAGGCACCGAAGCTCGGTATTCAATCGCTTTGAGGAGATTCTGTTCCGCTGACTCAAAGTCCTTGGACTCTTCATATACCAACCCAAGATCGTGGTGCAGTATGCCGCGATAAGCCAGCTTCTCCGGATCATCATTTATGGTCGACAAAGCCTGCTTTAGATAGTCAATCGCGTCCCCGAGATTTCCCGACGAACGCGCAAAATACGCCAGGTTCACATAAGCATCTATGCAAGTCGAATCCAGATCGAGAGCCATGTGTGCTTCGTCCTCCGCTTCTCGTTTCTTGCCAATTACATGGTAGGCCGTAGACAGAGCAGTCCGAGCAAGAGGCGATCTCGGATTAGCGATGACGCAACGTTGAAACAAGGTTATCGTATTGCGCCACGTTTCGTTCTGTTCCACGGTTACCCAGCTCCACCCGACAGTAATGACAAGCAGCAATGATAAGGCTATTGCATGACTGATACGGTTCCGATGATTCCATAGCCACTCGATACCAACAGCGGCCACCAAACAAAATCCGACAGATGGGAGGTATAGATATCGCTCCTGGACCAGTGAAATCGGGTGAAAGAACCGGGTCGCTACCATTACCGGCGCGAGTGACGCAATGAACCAAATCGCCCCCAGCTTAACCATATTTGACTTAATGAGCACAACAGCCAGGGTCCAGCCTATGATTAATGCAAATGGTGCAAGGAATCGAATATCAGCAGGAGAGTCAACCAGCGAAGTATAGTGCTGAAAATTGTATCCAAGCGGAACCGACAGCAGCCAAAGATACTTTGCAACGACTACCGGCAGTGTCAGCAATACCGTGCCCACTGGATAAGCCACGTGAGCGGTACCCATCAACATATTGCCGATGGCGCGGTACCTCAAAAAGAAGTAGAGACCAGTCGGAACTGCGAACATCGCAATCGTCACGAGCGTTCGCTGCAATCTTTTCGAGAAAGCCGCCTCCATCTTATCGGAGAGTTCGAAGAAACAAAGAATAAGGGGCAATGCGGCGGCGGTCTCCTTGCTCAATAAGGCCAGAAGATACGATGCGAGCGCGGCAATCAGCATAAGAACTCGACCGTTTCTTCTGTATCGCAGATAAAAAAGAAGGGCAGCAAGAAAGAACAATGACATCAACGGATCAGTTACTCCGGATATCCAGGCCACTGACTCGACGTGCGTTGGATGGACAGCGAAAAGGCACGCGGTGATCAACGACAGCCACTGACGACCACTAATCTCCTTGACCACCATAAAGACCAGCAGCGACACCGCCGCGTGAATCAAAACGTTGACTAAGTGCCACGCCCAGGCGCTGGAACCGAATAACGCATAGTTCAAAATAAGCAAAATGTTAAAAAGTGGCCGGTAGTAAACATCCATAGCGGCCCTAATGTTGTCGCTGAACACCGACCACACGCTGCCAGTGAATGCTAAGGGCAGATTCGCGATGTCCTGGGTGAAGGGGTTATTCAGGATCTGCGGCAGATCATCATGCACAAAGCCGTTGTAGACCGTGTTTAGCGAAGTCAGCAGGGCGAGACCAGCGGGTAAGAAAGCATACGCATCACGCCACTCCAGAAAGAATTTCTTATCGTTAAGAATCGATGGTCGGGGGGTTGTGGCAGCCTTCGACTTGCTGTCATTTTTTGGCCGGCGCAGTTTTGATTGACTGCGGTCCGTATACGCGGGCGCCTTCTGTTTTCGCACAATCGCAACCTGTAATGGAACCTACCCTAATGCTTCTATCGCCATCGCGACGGCGTTGCCTCCACCAAGGCACAATGCAGCCAGTCCGCGCCGGGCATTCCGTCGTTGCATCTCGTACAAAAGGGTGACCAGAATACGAGCTCCGCTGGCGCCGATCGGATGCCCAAGCGCCACAGCTCCGCCGTTCACGTTTAGTTTGGCTGGATCGATACCAAGTTCCCTGCTTATTGCCACCGCTTGAACCGAAAACGCTTCATTCAATTCAATCAGATCCACGTCGGCGAGATCCCAGCCTGCTCGTTCCAGTGACATTTGAATCGCGGTCACCGGCGCCATCATTACCAGCTTTGGCTCTACTCCACTTGTAGCCTGGGCTACGATTCGAGCCAGAGGCTTGCGGCCAAGCTTACGAGTCGTCTCAGCGGAAGCGACAACAACTGCTGCCGCTCCGTCGTTGACGCCCGGAGCGTTACCCGCGGTGACCGTTCCACCTTCCTTGAAAGCTGGTTTTAATTTCGCGAGCGCTTCCAACGATGTATCCGCTCTTGGACCCTCATCTGCTTTGATTATCAGCGCAGGTCCTTTCTTCTGTGGTATTTCCACCGCAACGATCTCCTGATCGAATCGTCCTTCTTTGATAGCGGACAGCGCCTTACGATGCGAATTCATCGCGTACTCGTCTTGCTCTTCCCTGGACACGTTATAACGCTCGGCGACGACTTCGCCGGTGCAGCCCATGTGCCAATCGTCAAACGCGCACCAGAGACCGTCATGGATCATCGAGTCAATCAGTTCACCGTTCCCCATCCGGTAGCCTTGTCGCGCGCGTTTGAGAAGATATGGAGCGTTCGTCATGGATTCCATGCCACCCGCGACTGCAACGTCGATCTCGCCGAGTTTGATTCCGTTTGCCGCAAGCATCACCGATTTCAAACCCGAGCCGCAGACCTTGTTTATCGTAAGCGCGGCTACCCGGTTTCCGATGCCTGCTTTCAGGGCAACCTGACGAGCAGGATTCTGTCCATTTCCGGCTTGGACGACATTGCCCATAATGACTTCGTCGACCAGATCCGGTTGAATTCCGGCGCGCTCGATTGCTTCCCGTACCGCTATTACTCCAAGGTCAACCGCGCTAAAGTCTTTCAACACGCCGAGCAGCTTGCCAACTAGGGTTCTGGCTCCTGATAGTATGAATGCGTCTGCCATAAATATTCCTCTGATACTTGTTCTGATTCTTCTTATTGGATTTTACCACGGGGTCAGGTCCGGTGCGTACCGAAGGTCACCACAAGCCTCGAAGACACAACGATCCACTAAGACTTCTTTGTGCACCTCCGCGATTAGCGTTTGTGGCAGGTCTTTAACCGAACGGACCTGAATTGTCCTAGCTAACTCGCCGATGATAGACTTCGAGATCAGTTGAGACGCCGATACAATTCATTAGGAGCAGCGTTCTCAGATGCAGGCACTAATATTGGCGGGCGGCAAAGGAACTCGCCTTCGTCCGCTCACGATGCACACGCCAAAACCTATAGTTCCAATCGCCAATAAGCCATTTCTGCTTTACCAGCTTGAACTCCTCAAGCGGGCCGATGTTAAAGACGTAATACTATCTCTCTCTTATCAGCCGCAGAAAATCGAGGACAAGATCGGCGATGGGACTGACTATAACGTGCGGGTCAGCTACGCGGTCGAAGCGTCGCCACTTGGCACTGCCGGCGCCTATCGCAATGCCGCAAGTATGATCAGCGAAACGACCGTCGTCTTCAATGGGGATGTGCTAACCGATATCGACATGAATGAAGTGATTCGCAGCCATAGAGAGAGACAAGCTGCGGCAACGATAGTGCTGGCCCCGGTGCCGAACCCGACAGCTTATGGTCTGGTTGAAACTGACAAGGACGGCCGCGTCCGTCGATTCCTCGAGAAGCCCAAGCCAGAAGAAGTAACCTGCGATACGATCAACGCAGGTATTTATATTCTCGAACCGCGTGTGCTCGATTATGTGCCCGAAGGCGAGCCCTTCATGTTTGAGTACGGAGTGTTCCCAAAACTCCTTGAACACAACGAGCCATTTTATTCATACGTATGGCGCGGTTATTGGAGAGACATCGGTACTGCTTCGAGCTATCTGCAAGCAAACCTGGATGTCATCGCTGGGCGCGTAGAATTATTGCCGCCGCCGACGACCCAGCGCGGCGAAAAGTTCGATGAAAGCGCTGAAGTCGAACCTCCCTCAGCAGTAGACCCAGGTTGTACATTGAAACCCGGAGTTCGGATCATCAATTCGGTTATCAGCCGAAATTGCTACATTGAGGAACGCGCACGAATTGAAAACTGCGTCATCCGCGCCGGGACGCGTATTGGGGCTGGATCCTTTATTCAGCGCGCAGTGATTGGAAAAGGTTGTCACATTGGCCGCTCAGTTGAAATCAAGGGCGCTGTCCTCGGCGACAAGTCAGTCTTAACGGACTACAGTCAGATCGGCGAGTAGCGGCCCAGCGAATCCCCTGCGAATTCTCTGCGGACTCCGCGTCTCCGCGGTGAATGTTTCTCCGACGCTAATTCACCGCCGAGACGCAGAGTCCGCAGAGAATTCACAGAGGGATTGTGGCAAAGTTGCGAGAGGCAGACACGGGGACTAGAGATTCAAATACGAGAATTCTAATTCGAGTGCCAAACTGGGTTGGCGACGTGGTAATGGCTCTTCCTGCGCTTCGAGAGTTGCGCCGGATCTTTAGCGCTTCGCATATCACGATTGCAGGCAAGCCATGGGTGCTCGGGCTCTTTGAGGGTGAGGCGCTCGCGGACGATGTTATTCCACTCTCCGAGACCGCCGGCCGCGTGAAGCGAATATCGGCCCTACTAAAAGAGGCCAGCCAGTTTCGTCGAAAGCGCTTTGATATCGCGGTGCTGCTCACTAATTCGTTTGGAACCGCACTAGCCGCACGTCTTGGCGGGGCTGAAAAGATTGCCGGTTATTCAACCGATGCTCGCCGGGTGCTGATCAATCGGGTAATCCCGTTCGAGCCCGGATACAAGACACTCCATCAAACACGCTACTACCTGAACATCTCTGCCCACGTCGAAAATGACATTGCCGGTAAAAACTCAGTCAACTTTGATCAAGCTGAGCCGCGCCTTACAGTAGACGAATCACAGAAGCGACAGGCGCGGTCAAAGTTAGAGCAATTCGGTATCCTGGGCAATGCACCGATTCTGGCAATCAATCCTGGGGCGACCAATAGCGCCGCGAAGCGTTGGCCTGCGGAGCGTTTCGCCGCCGCGGCGGATCGCCTTGCTGACCGGGCAGGATTTCAAACCGTCATTGTCGGAGCGATGGGAGACAAACCAGTCGCTCATCAGGTCGCGCAACTTATGCGTACCCGTCCCGTAGTACTCGCCGGAGAAACTTCGATTGCGGAACTTAAAGGAGTGCTATCTTGCGCCGCGCTTGTGATCTCAAACGACACCGGAACTGCTCACGTTTCTGCAGCGCTCGGGATTCCGACAGTTGTGGTGTTTGGACCAACCGAACACGTTTCAACTCGCCCGCTTTCACATCGCGCGGCGGTTGTTCGCCATGACGTCGAGTGTTCGCCGTGCATGCTTCGTGAGTGCCCGATCGATCACCGTTGTATGACTCGTGTGGAAGTGGATGACGTGTATACTGCGGCGCAGAACTTGTTGGCCAATGTATAACGCGCTGTTGATTTACTTACCCAAAAACGCGTTCGTAAGCGGCGCGAATGCTTGCAGTGTGGTGAGCCAACTGACGATCGAACTCTTCAAGCGAATCAATTCCAATCGCACTGCTGATATCCTGCAACGTTACTGTTGAGCGTGGAATAACCGGACTGGGATGATCCATAAGCAACCGCATCCAGTGGTCCAGCGCGCGCAAGAATTTGTAGCCGTGGAAAAGCGCATCTGTGGATTCTTTATCGAGCGTGCCTTGTTCACCAAGATGGGAGATTAGGGCCGTCGTACCTCGCTCTGCCGGAAAGTAGATTCGATCTCGCATCTGTAAATACCTGGTGATGAAATAGACGTCGCTCATTCCTCCGCGGCCTAGTTTGATATTAAAGTCTTCTCCGCGAGTTTTTTCTTTTACCTGACGCTCCCGCATCTCACGCAACTCTTCGCGCAGTGACTTGTTGTGCGATGAGGCCTCCAGGCTCACATCGCATATTACCTGGCGCACTCGTTTACCAAAAACGGGGTCACCAGCCACCTCACGGGCTTTCAAGTATGCCGAGTGCTCCCACGCCGAAGCCCGGGTCTCGAGATAGGCGACTAACCCACCAAGTCCCACGGCAATCGGCCCGCTCTTTCCCTCTGGTCTGAGTCGAAGATCAATCCGGTAGAGCAAGCCTTCGCGGGTGATCGATGACAACACTCGGATTATCTGGGAGGTCAGGTTTGCATAAAACTCCTGACCCGCATACGCGCTCGATTCGGTTCCGGTTAAACTCAAGTAAGATAACGAAGACGGAGGCCACGACCGTTTGTCGTCGAATACGATTAAGAGATCGAGATCCGAACCGAAGTCCATTCCAGCGTGACCCAGCCTCCCGAGACCCAGCACAGCAAATGGCAATAAATCCGGCTGCACCTCCTTTATTCCAGCTGATTCCATCGCGATTTCTGAGGCTACAGTTAACGTTGCTTCGGCCAGTGCCGTCTGCGCTCGATTGCTGCTCCTCAGAGGATCCGTCCGCTCTGATGATAGGTTCGGTGCACCGGCGTAGGGATCAGAGCGGCTTGTGTCGGAATTCAACGATGCACCTGATGATTCAGAATATTTAGCGGCGTTGCTTCCACCCCACTTCATATCCTGATAGCCGACAGCTATCACGCGACAATACCACGCTCGCCGGAGCGCGTCCGTCTTACTTGGCGCGTTGCCTTCCCTGGCCACCGCTTCGCGCAGGATTCGTGTGAAGTCTTCGGTATTGCGTGGCGAGTCATCCTCGAGAAGCGCAGTGGCAAGCAGCGGTCTGGAGACAAGGAGATGCGACAAGTATTGGCTGCTGAGTACAACGATCAGTCTCTCGATCAGCGTTGCCCAGCCGGCGACGTCGTCTGGTAACCCGTCAATCGCATTTTCGCGAGTGTAGGTTGCCAATGAATCCGCCCAGGCCATCAGGTACCTAAGGGCACGCGACGGATTTACCGTGTGCGGCAAAGATAGAGCAAGGATCTCCTCGATCCGGCCGGGTTCTTGCAGGAGGTGCCGTTTGTCCTCGGTTGTCGCAATAACACTTTTTAGCTTCGCCGCCGTCTGATTTATCTGCCGCTTGCTCTGGTCTTCGATCTCATCAACTTGCTCCTTTTGGCCAGCCGTCTCGGTGATTAGTTGTTGCCTGGAGCTTTGAGCGAAGACTCGTTCGTACACTGATCGGACAGCTGCAGTATGTTTTTCGAGGTCCTTGATGAACTGATTTGCGGGATTGACTGACTGGACATAACCACAACGTCTCGCGAGAAGCCCCAATCTCTTTTCAGACACAGGCAGCGTGTGGGTTTGCGCTCCATGCTCCATTTGCAGCCGATGTTCCGCGGTGCGAAGAAAGGAATACGCTTCAGATAGTCTCGTTCTCTCGACCTCAGTCAAATATTGTTTCTCTGCAAGTCGCGCAAGCACGATAAGAGTTTGGGCCGAACGCACCCACGGCTCTCGTCCTCCATGTCTGAGTTGAAGAGCTTGAGCGATAAATTCAATCTCTCGAATCCCCCCGCGGCCGAGTTTGACATTGTAACCTCGCCTTCGTCCGGCTTCTTTTCTGTCTATGTTCTCTTTTGCCCGCCGAACGTGTTCGAGCGTATCGGGCAGCGCATCACGCGAAAAAATTGTGTCGCGAACGCTATTGAGAAAATTAGAAACGACCAGGCTATTGCCTGCGGAGGCCCGAGCGCGAATCAGTGCCTGGCGCTCCCAGTTGTCTGCCAACTTGCGGTAGTACTCGATCGCGCGCTCGATCTCGCAAACCATTTCGCCGTCTCGACCGTAGGGACGCAACCGTAGATCGATACGATACACCGCACCTTCAGACGAACTGCGACCAATCAATTGAACGACTCGATCTGCGACCGCAGCGAAGAATTCCTTGTTGCTGATAGCCGAATCAGCCCTTCGGCGGTCTCCCGCGGTCGTACCGTTTCCGGAGAATAGGAATAGAAGATCAATGTCGGAGGCATAGTTTAGCTCTCGGCAACCGAGCTTCCCGAGCGCGGCGATTGCGAACTCCGCTGTTTCGATTCGACCGCGCTCATCCCGAGTTAAGGGAGCGCCATGACGGTTGACCATCTGTTGGTGAGCTTGAGAAAGAGCATAGTTTAGAATCACGTCCGCCAGATTGGATAACTCCTCGGTTATCTCCGACAGCGTCGCAATACCTAGACAATCTCTAAGATAAATCCTGAGCAGCTCACGGCGTTTGAAACGAGTGAGCTTTGTCGATTCGTCAGCATCAATCGTCCGTGTTACAAAGCGAGCGAGTTCTTCCGAGAGCTGTTCGAGCGATTTCATGCGATCCAGACCGCGTTCGGACTCCACTTTCAACCAGGAGATATGTTCGGGATGGCGCAGCAGCGTCTCAGCCAAAAACGGACTGTGACCGGCGAGGGTCAGCAATCTGGACGTTAATAGCGGGTTACTCTGGGAGTTTTCCAACAACGTGGAATCGGCAGCTTTCATCCGGCTAAGAAAAACTCGAGCACCCGCGGGGTCAGGTAAGGTATCGATAAATCCCTCTAGATTTTGAGACTCCTTATCCGGCATCGGCTTTCAGCAATGATCGTAGGGGCTCAGGCGTGCAATTTGCAATTCCGCAAGCCTGTTGTGAGAATGCGACCTGGAATCAACAATTACAAATCGGGAAATGTCAGATTGCAAATTGCAGATCGCAATTTGATACGAATGCAGGAGTTGATTAAAGCCAAAACGCGCGACTACAATCTGCGGTCAATCTTTCGCGAGGTTACTCATGCGACTCTTCGTCACCGGTGGAGCTGGTTTCATTGGCTCAAATTTTATCAGGCACTTGCTATCGAACTTCCCCGATTACAAGGTCATCAATTTCGATAAACTAACCTACGCTGGCAATCTCGATAACCTGAGAGACATCGATGACCACCCAAATTACCAGTTCATACGAGGTGACATCTGTGATCGGGATGCTCTGGAGGCCGTCGCGGGAGCCGATGTCGTAATCAACTTTGCGGCCGAATCACATGTAGACCGTTCGATCGAAAACGCGGCCGGCTTTATCGAGACCAACGTACTGGGGACCCAAACGTTGCTCGATGCATCGCGGGCTGCGGGTGTGTCCCGTTTTGTTCAAATATCCACCGATGAGGTAATGGGTTCCTGCACTGAACACAGCTACTTTACAGAAGACTCGCCCATGCAGCCCAATAGCCCGTACGCTGCCTCCAAGGCCGCGGCGGAGCATCTGGTGCGCGCCGCTCACGTTACGTTTGGTTTGGCTGTTGTCACAACACGTGCATCGAACAACTATGGTCCTTACCAGTTTCCAGAAAAACTCATCCCGTTGATGATCACAAACGCAATGGAAGACAAGCCGCTACCGGTTTATGGTGATGGTAAAAATGTAAGGGACTGGCTATACGTGGGAGATTGTTGTAAGGCAATTGAAGCTGTGCTGCACCGCGGACGCGCTGGCGAGGTCTATAACATCAGCTCCCGCGCCGAAAAAACGAATATCGAGATTGTACATACTCTCCTTGATCTGCTCGGCAAGCCTCATTCGTTGATCAAGTTCGTCACCGACCGGCCCGGTCACGACCGTCGCTATGCCACTGACCCAACAAAAATTGAACGCGAACTCGGCTGGCAGCCGGAAGAGTCATTTATGAGTGGAATAGAAAAGACCGTGAACTGGTACAGAGATAATGCCGAGTGGGTCGCTCGTACCCGATCGGGCGCATACCTCGAGTACTACGAACGGACCTACGGCGGCAGATGACACAGGATCCCCAAATCATGTTCCCGCTTCGAAATGAGCTTGCCAGAGAGGCCAGCGAAGCCGCGCTAATAGAAGCCGAAAACCCATCTGATCCGCAGATACACCCGGTAGCAAACTCCGAGCCGCGTCTGGCTCTACCGCGCATCGCAATGATCACCGGCGCCGGCGGACTGTTGGGGCGGGCGATGCACGCGCGACTCGAGAAATCAGGTTGGCGCGTAGTCTCGTTCACCCACCCGGAGCTTGACATCACAAACGATGTCGACGTGCAGGCAACAATTGAGCGAATACGCCCGGATGTGCTCATAAATTGTGTGGCGACCGCGGACGTCGATCGGTGTGAGATCGAGCCGGATTGGGCATATCGAGTTAACGAAAAAGGACCCGAATCCCTGGCTCGCGCTTGCCGGCTCGTGGAAGCGGAGATTGTGCACGTCAGCACTGACTATGTATTCGATGGGACTAAACCTGGTTTCTACACACAGGAAGACGAACCATCTCCACAGAGCATTTACGGCACGTCGAAGCTGGCAGGCGAACTCGCGGTACGCAAGCAGAACGATCGCTCCTACATAGTTCGTACATCATGGTTGTTCGGCGCAGGAGGGAAGAACTTTGGCAGCCGAGTCATAGAGTACGCGAGGAACGGCGCAGCCCTCAAAGGCGTGATGGATCAAACTTCGATTCCCACCTATGCCCCGGATCTGGCAGGTCGTATCGAAGAAATCATCGATCTCGGCATTCACGGTCTCTATCAGGTTACTTCTACCGGGCCGACCAACTGGCTTGAATTTGCCCGGCTGGCGTTGGATCTCGCCGGCTTGCAGGATGTCAAACTCGAACCCGTCACTCGAGCTTCGCTTAACCAACGGGCGCCGCGGCCCCAGAATTCTGCAATGCGTTGTTTATTATCCGAAAAACTTCAACTTCCTCCGCTTAGGCACTGGAAAGACGCATTGAAAGAGTTTGTAGGACAGTGCTAGCCCTGTACGGGTGGCCCTCCGTGGCCGCCCCTCACTGCCGGGTTAGGGATTATGTAAGGAGGGGCGGCCACGCAGGGCCACCCGTACAGGATTAGCGAAATTCCGTTACACTCCACTAGGCAAACTCGCGGCAGCTTGATCTTTTCTTAGAACCTTAAGCACCACAATTTTTGTCGAATGATTGAAAGGCGCCGGATCAGTAACCGGCGCGGCTCTTCTCTGACGACCAACAAAATCGTCTGGAACAGGAAGTATCTCCTCAACGGTTAAGTATACATCTGCACACAAAGCTTCGATCTCTTTCATATAGTCCGCACCGGATACGAATAGAGCATTGTTGACGGCGACCAAATAACCGTTGTGGGCGATTAACGGCCGGACCTTGTTTATTAACCTCGTATAGCCGTGGGCCAGATCGACAACCCCTTTTCGAGTTGCAGAGTAGATCGGCGCATCGAGAAAGACACAATCGAAGAGCTCGCCCGATGCTTTGAGCCGATTTATCAAAGGCCAGAAATCTCCAGTCAGAAAATCCGTTCTATTGATTTGAAACCCGTTCAACGTATACGACGTTTTTGCGATATTCAGGAACTTGCGATTCAATTCAAGCTGAACCACGCGCGAAGCCTGGCCCGCCGCTGCAGCCACGCCAAGACTGCCTGTGTAAGCGAACGTATTGAGGACCGATTTATTTTTGAGCCGTTGCTTTGCCCAATGGCGGACATTGCGAGTGTCGAGGTAAAAGCTGGCGTCACGATTTATCGTCGGTTCAATCGCGTACCAGATACCATTCTCGCATATTTTGCGATCAGCTTCGGTTCCATAAACGAGCCGTCCGGCACGGACCTTCGGATCGCGACCATTACGAGTCTTCACCACGACCGCATTAATCCAATCGAAGCGGTCGACTAAAAACCGTTGAGCCGCGCTCACAAACAAAATCCCGGCCTCCGGATTATCAGCATAGTTATGAATTATGATCGTTCTTGCGTATAGGTCGACAACAAGTTCCGGGCAGCCTTCCGTAAAACCATTGAACAGCCTGAACGCTTCTTCATGGCGATTGCTAAAGAGTCCTTCGCGAAACTCAATGGCGCTTTCCAAAAGGTCATTAATCTGCTCAACTGCCATTCTGCACCTGACTCTGTGGAGATAGCCGGCTCAGTTCGCTGGCCCCGAGAATTTGCTTGCGTCGGAGTTCATGCTGCGATAGAACAGCGGTGAATTACCAGGGCAAGTCAGGCAATATGTCATCCCTAAGAAAGCGGCAAGTTGGTGGCTGCATCCTGCATTCCCACGCCACCGCACCTCGAGTTGGGGGGTAAGATTTCTAGGCTCTTCGAGGATAAATGAACTTCTGGGAGAATCTGCGTACAGCGATATACCTCGCCGGAGATTTTCATTGGGTGGCGCTGGGTTTCGTCCTGGCGGCATTGAGTCTTTATCTTTTCGTACCTGGGGAGCGGACTCGAGTTCGGACCTCGATTGTGCTTTTTGCGGTGGCCGGCGTTGGGCTGTTATCCCTCGCGCTCATGCTATCTCTCGGGGCAGCGCAGGAAAACATCGCATTCCGTTCGTTGAAGTGGACGTCGCTCCTTGTTGAAAGCATCGCAATAATCAACCTTGCCAGTATTTTTCTTTTCGACGTTGCCCTCAATTCCATCCGTCTGAAGCCGCCTAGAATCCTTCGTGACTTACTTCTGGCCACTGCGTACCTGGTCATCGCATTCATTCTGCTTTCGCGCAGCGGCTTTGATTTGACAGGTATTGTCGCGACGTCAGCGGTAATCACCGCCGTTATCGGTTTCTCTTTAGCCGACACGCTGGGGAACATTATGGGCGGCATGGCCCTGCAGATGGAACACACCATCAACATTGGAGATTGGGTTCGTATAGAACAAGTGGAAGGTCGCGTCAAGGAAATACGTTGGCGCCAGACATCCATCGAAACTCGGGACTGGGACACGATAGTTTTCCCCAACAGCGTTCTCATGAAAGGAAGGGTTACTCTGCTGGGACAGCGAACCGGCGAACCGCGACAGCACCGTCGGTGGGTTTACTTCAATGTTGATTTCCGATACGCGCCGTCGGATGTCATCCAGGCTGTTGAAGTTGCCCTAAACGCCGAGCCTATCCCCAGAGTCGCAGAGAACCCGGCGCTGCATTGTCTTGTAATAGATTTCAAGGAAAGCTATGCCGCCTATGCCGTGCGGTACTGGCTGACTGATCTATCGCAAACTGATCCCACCGACTCACTCGTCCGTTCGCGGATATATTCAGCTCTCCGGCGTGCCGACATACCGCTGTCAATTCCGGCGCGATCAATCTTCGTGACTGAGGAAACCGAAAAGCGCCGCGAGCGTAAGCTAAGCATGGAGATATCAAAGCGAGTGGAGGCCTTGAAGGCTGTTGAGCTTTTTCACGGGCTCACTGAGGAAGAGCTCCGCGCATTGGCAAGCCGCTTGAAAGTTGCGCCATTTGTACGCGGTGAAGTGCTTACCAAACAGGGCGCCGAAGCGCACTGGCTTTACATCATTATCAAAGGCACAGCCGAAATTCACATAACTGTCAATGGGCAGACAGAGAATGTCGGCTCGCTAGGCGAAGGAGAATTCTTTGGCGAGATGGGTATGATGATGGGCGAGCCTCGAAGCGCCACGGTCGCAGCCGTCACAGATATGGTGTGCTACAGATTGGATAAGAGCGCATTCCAGGACATCATTAGTCGCCGTCCCGAAATTGCGGAAAACATCTCACACGTGTTGGCGCGCCGTCGGGTCGAACTTGACGCGATACGTGAAGAGTTGAATGAGGAATCGAAGCGTGTTCGCATGGGACACACCCAGGTGGCCCTGTTGGATCGGATTCGCGAATTCTTTCGCCTTGGCGACCATAACAGTTTGATGTAGCGTAGACCGTCTAGTCTGCGCAGGTGAGAATCAACAGTACAAATCGAAATGCGCAGACTGGAAAGTCTACGCTACATGGAGGCGGAAACGATGCGAGGGAAGATTTTCTGGATTCTGATAATAGTAATCGCCGTTCTCGGCGTAACCGGCCAAAGCATTTTCCGAGATACTGCCAGTGCCCAGGGTAGAGCCACCGCAAGCCCTGAAATGATCGCGCGCAGAAACGCGATCGAAAATGAATTGCAGTCGATCGCTATCGTCGAGCGCAAGCTGATGGTTTCGATGCGCGACGGAAAACGGATGGCGACCGATGTCTATCGTCCTAAGGACACTTCCAGGAAATATCCAATCATTTTCGTTCGCACGCCTTACAACTTCAATTACTGGGATGTTCGCAACGGCGTCCCTCGCGATCTCACTAACGAGCTGGAAGCAGTGAAGCGGGGATACGCCTTCGTAGAAATGAACGAACGCGGTCATTTCTTCTCCGAGGGCAATTACGACATTCTCGGGCCACCGCTCAGCGATGGAGACGACGCGATCTCCTGGATGGCAAAGCAACCCTGGTCAAACGGAAAAGTAGGTACGATTGGATGCTCGTCAACCGCCGAATGGCAGCTGGCGGTTGCCGCGCAGGGTAACCCGGCGTTCGCGGCAATGATTCCGCAGGGATTCGGCGCCGGCGTCGGACGCGTTGGCGGCTACTGGGAACAGGGGAACTGGTACCGCGGCGGCGCCGTGCAGATGTTGTTCATAGCCTGGTTGTACGGGGAACAAAACCAGGTGCGACCAACGTTTCCACCAAACGCATCGCAGGAGGATTTGATTCGCGCGTCAAAAGCATTCGATCTCGCGCAGCAATTGCCGCCCATTGACTGGTCCAAGGCGCTTCAGCACCTTCCGGTCATGGACATTATGAAGGCAGTTGACGGGCCGCGTGGAATATTTGCCGACGAAATGCCAGTAGACACCGGAGGCGCGATGATCAAGCGCACGCCAAACGATCCGGCGTGGTACAAGGGAGGCCTTTGGCACGACAACATGAAGATCAACGTTCCGGGCTTCTGGTTCATGTCGTGGTATGACGTTTCGGTTGGGCCAAATCTCGCGGCATATAATTTCGTGCGCAAGACTGCAAAACCTGATATCGCGAACCAGCAGTACGCGGTTATTGCGCCGACGCTGCACTGTGCATACAAACGCGCAACTGAAAATACCGTCGTAGGCGAGCGCAGTATGGGAGATGCGCGGCTCAATTACGATGAGCTTACCTATGCCTGGTTTGACTACTTCTTGAAGGGCGAGAAGAACGGCGTCTTAGAGAAGATGCCCAAAGTGCGTTACTTCACAATGGGGATCAACAAGTGGCAGAGTTCTGATACCTGGCCACCGCAAGGCGCACAACCGATGAGCTTTTATCTCTCGAGCGGCGGGAAGGCGAATACGCTTGACGGCGATGGAACTCTTGCCATCGCATCCCCTTCCTCGGACACCCCTGACAAGTTTGATTACGATCCTATGAATCCCGTTCCGTCCTATGGTGGTAACGTTTGTTGCACCGGAAACGCTGTTCAGGGCGGCGCCTTTGACCAGCGCAAGATGGAGACCCGGCCTGACATTCTGGTCTACAGCACTGAGCCTCTAAAGGAAGGGATTGAAGTCAGTGGGCCGATAGAGGTGACCTTGTACGTCTCGTCAGATGCAAAGGACACTGATATTTCGGTTAAGCTGATCGATGTTTATCCCGACGGGCGCGCCTACAATCTGGACGAAACAATCCAACGGTTGCGGTATCGAAACGGCTACGACAAGCCTGAGGCGTGGATGGAGAACGGCAAGGTTTACAAGGTAACGTTGCAACCAATGACCACCAGTAATTTCTTCGAAGCCGGCCATCGGATTCGCCTCGAGGTATCAAGCAGCAACTTCCCACGCTTCGATCGAAACATGAACACCGGCGGAAGAAATTACGATGAAAGCAAAGGCGTAACTGCACACAACTCGGTGCATCACTCCAAACAATATCCATCAGAAGTCAAGATCACGGTCGTTAAGAAGGCAGCGCCATAATGTCTTGACGCCTTCGTCGCCCGGCTTGCGGAAATTGTCTTTGCGAAAACAGGCGTCGGTTCTCGAATTTGAGAACCGACGCCAACAAATCTATCTCGAGATCAACAGGAGAACCGCGTGGGCAAAACCGATGACAAATCACGAATCGCCAGGCAAAGCTGGTTGAACTTCGGTGCGTACTGCTGAATCCCAGATGACCTCTATCCGAAGCCTTTCTTTGCTGCTAATCAGAGCAGGATTGTTCAGCCCGTTAACCTGGGGCCTAACCTTCATCTTGATGATCTGTTTCCTTCCCGCTTCTGGCTTACCGTCGTTTGCGTTCATCGATGATGACCAAAACTGGCCACAATGGAGAGGACCCGGCGCGAGTGGGATCTCTAACGAAAAGAACTTACCCATCGAATGGAGCGAAACTCAAAATGTTCAATGGAAAACCGCAATTCCCGGTCGAGGTCACTCGTCTCCCATAATTTGGGGCAGGAAGGTTTTTCTGACTACTTCGATCGAGGGACCGGTGGTGCCTGGTGCGAAGGCGATTACTCACACACGCCGGGGACAAGTCTACGTTCATCCGGACAGCGTTGGCGGAGATCACAGCTACACGATAAAGATCCTCTGTCTGGATCGGGACACTGGCAGGATTCTCTGGGAGAAAGTCGCTTACGATGGAGCGGTTTATGATGATCGGCATCGAAAAAACACTTTCGCATCGGCTACGCCGGTTACCGATGGAACGTATGTTTGGACATTCTTCGATGCCGAAGGAGTTTACTGTTACGACTTTGACGGCAAGCTTGTCTGGAAGACCTCCCTCGGCAAATTCGCAAAGATGGGAATGGGGAACGGTATGTCGCCGGTGCTCTACGAAAACTTGCTGATCCTTCAATGCGATCAGGAAGACGGTGGGCCCGGGTCATTTATTGTTGCATTAGATAAGATTAGCGGTAAGGAAGTGTGGCGCGTCCCTAGAACACAACGTAAGACCTGGGCAACACCAGTGCTCGCTCGGACCCCGAAGCGAGTTGAACTGATTACAAGCGGCGCCGAAAGCACGGTCTCATATGATCCGGCTACAGGTAAGGAGCTATGGCACGCTGACGGAGTGATTTCACATGCGATACCGAGTGCAGTAACCGGTCACGGCATGGTCTTCGTATCGGGAGGATCTTCAGGACAACCAAAGCTCGCAATAGCGATACGACTCGGGGGTTCCGGCGACCTCAAGGGCAGTCCATACGTCGCGTGGAAATACAACAAGGGCACCGCGTATGTTCCATCTCCGATCTTGTATGGCGATTATCTTTATCTGATGACCGATGGAGGCATTCTCACGTGTCTTGACGCCAGGACCGGTGAGGTCAAGTACGAGGGCGGTCGGGCTTCTGTGCCTGCAACCTTCACGTCTTCCCCGGTCGCTTTCGATGATAAAATTTTGATAACAAGCGAGGACGGCGACACATTTGTCATAAGAGCCGGTCCCAAGTATGAAGTTATCAGGACAAATTCACTAGGTGAACCGGTATTCGCTTCGATAGCGATTTGCAGCGGAAGGCTTTTTATCCGTGGAGCAAAGCACCTTTACTGTATCGGGAACAAGTGAGGCCCTAACTGTTTTGTTTGAACTTGCAGGTCGATAGTGATAACTCGACGACAGTTCAGTCTTCTAACGGGCGGCGCACTGATCTCATCTGCTCTGGGTTCATGCCGCTCTAATCCGGCCGGCCGAGATGGAAACGACGGAAGGTTCACCGCTCGTCCGCGTTCTAATGTTGTAACCTCTCTCAACGGAGAACAGCCACTCGGACTGGGCACCCCTCGCGACGCGATTATTAAATTGCCGGCAAAACTCTCAAGTGCGCCGCTGCCGTTGGTTGTAATGCTACATGGCGCGGGCCAGAGTGCCGAATGGATGCTCGGGCGGGTTGCATCGGCGGCTGACGAAGCTGGCGTCGCAGTGCTTGCGCCATACTCACGCGATCACAGTTGGGATGCGGTACATGGAAGTTTCGGGCCGGATGTGACGTTCATAAATCGCGCTCTCGAGCGCGTATTTGATTCGGTGGTAGTCGATCCTCTCCGGACTGCCATCGGCGGGTTTTCCGATGGTGCGACTTATGCAGTCTCGCTTGGCTTGATTAACGGTGACATCTTTAATCGCGTTATCGCGTTTTCGCCGGGATTCATAATTGATGGATCGACGAATGGTAACCCGGAATTCTTTATCACCCATGGAACGGAAGACCCAATTCTTCCGATAGATCGTTGCGGGCGACGAATCGCTAAGGGGCTAACACAACGCGGTTATTCCGTTACGTTTCGCGAATTCGAAGGCAAACACGAAGTACCAGCTAATATAGCTCAAGAGGCAATGGAATGGCTGGTTGGACGGCCGGCTGCAGCTCATTCGGTTTTGTCATGAGTAATAGAGGCCGCATTATTGTTGCTTCTGAATCCGGAATTGCTATTCAATCGCTTGAAGATATATCAGATGCGATCGCCAAATGCTTCGGAGCGGGCGGACTCATTTTGACCGAAGCAGATATATCTAAGGAATTCTTCGACCTTAAAACCAGATTGGCTGGCGAGCTTTTCCAGAAGTTTGTGAACTATCAAATTCGCCTGGCGATTGTACTTCCAAATCCCACCTCGTACGGCGAACGATTTGCGGAGCTCGCCTACGAGCATGCAAAACATCCGCTGATCCGTTTTGTTGATTCAATGGAAGCAGCAAGGGCCTGGATGGATGCAACGGCTTGAAATCTGAAATTCTCTCTAAGCAGCACGAACACCCACCGGTCTAAGACCTCAAGTCTTTGAGCCTGGCTTCGTAACGCCGATCAGCTGAGACTTGTGGAACAGCAGTTGTGTCTTACCCACTTGGAAACATCATCGTTTACCTAGAAAATGCTGTAAATACGCCTTAACACAAAACTAATCCGAGCACGCAATGTGTGGGGTAAGTAAAAAAGAACACACGTTGAATCAAATGCGAACAGTCAAAATATCGCTCAACTGCTGCATTGCAGCGTGGGAGCTGTTTGCCTCGGGCGATGTAACGCGAAACTAACTGGGACACCAGAAGAACGAGGATGGAAAAAATGAAACAGACAAATCTGAAGGATGAGTCAGCTGAGTATCTTTCAAAAAGAGAGCAGCTTCGCCTCGCTGAGATCGAGTTGATGCGACAGCGAGAAAACGTTGCATCGATGCGCCGCCAGCTTCCAAACGGACCAATCATCGAAGACTATGTATTCGAAGAAGGTCCGGCGAGCCTCGACGCGGGCGACACTCCGATTCGAAAGGTTCGCATAAGTGAACTGTTCAGCTCTCCCGAACGGTCCCTCGTTGTCTACCATTTCATGTTCGGAAAAAAGCAAGAAAAGCCCTGCCCGATGTGCACAATGTTCATCGACGGCTGGAATGGCGTGGCTCATCACCTCGCCCAAATGGTGGACGTTGCCATCGTCGCTGCTGCCGGCCCGACGGAGCTGCGAGCGCATGCCAGGAGCAGAGAGTGGAATCGATTGCGCCTGCTTAGCTGCGGAGAGAATACCTTCAAATACGACTTAAACAGCGAAGACCGTGAGGGCAATCAGGATTCGACTGTATCGGTTTTCACTAAGGATAAAGACGGAAGGGTTCGTCACTTTTATACCGCGCATCCCTCGATGTCGCACGATATCAAGGAGCGCGGAATCGATCTGCTTTGCGCAGTCTACAATGTCCTGGATCTCACCCCGCAGGGACGCGGTGAGTGGTATGCAAACTTCAGCTACGGTACGAAGGTGAAGGCTAGCGGGCGCTGATAATCAAGAGCGAACGAATCTGACGTTGACCATCGAAATCATTGCTCGACGATCAGCTCAACCGAAACCCTTTACCGTTAGCGAGACATAAAGGAGAAATCATGCCGGAAAAGGAAACGTTAGAACGCGCAGAGGAGGACAAGCGAGAAGGCAAATCGCCGAGCACGCAAGCCGGTGAATTTGTCCACGAGGAAATTGAGCATGTTCGTGAGGGTAAACACGGCGCTCGATCCACCAAGCAGGCCATTGCGATCGGGCTGTCAAAGGCCAGGCGGGCCGGTGTAAAGCTGCCGGCTTCAAAGAGCGCTTCAAAGCGAACGCGAGCGCAGGCAGCGCGAGATACTCGCAAAGGACGTAGCTCAGGCAGCAGGAAGCCATCGGCCAAGCGATCGCGAGCCACTTCTCGCGCGCTGAAGCGTGAAGGTCATAGCGCGGCATCGAGGTCTGCTCTTTCACGACAAGCGCGGAGCGCCGCAGCAAAACGTTCGGCCTCGTCCCGCTCGCGAGCCGCCAAAAAGGCCGCCGCTACCCGTAAAAAGTAGGAGTCAGCGAGGAGAACATGCCGTTGACGGCTAAAAGCAAGAGACTAGTCGAAACCGAGATTCGTCAGCTGATTGGCGCACAAGAAAAAGCCGTGCGAGCCCGCAGCGTTGAAGGCGTGACGTCTGATTGTGCTCCTGATGTTGTTTCCTTCGATGTCGTCGGCGGGCTTCAGAAGGTTGGCACAAATGAACGCAGAGAACGGTCCGAGGAATGGCTCTCATCATTCCGAGGGGACATTAGCTATGAATTGCGCGATCTGAGCATCATCGCCGCAGATGACGTAGCGTTTTGTCACAGTCTTAATCACGTCAACGGAATAAGAGAGGATGGTCAGGAAATTGATATGTGGTGGCGTGCGACGGTTTGCTTTCAGCGGATTGAAGGCAGATGGCTCATAAAGCACGAGCACAGTTCGGTGCCGTTTGACACCGGGAGTGGCAAAGCACAGCTTGATCTCAAGCCTTGAGACTGTTTTCGATTCTTCGAGGTGGACAGATCAATAATGAGGTCATGGTCGGCTCCATATGTGTGCCGATCGGAAAGGAGGACAATCGTGAGTACAGGCAATGTAGCGCAAAGTAAAAAAGTTTCACCAGCCGCAACGATTCCACGACCTGAGTATCGACGACTGGATCCATTCGTCGGAAATTGGAGACTTGAAGGGCAACAGTACGACGGGCCGTTCGGTCCTGACGCGAAGATCGTCGCGGTTGAGACATATGAATGGCTGGCGGGAGGATTCTTCCTTGTTCACCGGTTGGGCGGAAAGCTCGACGCTACTGAAATCGCTTGCGTGGAAATCATCGGCTTTGATGAGTCGAACCAGAATTATCCGAGATACACCTTCTACGGTAATGGCAAAACAAATGTCTGGCAGAGCCAGGCGACCGACACAGGCTGGACTCTGATCGGTGATTCTACGATGGGAAACAAGGCCCTGAAGGTTCGTTGCACGATTGTTTTCAGCGAGTCCGGAAAGCATATGTCGTCGAAGTGGGAATACTCGGGCGATGGTTCCCACTGGAAAACTTTTTGGGATGTAAGGGCTACAAAAACAGCCTAAAGGAAGGAGAACAACAGTGGAGACTGCTACAGGAAAGATTGATGAAGAAGGGATGATCCGGAGGCTCACCGAAGAATGGGTCGACGCACTGCGCGCGAGGGATCTGGATCGGATGATGAAAAACTACTCGCCGGACGTTACGGTTTTTGACATCTCGCCTCCGCTTCAGTACGTCGGTGCTGAGGCGTATCGCCGAAAGTGGGAGCAGATGTTCAAATCGATTGAAGGACCGATTGGGTACGAGGTACGCGAGATGACCGTTACCGCAGGGGATGAGGTTGCGTTTTGTCATTGCCTCAATCGAATAAGCGGAAAGATGAAGGGCGGCAAAGGAAATGATGGCGCTTGGATTCGAGTCACGGTCTGCTTTCGCAAAGTTGACGGGAGATGGATGGTGACTCACGAACATGCATCGGTGCCTTTCGATGGAAAGAGCGGGAAAGCTTCGCTTGACCTCAAGCCGTAGGAACGCAGACTCTCGTTTCGTCGTTTGCAGAAGCATGGAGACGGTGGTTCACTGCTGAGGTTCAGAACGAATAAGTTCGTAACACGTGGGACCTTAAGAGAAGGAGACAGATAATGAAAATGACAACCCATTTTTTGTCTGAGCTGGACCGCGAGGTAGAACGCTCACGACGAGCCCTGGAGCAGGTTCCAGAAGGCAAATACCAGTGGAAGCCGCACGACAAGTCGATGATCTTCGGCTACTTGTCCGATATGATTTCGACGATGCCCTCCTGGTTAGCAATGGCAATTCAGCGCGATGAGTTGGACATCGCTCCAAAAGACGGTTCAACTATGCGCCAAGCTCCGAAGGAGACGAGCGCGGCGCTCCTCGAGGCACTCGAAAAGTCCGCAGCTGAGGCCAAATCGGCGCTTGAAGACACCAGCGATGAGCATTTGATTACACCATGGCGTTTGTTGGCGGGAGGCCAGGTAGTAATGGAAGCGCCGCGTCACGTGGTGATTCAGGATACATTTAACCACTGGGCGCATCATCGAGGACAAATGACAGTCTATCTCCGGCTGATGGGCGCCAAGGTCCCGGCGTTGTACGGACCATCGGCTGACGACAACCGGTTCGAATAGTTCCGATTCTTGCTACGTGATCTTTTTGGCTTTCGGCAAGCCTGTTGCTCTGCAGGATGTACTAACAATTTTCTGCGAATCTCGTCGTGCACTGCGACTCTGTGGCGAAGCTTCAACGATTCGAAGCAGACGCAGAGTTCGCGGGCACGCAGAGTCCTTATCCCCCCGGCATTGTAAAGTGAATTCGATGCCAATATAATCGCCGCGCCTTTGAGCCCTACAGCTATAAACTTTTCAGGTCGAGAAGCTGGAACACAGAAATTAAAGGCAGAGGTGACTATGGCTGAGAACCGGTCTAAACCAATGGGAAAGATAATCCTTCAGGTAGTGCTCGTCGCAATAGTCTGTGCTGTTGTGCTGGTGTTAGTGCAGAATCTGCTCTTCGGCAAGGCTAATGTGGCGGTAACGGGAGCTATCGCCGGTACGGTTAGCGCCTTGACGGCAATGCGGTTACGAATGTCAACATCCGCGAAGGAGGGCTAATTTTTTTAACGCCGCTTCGCGGAGGTGAGGAACTCAAGCGCGGAATCGAGACGATGCTCGACTCGGACCAGAAAAGGCGAGCTTACTGGCCTTATCCCCGTGTAAGGCGGACAATTAGCAATTCCCTCCTCGCAATGGTATTCTGCACCAATTATTAACAAGTCTGAACTATGGCCTCGATTCCAGTTTGGCTAAACTCGGCGCGGGCGTCATCGGTGAGATGAAGAGATTCTTTTCTCGCTCAGGTCTTCTTTTCTGCCTCTTTTTGATATTGGGCGGCAGCCAGTCGGCGCACGCTCAATACCGTTTCGATCACTGGACAACTGACAACGGTCTGCCGCAAAACTCGGTGCACGGTACTCTGCAGACGAGCGACGGTTATATGTGGTTTACCACGTATGACGGGTTAGCCCGCTTCGATGGCGTCCGCTTCACCGTCTTCAACAAGAGCAATTCGACGGGCCTGCCGAGCAATCAGTTCAATGTAGTTTATGAAGATCGGAAGGGCGATTTGTGGGCGACTCTGAACACCGGCGGCATTGTACGGATGCATCGGGGCCGCTTTACGGCTTATAACAAAGGAGAAGGATTGCCGTTTGATGTCATCTATATGCTGACTGATGACGGACAGAGAAACCCAATCTTTTCCTGGGGAAAGAATCTGTTCCACTGGCGCGAGGAACAGTTTCAGCCTTTCAACGAGTTGCCATTATCCATCCATCAACCGCCCGATGACCGGAGTGACAGGTTACCCCCGGTAGCGTGTTGGTACGAGGGCGACAAGTTGTTTTGCTTCGCGAATGGTCGACAACATTCATGGGCTCTAACTGAGTTACCTGTATTGGCGGACATCTACGGCGCCACGACGGGCGAAAGCGGAGACTTCTGGTTCAGCTCTCCAAGAGGTTTGGTCCATGTCATGAATGGACGCCCGGCGCAGATTTATAATGAGACCAATGGTTTGCCCGGAATGAATCCGGCTCTTGTTTGGGGAAGGCCGCGACCGTTGCAAGCCTTCTCGCGTGACGCCGCGGGCAGCCTCTGGTTGACGGATCTGGATTCAATGCAAAGTCGATTGTTGAGCCGAGAGACGCCGAATGGTTGGGATGTTAATTATGATTACGGCGGGTTCGCCGACAACGAAGGCAATTACTGGTTCGGATCAAACGGTAACGGGCTGTTTCGCGCAGGGAAACAGACGATAAACGCATACGGGAAGGCGCAGGGACTAAACGCAAGGGAAGTTAATTCGTTGCTCGAAGCGCGCGATGGTTCGATCTGGATCGGCACACGCAGGGACGGCTTGTTCAGGTTCAAGGACGGCGAATTTACACACTACACCGGCGCCGATTCATTTGGGGAGTATGTGACGTCACTCTATGAAGATCGAGCCGGGCAGTTATGGGTCAATGCGTACAACAGCTTTTGGCGTTTCACAAAACAGCGCTTTATCCGCGAGACCTGGAAGGAGGTTGCGAATAGTGCATTAGGGGGCGTCTGGACGATGTGCGAAGACCGCGCAGGCGCTTACTGGGTCGGTTGTCAAACTGGAGTCATAGACTATCAGAACGGGGTTGCTACTCAATACACCACCAAAGACGGCCTCGCGGCCGACGATACCAGAGTCATTATCACGGATTCAGCGGGCGGTCTCTGGCTCGGCGGTGAAGGTGGGATAACACATTACAGCGATGGGAAATTCACCGCCTGGACGGGGAAAGATGGATTGCCTGGCGCCACGGTGCGGGCGCTCAAACTGGACGGCGACGGGACTTTGTGGATCGGGACATATGACAGCGGGTTGGGGCGGTTCAAGGATGGACGCTTTACTAGCTATGCCAAGAAAGATGGAATGTACGACGATGGAGTCTTCCAAATTCTCGAAGACGATGACGGCTGGTTCTGGATGAGCTGCAATCGCGGCGTCTACCGCGTGCGCAAACAGGAACTGAACGATTTTGCGGATGGGAAAACAAAAACCATCACTTCGCTGGCGTACACGAAAAGCGACGGAATGCCTAGCTCCGAATGCAGTAGCGGAAAATGGCCAGCCGGGATCAAAACGCGCGATGGCAAGCTCTGGTTTCCAACGCTCGGCGGCGTGGCAGTGATTGATCCGCTAACAGTCAGGTTCAACAACAAGCCACCGCCAGTCCTGATTGAAGAGATGCGCATTAACAATCAACCCGTCGAGATCGATAGATGGGAAACCGCAAACCGCGATCCAGAATTCGCAATCAAGGTTGAGCCGGGTCAGCAGGATTTTGAAATCCGGTACACGGCCGTTAGTTTCATCAACTCGGAAAATCTGAAATTCAAATACAAATTGGAAGGACTGGATCACGAATGGATCGACGCCGGGACGCGACGCACGGCTCATTTTTCGCATGTGCCGGCAGGCGATTACACCTTCAAAGTGATCGCCGCCAACAGCGACGGCATCTGGAATACGGTCGGCAAGAGTCTGCGACTATCCGTGCTTCCGCCGTTTTATCAGACGTGGTGGTTTCTAATACTGGCTGCGGTGTCAGTGGGGGGCGCGCTCGTAGCCATCTACCAATACCGCGTCACTCAACTCGAAGGCAGACAAGCTGCACAACAGGCCTTCACGCGCCAGTTGATCGCCTCGCAGGAGGCCGAGCGCAAGCGCATCGCCGCCGAGCTGCACGACTCGTTGGGGCAGAGCCTGGTGATCATCCGCAACTGGTCGATGCTTGGGTCAGGCCAGCTCGAAAAGGACGCTCCGGCGCGTGAAGAACTCGATGAGATTAACACCATCGCTTCGCGGGCGATCAACGAAGTGCGAGAGATCGCTTACAACCTCGGCCCGTATCACCTTGAGCGGCTCGGCTTTAAAAACTCGATCCGCGATATGGTGAAGCGTGTCACGCAGGTGTCAGGCATAGCCATTGTTACCGAGCTCGACGCGCCCGACGGCGCGCTTTCGAGCGAAACCCAGATGAGCCTTTACCGCATCACGCAGGAGGCGCTTAACAACATTGTCAAGCATTCCCAAGCCGGCGAAGCGCGTGTCGTGCTAAAGCACGAACCCGCAGGCGTCCGACTGACAGTTTCTGACAACGGCAAGGGCTTCAACCCGCAGAACGCCGCATCGCCTGATCACTCCAGCCAGGCCGGCTTCGGCCTTAATAGCATGGCAGAGCGGGTGCGGCTACTGGGCGGTACCTTGAACATTCGCTCAGCGCCGAGTCAGGGGACAACAGTTGAGACGGTGTTGCCCGAACGCTCCGCGACAACGAATGGAGGGCGAAGAGCAAAAGAGGATGAATGACGGCGAGATTCGCATACTAATTGCCGACGACCACCCGATCTTCCGCGAGGGACTGGCGAAGGTCATCTCGCGCGATGCACGGTTGCGGGTCGTGGCTGAAGCCGAAAACGGAGACGAGGCAATTGCCCGACTCTCCGAGCTTCGCCCTGAAGTCGCAGTGCTGGACATGGATATGCCGGGACGCGACGGCTTCGCTGTAACCCAGGCGGCGCGGGAAGCCAAGCTCAACGCCAAGGTGATCATCCTGACAATGCACAAAAACGAAGAGCTCTTTCACAAGGCGCTCGACCTGGGCGTCGCCGGGTATGTGCTGAAGGACGCCGCCATCAGCGAGATCGTCAGCGCCATCCGCGCGGTCGCCGCCGGCCGCAACTATTTCAGTCCCGAATTGTCCACTTACCTGCTCAACCGCGCCGGCCGCGTGGCCGACCTCGCCCGCCGCATACCGACGATCAACGACCTGACGCCTACCGAACGCCGCGTACTAAAACTCATCTCTGAGGAGAAGACCAGCAAGGAGATCGCCGACACGCTTTTTGTGAGCATCCGCACGATTGAACACCACCGCTCAAACATCTGTGAAAAGCTCGACATCCATGGCTTCAACGCACTCGTGAAATTCGCCATCGGGCACAAGTCTGAGTTGTCCTAACAAAGCTCTCAAATATCACGCTCATATTTGGCAATTGCTCTTGAAGAAATGTGCCGCACTCTTCAATGACAATTGTGAAATGCATAGGTACTCCCACCTATAAAAATAGGCACGACCTCCCAATGCAAAATAGGTGACCGCCTCGATACGCGGCCGTGCTCCTTCCTGCAATAATCGCCGGCATTCGAGACGCCTTCAGAACAGGCCGAAAGGACGAGTCTTGAGGCTGCTGATCGTCGAAGACAATCCGGAGATGCGCCGACTGATGAAGCGGATGCTAGCTGACTTGGCCGAAGAGTTTGCCGAGTGCGACGACGGCGGCGAAGCGCTCGAGGCATACACCAGCTCACGGCCGGACTGGGTCCTGATGGACATTGAGATGAAAGCGATGGATGGGATTACGGCCACCGAGCAGATCAGGGCCGTCTTCCCTGAAGCGAGGGTGATTATCATTACCAATCACGATAACCAAGCGCTACGCCACGCCGCGCGGGAAGCAGGGGCCCGCGGTTACATCCTCAAGGATAACCTGTTTGAAATGCGGTCCTTGTTGCAAGGCGTAACAGAATGAACCTGAATCGTGGATTTCTTAACGGTCACGGTCGCTCTGGTGGGAGGACAAAGACAATGAGAAAGCGAGTGTATCAACCTACTCTTTACCCACAAGGAAATTTCTGTACCCGCCGCAAGCAGCGGCTGCTGTTGGTGGTAATGGTAGTCGGCGGGATAGCCTTCGGAAATGCGACTACAACAATCGGACAATCCACCGCGCCAGCCCAAGACTTAGCTATTCAGTCAGACACGTCTCGACTCTTAGTCGAGAAAATAAATGCGATCCGCAGGCTCGCCAGCCTTCCGCCTGTTGATCTCGACGGAGACCTCAGCAGAGCTTGTCGTCTCCACGCTCAATACCTGGTTACCAACCGTGAGAACCCGAAGGCACAGGGTTTAGGCGCGCACACAGAACGCCAGGAGCTACCCGGCTACACCGCCGAAGGAAATAAGGCGGCTAGTGCCAGCGACATATTCTGGGGCAGAGATATTGCCGGGGCGGTTGAGCGGTGGATGGCAGGCCTGTACCACCGCATCCCTATTCTCCGCCCGAACCTGAAGCGGATAGGGCTCGGTTATCAGGAGGAAGTGGTCGTCCTGGACGTCATATCAGGAATCGTTGGTTTTGATTTAGACTCGGTCGCTTATCCGTCAGATGGCCAGGCAAATGTTCCTACCGAATTCGGCGGGGACACACCTGACCCCTTGCCGAAGGGCGCCCCTCGCCAGGCTGGATATCCGATCACGCTGCTGTTTCCGTTCGCAGCAAAAGTATCCGGGGTGGAGGCAGAGCTTATCGATTCGGCGGGGACTAAGATAGAGATCCATTTGTCCGATCCGGAGAGGCCTGCCACAGGCTTTCCGCAGCAGAGCACAGTTTGCCTGATACCGATCAAGCCTTTGGTTGAGAACACAGCTTACAAGGTCAGCATTAAAGCGAACGTAGATGGGAGGGAGGTGCGCAAGAGCTGGTCGTTTCTGACCCGCGAGGCGCAGACGCGTAAGTAAGATCCAGTTGGTAATTCTGAACAGGAAGGAGAATTCGCTATGCGTTTGATCCTGATGAGACTCTCTATGACGGCCCTTGGACTGCTGGTGATAGCGCAAGCCTCTCAGGCTTTCGCAGTCCAAGCCCAAGCCTCACAAATCGATTCACCACTACCAGAGGAACGCAAGTTAGTTGAGGATGAGAGCCCGGCTTCCTCGCCGCAAGCACCGGCTCCGCAGATCGATGCCAACGCTACCTACCGGCTCAACAGCGACTATCTTGTGTCATTGGGCCAGACCGCCAGGTCGTTAAGCTTCTCTCCGAGCGGAGAAGTTGTCATGGCTGACAACAAGGAGTCTGCCGAACAGCTCTGGAAATTTATTCCACTGGGCGGTGGCAAATACAGACTGATCAACCTCGCGGCCGGCGAGTCTAAGTCGTTGACCACGCAGGCGAGCGGAAACAGGCAAGTCCTCGCGATGCAAAACACCGATAGGTCTGCGGGACAGATTTGGACCCTCACGGCTGTTTCCGAGGGCAAGTACCGATTGAGCAACGACGCTCTCGGGCCGGGGACGTCATTAAGCATCTCTGCGCTAAACCCTTCCTTCAGTCAGTTCTTATTGCAGATGGTCGGGACATCAAGTGCCCCCAAGCAGCTTTGGAGGCTTACAGTTTCAACTGCGCCCGTGGCAACAGCTCCCCCGGCCGGGGACAAGCTCCTTTGCTGGAAGCAGACCTTTGGCCGCGGTGTGGGCGGCATCCCGACCGAGTGCCCGCCGGGCCAGGAGAAGGATGGTGGACTGTGCTACCCCAAATGCCGGGATGGGTTTGTGGGGCTCGGACCTGTCTGCTGGCAGAAATGTCCAGACCGTTTTCGTGACGACGGCGCCTTCTGCGCCAAGCCGGAGGCTTATGGTCGCGGAGCAGGCTATCCGTGGAAGTTCGGCGATCCGGCTTTCGATTACGGCCCGTCCCGTTCCCGCTGCGAGGGCGAAAACGGCGGCTCCGGCAGTTGCGAGCAGGACGGACTCATCTACTATCCCAAATGCAAAGCAGGCTTTGTGAAAGTCGGTTGTTGTGTCTGCTCGCCTGCCTGCCCTCAGGGTATGACCGACATCGGCGTGTCCTGCGCCAAAGGTTCTTATACTCGGGGCGTCGGCCAGGTCCCGGGTTGCGCCCCTGGCTTAGAAGCCGACGCGGGCTTGTGCTACCAACCGTGTCCCCCGGCCTATACAGGCGTGGGACCTGTCTGTTGGGGGAACTGCCCGTCTGATTTCCCATTCAACTGCGGAGCCGGATGCGCCAGGGATCAGGCTGCCTGCGCCGCCGCTGTGGGAGATATGGTGATGAATACTGTCGGTGTGGCGGTCAACCTACTCAGCTTTGTAGCCGGCGGGCCGGGAATTAGCGCTGCGGCAAGGACCGCGGCGAAAACAGCGCTTACCACGCTCGGCGAAGCAGGCACCTCAGGCTCCGTCAGATTGAGCAATTTTGCCACGACGAGAATCACGGGAAATGTTTTGCGCAACGTGGGAAATGCTGGACGGACCACGAGCAATGTCATACGAGGCGCGGGAAATGCCGCACAGACCGCGGGAAATGCTGCACGGGGCGCGGGAAATGCCACACAGATCTCGACCAATGCTTTAAGGGCAAGCAGTAGGACGTTCGGCAAGGCGTTGATGGAGGGTATTATAGACAAGTCTCCAGATCCCCTTTTGTTCCCAGGAATCATCAAAGGTGCTGCTAACAGTTCTCCTGGAATTATCAACCGTCCTCCCCGGCCCATCTCAGGATACGACACATTTACGAGCAAGGCTGTGTGGAACAATGATAGGGTGTTCGCGAGGACATTGGTAAAGTACGCGATAAACCAGTCCACGAAGTCACAGATCTCGGGTTGGACGGGGGCGATCTCATTGAAGTCCGGCGGTCTCAAAGCAGCTAATGAGGCAGCTAAAGAATTCGGAGGGCTGAAAGAGACGGGCGATTTCGATTGGACGATCCTGACTGCCTTGGACCCAACCGGCATCTCCGGTATGGTTACAGCTTTCACCAAGTATGGCAGCTGCACACTCGAGCCTCTCGCCTCCAGTGCTGACCTTCTTGATTTTGGCACGGTATCCGGTCCGAGCAGCGAGGTTAAGACCGTTCAACTGACTGTCCAGCAGCCGACAACGATCACCGAGATCACCACGACTCCATTCGCCAACGCTTCAATCTCAGCGAACGCCGACTGCGTGGGGCAATTGCTGCAGAGAGGACAGACCTGCTCGGTCAAGGTTCAGGTCTCCGGTCAAGCCGGGGTTCTTGGGGCTGTCCAAATCTACACTACCGACTATGACGTGATCCCGCTTGTAATCGGGGTGAAGGCCAACAGCAGCGCGGCGCCTGCCACTCCTATTGCAGGCATGGATGATGCCGTGAACATCACTGCTGTTGTAGGAGTTTGGGCGTGGCAGGGTAACCAGGGTATGAAGGTTATCGTTAGACCCGATGGGACGACTGAGTTAGTGGGCGGTCCCAAGGGTACGGTAACCGTCAAGGACCCGATCAATCGAATCTATGAGTTCAAGGTGCTGCCAAGCTTTGTAGACACACTTACCCTTTCAGAAGATCGTTCAGAGCTGATGGGAAGCCGGAAGGTAACGGGCTTTATCACACCGCCTATGGGCGTATCTGCCATCAGGCGACCTTGGGATCCCAGATGCAAGCCCGGAGAGGAGTACCTCGCAGGCCTCTGCTACGATGTCCCGCCTGACTATTCACTGACTGTCCCCGGCTTTATGGGCAAGCCGTGCCCGAGCGGCTGGCGTGATGATCTGACCTGGTGCTGGCCGGCCTGGACCGGCGAAGACTTACCTGAAGCTAAGAAGGGTCAAAACCCGATCATGGTCACGGATTGCAGCAGGTTCGGGGGAGCCAATTGGCAGAAATGCCCGCCCGAGTTCTTCGGAAACCCGGGGCTTTGTAGCTGCGTAGCCCGGCCAACAAGCAGAGAGGTGACGACAATTGTTGGTACAGTCCCTGTCCGCTGACTTGCGTTGCAGGTTCGGGGGCAGAGCTATGCCTTCCTGCCCTCGAACCACAACCATCCGCCATCCAACAACAGTCAACTACTCGCACATTGAGGAAATATCATGACTACTAAATGCGATCTTACGAACTTTGCGATTTTCACCAAGCCCTGCATCCGGACAACAATCCGACCGCCCACGTCCAAGTCGCGTCTTTTGACTTACAGACTATCTGTATCGGTACTCGTCATTGCGCTGATCCTGATCGGGCCTCAATTAGCTTCCGCCCAGCGGCCGAACCGGCAGCAGAATGAAATGAAGAGAGAGATCGAAGCCCTTAAGCAGGGCCAGGCGGTGCTTCAAAACGAGCTGCAGGAGGTAAAAAAGATCATGCTGTTGCTGGCCGGCGGTAAACCGTCACCCGAGCTAGCTCGGCCCGAAACGATCAACATCGCCAACAGCCCATCTGTCGGCGAGCAGGGCGCGCGGCTGGTCGTCGTAGAGTTCTCCGACTACCAGTGCCCCTACTGCAGCCGCTTCTTTCGCGACACGATGCCGCTGATCGAACAGGAATACATCAACACAGGCAAGGTCAAATACGTATTCCGCAACCTGCCGCTTGAGAGCATCCACCCATTCGCTATCAAAGCAGCGGAGGCGGCCGATTGCGCGGGCGAACAGGGAAAGTTCTGGCAGATGCACCGTCGCCTCTTCAGCAATCAGGAGGCGCTCTCGCCCGCTGACTTGCAACAGCATGCGCAGTCGATCGGGCTAGATCTGACGAGGTTCAATCAGTGCCTCAGCAGCGGCTCGCATGCGCCTGAGATTCGCAGGGGAGCCGAAGAGGCATTCACCGCCGGTATCCAGGGTACACCGGCCTTTGTTATCGGCTTGCGGAACGAGAAGGACCCGAGTGACCCGAATATCAAGGTGATGAGCATCATAAGCGGGGCGCAGCCATACTCGGTGTTCAAAACGACGATCAGCAATTTGCTCGGCACACAGAATGAATAAACATCCTAGGCCCCCGCAAAACCGGGGGCCTTCCCCGAAACCCGCCAACTATACTAAAGTCTGACGCCTCCGAACTGCCCGTCCTGAAACTCCTCGTTGAGGAGAGGACTAGCAAAGAAATTGCCAGCACGCTTTGTGTGAGCACCCTCACGATTGAACTCGACTGCCCGAAGCAAGGACTCAGACCCCGCCTCCAAGCCTCCCTAGGTTCCTTCACAAATTTTGAATGTCGCCACTTGCAATGTCTCGATGTGGTGTGCATATATTCGAACTTTCCGTTAGATACGTTCGTAACTCAATTCAACAGGCCAAGATAAGGAGAACACGAGAACTATGGGTACGCTTTTTGGAGTGGCAGCAATCATACTGGACATATTCGCGTTGACCGATGTGATGAAGTCAAATCGCGATACTACAACAAAAGTCGTACTGATGGTTCTGATCTTATTGTTCCCGATCATTGCCGCAGGGCTTTATCTGCTGGTTTTCAGAGATAAGGGATACTAGACCGCGAGCCGGAAAGACAACCCCGAATCAAATTAGCTCCTCTCTTAACCCTTAGGCCTTCCTTCCTTTGTAGCGCTACACACATAAGAAAAAAAGGCATTTCAGCACACATTATGTTTGACTCCGCCCAACTCTACATGCTATTTTATGCATCAGATTTACATAATATGTGAATAATTTGAGGAATAATGCATAGAGCACGTGAAAATCGATACGACAAGATCCTTGAGATCATCAGTAAAAACCAGGTTGCTACTCAGCAGGACCTGGCGGCGCAGCTTGCTCGAAGCGGCTTTGCAGCGACGCAGTCGAGTGTTTCCAGGGATATCGTAAGGCTCGGACTCTCGAAGGTAGACGGATATTACGTTGCTCCGAGAGACGCCGTTAACGTTGGCGGGCCGATCACCGCAATAGACACCGCCGGCGATAACCTTATCGTCGTAAAAACCGACGTAGGTTTGGCTCAGCCCGCGGCATTAACCATAGATCGCTCGAACATTGGCGAGATCGTCGGCACTGTTGCCGGGGATGACACAATTCTAATCGCGGTCAAGAACGCCGCAGCCCAACGGCTCGCGGTCAAAAAGATCGTGAAACTGTTTGCGCCTCGCCGCTTGAAAGCTCGAGGCACGAGCAACCGACCAAGCGAAAAAAACAGAACGGCCTCGTGGCCGCAATGATGTGAACTCTTAATACAAATAACAACTTGTTTGATTTGAAATCGGGAGAACTAATAGATGCAAACGGGAAATGACAAAGTAGATAAGGTAGTGCTGGCTTACTCCGGCGGGCTCGATACCTCCGTCATACTCAAGTGGCTCAAGGAAACCTACGGGTGCGAAGTGATCTGTTTCGCAGCCGATGTAGGACAGGCCGAGGAATTGGGAGGCTTGGAGGAAAAAGCATACGCCACCGGCGCGTCCAAACTGTACGTTGAAGACCTGCGCGAAGAATTCGTGCGCGATTTTGTGTTTACCGCGCTCAAGACAAACGCCGTCTACGAAGGCGTCTACCTGATGGGAACGTCCCTTGCGCGTCCGCTCATTGCCAGGAAGCAAATCGAAATTGCGCAAAAAGAGGGCGCTCGCGCTGTTTCACACGGAGCGACTGGAAAAGGAAACGACCAGGTTCGGTTCGAACTCACTTACTACGCTCTCGATCCACACATCCGCGTTATTGCGCCCTGGCGGGAGTGGCCGTTCACATCGCGATCCGATCTCATCGCTTACGCGCAGCAACACAAGATCCCTATCACCGCCACTAAAGAGAAGCCCTATTCCATGGATCGAAACCTGATGCACATAAGTTATGAAGGTGGGATTCTGGAGGATCCGTGGGCCGAGCCGCCTGCGAACATATTCATTCTCACTCGCTCGCCGGAAGACGCTCCTGATAAGCCGGTTTATCTTGAAATCGAATTCAATTCAGGCGTCCCAGTCGCCGTAGACGGCGAAATCCTATCGCCCGCTTCCCTTCTCGATCGGTTGAATCGCATCGGTGGCGAACACGGCGTCGGGCGCGTCGACCTGGTTGAAAATCGATTCGTCGGAATGAAATCGAGAGGAGTTTACGAGACCCCGGGCGTAACGATTTTGCATGCGGCGCATCGTGCTGTGGAATCGCTTACAGTTGATCGCGAGGTCGCCCACCTGAAGGATTCGCTAAACGCAAAGGTAGCGGAAATGATTTATTACGGTTTCTGGTACACGCCGGAATTCGATGCGATTCGAGCGCTGATTGACGAGAGCCAAAAGACGGTAACCGGAACGGCGAGGCTGAAGCTTTACAAGGGCAACTGCTCTGTAGTTGGACGAAAGTCGGCGCGATCGCTTTATTCGGAAGAATTCGCGACGTTTGAGCGCGACACCGTATACAACCAGCGCGATGCCGAGGGTTTCATAAAGTTGAACGCGCTGCGATTGCGCATGAGAAAAATAGCTGAACAGAGAAAGAGTTTGTAGTACCGCTTTCAAGCGGAAGTTTGTAATCAGAATGAGGAGAAACTGAATTGAGCACTTATTTGACTCAAGCCGCGCAAAGCGCCACCGCGAAAATCGCGGATCAGGAGATTAGCGATACCGAACTTCGATTGGTACGCGTTGATAAAATCGCGTCATCCACAGTTAATCTTAACCTCGATCACGAACTTGCGATCACAACATCGTGCGAGTCGAGTCCAGGCAATGTCGTTGTGGTTCGCGCCCTCACCGACAATGCTACCTACAATACGCTGGAGTTAGTCACCGGCAGGATGGCCAAAATCAACCCCGGTGACATTATCGCCGGCGTGCTTGGATACAGACGCGCGCTCAAGGGATTTGTTGGCGACGTGCCCGAAAGCATTTCCCCGGGGGATCGGCTTCACCTTCTGAACCTGGGCGGGCTTGTTGGCCGGTGCGTTGGTCATCACCACAGCTTGAGCAACGCCATTGAAGTGGAAGTTATAGGCATGCCCGTAAGTCACGGCCGCCTGATGAATATAGCCGAAGGCGCAGTCCCTCCGCGGGAAACGCTCAAAACTACAACTCCATTGGTGCTGGTAGCCGGTACCTGCATGAATTCGGGAAAAACGTATGCGGCAACTGAAATCATCAAGCACCTGACGCGAGAGGGACGTCGCGTTGCTGCGGCTAAGCTTGCAGGAGTGGCGTGCCTCAGAGACACATTGAATATGGAGGACCATGGCGCGATAAAGACGATGAGCTTTTTGGATTGCGGTTTCGCGTCAACCGTGGGGGTCGCGGATCTCGCGCCAATAGCCAAGGGGGTTATTTCGAAACTGGCTGAGATCGAACCTGACTGCATAGTGATCGAGCTTGGAGACGGTATACTTGGAGGCTACGGCGTTGAGACAATCTTCAAAGACAAGGAGTTGATGGATGCGACCGCTGCGCTGGTATTTTGCGCCGGTGATTTTGTGGGAGCGTGGGGCGGACGTGAGCTGCTGGCGAATTTTGGAGTTAAGATCGATGTGATTTCGGGACCGGTGGCGGACTCGCAGATGGGTACCGCTTATGTAAATCGCGAGCTCGGGCTCGATGCGGCGAATGCGGTGAACGGCGCAGAGCATTTAGCAGAGTTGATTCGAGCAAAGCTGTCGGAATGGGCGAGTAAGCAAGAATGTTTGAGCGCTTAGCGACCTTGCGGCTTTGCGCGGAACCTAAGACTTAGCAACGCCGAACTATGGATGTCACGCAGAGAATCAAAGCCGCTATGCCGCAAAATCAGGAAAAGGGAAAGTGAAATTGATCAAAACAGGAATCATCGGAGGGTCCGGATACGGAGGGAGCGAGCTGCTTCGCATTCTGCTCTTCCATCCGGAAGTTGAACTCAAGCTTGTAACAGCAAACGAGCACGCGGGCAAACGCATCGACGCCGTACATCCCAATCTGGCGAAATTGACGGATCTTGCATTCGAAAGCATGCCTGACCCACAAAAGCTCGGGGATCTTGATTGTGTCTTTCTTGGTCTGCCTCACGGTCAGGCTATTGAAATCGTTCCCTCAATCCCCAGGTCCGTAAAGGTGATCGATCTATCCGGCGATTTTCGATTGAACGATGCCACATCCTTCAAAAATTTTTACGGTCGCGAACATACTGCGATGGGTACGCAACGGCAGTTTGTGTACGGCCTGACCGAAGTGAATCGCAACCAAATCCGAGAAGCAACCCGGATCGCAAACCCGGGGTGCTTCGCAAGCGCTCTCGAGCTGGGACTTTTTCCATTGGTCGCATCCGGCCTGGCAAAAGGAAAAATTATCGCCGATATGAAGACCGGTTCGTCCGGTTCGGGCGCGAAAGCTGCAGCCAACACACACCATCCCAAACGAGCAAACAGCTTTTACGCATACAAGACCTTCGAGCACCAGCACCAGCCGGAAGTTGAACAACTGCTGGCATCGGTGAATTCGAGTTGGTCCACTGACTGCCAGCTGGTGTTTCAAGTACACTCGATTCCGGTGGTGCGAGGCATCTTTGGATCGATCTACGTTACCACCGCAGAGCCGATCACGAGTCAGCGCCTTGGCGAGGTGTTTCGCGAATTCTACGGGAAGGAGTTTTTCATCAGACTGGTAAATGGCTCGCCCGATATCAACTGGGTTAAGAACACGAACTTTGTTGATATTGGATGGGCAGCTAACGGCGATACCGCTATCGTGTTTGTTGCCCTCGACAATCTCGTAAAGGGCGCCGCGGGGCAGGCGGTGCAGAATATGAATTTGATGTTTGGCGTTGATGAGCGAACGGGCTTAATTCTTCCTGGCAGCAATCCTTAACTCGGACGGCTCATCGGTATCCAATGTTACTTCTATTTTTCATGTAGATGTCGGAGCGACGCGAGCCAGGTTTAGGCAACAAAGGAGCGTAAGTTGACCACTCAACCACAACGTAGGAGCCTCATAGAAATCGAAGAGCAATACCAGGTTGCGACCTACAAAAAATTCCCTTTCGTCGTAGAGCGCGGCGAAGATGTCTGGGTTTACACAACTGACGGCAATCGATATCTGGATCTATACGGCGGTCACGCAGTTGTATCAACCGGGCACTCACATCCGAGAGTCGTTCGGGCGATCTCGGAACAGGCGGGCCGGCTGCTCTTCTACTCAAATCTGGTTTACAACGACGCGCGCGCTCGCGCCGCGGAGAAGCTCATCGAAATTGCACCGGAACCTTTAACCAAAGCATTCTTTGTGAACTCAGGGACCGAAGCAAACGAGAACGCAATGAAGATCGCTCGCATGCTCACTGGCCGCACAAAGATCATCTCGTTCGAGGGCGGCTTCCATGGCCGGACCCCCGGATCGGTATCAGCGACCGGGCTTCCGAAGTATCGCGAAAACGTTTCTCCGCTGCTTGAAGGACATGTTTACGCAGTGTTTGGCGATATTGAGTCGGTTAAAACCTTGCTCGACGAAGAAACTGCGGGGGTCCTTCTGGAGCCGATACAATCGATGGGTGGAGTGCGCATGGCCGAACCCGAATTCTACCGGTCACTGCGAGAAATGTGCGATGACGCGGGAGCGATGTTGATCTACGACGAAGTGCAGACCGGAATGGGAAGAACGGGTGAGTTCTTCTTCGGCGGGCGATTCGATGTGGTCCCCGACATGATAACTTTAGCCAAGGGCATCGCCAGTGGTGTGCCGATGGGTGCGGTTCTAATGACCGACGCAATCGACGGTGAAATTAAGAATGGTGATCTGGGAACGACGTTCGGAGGGGGCCCACTGGCGTGTGCAGCGCTGGAAGCTACGGTCGATGTGATTCGCGATGAGCGCCTGCTGGAAAACGTTCGGGAGAATTCAGCATATTTGTTCCAGGAACTCCGGAAGATGCTTCTGGTGGAAGAAGTGCGCGGCCTGGGCTACTTAATTGGAATAAAGTTACCCGACGGAACCGCGAAGGCGGTTCAACAGGGCCTCCTGGAGAAAAAAATAATCACCGGATTGTCGGAGGATCCAAGCATCCTCAGACTGCTACCGCCGCTTTCGTTGCGCAGACCTGAAATTGATCTGTTTCTGGATGAGCTCAGCCGAATAGCTCTCGGTTAGAGTTGTTCCTGCGGTTTGCTACAAGCATCGATATCTGGAACCAATGAACTTAAAAGGAAGAGATTTTCTCAGCACCGCTGACTTCACCACAGACGAGTTGTCCTCACTGATCGATCTGGCAGCAAAGATCAAGGCAGGAGACTATCGCGAGCAGCCGCTTCGCGGCAAAAGCGTCGGATTGGTGTTCTTCAACCCCTCATTGCGTACGCGAGCGTCGATGGAGATCGGGGTTTATGAGCTGGGCGGCAACGCAGTGACTCTCGATGTTGGCAAAGGGACCTGGAGCCTCGAACATCGCGAAGGCGTTGTGATGGATTCCGATAAAACCGAGCACATAAAAGAGGCTGCCCGTGTGCTGTCGCGTTATTGCGTGGCGCTCGGCGTCAGGGCCTTCCCCGAGATGAAAGACTTTGCTGGGGAAATGGCCGATCCAGTAGTTCGAGGTTTTGCAGAACATAGCGATGTACCGGTATTCAACCTTGAGTCCTCACGGCATCATCCATTTCAAGCTCTTGCCGATGCGATGACGATGCGTGAAAAGCTTGGGGCTTTTTCAGGTCAGCGTGTGGTGCTCACCTGGGCTTATCATCCGAAGCCGTTACCAATGGCGGTACCGAACTCGTTTGCGCTGGTTACCGCTCAGTGCGGTCTCGATCTCACTATAGCTTGTCCGCCCGAATACGATCTTGGCGACGAGGTAATGGCTGAGATTGAAAACGGCGCAAGATCGAGCGGTGGCAAAGTTCGGATTGCTCGCGATCAACGTGAATCTTGCAAAGGCGCGCGGATTGTTTATGCAAAGAGCTGGGGCAGCAAGCATTACTACGGACGAGGCGAAGAAGACATCCAGGTTCGTCAACAATACAAGCACTGGCGGGTCGATGAGGATCTTATGAATTCGACGGATCACGGATGGTTCATGCATTGCCTTCCGGTGAGACGAAACGTTGTCGTGACTGATGGCGTTTTGGATGGTCCGCAGAACGCGGCGATCGACGAGGCCGAGAATCGCTTGCACGCACAAAAAGCCGTGCTCGCATCCATCTTCTAACTTTGCGCCTCTGCGACTTAGCGTCTTTGCGTTAAAATCTGCAGCATTTGTTAACAAGTGACTCAAAGCACGACCCAAACATTGGTACTTTCTTAAAATGATCCAAGAGAGACTCGATTTACTACGAGAGGCGCTGCCATACATCCAGCGTTTTAAGAATAAGATCTTCGTGGTCAAGCTTTCCGGCAAGGTAACCGAAGACCAGGAGCAACTGAATTCGCTCGCCGAGGAGATAACGCTCTGTCAGCAGGTGGGTATCAATCTTGCCGTAGTTCACGGCGGAGGCAAGCAGCTCACCACGACTGCCGAACGGCTTGGAATCGAACAGCGCATCGTCAACGGCAGAAGGGTTACCGACACCGAAACGCTCGAGGTTGCGAAGATGGTGTTCGCTGGACAGATCAACCTGGATGTTCTCTCGGCACTGAGGCGGTGCGGATGTGAAACCGTAGGCTTATCGGGCGTAGATGGAGGGATTATTCAAGCCCGGCGCCGCGAGATCCAAAGGGTGTTGAATCAGGAAACTGGAGAGGTCGAAACTGTCGACTTCGGACACGTAGGCGACATAGTAGAAATCAACGTTCGCTTGCTGAGGCTCACGCTCGAAAACGGTTATGTACCGGTGATTTCATCCTTAGGTGCTGACGACCAGGGTAATATCTACAATATCAATGCGGATACGATTGCGGCGGAGATTGCTGTACATCTGCAGGCAGAGAAGCTTTTGTTGCTTACAGACGTGGACGGAATACTCCTTGACCGTCAGGATCCATCATCGCGGCTTTCACGGCTCACCGTCGATGAAGCAGACCGGCTAGTCAAAGAACGCGTAGTCTCCTCGGGAATGCTGCCCAAGATAGCAGCGATCGCACATCTGATACGGCGCGGCGTCCGCAGCGCCCACATAATCAACGGCTCAAAGCGCAACGCCTTGCTGCACGAAGTGTTCACCGACGAAGGCGCCGGAACGATGATCACAAACTCATAGATTTGTCCTCGAAGGATGCTCCGAATTTTGGTCTTCAACGCGATCGAGCCATCTCCCATAAACAACAAACTCATGTAGATCACCGTTCTCAGCCAGCCTTTCGAGGAGCACCACTAAATTGTCAACACTACGATCCGACGATTGAGCCGTAATGAGCCACTATCATGCATTCCACTACAATCCGACGATTGATCCGTAATGAATCACTATCGGCATTTCGATTTTGTGGCCTGCCCAAGAAAAGGCTGCTGCGATATACTCTCAAAAACTTTCGTAAGGAGCTTCTATGAAAAGAAGGTCTTCAGTGATGATCGGTCTTGCGATTTTTCTCATCTGTTTAATTCACACCTCCTCTACCAATGCACATCCCCCTCAGAATAAGTCGAACGACGAAGCGTTCGTTGCCGATTACTACTACAAGGCAAAATGGGGCTATGCCGACGAGTTCATCAGATTATTCAAGAAGAATCACTACCCGGTGCTTAAAAAACAGATGGAAACAGGACGTATACTCAGCGTTACTGCGGCAAAGCCCAGATATCATGCAACTGAAGACGGCCGGTGGGACTATCGAGTGACTATAGTCTTCAAGAACATGGCGGCGGCTTCGGACCAGGCAAGTGAAGAACCGATCATCAAACAGCTATTCCCGGATCAGGACACCTACAAACGTGAGGAACAGCGCCGGTTTGAAATACTCCTGGCGCATTGGGACGTCCCGGTAGTCGCTGTTCCACTCGATCGGTGATCCGTACAGCAAGTCATTGCGTCAGGTAAGCTGCTGCGGTATATACCGAATGTCGAAACAAATCGTGATTTTGAGTCGAAGGAGGTCTTATGGCTCAACAAGAACTCGATAAGGCAGGAGTCGTCGCTCTTCTAAACCGGATCCTCGAATCAGAACTAGCTGGTGTTGTACGTTACACACATTACTCCCTCATGGTTTACGGTCACAGTCGCATTCCAATTATCTCCTGGCTGCGTGAACAGGCTACTACGGGTCTCGCGCATGCTCAGGCGGCGGGTGAATTAGTGACACACCTCGGGGAACATCCTTCATTAAATATTGGTCCCCTGCTGGAGACACACAAACACGAAATCAACGACATTCTGCGGGAGTCACTCGAGGCCGAAAAGGAAGCAACCGAGCTCTATCGCGAACTCTTCGAATTGGTGCGCGACCGATCCGTGCTCTTAGAGGAGTACGCGCGCAAGATGATTGCTGAAGAGGAACTGCATTGCGGAGAGGTGATAAAGATGCTTCGAAAGCCCGGAGACGTCGGTTCCATCACCGCGCCCCGATTGTGATTCTTAGCAGCGAGCTCCTGAGTCAGTTGTTACGACTATTCTAAGTAGTCTGTTTGCTGATTTTAGTGTTGAACCTACTGCTCGGCGGTGTTTATTGTTGACGACTGTCAGGGCCTCGCTTAGACTGCAAGTGTCCTCCTCACAGCAAGGTAGTTAGAAACGGCAAATATCAAAATACAAAATCAAGCCGACATCTGAGATAACAGGGTGCTAATGCAGCAAGCTGGGTCACGGCGCTGTTTTTCGCCCCAGCAGAAAATTCCGTTAAGGTGAACTATATGAAAAACACCACTTTGAGACTTAGATTGGCATTGACCACCGCACTGGTAATGTTGCTGGCTGCGAATTTCGCTTTTGCACAAGGAAAGAGCGACAAGAAAGCTGAAAAGCAGGAAATGAAGCAGCTCAATAAGGAAGCCAATAAGACTGGGGCCAAAGCTGAAGAAACAGCGGACCAACTCGGCCGCAATGTCGTATTTTGCATTCTTGCAGCTCATACGACTGGTGTCGGCACCGCCGTTCAGCTCAAGACGAAGTTCGAATCGTTGACCGATTTTCCATTTGGACAGTTTGTCGCTGCGGTGCTATTGGCGGACAAACTCGATATGACCTTGGACGAGGTTATCACAAAGCTCAACGGTGGAATGTCGATAGGTCAAATCACCAAAGAAGCTGACGTAAATATGGGAGAGGTTAAGAGCCACTTCGGGCAGTTCCGGAGTGAACTTGCGCATTCGCAAACCAACCCTCCGACCAATTGTTTCTAGTACCAAATCGAGCGCGGGAGAAGTACCTTGCCATCGGTCCGCTGGACCATTGATTCATGCGCAGGTCAGCGTAACCTGCATGCAGTTGGCCTTTCTACGACCTCGTTGTGTAGCGGCGGTGGAAGCCGGCCAAAGCCGAACTCGCCGTCGCTACTCCACGTGAAAACCGAGCGACCACTGTCAAAAGACTCGCGGTGCTTCAAATTTGGTCAGAGTCTTGAATCTCACAATCACCATCCCAACAATCATGCACTGATCGTGAGCGACTGCCTACTAGAGCTTCTAACGTAGACTGACAAAAAAGGCTGGGAACTTGTCCCTGCCCCTCGATACTCGACATCGCTCCATTTAGTAAGGAGTTGTAAATGGACACGGGGTTGGGTTCAAGACTTTTCCGTTGTTGTTTAAGGCATCAAGGCAATTTTTCAGAGCTTCCTGGACAGCGCGATTGGGCTCTCCTGAGGGTGTGTTACCGTCCGTACACAAGGCATCATTGGCTGCCAACACCAGGGCACCGATTGTCAGGTGCGAGCACAAATCGAACGCGTTTACGTTGCGGTTTACGTTCCCGAACATTATGTTCAGCTCCATTGCCGCAAGCTGTGCTGACAACATATAAGCCATGTTCGTGGCGCTTTCCAGCTTGTCATCCATTGTCCGCAACACATTTAACAGTTTTCGGTATCGAAAACGTGGCGATGCCTTTTCGACTAGCGATCACCTAAAGACGTCAGAAATTGCTAATGGCTAGCTAATTCCTTGAGCTGGAACGCTGATATGTTGAGAGAGGCAAAATGAAGGGTTTTGCTTACGGGTGAACAACGGAAAAAATCCAGAGAGCGGGTTGGAAGACCGAGTAGTTGGTTCTGTGGAATGGACGAAACTCGTAAAGGGCGAGAGGAAAATGCTTGGGAGGAACCCCTCGCCCTTTACTTTTTGCGAGCGTGTTCCTCACCGAACGCGCCCGCAAGTTCATACCACTTCCAAAATGACTTGATCCGTGAACGTCAGTGATGCTCTTCGAAACTGTCCATCCGGAGGATATACGCTCCTCCAAACGGATGCATTGGACTAAAGTCACTTTCTGAATAGGACACAGGTCCCAGGGAAGTCGGGCGCAGGCTGCTTTATGCGAGGTTTAAGTCTCTAGAAAGGTTTTGAGCTATTGGGTTTAGCCTTCCAGCGCCCCAGATCCCATCAGAGATTCGGGACTGATGTGCCACCCAAGATCTTCCGCGCTCTCTGCAGTCACTTTCAATTTCGCTTGCAGACCTTCCGACTTTTCGAGCGTCGGGAGAGAGGGCCGGGGTTCAACCCGATTTAACGATACTGATTGCGACTGTTTGGAGCCATTCGCGTTTCGCTTCGTCGACAAAGGAGAACGAACAGATCGAGGTCGCTTTCTCTCGCCTCGCGACTCATAAAGGCTCTCCATAAAGCCGACGCCCACCAATGCGGCTGCATCCCCAGTAAGAATAAGAGACTGTTGTAGAGGAGTGTTGTCGATGTCCGCGATGAGTAGCTTGGCGACCAACTGGTCACGACCGTTAACCCCAATCGCACGGTAGACGTGATCAAGCGTCTTATTAACCGTTTCGGCACCGATGCCAAGTACCGACGCAATCTCCTTGTTTTTCCTCCCTTTTATGCACTCAACAGCAACCTGAACCTCGCGTCGCGTAAGAGGCCATTGCTGGAGAATATACCTTTCATACTGGTCCCACGTCCTGCACGCCATATCGTCCTCACCTCAAAGATCTATCGTTATGCGAAGCAGCTCGCTTGATAAATTACGTCACTTTAACTGTCCAGAGAGATCGGCACCCGCCAATGTTCGGCTTGATGACAGAATATAGGCGGTCATGCCAGCTACGCCGACCTAACCGCCTTTAAAGTTCGCTCGCTTATTACCAAAGGTGCCACGTCAATGGTAACGAAACATCAAGTTAATTGCATCGGACTACAGTCACATTCTTGATGGGAGCATAGTCCTATTTTTCACAGATCAATATTTTACCAGTACCCAAATATCTTAGCCGTAGCGCGCAGCACAGATTAGACGGAAGCATTGTTTTACTGATACGGCGGACTAACAAACGGAAGTTAACTCGGTGGCTTCGCAAGATGATTGCGATATGCGTACAACGCAAGTTCGAAGCGGTCAGATAGCTCGAGCTTGCTGAGTATCGAAGTAAGATGATTACGAACCGTAGCCTCGCTGATGAACAAGCGATCCGCTATATGTTTATTCTTAAGTCCTTCACAGACGAGGCCCACGATCTCACGTTCTCGTCCGGTCAAAGATCTGATCTTCTCGGCTTCCGGGTCGGGCCTCCTGGACTTGTCAACACTGGAAATTTCCGTAATCACGCTTGCCGTCAACGACCCGTCGAGCCAGACTTCTCCCGAATGCACCGTCTCAATCGCCTTGATCAGGACCTCTGCCGCTTTGTCCTTTAGTACCAGCCCCATCGCGCCAAGTAGAACCGCCCGGCGATGAGCCTCGGGGTCACGAACCCCGGTCAGCATAACGATGCGAGCGCCGCTGGCGGTTGCGAGTAGTTCGCGAAGGAAATCCAACCCGCTCTCGTCTCCCATATCGAGATCAAGCAGAATGATTTCTGGTTGCTCGCGAGCAGCGATTGACAAGGCGTCGCGTCGACTGCCTGCCTCACCAACAACGGCCATTCCACTGTGATTTTCGATAAGCATCCGTAGCCCGGCACGGACGATCACGTGATCGTCGACAAGCAGAATCTTGATGGGTTCTTTTAGCATTCCGAGATCCTAATTTTCACCGAGTGGGATTTCAACGATCACCGAAGTACCCATATCGCCAAAGAACTCAACGTAAGCTTTGCCTCCTAAAGACGTAGCACGTTCAGCGATCGATTGTGGTGTAAAAGACGTAGGGTTTGAACCACGAGTACCATCATTCTCAATCCTTACGATGAGTCGATTATCCATGCGCTCCATCCCGATAAACGCGCGTGGTGATTGTGTGTGTCGTCGAATATTACTTAGTCCTTCCACGATTATCTGAAACACTTCGGACGCGAGCCGATCATCAACCCTAACATTGGAATCAGCTCTAACCTGGACCAGTATGTTTGTGGCCTGCATGAATTTCGCGGCAAAACGTCGCACAGACGATGTTAAACCGACCTCATACTCGCCTTCGTCCCTGAGACCACGCACATACCTTCGCAAATCACCAATGCCGTCACCGGTCATCTCGATCAGTCGATCTGTGTCATCGGCTGCATTTTTGATTACCCGCAGGAGCTCTCGGGAGTTAGTGGATGGTCCTGCATAATCCGCTGCGAGTTTTCGGCGCAATCCAGCAAGACCCATCTGCAAGCCGATATATGGCTGGATAATACTATCGTGGATATCCCGAGCAATTCGCTTGCGCTCTTCTTCGGCAGCTTCCAGAGCGAGTCGATCCACAAGCCGTATGCTATCAATGACCGGCATAAGATAATCCGCAACTTGTATTAAGAACTCGATATCAGACTGATCAAACGCGCTTCGTCGCTCGGTAGTAAGATAGAGGCGGCCAACCGTCTGGTTAGGATGGCGTAGAGGCACGGTAACAAGGGACCTTGCATCAAGCAGACTCGCAAGAGCGGTCCGCTCATCGGCGGGGTTCTGTACTACTTCGTGTCGGGTTACGTCATAGGTGATATGGACGCGCCGCCACCCATACAGGCCTTCGCTTGAAATGACCGCATGCTCCGTAGGCAAAGCCAGCAATACTCGAAGCATCTCTGCCGGAATAGGCTGACCTTCCGCTGCGTTAACAGCTTGGTAGCGCTTTACTCTGTGCAGCCGGTAATCAGCTGTCCCCGCATCGGCAAGAATTACCAGGTAAATATCGACGTCGTAAAACGCCCGGAGCCGTTCAATCGTTGAATCAATCAGCGCGTCGACACCCATTCGTGCGGTACTGAGTGTCGCAATCTCTCGCAGCAGTTTCAGACGCCGAATCAAGGTGACCTTTTGGCCGCCCCAATGCGCTATGAGATAACCGAGCACAAACAAATACAGCACACGCGCCAGGAACCGTTGCAAGTCGAAATGAGGCCCTTCATTACGCACAAGCAGCAGCGAGACGGTGAGAAAAAGCGCCGCACAGACAGCAGTAGTAACTAAGCCGGGGATGAAACCCGACTCGAATGAAGCGACAAGGATTGCGAAAAAGAAGCCGAAGAAAAAAATGCTATGGGTTCCGCCGCTCAACGCAACCAGCAGCGCATACCAGACGATGTCGGTTCGATGCCACCAGGTTGGAATGGCCCGCTTCTGCCGGATTCGGCGAGCCGTCAACAAGTAAAGTGTGGCGCTGTAGATGATGTACAACATCAGCACCAGTCGCGTTGTATCGCTATCTAACCGGGAGATCGACGTGTAGTCGAGTACCAGCACCGCGGATATCGCCAGAATCAATCTGGTCGCGGCGATCAGGCGGTGATCAAGTAGTCCGCCGACAAACTTATCATTCGAAGCAACTAAATCGTACACTCTGCCTCTGGAATGTCCCCAAAAGAAATTGTTGAGAACGGCGTGATAAAGGGCTTTACCTTAGCGTGGCTGCACTTCCGGAAAGCGAAATTGAGAACTGGCGCTGACAAGTGAACCATCCCACGCCTACTTCTTTAGGCCAAGAGCAAGAAAAACCGCTGGCCTGAGTATTTTCCACCAATCAGTAATGGCTCGCATTTTTGTGTAAGCTATACCGTCAGTCTTTGGATATTCGATGGTCACCGGAATTTCGACAACCCGGTGTCTGAGCTTTAAAGCCTTGAAAAGCAAATAGGGCTCAAGCTCGTATCGATCGAGCCATTCCTGCCACAGATTTATCCTCTTATCATCAAAGAGCGAAACGTTTATCGCTCGAAAGCCACTCGAGGCGTCAGAAACCCGACGGCCGCAGAAGAGTGAAAACAAAAACGTGTAGCCGCGCGTGCCTATCTTGCGACGGAGAGGCATACGCAGATACTCGCCACCATCCAAATAGCGCGAACCCTGAGCAAAATCCGCACGTCCGTTCAAGATCGGCTCAAGCAATCTCGGGATCTGCTCGGGCGGAGTTTTTCCGCCGCCTGATACCACCACAACGATATCGTAACCGTGCTCGATCGCGTAATCGATTCCGCTTCTAATCGCCGCCCCTACACCACGATTTGCGCTGCTTCGAATTACTATCGCACCGGCGTTCTCCGCATGCTCGGCGGTATCATCGGTCGACCCGTCATCCACCACCACGGTAGTCTCAACATAATCCCCCGGTACAGCTCTAACCACCCTGGCAATACGCTCTCCTTCGTTCCATGCAGGAGCAACACAGAGCACCCTCGGCGATCCACCACTTCGGAGTACAGTGACACCGGCGGGCTTCGCAATGACGTCGCTTTTCATTACGAATTATCCTTCAGCCATTCGTACGTTCGACGCAATCCCTGTTCGACCGTATAGATTGGAACCCAACGCAATTCCCGGCGGATCTTTTCAATATTGACGACTCGCCGTCTGATATTGTCAATGTCGCGCCTGTCAACGTATTCGGGTTCAACCCTGGCGCCTGTTATCTCAATAATCGACCGCGCAAGTTGGTTGACGGTTACCTCGCGTCCGGTGCCTACATTGTAAACCTGGCCATCTGCTTTCGGACTGGTTCCCGCTAACAGAGTCGCCTCGACAACGTCATCTATGTAGGTAAAGTCACGAGTTTGTTCTCCATCTCCATGAATGCGAGGTGATTCAGCCTTCATTGCTGATTCGAAGAACTTCGATACGACGCCGCAGTATGGATTGTCAGGACGCTGAGCGGTTCCGTAAACATTGGAATATCGCACGACCGATGAGGAGAGACCGTAGCTCTCATAGAAGGCTTTACAGTAGTTCTCTCCCGCAAATTTTGACACCGCATAAGGACTAAGCATATTTGTGGCGTCGTCTTCATTGATTGGCAAATACCGCGGATTGCCGTAAACCGAAGTTGAAGAGGAGTACACAACCCTGGGGATTTTCAACTCGCGAGCTGCGAGCAGCACATTCAGGGTACCTCCTATATTGACTTCATAGTCTTCGCGCGGATTTCGCGTAGAAACGATGATGTTTCGCGCAGCGAGGTGGAACACCAGGCTTGCGCCTGTAACCACATCGCGAACAAGATCAAAATCGGTTACGCTGCCTCGAATGATTTCAAGGTTCTTTTCTCCTCGAGGAAGGTTGCTTTCGTCACCTGTGTAGAAGTCATCCAGAATGACGACCCTGGCGTCCTCGGAGAGAAGTTTGCGAACAACATTTGAACCAACAAAACCGGCTCCGCCAGTCACCACGATTCGGTCCCCGGCAAGTTTTGAAGGATAGCTCATCATAGCTCCCTGTTATTTCGACTGAATACACGAGTCATCGCTTGAGCAACGACAGCACCGCAAAGACTAGCCTGGATTGAGGGCTGAGCTGAGAAGCCTAGGATATCAGCGCAAAAGGGCTCAGGGCAAAGTCAGTTCAGACCCTTCTCTGTAGCCAGCGTGCTATAATCTCGAAGTGCAAAAACCCTGGGGCATCTATATTCACGTTCCTTTTTGTGAAAGGAAATGTAGCTACTGCAACTTTAATACAACTGACTTCTCCGAGCTTCTGTCACAGCGCTACATTCTTGCGGTTTGCCACGAAATTGCTCACTGGGGCGATAACCTCAAACAAGCAGGTGGAAATCCGCCTACGATTGATACGATATATCTCGGCGGCGGAACGCCCTCCATAGTTGAGGCTCGTTATTTATCCATGCTGATCGGCGCCTGCCGTTCGGCGTTCGATATCAGCGTTGACTCTGAAATCACGATCGAAATCAATCCGGCAACTTTTTCCAAAACCAAACCGCTTGACTGGTTGAGCGCAGGTATAAATCGCGCGAGCGTTGGAGTGCAATCGTTTATCGATCCTGAACTCGCCGCGCTTAGCCGCACACACACCGCTGATGATGCACGCAAGACTCTCGCTCTGCTTCGTGACGTAGGCTTCAAAAACATAAGTCTCGATCTGATTGCCGGGCTGCCAGAACAGGACATTGCCAGATGGGAATTCAACCTGCGTGAGGCAATATCGATTGCTCCTGAACACATGTCGTTATACATGCTTGATCTGAAGGAAGGTACCCAGCTATTTGCGCAGCTACAAAGGGGGGCCAGGCCTCAACTTGATGATGATCTCACGGCCGAAATGTACCGATTGATCATCGAGTTAACAGAATCGGCTGGCTACGAGCATTATGAGATTTCAAATTTTGCCCGATTGGAAGCCGAACGGGGACTTGATAAGATTAGCCTCTTCCGTTCGAAACACAACATGAAATATTGGAGCGGAGCGCCGTTCCTCGGTGTAGGGTGCGGGGCGCATTCATACGACGGAACCGCCAGATGGTTCAATGTTCTGAAGACTGATAAATACATAGAGAGAGTCTCAAGTAACGGCAGCGCAGTGGCGGAACGCATTGAGCTTACCGACGAGGATCGCGTGGCAGAGGCACTTTTTATGGGACTGAGATTAAGGGAAGGCATACGTCTGGCATCGTTTCAGTCTGAATACGGTGTGAATGTCATTGAGCGGTACGCCAGAGATTTGCCGAGGCTCGCCGAAGCCGGTTTGATCGAGCTCGCGGGAGGACGGTTGGCGCTTACGCCGGCGGGCCGCCTGTTATCCAATGAAGTCTTCGTATCTTTTGTGTAAGATTTCTAGTAAACTCAGAGGCGCGGAGCGAACGAGACGTAAACCTCTCATCATTGTCAGCTCGATTCTTCGGGGGAATTGAGATGTCGCTCAAACTGAAGGCACAGGCGGCGACTGTTCTTTGGGTGATAGTCGCTCTGTCGCAAACCAACGCGCAGAGCGGCCGAATGCGTGGCCAGCCGACCGCTCCACAGCACCGCGATGACAAAGATGCTATCAGACTGCGGGTCGAGGAAGTATTGCTTCCGGTCAGCGTCCATAGCGATTTTGGAAAACTGCCTCGCAATCTCCAGCGTTCCGACTTTATCCTCACCGAGGATGGGAAACGACAAGTAATCAACTCGGTGATGCATACGCCTGCGAACATCCTGTTCATCCTCGATGGGGGCGGCGACAGCACTCTCAAGAACGTAAGCATCAATCGGGACCTTGCGGTTAAGATTGTCGACATTCTTGGTGAAGAGGATCGCGCTGCCGTTGTCAGTTACGCAGATAAAACAACCCTGCTTTCTCAATGGACCGGAGATAAAGACTTGCTAAAGCGCACCCTGGAGTGGAAGTTCAAGCCCGGGTTGAAGTCAGATTTCTACAGAACTTTGCTCTACGCCGCCGAAGAGGTGCTGCCAAAGGTAAATGGACGCCGCAGCGTTGTATTAATGACTGACGGGGTGGATTCATTCGATGAACTGGATTTTGAAAAGATTTTGACCGCTTTTCATCGTGCTCGCGCCACTGTGTACATCATCAGTCAGACTTCGATGCTCCTGCGCGAAATAAAGCCAAAGGCATTTAATGCTTTGTCCTGGTATGAGATGCTCGACCCTCAGGCACGCAAACGAATTGACAAATTGCGAGCCTACTACAAGCAGCTGGAGGCCGCCGAGCTGACTCTTAAGGGTCTGGCTGAAGAGACCGGCGGCGCGATGTGGAACCCCGGCTCGCGCGAAGAATTCACACGACTAAGCCCTAACATAACCACCGAGATCGGTACCGAGTACTTATTCGCCTATTCCACCGAACGCCAGCCAGACGATGACAAATTCCACGCGATTAATGTCTACGCAACCGTCCCGGGACTGCAGATTCGTTCACGACGTGGAATTTATGCCAACAACACCGCAAAACGCGAAGCCGCTTTGACACCCTCCCCGATAGATGTAGCGGCTCTGACCTCCCCCAGAACGTTTAAATCAGCGCAGAGAGAACACCCTTCAAATCCTGTTGGCATCAGAAGTCGTAAGCCGCTCACCACAAAGTCGTGAAGCGCGAGGATGCACGAAATGGGTTTGCAAAAGCTCCCGTGATCCCGGTGACTTCGTTGACAATAAAATCAATCAACGCAGCTCTAACCCTCAGAAATCGCTATTCTTGAGTACACTTTTCGTCTCTGATATACTGGAATCGTTTTGAATGGCGGACTGAATTTTGCGACTGGATATTGGCGGACGCGGGAAGTCACGAAGAAATGATCGATCTGGAAATCTACACCGACAAGATCGCTGAAAGCGGCCGTCGACTAATTCGGAAAGCCTACGAAGAAGCCAGGAGCCGTGACCACAATCAGCTTGCGCCCGAACACCTTTTCGTTTCCATCGCCGAAGTAGAACGGCCATTCTTCAATGAGGTTATGCAAAGCCTCAACCTCGATCCTCAGGTTGTCATTCAGGCGCTCGAAACAAAGCTGGATCAACGCGACTACCTCGGCAGGGGAATGAAGATCTCCGAGCCGCTGAGAACGTTGTTGTCCAATGCGCTTAAACATTCTCGCGAACAGGGCCGCAGACTGATCGAGTCGACCGATCTTTTCTATGCATTGTTCACCGATACGCACAGCTATCCGGTTGAACTACTTCGAAGGCTGGGCGCGGATCGGGAAATGGTGATGCAGAAAATCGCCACGCGGGTCCGCAGCCACGAAGAGAAGGAAGAAAAATACAGGCGTCGCTACGAGCTCCCGCCTTATTTGAAGCACTTCGGGGTGAGCTTGAACAAGCTCGCGCGTCAGGACAAGCTACCGCCAGTCATAGGGCGTAACGAAGAAATTCGACAAATAATAGAGATATTGTGTCATCGGGAGCGGGCAAATTCGCCAATGCTTGTCGGCGAAGCCGGCGTTGGAAAGACCGCGGTGGTCGAAGGCCTCGCGCGAAAGATCGAGCTCGAACCTGACATTCTCCCGCAGCGATTGCGGAGCGCCCACATCGTTCAGCTACAAATGTCGGGCATCGTAGCGGGAACCATGCTCCGCGGTATGTTCGAAGAACGCATTCAGGGAATCATCAGCGAAGTAAAAGAACGCGATAATCTTATTCTATTCATCGACGAAGCGCACACAATCATCGGCGCAGGATCGGCTCTGGGAGCCAGCTCGGACGCAGCTAACATGTTCAAGTCCGCACTGGCGCGCGGAGAGATTCGCATCATCGGCGCCACAACGATGACTGAATACAAGGAATACATATCTGAAGACGAGGCGCTTGCTCGCAGATTTCGTCTGGTCAGAGTGGATGAGCCCTCGGTCGAAGACACGCGCAAGATCATTGCAGGCGTGCGTCCGAGGCTGGAACGCAACTATTCAGTCACGATTTCTGACGAAGCAATCGAAACCGCGCTTGAGATGGCGCCACGTTACGTCAGGAACTTGCACCTGCCGGATAAGGTAATCGGATGGCTTGATACTGCATCGGTAAAGGTTGAGATCAGCCAACCCGAGTTGTCCGAGGTTAGATCCGAACACATCATCGACGTCATCAGCCAGGAGTCGCGAATCCCACGCGATATGATCTTCCGTGATACCAACGATCGCTTCGCGCATATGGAAAGCGCCCTGGCATCGCGAGTAATCGGGCAGAGAGAAGCGATCAAAGCCGTCGCTCAGAGGTTGCGTCTGAACAAGGGACCCCTCAAGGAGAACTTCTACAAACCGGACGGGGTGCTGTTGTTCCTCGGACCAACGGGAGTCGGGAAGACGGAACTGGCCAAGGCGGTGGCAGAATTCATGTTCGGTGATGACGACAAAATGGTACGCATTGATATGTCGGAGTATCAGGACGGAACCATCGCGATCGAAAAGCTGATCGGTATGCCTCGAGGGATCGTCGGAAGCGAACGTGGCGGAATACTGACAGAACGGTTGCGAGACAATCCTTACACCGTCCTTTTGCTCGATGAGATCGAGAAGGCTTCGCCATATTTGCTGAACCTGTTCCTGCAGGCGTTCGACGAAGGATGGATAACCGATGGTCGTGGCAAGAAAGTTTATTTGTCTGACGCAATCGTAATCATGACGTCGAATCTCGGTTCTGAGAGCTTCAAGAAATATATGAAACCCCTCGGTTTTGGGACGAAGACGCTTGCGGATGTAAAGCAGATTAAACGAGAAGTGATCAAGGCTGCCGAGGATCGTTTTTCACCAGAGTTCAGAAATCGCATCGATGAAATCGTGGTGTTCTCGCCGCTGACTCAGGACGAGGTAAAGCAGATCGCCGAATTGTATCTCGGAATCATCAAACGTCAGATGAAGCGGCAAGGCAAGGAACTCGAAGTGAGGGACAGTGCAATTGTTTACCTGGTCGACAAGGGGTTCAGCCCTGCCTATGGAGCTCGGTTTCTGAAGCGCACGATAGACGAAAACGTGAAATTGCCGATGACCACCCGATGGAAGGAAGCCGAACGTTTCGAGGTGTATTGCGAGGATGGCGAACTGAAGATTAATGCCTCTCCTTTAGCGTAGACTGTCCAGTCTGCGCATTCCCCGAGTCCAAGGGTCTTAAATCTTTGCGCAGACAAGACAGTCTACGCCACCTGCCGCACAACTTACGCCGCCGCTCCAGCCTGCGATACAATTGATCAATGATTCGATGATGTTGTGGAGGGCAACTTGATTAAATCAGCAATGTTGTTGGCTCGCCTGCTGTTTCTCATGGCAGCTTTTTTTCCTGCTCTTTCAAAGGCGCAGGACGAGAACGATCCGGCGAAAGCTGCTGCGTTAGTGCGCGATGCCATTGCGGCCAGAGGCGGCGACGCCTTCATGAAGATAAACAGCCTTGAGAGCCGCGGCCAGTACACCCCTTTCGACAAGGCAGTGTCGGGAGATCCATCGCCCTTCGTCGATTACATTGTTTATCCCGCGCGTGAACGTACCGAGTTCGGCAAGGGCGACACCAAATTCATCCAAACCAACTCTGAAACTGCAAACTGGGTCTATGACGGAACCCAAAGGATGATTCGAGACCAGAAGGAAGAACAGGTCAAACAGTTTCAAATGGGAGCGCGATACGACGTCGAAAACCTGTTGCGGACCGCAGCTCGACAGGCGGGCGCGAAGCTGTTTTATCTTGGTCGCCGAGAAGTTTGGCACAACACATTTTCAGAGGCTGTACGTGTTGATTTTGATGATGGCGCGACAGCCATCTTGCACTTCGACCCTCGTTCTAAGCTTCCAATGATGGTTGAATACAAATCCGTGATTGAAGGGGCAACAGTAAACAACGAAGTGCGTTTCTTCAGGTGGGTGGATTTTAACGGGATAAAGTTCCCTACAATCCAGGACACTTATCGGAATGGGAAGCAGGCCGCGCGCGTGAGTTTCGACACGATCGCGTTTAACGTCAATATCCCAGACAAACTCTTCGCCAAGCCCTCAAACATCAAAGAGGTGAAGTGATCGTCAATTGACCCTCTGTTGGTGACCCTGCGTGAATAATCGGAAGCGCTGGCGCATTCTTCCTATTCCTTCGCCGATCTCATTCAGATCCTGGAGCATCTGATCCAGTCTCTCGAGTTGCCATTCCGAATCAGCGGGCATCGTGGAAAGCTGGACTTCCAGATCCGCCAGACGAGCCTCCACTGAAGCCAGATGAGATTTCACTTCACCCCATAGCTCTTCAACCGCTTCGAGATATTCTCCAATACTATCCTGAAACTCTGATACGCGAATGCGAAGGTCGGCGAGCGATTCCTTCAGTGTCTCAACCGTGATTTTTTTCGTCCCCGTTTGTTCCATTAGTTCATCAAAAGCTCAGGCAATGGTTATTTCTTTCGCCAGGTACACATCCTGAATTGCATTCAGAATCTTTATGCCCTCAGGCATAGGTTTCTGAAAGGCCTTGCGACCTGAGATTAATCCTGTCCCACCGGCCCGTTTGTTTATCACCGCCGTCTTTACGGCTTGTTGAATGTCATTCTCCCCTGACGCTCCGCCCGAATTAATCAGGCCCGCGCGACCCATATAACAGTTCGCTACCTGGTACCTGGTCAGGTCGATCGGGTGGTCGCTGCTCAGCTCAGAGTAAACCTTTTTATCGGTCTTGCCGAACTTGAGAGCATTGTATCCGCCATTATTCTCGGGAAGCTTTTGTTTGATGATATCGGCTTCAATTGTTACGCCAAGATGATTGGCCTGTCCGGTCAAATCCGCGGCAGTATGGTAATCCACTTCTTTTGTCTGGAACGCGGAATTTCTTAAATAGCACCACAACACCGTGAACATTCCGAGCTCGTGCGCACGCGCAAAAGCTTTGCTGACTTCTTGTAACTGGCGCTTTGATTCTTCGGAACCAAAATAGATTGTTGCGCCAACCCCGGCGCACCCTTGCTCGTATGCTTGATCGATCGACCCGAAGATTATCTGATCGAAGCTATTAGGATAGGAGAGGAATTCGTTGTGATTAAACTTCAATATGAATGGGATCTTATGCGCATACTTCCGGGATACCGATCCAAGAACGCCGAGAGTGGTTGCAACGGCGTTACAGCCTCCCTCGATCGCCAGTTTGACTATGTTCTCGGGATCAAAGTATTCAGGATTGGGTGCGAATGAAGCCCCGGCTGAATGCTCAATGCCCTGATCGACGGGGAGAATCGACAGGTATCCGGTACCGGTCAGGCGCCCGTGGTTAAACATCGATCCCAGATTGCGAAGCACCTGAGGACGGCGATCTGTCGCAACCATAATCCGGTCGATAAAATCGGGGCCTGGCAAGTGCAGCATTTCTTTGGGAATCGTTCTGCACTGATGGGTAAGCAAGGACTCGGCTTCGTCGCCGAGGATTCTCTCGATGTCTCTGATCATATCGCCTCTCCGTGGCGCGTCGCGCATTCAAGATTGATTCAGACCGAATTGATTACCACGAGCTTGCTCGGAGAGTAACTCTCGGTGGGTAAGCTCGATAAAGTGACTCTGCCAAAAGTAAGATCGACACAGTTCGCAAGGAATGACTTGCCAGGATGCCCGGCTCAGACATTCTAAGCGGCACTGATTCCGAGGTCAAACGAGAGAGGAAGGCAGGAGGAGGAAGGCGGTAGGCAGTAGGCGGAAGGCAGTAGGCGGAAGGCAGGAGGCGGTAGGCAGTCGGCAGGAGGCAGTCGGCAGGAGTCGGTGCGCAGTAGGCAGGAGTAGAACGAGGGAAGACACTACCCGCGCGGATAGGGGCCATAAAAAGTAGACATTCGAGAGGTACTTTTCTGAACCTGGGCGCCTCCATTTAAACGAGTAAACATCTCAGGTCCTCCTTAGGGCGCGGGCTAGGTACGCGCCCTTTTTTCCTAGCGTTCGTCTGGCAACAGCCGTCCGGGAGTAGGTAGAACGCAGTAGGCAGATAAATCGTCTGCAAAGAAAAAAGCCGCCAAACCGCGGCCTACTACTGCTTTCTGCCTTCTGGTTACTGCCTTCTGGTTACTGCCTTCCGCCTAAGGCCTTCCGCCTGCTGCCTTCCGCCTGCTGTTTTCTGCCGTCTGCCTACTGCCTTCTGCCTACTGCCGTCTGTCTTCTGCCTTCTTCCGAATCAAGGTTTCCCCGTCGCCTTCTTTATCTCTTTCTTCATTTCGCGTGCAGCGTCGTCCACGGTTTTTTCTGCATCGTGCAGCAACTTTTTCGTTTTGTCTTCGATGTCCCGGCCTTCCGGCCATGCAAAGCCTGGAGCTGGGGCTTGCTCAGGGTGCTCTCCGGTGTGCGCCTCGCACAGCTGTTGTGGCTGAGTGCCTTCCAGAAAGTATTCGGTTCGGCGGGCGGGACACTGATCTGTCGCAATCAAGCCGCTTGTCGGATCAATTTCCTCATCCACAACACCATTAGGCTGCGGCGAAAAGCTGTCCCCCCCAAGCTCTGGTCTAAGCGCAATGGCCGCCTTCATAAACGACGCCCAGATTGGCAGCGCTGACTTCGCGCCCTCCAGGCCCAGTTCGGAGTTATCGTCGAACCCAACCCAAACAACGCAAACCATGTTGGGTGTGTAACCGGCGAACCAACCATCGCGTGACGTCCCCGTCTTCCCTGCTGCTGTACCCGTGAACCCCATCGCTCGCGCGCGGGCCGCTGTTCCCCGGTTCAGAACATCCTGCATGATATTGGTCATCAGCCAGCTGATCTCCGGCTTCAGCACCTGTTTAGTCTGAGCTCTAGCCTCGGTGATACCCACGCCGTCTGAATTCGTCACACGTTTTATGGGTCGAGACTCTGAGAGCACCCCGCCGTTCGCAAATGCGGTATATGCCGAGGCCACCTGCAGTGGTGTCGCTTCCGCCGTTCCCAACGCGAGTGCAGGAAATGGCTGCGGACGTGGCAACCCCAGCTTCTCAGCCTGCCGGGCTATCTTCGAATATCCAACCTTCTCGGCGATGCGCACGGTAACTACATTCAGCGAATGGACCAGCCCCTCGCGCAACGAAACGTCACGGTTCGAATACGTCTTTCCAAAATTCTCGGGCGAGTAAGTCTGACCCCGACCGTAAAGGAAGGTCTCTGGCGCATCCATGAACAATGAAGCTGGAGTTATCTTCTCCTCGGCATTGTCGTCATATGCGCTATCAAGCGCCGTCGCGTAGACAATCGGTTTGAACACCGAGCCAGGCTGTCTGTTCGCGTCGACGGCGCGATTGAGCTGACTCTGACCGTAATCGCGCCCTCCCACCATAGCCAGTATCTCGCCGGTCTTCGAGTTTAGAGCTACAAGCGCTGCTTGCAACGTACCCGGCGCAACGGGCTTAGTCTTCCGCTTCGCAAAAATCTGATCCAGTGAACTCAGCGTGTCGTTAACCGCCTTGTCAGCGGCCCGCTGGAGATCCATGTCGATAGTCGTGTAGACGCGATACGACTGGCGAGCGAGATCCCGCGTCGGTAGCTCCGTTGAGAGTTGTTGTTGCAGGTAATCGATGAAGTACGGCGCATCGCTGTTGAGCACGCTATGTTTGGCCTGGATCTTGAGGTCAGTTGCCTTCGCCTGTTCAGCCTTGTCCCGCGTCAGAAAGCCAGATTCAACCATTGAGTCCAGCACCTGGTTGCGCCGCGATTTTGCCCGTTCCGGATCCCGATAAGGCGAATAAAGACTCGGCCCACGGATGATGCCGGCAAGAAACGCACACTCCGGGAGCGTGAGATTTACCACGTCTTTGTTGAAATATGTCGAAGCCGCTTCACCAACGCCGTTAATCGAATAACTGCCTGACTGGCCCATGTAAACTTCGTTGGAGTAAAGCTGGAAAATCCCTTCCTTGTGCAGCTTGGTTTCGAGCACCAGGGCGATCATCATTTCCTGTGCTTTGCGTTTCCAGGTACGCTCAGGCGTTAGAAAGAAATTTTTCACCAGCTGCTGGGTGATCGACGATCCTCCCTCTTGAAGCTGACCTTCGTTCGCATCTCTCCACAGCGCTCGTACGATTCCGCGATAATTTATTCCGGAGTGTTCGAAAAACTGGCGGTCTTCAATCGCCACTACAGCGTTTACATAATCTTTTGGCAGGTCTTTGAATGAAACCAGCTTTTGCTTTTGGCGTTGCTTTTCATTGGATATAGCGGTGACCAGTTCGGGCTCGAGGACAGAGCTGTCGAGATTTCGCTTGGTATCGCTATCAGTGATTTTGGTAATTCCCTTGCCGCCGGCACCGAAGACAATGGTCAGGTTTGGGAATTGTCGAGAACCGTTGATTATGGAGTTGGCGCTCGTCTGAATGTCAATTACGTTGCCTTTGATAAGGTAGCGCCCGCGGGTCGAATCCGCATCTTTTGACGATTCAACGTAGCCGATGCCATCGAGGTAACTCTTCAATGAGGGAAGAGTCATAGCCTGAGATACGCGGATTATGCGCGGGGATGCGTAGATACCGGTCGTTCTGACGACGATATCCCCGCGAAGCCTGGCATCGATCATCCTTGCGTATTTGGCATAGAAGAAGGCAAAGACCGAGGCAAAAATCAGGAAGATTATTGCCAGTACGGCCAGGCGCAAGGGGCTGAAAATCCGGCGGATGAAGCTCGTGCGCGGCTGTTGTCTCTGGATTACCCTTGTCTTAGGTTTTTGAGTGACGGTTACCAAGGCTCTACGAACTTTCGTTCCTTTCAACTGATTCGGGCGGTTAGATTCCTGCCTGCGCGAATTGGTTGTTGATCACCGACTACGCAAATTCCGCCGTGAGAGCCAATTTAGACTGTAACACTTAAGAGAGGATTGGGGCAAAGGAGGCTAAACACTATAAAGAGGCTAGTCAGTGCGATAGCTTAGCACGTTTCACGCGAACGGCAGATAAGAATCAGCATTTTGAACCCCAGGCAGGTTAGGGGTCTTTCATCAGCCTACACAAAAGTCGAGAAGAGATTTACTCTATCAAATCCCTCCAGATCGCCATCTTTCTGAACAGACGTGTCGATTTACAAGCTCAGCGCGCGGCGCTGCTCGCCTTTTGAACCAATAGCTCGACGTTACAGTTCGGCAGAATATCCTTTATTGAATTGGTAAGGGACGGCGTTACCTTTACGCGAACCAAATGATTTGGCTGGACGCGGGCAGTCGTGCCGTCGGCAAGCTTTACTTCAAAAATAATCCCGCACTCGCCGCGGTTGTTGTCGAGCAGCGAGTGCAAGCGTTCCAATTTCATCTCATCAATCGCCTGCACATCGAAGTGCAGCACAACTGTTCGAGCGCAGCGCTCGCGGATGTTCTCGAGCGACTGGATCTCCTCGGCAATGATTGTCATCGCGCCGCCGTCATCGATCTCCAGTCGACCGCGAACCAGAACCGCAGCATCATTTTGCATTACACCGTTCGCCCTGCCGAATACGTCGGGCCAAGCCACTACCTTAACCGACCCGAACTGATCTTCGAGCTGGAACAGACCAAAGCGATCGCCTTTCTTTGTCGTGCGAATGCTCAGTTCCATCACGACACCTCCCAGCGCCACGGCCGCTCCGTGACTCTGGCCTGTTAAGCGATCGACATCCGAATCGGCAAAATCGTTGAGCGCTGCTTCATACCCTGACAGAGGATGTCCGGAAATGTAGAAACCCAGTGTCTCCTTTTCCCCTTTGAGCAACTCGTGATGCGCCCATTCTGGAACATTCGGAAGCGGCGGATCCATCGCGGGCATGGAAGCCGACAGGGCGCCAAACAAATCGGTTTGTCCGCTGGCTCGGGACTTTTGTAGGCGCTGCCCACTATCAATAGCCGCGTCGATCGCTGCAAATAACCTGGAACGGCTTCGATTTAAGGAATCAAAGGCTCCGGCTCGGATGAGTCCTTCAAGGACTCGCTTATTAACTGCTCGCGAATCGACTCGCTCCGTGAAATCAAACGTCGATGAAAAAGGTCCGCCTGAGTTTCTTGCTTCAATAATTGAGGACACCGCAGACTGGCCGATACCTTTTATCGCCGCAAGACCGAACCTGATCGAGTTGCCGCTCGCGGTGAAGTTATCAAGACTCGCGTTTACATCCGGCGGAAGTATTTGAATGCCCTGGGATCGCGCCTCGTTTATGTATCTAACCACCTTTGCTGTGTTGCTCAATTCATTCGACAGCACCGCCGCCCAAAAATGGGTGGGGTAATGTGCTTTCAGATAAGCGGTCTGATAGGCGAGATACCCGTATGAGAACGAGTGGGCTCGATTGAACGCATAGTCAGCAAATCCTTCGAAGCTCAGCCACAGTTTTTCAAGCCGGCCCGCATGATGACCGCGTTCACTTGCTTGACGCAAAAACTTTTCCTTGTGCTTATCGAGCTCTTCACGTTTCTTCTTGCCCATAGCCCGGCGCACAAGGTCTGCTTCGCCCAGCGAGTACCCAGCGAGCTTCTGGAAAACAGCCATCAGCTGTTCCTGGTAGACGCATATCCCGAGCGTATTCCCCATGATCTCTTTGAGTTCGGGAAAGTCGTAACGGACCTGCCTGCGCCCATGGCGTCGTTCTATGTAATCGTCAACCCAGCCGCTATCTATCGGACCAGGCCGAAATAGCGCGTTGAGAGCCGATAGGTCTTCCAGACCTTCGGGTTTAAGCCTGCGACAAAGGTCCTTCATTCCGCCTGATTCAAACTGGAAGATCGCTTCTGTCTTGCCCTCGGCAAAGAGCTGCAGCGCCGCGCGATCGTCGAGTGGAATCTTTGTAAGATCTACTTTGAGTCCAGTTTCCCTCTCGATCGATTTAAGGCAATCATCAATAATCGTCAACGTCGTCAAGGCCAGGAAATCCATCTTGAGCATCCCGGTCTTCTCGAGATCGGTCATCGGGTACTGGGTAGTTATTTCATCGCGCGCGGTCTTAGATATCGGTACAAGCTCGTGCAGGGGCTTGGGCGAAATTACAACCCCTGCGGCATGTACTGAGGCGTGTCGTGAACAGCCCTCGAGCCTCTGAGCTATTTCGATGACTTCGCGGACTCGCTCGTCGGTGTTGATTGCGCGTTTGAGATCCGGATTCTGCTTTATTGCATCTTCGATCGAAACGTTTCGTCCGCGCACCGGTGGCGGTATCATCTTGGCTATCTTGTCCACCTCGGAATAAGGCATCTCGAGAGCTCGGCCGACATCTTTTATCGCAGCCTTCGAAGCCATTGTGCCAAACGTACTGATCTGCGAGACGTGATCTCGCCCATAGTAGTCGGCAACATAGTCGATAACCCTTTGCCGGCCCCTGACACAAAAATCGATATCGATATCCGGCATAGATACGCGCTCGGGATTCAGGAAACGTTCGAACAACAGGTCGTATTGAAGCGGGTCGAGATCAGTAATCCGAAGGCAATACGCTACAAGCGAGCCGGCCGCCGATCCCCTGCCCGGTCCAACCGGGATGTTGTTCCTTCGAGCGTACGCGATGAAATCCCAAACGATCAGGAAGTATCCTGCGTAGCCCATCGCATTTATTACCGAGATTTCCTGCTCGAGGCGTGCGCGATAATCATCGTGATCGCATTTGCGATCGCGCCGGTCCTTTAGTTCGAACCAGCGTTCTTCGAGCCCGGCGCGGGCCCGCTTCGCAAAGTAGCTGTCAACCGTCTCACCATCCGGAACGCGATACTCTGGCAAATGGTTCTGGTCTTTAGGCAGATCCAGATCGCACATTTCGGCGATCGCCACCGTGTTCAGAAGAGCCTCCGGGAGATCGTTGCCGAAAATGTCCCACATCTCCGCGGCCGACCGCACATAAAACTCACCCTCCTTGTATTTCAGGCCGCGTTTTTCGTTAACGGTCTTTCCGGCACCGATACAAACGAGAATGTCGTGCGCGCGCCAATCATCCTGCATCAAGTAATGACAATCGTTGGTGGCGGCGAGCGGTATTCCGGTCTTCTTCGACAGCGCAATCATTCCGGGGATGACAGTTTGTATCTCTTGTTCCAGGCCGTGGTTTTGGACCTCGAGATAGTAGTTGCCTTTTCCGAGAATGTCCTCAAACTCCTTCGCCTGGGTGGCCGCCTCATCGAATTTGTCTGATAGGAGCAACGAAGATGGCACACCGGATAGACAAGCGGAGAGCGCCACAAGGCCTTCTCCATGTTGGGCGAGCAGCTCCTTATCGATCCTCGGCTTGTAGTAATAGCCCTGAGTGAAAGAAAAGGACGAAAGTTTGGCAAGGTTATGATAGCCCTTCAGGTTTCTGGCTAGGAGAATTATATGATTTGTGCCCTTCTCTCCGGTGACATCGCCTCTATCGGTATGTTTCCCACGGGCGATGTATGCCTCCATACCAATTATCGGCTTGATCCCCGACGCCTTCATCTGATTATAGAAAGATATTGCGCCGTAAAGATTACCGTGATCGGTGACCGCTACCGCTCGCGCGCCCAACCGCTCCGCTCGTTGAGCCAGCGGCTTTATCTTTATAGCCCCGTCCAGAAGACTGAAGTCAGTGTGAAGATGGAGGTGTACAAAGTCTTTTTCGTTCATTGTTTTTCTTTGCGATTCAACGACCCGATTCCTGGGAGCTGCAGGAGCTGCTTCACTGCGATCGAAGCGTCCAAGATAGCAGTGTAACCGCTATACTGATGATACCTGTTCTACGGGTCCGCAGTCTAGCACAGGCCAGTCAGGGTGTATACCGCAAGTTGTAGGGGCGCAGGTCTGAAGCACAATATATTGTTCGAGGTACTTGATCTCGCGGCTTGATCGATATAATCTTCGGACGATAGGCCACACCAGGTACGAGACTGAGATGGTGAACTTTCTTGACACGCGGAGTATGCTACTGGCTGTACTTTGAATACCAGGCGCGTCACTTAGGTTCGACAAACAATCAACAACAAACCGAGTTTGTTGGTTTGAAGTAGTCACAAGCTCTTCTGAAGGTGTTAACAGATGATCAGATCTAATAAGATTCGCGTCACTGCGTTGCTCTTCGTCATCATGACGATAACCTCGGTCGGTTTTCCGACTATTCAATCGAGACCCGATCCGAGAACACTCCAGGATCAGAATTCTGATCTCACCAGGTTAGCCCGGACACAGACGAGTGAATCAAACCTGACGATGCCGATGATCTTCGAGATAAATCGCGGTCAGGCGGACGAGGATGTGAGGTTCATCGGACGCGGAGCGGGCTTTGGCATATTGCTCAAGTCAAATGAGGCCGTCCTGTCACTGAATGCACCCGCCGAATCAACTCAGGCAGATGACCGCAAAGATGAGATTGGCAATTGCTTCACCAGCCAGCTGCGTATGCGCATGGAAGGTGCCGCTCATAACGCGACCATTAGAGGTGAAGGACCTCAGGCAACTCGCGCAAATTACTACCTGGGAAGAGATCGAAGTAAATGGATCAGTAATATTGAGACCTATTCACGTGTCTCATATTCGAATGTGTATCCCGGCATCGATTTAACGTTCTACGGCAATCCACCTGAGCTTGAGTATGATTTCACGGTGGCGGCGGGAGGGGACCCGCGAAACATAAGACTTAGCTTTGAAGGCGCGAATGAAGTTAGCCTGGATGCCGAGGGAGCGTTGATCCTGCGTTCGGCGGCGGGCACGGTAACTCACAAGCGACCGGTCGCTTACCAGCAGATCAACGGTTCGAGGGTTGAAGTTCCTGCAGAATTCAATCGCCGCGACGACGGCGGAATCGGGTTTGACGTCGGTTCGTATGATCAAACCTTGCCGCTGGTTATCGACCCAGTGCTCGTCTACTCGACGTATCTTGGCGGAAGCGCAGGCGATGTTGGCCGGGGAATCATAGTCAATTCGATCGCAGAGTCATTCATTGCCGGAGACTCCTTCTCTTCGAATTTCCTGCGTAACGCCACGCCGACAAATTCGGACGTGTTTCTCGGCAAAGTGAGCATAAACGGCCTGCTGCTGACTTATACGTTTTTTGGTGGAAGCAAAAACGACACGGCCGCTGGCTTGTCTATTGACGCATTCGGAAATCTCTATATCGCCGGCACCACCGAGTCACCCGACTTTCCCATTGCTCATTCGGTGGGACAATCGATGCTTGGCGAGTCAGACGCATTTGTAGTGAAACTCACGCCGACGGGGGATCAGTTTATCTACTCCAGTTTGATCGGGGGCAGCGGTACGGAAAGCGGTGTGAGTATCGCCGGTGATGCCGCAGGCAACGCCTACATAACCGGCCGAACGTCTTCTCGGGATTTCCCGATCGTTGGACCGATTCAGGCGACCTACGGAGGCGGCGATTCGGATGCATTTGTTGCGAAGCTGGTTCCAGATGGAGACATACTTTCCTATTCAACGCTGCTCGGCGGCAGCGGGGCGGAGAACAATGACGGGAAAACAGGGATAGCTGTCGATACAGCCGGCGTCGCTTACGTGGTCGGTGACACGCAGTCATCCGATTTTCCTACAAAGAATGCCCTGCGAAGTGCCAAGAGCGGGCCCGCGTCTTCTTCCGATGGTTTCGTTGCAAAGATCAACGCAGCCGGCACAGACTTTGTCTACTCAACCTATCTGGGTGGAAACGACGACGATTTCGCGCATGCGGTAGCAGCTGATAATTCCGGTAACGCTTACGTCACCGGACGGACAAAATCCACCAGCTTTACCGGATCGAGCGCCACGCGACCTTCTTCAAGCGCGTCGGATGCATTCGTAACCAAGTTAAACTCTGCAGGCTCTGCTCTCTCCTATCTTACGTTTATCGGCGGCATCGCTGGTGAAGATTCCGGAAATGCGATTGTTGTTGATTCGGGCGGTATCGCCGTAATAGCCGGGAGTGCTGGCGATGGCCTTGCGGCTGTTAACGCGATCCAATCATTTTCGCGCGGCGGGGGAGACGTCCTCGTCGCGAGACTCGGGCCGACCGGCACAGTAATCTTTTCAACATACCTTGGTGGCAGCAATATGGATACGGCACTGGCGGTGGGCCTTGATCCCTCCGGCGTGATTCACATCACAGGCTTTACGGATTCCACCGATCTACCAACCGTTTCACCTTTGGTTAAAACCAACTCAGGTCAACGGGACATCCTCATCGCTAGAATCGATCCCCTGGGAACGATCAATCGTCCGCTGCTGATTCAGGCAGTGATCAGCGGGAAGAATCTAATCATTTATGGTCAGAACTTCCAACTCGGCGCGGTGCTGCGAGTGAATGATGAGCCAGTAAAAACAAGGAACGATGATCCGGACCCGATTCAGGTGTTGTTTGCCAAAAAGGCGGCTAAGCGGATCGACGCCGGTGAAACAGTCCAGTTACAGGTCGAGAATCCGGACGGGAAACGATCGAATTTGCTTTTCTTTACAAAACCTCAGTAACTTGTGCGCTCACCACAGACAATGAGCCTGCACCGTTCCTGCTCGAACCGTTCCAAGTACCACCCAATGCACGTGAGTGGTACTTGGGCTCTTCGCATAGTATGTGCCGTAGTTTCCCCTCAGTTAGAGGGTCAATCCGCTGTTTCGGGATGGTGCGCTGATCAGCGGAATTTCTCTGACAGCGACTATTCGATTTGAAAGCTGATTCCTACCCATTAAATCTTTCAGCACCTTGCGGGTGGTGATAGAATCCCGCCGACAACAGACAACTCACAACCTCAATCAGCGGGCGACGGAATTCAGTCTTGCCGGCTCTCGAATACCAACCGACGAGATTGACAGTATGCGTCGCAATCGGGAGTAGGAACCATGCAAGAATTGATCATCGGAATCGGCGGCGCCGCCGGAGACGGACTCGATAAATCAGGCGATACATTGGCTAAGACCGCAGGACGGCTCGGGCTTTACGTCTACGCGTACAATAGCTATCAATCGGTCATTCGAGGCGGTCACATCTGGCTTCGCGTTCGTGTCGCCGACAGCAAAGTCTACTCACATGGTGACGGATTGAATGTGCTGATTGCGCTTAATCAGGATTCAATTGAGCGCCATGCGCCGGAGGTCCAATCAGGAGGCGCAATCATCTATAATTCCGACAAGCTCAAACTGGATCCCGTTCTCGTTCGCGATAACGTCCTATCTGTTCCGTTGCCTTTAACTGAGATCACAAAGCCTTTTGGGCGAGTCCAGCCAGTGATGCAGAACACTGTAGCGCTGGGCGCTTTGATGTTTCTCACCGGAATCGAGTTCGATACTACGGTGGGAGTACTTGAAGATACTTTCAAGCACAAGGGACAGGCAGTAATCCTTCAGAACGCCGGGATCGCAAAAGCAGGATTCGATTACGCTCGCGAAAATTTTGTACCGCTTGGATACCAGTGGAATTTTTCTCGAGTTCGACGGCCTTTTGTCACCGGCAATGAACTTTTCGCACTCGGAGCAGTAGCCGGCGGCTGCAAGTTTTATTCGGCATACCCGATGACGCCTGCATCTTCGATCCTGCACTGGATGGCTTCTCACGGCGAGCGTTGCGGAGTCGTCGTCAAGCAGTGCGAAGACGAGCTTGCGGTTGCCAACATGGCTATCGGCGCCGGACACGCAGGAGTACGGGCAATGTGCGGAACTTCCGGGGGAGGTTTTGCCCTGATGACCGAAGCCATCGGCATGGCTGGAATGATCGAGGCTCCGGTCGTAATCGTTGAAGTCCAACGAGGCGGCCCTTCTACCGGCGTACCAACTAAAACCGAGCAAGCCGATTTAAATCAGGTCTACGGCGCATCGCAAGGAGATTACCCTCGAGCAATTATCGCACCCACTGATACAACAGATTGTTTCTACACAGCTGTTGAGGCACTCAATCTCGCGGACAAGTACCAGCTGCCGGTAACTATCATCAGCGATTTGCTTGTTTCAGAGCATACCGAAACCATAGAACCGGATGCGCTTACTAACGAGGTTCCAATCGATAGAGGTGAAATCATCTCCGAATGGCCGAAGGCCAACGGCACCTACAAGCGATATGCGTTCACACATTCGGGCGTGTCCCCACGCGCGCTGCCCGGCACCGAAGGTACCCTTTACGTGGCTGCCACCGATGATCACGATGAGGAAGGCATTCTCATCAGCGATGTCTTCACCAACCAGGCACTTCGGCGCAAGGTGCAGGAAAAACGTATGCGCAAGATTGCCGGCTTGCTTCGCGATACCAAGCCGCCCGAGTTGGCGGGCGAACCAAATGCTGACGTAACGCTCATCGGTTGGGGCTCTACCAGGGGAGTGATTCATGAGGCGATAGTACAACTCGAGGCTGAGGGGATCCAGGCGAATCAGTTACAGATTAAGTATCTGGTCCCCTTTCACTCAGCCGAGATCAAGCAGATTCTTGATAGCTGCAAGAAGACGATCTGCGTTGAAGCAAACTACACTGGACAATTTGCGCGGCATCTCAGGGCTGAAACGGGCTTCAGTGTTGACGCCAATATTCTGAAGTACGATTGCGAGCCGTTCGAGCCTCACCAGATCGTCGAAGAAGTGAAGGCAATTCTCGAGGGTAGAGAGAGAAGCCGAGATGTAACAGCCGAAGAAGCTCGCGAGATGGCTTACCATTACATCAGGTCGCGTCTGAATGAGACGCTACGCCCCGGCAAGATCAGCAAGCGAGACGGGAATGGTTTTGACGAGGATGTATGGGATGTCGAAATCGTGTCGCGTGAAACCGGAAACAAGCAGGGAGGCCTGCTTATTGGCGTTGAAACGGGCTCGACTCATTTATGGCAGCCGGTGTGAATCTAATCATCTGATCTACAGCGCTGCAGCTTGTTCCCAATGTCGTTAGTTGTAGGATTAGAACTTCGGCACGGAGACATATAAAAAGGATCGGAGGCAATATGGCAACTGTTATCGAACTACCGATTGAGACCTACGAAGGGATTGTTGATTCCGACTGGTGTCCGGGTTGTGGCGACTTCGGCGTTTTGAAAGCGCTCAAAATGGCGGCCGGACGTCTTGGGATCCAGCCGAAGGATTTGATCGTTGTCTCGGGCATCGGGTGCTCTTCTAATTTGCCAGGATTTATTCACACTTACGGCGTTCACAGCCTGCACGGCCGAGCAGTAGCGGTAGCCGAAGGGATCAAACTCGCTAATCACAATCTCAATGTGGTTATCACAGGCGGCGACGGTGACGGGTATGGAATCGGCATCGGTCATTTCATTCACGCGATGAGGCGCAACATCGATATCACCTACGTCGTGATGAATAACCAGATTTACGGGCTAACAACCGGGCAAGCTTCGCCGACAACGATGAAGGATATGCGCACAAAGTCCACTCCACGCGGAAACGTTGAAATGCCGATAAATCCGATCGCGCTGGCGCTTGTGTCAGGTGCTACCTACGTTGCTCGTGGCTTCTCCGGCGTTCCAGAGCATATGGCGAGTTTGATTGCCGGAGGGATCGCACATCACGGATTCTCATTGATTGATGTTTTCAGCCCATGCGTGACTTACAACAAGCTGAATACCTATCCGTGGTTCAAGGAAAGGGTCTACAAGCTCGAAGACGATTCGAACTACGACCCATCTAACCCGGAGGCTGCGGTGCAGCGATCATTTGAATGGGGAGAGCGCATTCCGATAGGTTTGTTTTATCAGGATGAGCAGCCCACCTATGAGGACAGCGAACCAGCCTTCAAGGAAGGCCCGCTTGTTCATCAGAAGCTCGGGCTCGACCGAGAAAAGTTTGAAGGGTTTATCCAGGAGTTTATTTGAAATAGGCTCTGCGTTTTGCGGTACTAGGCGTCTTTGTGAGAAACGTGATTTTGTATTACGGTCTCATGGAGACAATCAGGAACTTCAAAGAGAAGCGAACGAAATAAGTAATTCTATTCAGAAGCACCTGTAATCCTTTCCCACTCAACATATAAGCTTTCGAGCATCGACTGCAGTTCCTCTTGCCGGCGTCCGATCCCGGCGTACTCCTCCGGCCCCCAGTCAGGCTGCGGCGTTTCAAGCTGGCGATGCAAATCGGCTAGCTCGGTTTCGCACGACGCTATTTCGCTTTCGACCTCTTCGATGCCCCGCTGGGGACGAGGCTTTGAGGTTACTCGTGGCCTGGGGTGCTGTTTTACTGCCGGCGACTTTTTCTCGTCCGCTCCAATAGTTTGTTGACGGTGATGAAGCGCGTAATAATCCGAATAGCTTCCGTTGTGATACGTAGCTGCGCTGTTTTCAAAGTGAAGGATTTCGGTCGCTATTCTGTCGAGGAAGTAGCGATCGTGAGACACGGTGATGATCGTACCCTTATATTCCGCCAGCGCGCGTTCGAGTGCCTCACGTGAGGGTATGTCCAGATGATTCGTGGGCTCGTCCAGGACCAGAACATTAGCGCGGCTGTAGATCAGCTTTGCAAGCGCCAACCTGCTGCGTTCACCACCGGACAGCGCCGCCACCCGTTTCAGTATGTCGTCACCGGGGAATAAAAACTTTGCCAGATAGGACCTTAGCTCGCCGGGAGTGGCCCGCGGAGCTGCCACAGCGATCTCCTCCATTACGGTTGATCTGAGATCGAGCATGGAAAGTTCCTGGTCAAAATACTCTATGTTTACGTTTGCTCCCCATGTCAGACCTCCATCCAGCGGCTGAAGATCTCCTAAGAGCGTCTTCAGGAAAGTGGTTTTCCCAGATCCATTTGGCCCGATGATTCCGAGTCTTTCGCTGCGGCGGAGTAGAAAAGAAATACCCTTCGCAAGCGGGACGTCGCCGTAACCCACCGAAAGGTCCGAAACCGCAAGCACATTGTCACCTGAGCGTGCTATTCCCTGAAGACGGAAATCTCCGACTCGTTGGTCCCGTATCGCTTCGACTCGATCGACCCGTTCGAGCATCTTGCGCCGTGACTTGGCTTGCTTGGTTTTTTGCCCCGCGATATTTCTGCGAATGAACTCTTCGGTGCGGGCGATCATTTCCTGCTGCTCTTCGAACTCCCGGCTCTGGGCGAGACGTCGCTCCTCGCGCTGTCGTATGTATGCGCTGTAATTTCCTGGATACACGGCCGCCTTGCAATTCTCGACTTCAATTACTTTGGCAACTGTGCGGTCCAGTAGGAACCTGTCGTGGGAGATAATGACAAATGCTGACTTGTATTCAGATAGAAAATCTTCGAGCCATTCAACAGCGTTCACATCCAGGTGATTTGTGGGTTCATCCAGTAGAAGAACATCCGGTTCTGACAGCAGTAACTTTGCAAGAGCGAGCCTTGCTTTCTGTCCGCCGCTGAGCTGTTCAGCGGGTTTGTCCAGGTCGTCGTCACGAAACCCCAGACCCGCGAGTACTGATTCTGCCCGCGCGTGATAGCTAAATCCTCCGGCAAACTCATATGCGTGCCGAAGGTCGCTGTATGCGTGCATCGCCTGGTCGAGAGCTTCACCGCCAGCCTCAGACATAGTGTGCTCGAGGCGTGTCATCGTCTCTTCCATATCGCGAAGCTCGGTGAAAACGCTGAGTGCTTCGTTCCTGACGCTCAATCGGCCCTCGAATGTCGGCTGCTGTTCCAGGACACCTATTCGAAGCCCCTTAAGCAAGACGACCTCGCCACGGTCCGCCTCTTCCTGCCCGCTAACCAGGCGAAAGATCGTTGTCTTACCGGCGCCGTTGCGGCCTACCAGACCGACCCGCTCGCGAGGATTTACTTGAAACGTGACTCCGCGAAGCACGTCCGTTGCAGCGTATGATTTGGAGACTTCTTCAAACCTCAGAAGCATTGGCGAGATGGGACAGCGGACTGTTCCATTTGCCATCTGCAATTTCGTGATCTACCCCAATAGAGACAGATGGCAAATGGAAAGATCTCTTAGCGCCTGTTGGCATTGGCGGCCGCGGGTTTGTTCGCGTTCGACGTGGCGGCTGCGGGCCTATTGCCAGCGGCCGCCGGTTGATTTTCATTCTCAATTCTAGGCTGAGGCTGGCGTTGCGTTGCCTGCTGCAACAGCTGCGATGGACGCATTTCGACGATCGTCTGCGGGTTCTGTACGATGCGCTCAGCGAGATAATTCTTGATCGAGCTTTCAGCTATCGTCACCATAACAAGTGCGTTCAGAAGCACCTGCTGTCGTTGTTGGGTGATCGTATTAATGATGTCAGCTCGGACATCATTAAGAGTGAGATTCTGAGGCTGTTCCTGTTTGCGATTGAGCTTGAAGATGTACCAGGCGCCAGCCAGGTTGTCCTTGATGGGTTCGGTGTACTTACCGTCGCTCATAGACATGAGCATGGTTACGACTTCAGGGCGGCTGGGGAATGTTTGCCGGAGCCCGGCTTCCGAGGCAAAGCCCAGCCTGCCGCCTCTAAGCGCCGATGCCTGGTCTTCTGATTTTTGCGCGGCGATGGTTGCAAAATCGGTGTTGCCCCTCAGCTGTTCATAAATTCCCTTAATCTTCTGCTCGGCGCCAGCTTCGCCGCCGTTGTTAGCCGGAGTCACCACGATCATCGAAATGTCGGCGCCACGTTCGGCAACGAACTGATCCTTGTGGTCGCCGTAGTACTTGTCAATTTCCGCATCGGTCGGCGCGCTTACCCGCGTTCGTTCACGTTCTCGAAGCGCGTCGATCGCCAGCTCGCGGCGAATCTTTTCGCGGACTTCCTCTTCGGTGAAACCTGCTTCTTTAATCTGGTTCTGATACTGGTCCTCGGTCAAATTAGCACTCTGTTTTCGCTTCTGAACCTCCTGATTGACCTTTGTATCATCTGGAACGAGGCTTTCTTTTTGGGCCTTTTGAAACAGAGCCTCTTCCTGGATCAGGTTATCTAGAACGCTAAGCCGGGCAGCGACTAGTTCGGCAGGCGTCATCGAAGTGCCACCGCCACCTGCGTCAAGCTGCTGCTTTATGGTGCTGTCGACCTGTTTTAGCGCTATTTCCTTGGAACCAACCTTCGCCGCGACTTCGAGCGCAGGTTTATCTGCTGAGCTTTTGCAGGCGCTAAGCAGCAGCGAGGTAAAAAGGATGATTGTGATTGGTCTGAGGTAACGAAACACAGTGATGCTCCTTAGTAAAAAATCCGACAAACTCCAGTTTGTCGTACGAAATTTCTTTGTCGTTAGTCGCTGAACGCTGCCTTTTGGAAACCTTGCAACGAACTGATGATTACTGGACAAATTGGTTTGACGGCCGGTGAGCAATTCGTGTTAAACTGTCGCTTTGCTCTTATAGCGAATTTGTCACCGGAGGTACAGAACCATGTCGAAGCGTTGCGAGGTATGTGGCAAGGGGCCTCAATTTGGTCACCGTGTCAGCCATGCCAACAACCGCACAAACCGTCGTTTCAATCCCAACCTGCAGGCCGTCCGCGCTCTCGTCAGCGGCCGCGCACAGCGAGTGCGAGTCTGCACCCGATGCCTTAAGGCCGGCAAGATTGTCAAAGCTGCCTAATATAAGCCGACTTTGGATTTGCGATTTTTGATAAAAGTTTATTGAAAATCTCAAATCCAAATTCGGAGTCCCGCCGCCTCTCATTCAAGCCAAAGCAATTACTTCGATTTCAACCTTCACATTACGCGGCAGACGCGACACTTCTACAGTTGCGCGCGCGGGCGGAACTTCGCCAAAGAATCTGCCGTAGGTTTCATTCATCTCAGCGAAATCGCTCAGATCCGAAAGAAACACGGTCGTTTTGACCACGCGGTCCAGGGACGTTCCCGCAGCCCTGAGAACTGCACTGAGGTTGGTCATTACCCTTTCAGTTTGCTCGCGTATTCCGCCTTCAACGATCTCCATTGTCTGCGGATCGAGAGGAATCTGCCCGGAAGCAAACACGAACCCGTTTGCCTTGATTGCTTGCGAATAAGGGCCGATTGCCTTTGGCGCGCTATCGGTTTGGACGCGTTCTATCATTCTCCTGACTCACTGTGGGGAATTAGGCGCCTCGCTGAAACTTCGAATTATCTCAGATGAGAACCTCATTGTCCACTTGGGCTGCCTTTAAGTAACAGGATTGATTGTTGGAGGTTGCTAGACTGGTACTGGCTCACCGCTCGTTCGCTCGACATCCATAACTCCGCGCACCGATTTAAGCGCGCCGACGATTCTTTCCAGATGTTTGACGTCAAAGATCTCCGCAGTTAACACTAGCTGGCCGCGGCCCTGATCATCCAGCGAAGCTCGGATGTCTCGAATATTTGTGCCTACGCCGGCGATTGCCTGAGTGACGTCCGCAACCATCCCGGGACGATCTTCAGTGACCAGACGCATTGTTACCGGGTATGCGGACTCGTGTTTGGCGTCCGCCTTCATCCATTCCACTTCGATCAACCGCTCCGGATTTACCAGGAGGCCCGGCATGTTTGGACATCGATTTGAGTGAACCGCAACGCCTTTTCCCCTGGTGATGTAGCCGAGGATCTCCTCGCCGCGAATCGGATTGCAGCAACGCGCGCGGTAGACCATCACGTCGTCGATACCTTTGACAACGATACGGTCTTGAAGCCCGAGCGCGCGTTTTACGACCTGTTTGAGAGTCGGTCTCTTCTCCTGTTCGATCTCACCGACTCGATCCGGTGGTAACAATTTTGCGATGACATTGCGAGGGAGGACCTTGCCGTAGCCGATTGCAGCCAATAAATCATCCGCGCGCGCAACACCGTAATCAGCCGCGATTCGGTCCAGGTCACCGTTGGAGAGGATCTTCCTGGTGTTCAGGCGGAAACGGTCGGCTTCTTTCTCAAACAGCTTCTTACCCAGATCGACCGCAGTTGCCCGCTCGCTCTCCGCAAGGTAGTGACGAATCTTGGATCGGGCACGCGACGTTTTTGCAAAATTCATCCAGTCGCGCGAGGGATGCGCGGACGGCGAAGTCATGATTTCGACGACATCGCCGTTTCGAAGCTGATACTTCAGTGGCACGATCCGGCTATTGACCTTTGCCCCGTTACATGTGAGTCCCACCTGAGTGTGAATCATGAACGCGAAATCAACCGGCGTGGCTCCTCGAGGCAGCTCTATTACCTTTCCCTTCGGCGTAAAGCAATAAACTTCTTTCGGATATAGATCGAGCTTGAGAGAGTCGAGGAACTCGCGAGAGTCTTTTACCTCCTGTTGCCATTCGACCAAACGCTTGAGCCACACAAAGGCTTCGTCTTCGTCGGTGTGAGTACCGCGCCGTCCCTCTTTGTATTTCCAATGCGCAGCGATTCCCTCTTCGGCGATTGACTGCATCTCGCGAGTACGGATCTGAACTTCAAACGGCTGGCCGCCGTCTCCGACCACAGATGTATGCAATGATTGGTAAAAATTCTCTCGCGGAATGGCGATCCAGTCTTTGAAACGTCCGGGAATCGGTTTCCAGGCTGTATGAATCACACCGAGCGCGGCGTAACAATCTTTCACCGATTCGGTGATGATGCGAATAGCAACCAGATCATAGACCTGATCGATGCTGATGTGCTGGCGTCGAAGCTTTTGATAAATCGAAAACAGACGTTTGATCCTGCCTTCGAGGAAGACTACCTGGATACCAGCGGCCGACATCATGTCCGTGATGCGTTGCTTAACCTCTTCCAGGAACGCGTCCAAACGCAGACGGCGACTTTCGACGAGCTCTTTCAGCTTTTGGTACTCCTCGGGTTCCAAATGTTTGAACGCGAGGTCCTCGAGTTCGCCTCGTACGCGAGCCATGCCAAGGCGGTGGGCAATCGGGGCGTAAACATCCAGTGTTTCCTGTGAAATTCGCCGTCGTTTTTCTCCCGGGAGGTATTCGAGGGTTCGCATGTTGTGAAGCCGATCAGCGAGCTTAACCAGAACCACTCGGACGTCATCGACCATCGCAAGCAACATCTTTCGCATGTTGAGCGCCTGCCGCTCTTCGGTTGACGCATGGTCGAGCTTGGATATCTTTGTAAGACCATCGACGAGGTGGGCAATTTCGGGCCCGAAGTATTCCTCGATCTCTTCGGCTGAGGTCCCGGTGTCTTCGACGATATCGTGAAGAAGGCCGGTAGCAACGCATGTAGGATCGAGATTAAGGTCAGCGAGAATATTCGCAACCTCAAGCGGATGAACAAGATAGGGTTCGCCGGATTGTCGGGTTTGCCCGCGATGTTGCTTTGCAGAAAACAGATAAGCTCGCCGCAACAGCTCTTCGTCAGCGTCCGGGTGGTTCTTACGCAGCTTCTCTATTATGGTCTCGAACCGAATCATTGTTGGTTTAAGATCGGAATGTGCCCAAAAATAAAAAAGGTGATCACCCTCCGCAAGGGTATCACCTTAATTCTAGCACAGGAATGAAGCTACTTCATTTGGGCGTGCCGTTCTCGGCTCCCGCCTGTTGCTGTTGAACCTTCTGCATAGCCATATACTTGTCTTGCATTTCCATCGCTTTGGCTTTCAGCTCATTTTGCTTTGCAGGAGAATATTTCATCTCTTCGATATAGACGAGCTTTTCGTAGAACCAGGCATTCGCATAGTTTGGATCGATCGAGATGGCTTTCTGAAGATACTCATGAGCTTTCTGGTCGAGCGGCTTCATTTTTTCGAGGATGTCCGGCGGTACTGGCTTATTGTGAGATACATAACTGGCGTTCAGGTCATATGATTCCTGCCAGTAACCCACACCCAGCGTGTAATAGACATCGGCTTTTGTCTTAGCGGTAGCCGAAGGTAGAGTTGCCCTTTTCTCAACAGTATCGCGCTGAAGTTGTCTATATTCTCCTGCTTTGTCGGTGCTTACACGTGTCAGCTGTTCATAGATCTTTCCTTTGAATGCGAGCGCCTGATCTACTGCATCGGGCTTGTCCTGATTCTTACGGATGATGTGGTCGTATGCGTCAATCGTCTTTTTGCCAAGGTCCTCAGTTAGGTTTTGATCAAACTGGGCATTGAGAGAGCGCGCATAGAAGAGCTGTGCATTCGTGAGATCCGGGTTAAGCTCAAGTGATCGCGCGAATTTCTCCTGTGCGACTTGATATTTACCTTTATTGAACTCACGCACGCCATCGTTGAGGCTGTTCTTGGCGCGCAGACTATTAACGACTCCACAGCCCGGCGTCGTCATTGCCAGCGACAGCAACGCTAAAAGCGCAAATTTTTTCTTCTTATCCAAGGCTCATTCCTCCGCTTGCTACAGATAGCTCTTTGAACCAATCCTTATTGCAGGTAATCAATCTGCAGGCCGATCGGTTGCGCACCGGCACCTTTGACCGTATCGATTACCGCAACAATGTCACCGTACTGCTTATCCTTCGGCGCCTTGATGAAGACAGTTTTGTCGGGTCGCTGCTCGAGAAGGTCCTTAAGAGTGCTTCCCAATTCCTGCAGAGTCATGGCCCTGCTGTTCAGTTCGATCTGCTGATCCAATCCGCCGCCCGCCATCTTAACATCGACCATTAACAGGTCTGATGGAGGAACAGGAGCATTCTTGGTATCTTCCTGAGGCTTCTGAGGAATCTGGGATTCGAACTTCGCTTCCTTCTGCGGCTGAATAACCATGAAAATGATCAACAGCACCAGCAAGACGTCTATCAGCGGAGTCACGTTAATGTTGGGGGGCGCGAGCCCCAGCCTTTTCGAATGAATTCCCTCTTCAACTTCACCGTGTGCCATTTCTTTAAAGCCGCCCTGTTACAAGCAGCATCCTCCCTGATGTTAAGCAAAAGTTCGTGCGGGTGCCCGGCTTGAGCACCCGCTTCCAATGCTACTCGGCGAATTTCTAACCTCCGCCACCGGCACCCGGCCCTGTCGTCTTCTCTTTTTCGGCTACAAGGCCTATCCGGTCAAACCCGGCGTCGCGAATCGAGTCTATGATGGACACGACCGTCCCGTACTTCACCAACTTACCGCTCTTGATGTAGACAACCTGCTCAGGCGCCGGTTTGTCCTTGAGGATTGTCCGAATCCTCTGTGGGATGTCCGCCTGCGCAACCTTGTCGCGGCCGATGTAGAACTCACCGTCGTTTGGAATCGCTACGACGGCGGATGTGTCCTTGATTATGTTCGGATCAGGTTCAGGGTATTTTGATTTTGGCAGGACGACGCTGACTCCGCTCTGCAACATAGGCGCGATGACCATGAATATGATCAGGAGCACCAGCATCACGTCCACCATTGGTGTCACGTTGATATCAGCGACGTAACCACCCTCGCCGCTGCCTACTGCCATTCCCATAGCGTTACCTCACTTGAGCTCGCGGCGTTTAATAAAGTAATCGATAAGCTCAGACGACGAGTTATCCATCTCGATCGTGAAAGCTTCGACCTTATTGGTGAAGATGTTGAAGGCCCACACCGCGGGGATTGCGACCAGAAGTCCGAACGCGGTTTCGATCAACGCTTCGGAAATACCGCCGGCGACTGCCGCGATACCAGTCCCTTCAGCAGCCTTCATACCCTGGAACGCGCCGATAATGCCGATGACCGTTCCGAGCAGTCCCACGAACGGAGCGGTGGAGCCGATCGTCGCAAGGCCAGAAAGCCCGCGCTTCAACTCGGCGGTTTTCAGAGCGGTTGCGCGTTGCAATGCCCTGCGAGCCGCATCCATAGTGGTCCCGGGAATATCGGACCCACCTTGATGGGCCTGGAACTCCTGCAGTCCGGCGTTTACTACCATGGCAAGGTGTGACTTCTTGTGGCGGTCGGAGATTGCAATTGCCTCGTCAATCCGATTATCACGAAGCGCAGCCGCTACCTTAGGCGCGAACTGTCGCGACTGATTTCGTGCCGCGTTGAAGGTCAGCCACCGCTCGACCATGACGGCAATCGAATACATGCTCATGATCGCCAGAACGATGGCCACCACCAGAGCGGGCCATTTCATCTTCTGGATCATGCCCCAAAGTGAGAAATCTTCCGTTGCGCTAGCCGCGCCTTTGTCGCCAGCTGCCTCCCCGGCTGCCTGGAGCAAGAAAAAAGCGAGCTTGTTGCCCGCCAGCCATATGTTCGATAGAAGAAGTAGCATTGGTAGAAACCCTCCAAAGTCAAATTAGATAATCTTACAGCCAGGCCGCGAGCGATCCCGGCCCGAACTCTCGCGCTTACAAATTGAAGTTGAACGTGATCGTACCGATTACTTTCACCGGTACGCCAGTCAACATAGTTGGACTAAACTTCCAACCCTTTGCCGCATTTGTTGCGGCATCCTTAAGCAGCGGGTGTCCTGAAAGTGCGCGAGCAGAGATCACATTGCCCTGTTCATCGACGGTAACCTCGACTACGACCGAACCGCTGACCCGGGCAGCCTTTGCCAGGGGCGGATAGGTCGGCTCAACTTTCCTGGTAGCGGATCCTTGAAACACACCGCCCGATTTACGAATGATCTTCGGCGGTTCAGGAGCTTTCTTCTCCTCTGGTGGCGGTGGGGGAGGTTCGGCCGGCCCGGTTGGACCGATTCCGCCCGGCACACCACCTGGTACTCCACCGGGTACGCCGCCCGGTACGCCGCCCGGCTGGCCACCGGTTTCACCGGAAGACGCGCTCACGAAAACGGGCGGCTTGGGTGATGGCGGCTTGATGTCCTTAGGCGGTTCCTTCGCCGAAACGTAGGCGACCGGCGCATCTTGCTTGACCACTTTAACTGGCGCGGCGGCCGGCGGAGGTGGCGGAGGCGGGGGTGGCGGTGGCGGTGGCGAAAGCAACGTCAACAAGTTGAACTGTTCGTTGAGCTTGGCATCGTAGGCAACGATACCCCAAACGATCACCGCCGTAAGAACCGAGACCCAGATCGCCGCAGTAATCGAAAAATAAATCCAGCGGTTTGATCGGCTCTTTACCGCAGACGAGGTAACGAGTTGGTCGAACATTGAACTGACCTCCGGTTATCGCAATGGGTCGGAGAAAACAATTCTCGCGAGCGCTCTTGTACAATTTGGATAGAAAACCCGATTTAGTCAGGAGCGCGCTTTCGAATCTACCCCACGGGAGTCGCCACCGTCTCTCTGGAGAGACGGGTAAAGCTTGGAAAGCCGATTAATCAGTTACACTAATGTGCTGTAAGTCAGGCTGAAAACCGGCTGAGTCTACACTCGCGTTCCCATCTAGTCAAGAAGTTTTCAAACTTCCAGCTGATTAGACACCAGCGATTAAGGATTTGTTCCCACAGACAAATCTTGACGCTAAAAGCCGTCGGAGACCGCTTTTTTCTCAGGCCTTCGCGAGGGTCCGCTCGGTTGCCCGCGACCGCGCCTCGACCGCTCGTCCTCGGCCTTTATTTCGACCCGTGACATACTCCCACCACAGCATCATCGGGCTTGCAACGGCAATCGAGGAGTATGTACCTATAATTATTCCTATCGTCAGCGCGAGTGCAAACCCTCTCAGCACTTCTCCTCCGAAAAGGACTATCGCAACGACGGAAATAAAGGTCAGCCCAGCGGTAATTACTGTTCTTGATAAGGTC
>DATFWY010000137.1:0-4955 GCA_035258805.1 Blastocatellia bacterium | reverse complement strand
TGTCTACGAAGGACTGTCCTGAAGGAATGGTTGCTACACCTGTCAGCTGAGGCGTGAAGTCAACACCGTTGGTCGCCTGTCCGGCACCCGTAGCAGTGGTGTAGCTAACCGACAACGCGCCGACGGTGCTGCCGGTGCGGGAAATACGGAACTTGCCGGTATTACCACCCGGCTCTTCCGATGCACTGTTATCCGTGGCGGCGATGGTAACGACTGGCGTGGTCGGAGCGCCGATGGTTCCCGGAGAGCCGATCTGGTTCGGATCAGTCGAGGAAACGAATGCGCCATCGACGCCAACCACACTCAAGGTCGAAATGTTTGTATTGTTCAGTCCAGCCGCATTGTCGAAAGTCTGGAGCGGATTAACATTGTCCGACATGCCAAAGATGACCTTGGCTTGCAGAGTGCCGTTGGTGGCGTTGAATAAATTCACCTGATCGCCGCCGGCGCCAGCGCCCAGTCCGACTCCGCCCGCCATCCCCTGAGTGTAGCTTCCAATCTGGAATCCCGGCGGTGCGGTACCGCCGAACCAGACATTGATAAAGCCATTCTTAATAGTCGTCGGGTTTTGCCCTACCTGGACCTCGATAAAGACGACCGATTCACCCGGTTTGATTTCCGTGACGCCGCTCAGGAGCGCACTGTTCGGGTTGGCAGAATCGTCGTCCATAGTCCAGCCGGTGATATTCGCTGTGGCAGTACCGAAATTCGTGACTTCGAACCAGTCGGCGCCGACCGAACTGCTGCTGGACCAGGGCGTCACTTCGGTAATTCTGAGGTTCGCGCTGCCGCCAGGAGGTGGGGCAATAATCGTCAGCATGTAGTTTATACTTGCATCCGGCGTTGCTCCGACAGTCGTGTCGTCTACAGTGACAGTGACGTTGTAGCTGGGCTTCGTGGTGTGATTCAGAACGGTGCCCGCTTTCAGAAACAATGCAGTACCGATGATCTGGAAGAAGCTTGCATCAGCCCCAGTGACGCTCAAGTGATTATTGCCGAGCCCATCGTCTGTGACGATGATGTCCGCTAACTTCAGCGCAGTAGTCGTCAGGGTGTTGTCCGGGATCGAGCTTACCGGGCTATTCAGGATCACTGCGGTGGGCGCCAGATTAGTATCATCGGTGTGCGCATACACCCAGAGCTGCGGATGGTTGGCGTCGCCGCCGCCATTCTCGTTGACGACGTAGAGATTTCCGTCGCGATCCATCGTCAAACCTTCATTCGTCTGGCCGGCTACGCTCAACGGATTGCCCGGATCCGAGACGATGGTCATCGCGCTGAAGATGTTTCCGGAGCGGTCGATATTGACGATCTGGCCCGACTCCTGGCTTATGATCAATAAGTGACTGAAATCGGGCTGCCCACTTAGAGATGGAAGATTCGAGAGCGCAAAGACGTCTGAAAAGTCCACAAGGTTGGCGAGAGCAGGATTAAATAGATCGGTAGAGCCGGTTGTCGTGGGCGAACCGTTGGTCGCTGTGCCCGTCATAAAGTCTATCCCCGTTTGGAATATGGATTGGGGGTCCTTCTCCTTGACGCAAATGTATCCACTCGTCAGTGGGTCATAGGAGATGCCTTCAATCCCGATGTTTCCGATCGTGGTGCCCAGCTTGACGGTTTGCGCGTCAGTTTTGTGAAGAATGCCGCCAGCCACATACGTGAACAAATTCGCCTGGCGATCTCGCTCCTCCATCAAAACGAACTTGCCGGCGCCGATGTAAGTAATTCCCTCGGTATCGTAGAAATCTGTGCCCTGAGGGCTGGGTCCAGGCGCCAGGGTCATTGAGTCGATCAATTGACCAGTCTTGGTGACCTGAACGACTGAAGTACCGCCATCGCCTACAACGAACAGCGTGTCGTTGTCCCAATTGTAGGTTACTGCCGAAGCTTCCTGGGCAAGCAGACTGTTTGGCGGGTGAGCACTGCGCGTAGGCTCGGGCAAATCGAATCGCCCCGCCCGGCGATATGTCGAGAGATCAACCGCCATCACAGAAGGAGGAATAGGGGCTAAACTTGTCGGGTTGGTAACACGGTTGCTTCGTGCAGCCTGAACCCGCTGAAGTGATATGCCTGCCCATGCGCTTAGCATGGTCGCCAGAACTAGCAGAAATAAGATCGGTTTAGCGGATCTATTGTTCACGTTTATCTCCTCGATTAAAGTCGTTGAAGTTTAGAATCAAGAGCTGTGTTTTCTTGACCAGAATGCCGGCAAAATCGGTGTCGGAGCAGAAGCTGCGGATCCCAAAGGGCCCAATAGTACGGATAGCGCACCCCAATTCCCTGGATCACTCTCGATAATGAAAATTTCGTAGCAAGAGACTTGGGAGGCAGGCAGTATATACTCGCCGGATTGATTCGGTCTGAACAGATATGAAAATAAAAGTTAACTTAATGTTGACTTATCGCCGCTTCGATTATTTTTGTATCTGAATGTAACGCTCTTGATTGAGTTTGGCGGCGCAGTGTATCGCCCTTTGAAACACTCAGCCAATTCCTGGGGATTCAGCCGCTTGTGATTACTGCGCGGGTCTCGATCGGCATTGAAATCCGCTCCAGTTCATGGGAGTTTTCATAGCCGTATTTTGCCCGGGAGTAATAAAATAATCGCGGCTCTGCGTTAATGCTCGGTCTGATCACAAGCATGTTGTTGGCCGAAAGCGACTGATCACGTGAAGAAACAAATTCTTATTTATGGTCTCATCTACGGCCTTTGTGGCGGGCTGCTGATCGCGGCGCTCAAGGTCATTGAATACCGCTTTATAGTAGTGGAACACTCGATCGAGATTTACGGCGGCTTGACGGCACTGATCTTCGCGAGCGTGGGCATCTGGCTCGGGCTCAAGCTTACTCGGAAAGAGCAGGTCATCGTCGAACGGGAACTGATCGTCGAAAAAGAAGTTCCGGTTCCCGCCGCGACGCCGTTTGCTCTGAACGAAAAGCGCCTGCAGGAGCTGGCGATAACCAAACGCGAATTGGAAATACTGGGGTTGATTGCAAATGGTCTCAGTAACCGCGAGATTGCTGAAAGACTTTTCGTTAGCGAGAACACCGTCAAGACCCATTCCAGCAGGCTGTTCGACAAACTCAGCGCCAGGCGAAGAACACAGGCGGTCCAGAGAGGCAAAGAGCTGGGACTGATCCCTTAAGCAGAACTTTGGTTCTCGGGAGCACAAATGTTCCCGTCTGGGCTTTCCTTGGTTCAATTCAAGCAAACTAAAGTATTATTTTTGCCTCAAACCGCGAAATCATACGAAAGTATGACGACAAAAAGAGTGTCTGCCGCTACTGTTGCGACTCGATCGCGAACATTCTTTGCGAAGGAGAGCTAATGAGATGAAAAAGATTGTATTGACCTTCGGACTAATTGGGGGAGCAGTCATGGCGGCGATGATGTTCGGCACGCTGCCCTTCATTGACAAGATCGGTTTTGATAGAGGCTTAATCGTTGGCTACACGACGATGATCCTCGCGTTTATGCTGGTGTTCTTTGGCATTCGCTCGTATCGCGAAAACGTGGGCGGCGGCCAGATAACATTCGGCAGGGCCTTTGCGGTGGGAATTCTAATCACGCTGGTTGTTTGTGTTTGCTATGTGGCTGCCTGGGAGATCCTCTACTTCAAATTCATGCCGGACTTCGCTGACAAATACGCGAGCTATATGGTTGAGAAAGTAAGGTCTTCGGGCGCCAGCCAGCAGGTAATCGACGCAAAGTTGCAGGAAATGAAGAGTTTTAAGGAAATGTATAATAATCCGTTCATCAATGCCGCGATGACGTTTGTTGAGCCGCTTCCTGTCGGCTTGATCATAACTTTGATTTCGGCGGCATTTCTAAGGAAGAAGACAATTGCGGGCACCGGAGATGAGGGTCAGCCGGCCCAGCTGCAAGTGCAGTCATAGAACTAATAGGAACAGTTGAACTGGTTTAGCGAAATTACACGAACATAATATCGGAGAAGAAAATGGAACTGGGAAATTTCTCTGTTAGCCTGGCGGTAAAAGATATCGAGGCGTCAAAGCTCTTTTACGAAAAGCTGGGATTTAAAGTGTTCGCAGGAAATCAGTCGCAGAATTGGCTGATCTTGAAAAATGGCGCCCACAATATTGGGTTGTTTCAAGGGATGTTCGATAAGAACATTCTCACCTTCAACCCCGGCTGGAATAGCGATGCTCAACCACTCGGAGAATTCACCGATGTTCGAGAGTTGCAGCTCCAACTCAAAGCTCAAGGCGTCAACATGATTTCAGCGGCAGACGAAAGCACTACTGGCCCGGCCAGCTTTATGATTGTTGATCCAGATGGAAACCCGATTCTGGTAGATCAACACATCTAGAAAAGAAAGAAGACCATTGTGGAACCGTTATTTGTCCGAAACGGGCGTCGAGGCAGGGGTCGCAGGTTCGGGTAATTTATATACTTGCCTGACCGAGATTCGGTGCAATAACTTTAGTGAGATTTATCGGATTCGCCGATAGTCGTCGATGGGGATCAATCTGAGCATAAGGAGATCATTATGGAACGCGTACTAGGCTTTGGCGGTTTTTTCTTTAAGGCAGCAGATCCCGATAAGCTGGCGCGTTGGTATGAGGAGCATCTTGGCGTAACCAGGGCCACACCAGACAATAACATGGAGCCTTGGCATCAAGAGGCCGGTGGGACTGTTTTCCAGCCATTCCCGCAAAACACTACGATGTTTCCCCATACGAGCTACATGTTGAATTTCCGGGTGTCCAATCTTGATGCAATGGTTGCCCAGCTTCGATCCGCAGGAATCAAGGTCGAAGTCGACCCGGAGAATTACTCGTTTGGTCGATTTGCTTCGCTGAGCGACCCCGAAGATAATCCGATTCAGCTTTGGCAACCGTGAGGTGAATCAACTTTGGGTAATTAGGCAATTGTTGAAATCGCGTTTTTAACTGTCCGCAACGGACTTCCAGGCAGGGATCTCAGATTCGAG
>DATFWY010000136.1:0-2827 GCA_035258805.1 Blastocatellia bacterium | reverse complement strand
TCAGTTATGGGCTGGCGGCATGGCGGGCATCGCAGTTGCTGATTGGGCGATTGCCCACGTAGATACCACCGACACGCTTAGGTCGCTGCGTGCGTTACGTTTTGGTGGAGCACCGGAGGAAGTACCTGAAAAGTGTGCCGCCAGCCCGCCGATCACCTACGCGGAAAAGGTCGAAGCTCCTATTCTCATCATTCAAGGGCGCGATGATGCCCGGACGCCGCCTCGATCAATAGAAATGTACGAAGCCAAGATGAAGTCACTCGGCAAAGACATCGAGGTTTATTGGTTCGATGCCAGACACGGATCACTTTCAGTCGAGCAGAACATAGAATTTCAGGAGCTTATGCTCCGTTTCGCATATCGGATTCTACGGTCTAAAGATTCGTAATACACCGAGGTAATGGCTTCGTATTACTATTTGCGCCAACATTGGAAGCCTCAGTGTACAGTTGCACAGCATCTTTCTCGTGATCGGTGGGCCAGGCTTGTGTCGTTTGTCAGGGAGCCTCGCTACCTATTAAAGGCAGTTTATCAATTGGTCTCATAGAATATCGTCCGGCTAACTCTTCCGTAACTGACCACGCTGACCTGTCAGAGTGGCCGACACGCAGGAATTGGTTTCGCCGGAGAATCGTATGAAAACCGAGATGGCGCGTGTGGTTGTGATTGGCACCAGTTGCGTCGGCAAGACCACGTTTGCCCAAGCGCTCGCACAGATAATGAACTTCCCTCACGTGGAGCTCGATGCCCTCCATTGGCAGCCGAACTGGGTCCCCAGGCCGCCTGAAGAATTCCGCGCGCTCACAGCTGATGCCCTCGCACAGGGTTGCTGGATCACCGATGGCAACTACGGCACCGTTCGTGACCTCGTGTGGTCACAAGCCACGACAATAATCTGGCTCAACTACAGCTTTCCAGTCGTGCTCTGGCGTGCGATAACCCGTACAATCCGGCGCGTATTGACGCAAGAAGAACTGTTCTCCGGCAATCGTGAATCCTTGCGCATGGCCTTCCTGAGCCGCGAGTCGATCCTTTGGTGGGTCATAATCACCTTTCACCGGCGTCGCAGACATTACCGCCAGCTATTCGATAAGGCGACAATTTCTCAGCTTGCATACGTCGAGTTTCGGAGTCCATTTGAAGCGCGGAACTTTTTGAGCGGAGTCGGGACGACCCTACAAACGAGAGCGCCGATCAACAGGTCACAAACTCATGTCGATAACTCTCACACCGCCTGCTGAGCAATCATTCGAGATGATATTATGTTAAGGTTCGGTGAGAGTTGGTATTGTAACCAATATCGGTCAGCTGATTGGCTATCCAATCAGCTTCGATGATGAAGAACGACCTTAACCTTGACGAAACCATCCGTAAGCTTATCCTCCAAGTCCGAGATTTTCCTCGAGCCGGCATCAATTTTACTGACATTACGCCTATCTTAGAACAGGATCCGGTTGTTTTCCGGGCCGTCATCGATCGGATGTGTAGTCCCCATCGTACTGAACCACCTGAAATAATCGTTTGTATCGACGCTATGGGCTTCATCTTTGGAGCTCCGATGGCCTATCAACTGGGTAGCCGAATAGTCATGGCGCGCCGCGCTGGCAAGCTTCCGCGTCCGACCAGCCATATTACCTACGAGATGGGTTACGATCGGAACCGTGAGATGCACATCCACACAGGGGCGATTGCTCGGGGCAGCCGCGTGCTGGTTGTTGACGACGTCCTGGCTGTCGGCGGAACCGTTCTAGCCGCCGTAGATCTGGTGGAGCAGGCGGCGGGAAGAATTGTTGGAATCAGCGTGGCGTTCGAACTGGAGCGGTTCAAAGCCAGAGGCAGGATTGAGCAACGCGGCATCCCCCTCTATGCCGCCGTTCGACTCTAGATTGTCAGTGTTAACTGATTTGTGACGGTAGGATGCTACACCCCGCGATTTCCAGAAACCAGCTTGGCAAACAACTCCGCGATCTCGGTGTGGAACCTGGCAGAGTCCTATTGGTCCACATTTCCTTTTCGAAAATAAGACCGGTAGAGGACGGTCCGCCGGGATTAATTGCCGCATTACGGTTGACTCTTGGTCCACAAAGAACTTTAGTGATGCCAAGCATGACCGAGGATGGCAACGATCCCTTTGACTCGAAGACAACGCCTTGCATCGCATGGGAATCGTTTCGGATATCTTCTGGAGACTACCGGGTGTGCTTCGCAGCGACAACCCTAGTGCTTTTGCTGCGATCGACGAGCAGGCAGTTCGAATTACTGCTCCTCATCCTATTGATCCACCATATGGCCTGAACAGTCCCGTGGGCCGAGTCTATGAACTTGAGGGGCAGGTGCTTTTGCTCGGAGTCGGTCATGATGCCAACACGACCATTCATCTGGCGGAGTCGCTCGCAGGTGTTCGGTACAGGCGCAAGAAGTACGTCACCGTAGTCAAGGAAGGGAAAGCGACTCGGATTGACTACCAGGAGATCGACCACTGTTGTCAGAAATTCAATCTGGTTGATCGGTGGCTTGAGGATAGAGGCCTTCAGCGCAAAGGACATGTAGGTCATGCAGAAGCGCGCCTCGCGCAGTCCCAACATATCGTCGCCATGGTGGTGGAGCAGTTAAGAATGAACGAAACCATCTTTTTGCATCCGAAGGGGGTTGACGTCGAGTGTGATGAGGCTCGGGAGAGTATTGATTCTCGAATGCAATGATATCCTGACCCGGCTCTTGCGTTGCATCGAGCTAGTGAGCAAGTCGAATACCACTGAAAGGGAAGCTCTTCGGAGCGGCGACGCGGTCCGATTTGCTTGTCGGGCAAGCCGTTCGGAATTGTTGC
>DATFWY010000135.1:0-11227 GCA_035258805.1 Blastocatellia bacterium | reverse complement strand
TCATAACCCAAAGGTCGCGGGTTCAAATCCCGCCCCCGCAACCACTTACCTGTTTGGGGCCAAAACTGGGGGTCAAATAGGACTGGGGTGAGGGGCGGTCGAAAGAGCAGCCGGTCCGTGGACCCGCGTGGTGGTAATATTGGTATCATTGATGCTCCTTGAAGGCCTTGCCGTCATTGTCATGCGATCCAAAGTCAAGCCAGACCCCTCTCGACGCTTTTCCTTTATCCGACAGCGGGACCGGAGACAAGTTGAAATCAATCAGTCTAGTGGGGCGCAGCGACTGGGGTGAGGCCGGACAGATCGGGTTGCCGTCCGCGCGCGATTGTCATGACTATATTCCGAGCACTAGCTCTGCTTTGTGAAAATCCTCGGGCCTTAGGTACAGGATATAACCGTAGCCACCTTTTCCGTCTGTGACCCCACTGGAAGCATACACGTTGATCTGTGCATCAAACAGTTTCAGGTGCATATCGGCGAGCGCGCCCAGTCGGTCGTCGCCTTGGACTAGGACGGCACGCTCGGGGCCGGTCAGGAGGAGTCCCATCTTCTTTGCAGCACTGATTAGTCGTTCGCTGCTGTCCGGAAAGAGGACGAGTTGAGTACGCTCGGGACCCATCGGGATCGCGTTGAAGGCCATGAGATTGACCTCCACGGCAGCGAGCGCTGCCAGCAAGCGATACGCTTCTCCTGGCCTGTCCTTAACCATCACATAGAAATAGTCCACGCCGCGAATGGTAAAGCTCATGGTCACCTCCGTCCTCGATGCTCAATCGAGCCGTCCAGCTTAACTGGCTGAGATCTGCTCTGACACTGTCGTACAGAATGAACATACGCCCCTAGCGCCATCGTGACAATGAAAGGAGGCATCGGGTATGCTTTCGTCGTGCTACGCGCGATTGGGAAGGGGCTGAGATATGGCTGAGCTGAAGTCGGGAACTGTCGTTGACTTCCAGAAGTTCTCCAAAATCTTGGCAACTTTTCGCTTGATGCCAGAAAGCGGAAGCCGATTCCCGGACTACAAGCCTGGCCAATACATTGCTCTGCGCCGCGAGAACTGCAGACTCACCAAGCCGGTTGTTGATCCGGACGGCGCGCTCCATTATGTACTCGATTTAGACGAATCCAACAATCCGAAGCTCGGCCCGGTCACGCACTCGTATTCAATCGCATCAGCACCCTACGAGACCCAGGACAAAGGCTACCTTGAGTTCTATATCGTCTTGGAAGGCGGCGAGTGGGGTACTCCAGGCCGCTTGAGCAGTTCTTTGTTCCAACTTACGCCGCGGTTGGATGACGAGGTCATCTACGTAAATCGGATTGCGGGGAGTTTCACGCTTGACAAGAGCGCCAGCAGTTTCGAAAGTGTCTTGCTGATTGGATCGGGCACCGGGCTCGCCCCGTTCGTGTCCATGATTAAGCAGCTGCAGTTTGACGCCAGCAATGGTGTAACCGACAAAGTATACTATACGTTGATTCATACGAACCGAACCTATGAAGAGCTGGCTTACCACCAAGAGTTGCTCGAGATTGCAGCCGCGCGCCGCTTCCCCTTCATGTATGTCCCCTCGGTCAGTCGGCCCACGGCCTGCGACTACGAGGACCCCCTCCTTGGGCGAGGGCGCGCGAATAACCTTCTGCGCTACATATTCGACATGCCGCTGAGGGAAGAGCAGGAGATTCAGAATGCTTTGGCTAGGGGAGAGGACACGTCTCTAGCGAAAGCCGCACTCAAAAGGACTGTAGACCCAGCGCTTCCAAGGCATCTCTCCAAGCGCGAGTTGCAGAAATGGCTTGATCCCGCGCGCACCGTGATACTGACGTGTGGTAACTCTTCCTTGATGGCAGATGTCAAATACGTGGCCGACACCTGTCGCATCCGCTTCGAGAAAGAGGACTGGTAATGTTTGCGCCGTAGAAAGCGTTGAGCGACTTTGGCAAGAAAATGGATGCATTGAGCGAGAAGTGTACTTTACAATCCGCCCCTCGTATTATCATCGGCCTCATTCGCGAGGTGCCGCCGCAGTATCTGAAGCGCCCCCCAGCCTCACCAAGTGGTCCGCTCACGAACACGCTTGTCATATCTACAGCAGACACGGGCTACCTCTACGGCTAGAGCTGATACTGTCTAATCCTGCAACCTACATAACCTATGCTCCCATCGGCAGACGGGGAGGCCGGTTCACTACTAAACACTGACTTGGAAGAACCACTTGACCTCTACGTCAGAGAGCGGGCGCGGCTACTAGAGCGCCTGAAGGAGCTGTCGGAAGGGGATTGGCAACGGACGGCGAAGCACGAAGAGTAAAGCCACTACTCCGTATTTATAATGTTCAGGAACCTGCTATTGCACGAGATGCTTCATGCGTACAGGTTAGAGGAGCTGATGCTAAAGAAAGACTGGTAGTAAGGCTACGGCTGAACAGCCGCCGCCTAACAAGATAAGACGTCGCGCGGGGCGGCATCCGAGGCGATAACCTTTCGCGGCAGCAAGCCGCCGCGCAAGTCTGGTTGAACTAAGCCGGACTCGAATTTACGTTTGGACTTTAAACCCTGCTGTTGATATCGGGTTCATCGCGGTCCGCGGAGAAAATTTTCCGACTTCCTTGAGCTCCATCACGCTTGAAACTCCAGTGTGATTTCGTTTCCGGCCCAAGTCGACAAATGCTAGCTCATTGAGGCTTGAGCGCGACCGCTTATTGGTGTTCAGCATTGTTGATCGAACACACTTCGATCTCGACGGCGCATCTCACGCCCTCTGTTGATCGCTGATCCAATCTTTGTTGTAGACGATTTGTTCTAATCGAGGCGGTCCACGTCCTCTCGTCTTGAATGCTCTGGCAAGCGTCATCTCGCTCCCGCAACGGGGACACAGCTTTGACTCAGGATGAATCGAGGCCTCAAGGGAGCGCTTTGATTCTCGCAAGTCGCTTCTGCTTCTCAGAACCTGTCTGGCGCGATCAAGCAGTTGACGATTGCCTGGACTGAGCAATCCGTAGTACCTGACCTTCACGAACCGCTCGGGGTTGGCGAGGACGCTCAACCCGCAGAGGTAGTCGAGTCACCGGCGCGAATACGCGTCAGCGCGGCGCGCCGCGTGTGGATAGCTCTGTGTGACATTCGCCATTTCATCGGCCACGAACTCCCGGCGGCCGTCACGAGGGGCGACGTGATTGACGTCGCACACTGGGAGCCGATCCACCGCGGCTGGCGAATCCTCCAAGACGAGCAAGCGGGCCTCCCGGCCGCTGTGTTCGCCGAAGCGCAGGCCGTCTTTGCCAACGCCCTCCAGCCCGGCCTGAACCGCTTCCTCGACACTCTTGGGGCAGCGATCGCCGCTCGCAGGGAGTCGGACTACGATGCTCAGAAGTGGATCGCACAAGTCAATCAGCAGTTGGGTCGAGTCCAAGAGCAGTTCGCGGATCGCCTGGGCATCTTGGCTGAGTTGCTGCCGCAGGATGGGCGTTAGCCACGCACGCTGGCCACGACGCCGAACCAGGCGCTGCACCTGACCCGTCCCGCGATGTCGGTTCCGGGGGTTCATAGCTCACCCGCGCGGGCCGGGCAGGTGAGCTTGATCGTTAGGCGGATCAGGAAGGAGAGACTATGACGGAGAATACGTCGAGAAGCCAGACTGTTCACCGGTGGTACACACGGCCAGTGTTCTTCGTCTCCGACGTGAATCGCGCGGCTCGCTTCTACGTCGAGATGCTCGGCTTCGAAAAGGGCTGGCACGTAGCGGACGGTGCCGGCAAGGTCTGCCAGGTAAATCATGGAGAGTGCGAGATCATCCTCTATGAAGATGCAACGCGTCGAGACAGAGGACGTCTGTTTATCGAGCTGACGTCGGAAGGACTCGCAGATCTTCGCCGTGAGTTCGTCGAACGCTCCGTTCCCATCAAGAAAACGTGGTGGGGCTACGACACGCTCCAAGTCGATGATCCGGACGGCAATGAGCTGTTCTTCCCTCGTCCCGACTGAGCAATAGCAGCAGACGGATTGCGGAGACTTACGATCACCGGCGAAGGATGTCTCGCCTCCCAATATAGCCCAACTCGTCCGTGGTCTCGCTTTTTTCGCGGCACTGCCGTGCGCCGGAGCTTGGCACGTCAAAAGCGTTCTCCTGCAGTTGCAGTCACGTCATCTCGTGCAACTCGAAGCGACCGCCTAACGAACCCTGAAGCTGACGAGCGATCTTTGGAGTTGCGCGGGCTCCGCCCGCGCTCTTATTTGACTCGCTCGCAGTTTAGCTCATTCTGCTGGGTACTCAGAGCCTGCGCCGTTGCGGCTACTTGGTCTATCGTGTTTTGCATCGTGATTACAGATGTCTTTCGAACACGAAATCAATATCGTGTTAATTTGACGGACTTCGCCTATCACGGCTGGATGAAATGTTCGGCGGCGCTGGATAATATAGTTCCCACCGCGATGGCATTGCGTCGGTCTCAGGCTGAGATAAAAGCACCTTTTCAAGGTTGGCCCATTCGGGACCGGGCTTCCATTGGCGCTTGCCGTCAGAATCATCGATTCTAACGATTCCATCTTTCAGCGCAGAGAACGGACGAGCTGGTCAATACACGACTCCACCATAAGCGTGCGGGCACAATTCGTCCAATTCAAGCCCCGTTGCGTAGAATGCCTCGAGGCCAAAATGATCACAACTCGTTTCATTTTCTTAATTACCCGATCCCAATTTCTTTTACTGCTTCACCGGCAGCCGCCAGATTTGCCAGCTTCATCTCAGAATACTTGCGCGACAGTATGACGCCGGGCGCTTCGGCGCTGAACGCAGCCTTCACCGCTGCTTTTACATCCGCAGGCGCGGTCTTCTTTTCGCTCTTGTCAGTCGGAATGTCTATGTCAATGCCCGGATAGATTGCTGTAGCGCCGCGCACTCCTTGAATCGCTCGCCTGGTCTCACGCGCAACGTAGTCTGCCGAGAGTCCTGCTGTCGGCAACTTGACGAAGCTCGGCTCATCGCCGTAGCCCATCACTCGATAGTGCAGTCTCATCGCTTCTTCGGGCGTCGCATCGCGAAATATCGTCGAGTGGACGTTCTTCATGTACTGAGCGAGTCTGGGCCCACCGCAATTGTTGTACATCACCACCTTGAGAAAATCTGAAGAATGGCGGAGCTGGGCGTAGTCCTGTTCTGCGCGATAGAAGGGGCTGAATGAGTTGTTGTGCCAGATGTGCCAGCCGACCTGAACTTTATTATTGATCGACTTCACTGTCCCATAGATCTCGCCATAGATCTCTTGCAGACTGTCGGTCCAGAGCTTCTCCCAGGCAAGTATTTCAGGGTAATTCAAAAGTAATCGCCAGAACGTTACGAAGTAACCATCGCTGGGGCGCTCGCCGCTCCACGCCGAGCGCACAAATTTATCCAACTCGACGAAGCCCTGCCGTGCCCGCTCGGCTGAGAGGCCTTGCTGCCTTCCCTTCGCGCGGCAATGCTCACAGAAGCATGTGATCTCAGCGCGGCCGTTGAACCCGCCGTGGCGTGAACCGATCGCATTGTTGAGGGGCCCCTGTCGCTCTGAGCCCCACATCACGCCGTCTACTTCATATGACTTGACGTAATCTTCAACCAGCGAGTTGAGGAAACTGCGCACATCAGGATTATTGAGGCATGCTTGTCCAGTGCGTCGTCCGTAGATGTCAACTTCCGCCACTCTCTCAAAACCGGGAATCAATCGCGGATTGTAAACATCTTCGAGCCAGCAGTAGCTTTGTATGCGTCTGGCTTTGGCTTTCGGGATTACTGAAGCGAGCAGGTCGAAGTCGCCAAGATCGGGCGCGCGAAGGTTCTTTAGTATGGTCTTGTCGTAGTATTGTGGATGGAGCGCGGCGTAGCTCCCGCCGTGAAAAGTATCGGCATCGTATTTCTGCGCGCCGTGGTCCGGCAAAGGCTGGCCCGGTACCTGGCGGCCCGCGATGCCGCGCCCGTATGTGAATACCGCAAGCATCAACGCATTGACGCGCCCTTTCTCCTGCAGAATGTCGAGCACACGCTCAACGCCTTCGTCAACGAACGAGACAGCGCCGACTTGAATCGCTACGAATCGGCTGTCAGGCGACCGCGTAGCGACCGCCTTGGATTGTGCTTGATTGTTTGTTGATTCTGATGGCGCATACTTCGTGTCTCTGATCAGAGTTGGGTGAATCGCCGCAACCGAAACCGCGGTGACCGTTTTCAAGAAGCTGCGCCTCGAAGCATCTTTCGCGTCTAGCTCTGATTTCTCCATTCCGAGTCTCCCAGATCTTCGTTAACGCTTCTGACATATGCCGAACTGATCTCCCGCGCGAACGGGCCTTCCGCCGGCGAAGACTCTCTCCAATAATTTCTCGCTCTGAACATGATGGCCGGTCTCGTCTTACATAGTGGCCACGATGAGTTTGGTCAGAGTGCATGACATCGCCCGTCGAAGGATATGCGTGACGGCCGTCGATGCTGAAGGTGATCCAACCTGGTTGGTCCCGCAGTCTGATGCTCATCATTTGCTTCGGCGGCATCTTCGTAGCATCGAAGACATGGTTACTGCTCGTCTTCTATTTAAAATCCTAGCAGCTCATTTACGTTGACAAAGCAAAGCGGCGGGCTTCCATTGATCGTAAAAAGGCCGGATCGAATTGCTGATCTGCCCGACTTTATTCACAACCGTCTTGCGTCTTGGTATCCGCGACAGCAGCAGCGGCGACTTCAAACCCGCGAGATACACGCGCGAGCCATCAACGCCATAGATTGTGTTATGCGCATCCGATTGAGGCTCGATTTTCTTGCCAACTCACTCCAATCTGCAATCGAAGACAGCACTCTATAACAACAAATAAATCGGATCGCTACTTGAGCTTGAAGAGAAATATTCCGTGGCCGACTCCGGCCGGCTCGTTATTGCGCGCTGACTGAAACGCAAACCACTTTCCGTCGGGGCTGACGACCGGATTAGATGCTTTGTAACCTTCGTAGTCTCCCCAGTGCGTCATCCGGACAAAGTCCGCGCTGTTCGGCTCAAGCCGCAGTTTCCACAGATCAATGTACCTTGAGTTCTGACGATTCGATCCCTGTTCGCGGCTAGATTCCACGAGAGCCCATTTTCCATCAGGCGAGATGCCTTCGACTTCGTTGTACTCGTCCACAATCTTGCGATAGGTCGTCACCGCCTTCGTGTTCAAGTCAATACCCATCACGTCGGCATACTGCGGAGCGCGATAGCATGTGTATATCAGTTCTGTGTCGTCGTTGCGGAAGTCCTGGGCTTCGAGAGTGCATACATTCGTTTTGGATCTTAGAATCTCTGTCTTGTTAGCCAGAGCGGGAACGCGATCTTTGTAAACCACGTCGGCGGTGTAGAGCACAGACTCGCCGTTCGCTATTGTTTCGGGATACTGGCCGCTTGTATTCGACCAGGCAATCTTCATCCTCTTAAGCGAGATTGCCACGCCTTCAGATATTTTATGATTGAGCGGGGTCGGGGCCGTTTTGCCGTCACCCTTCATCACCCACATCTCCTGGTCGCGTGATCGAGTGACGCGTATGTCGGTGAACTGCCTTGCGCCGATCAGGAAGTAATCGCCATTAGGGAGATAATGGATGCGCAGGAACCCTTCGTGACGGAAGTGACCCGTCAGCAAGCGAATCAACCTGGTATTGAGGTCAATCTCAAAAGCATCTCCGAAGCTCTTCTCCATGAACGCAATGCGCTTGCCATCAGGCGCCCAGACGGCCCGCTCCCCGAACGCAGTCAACTGGACAATATCCTTGGGAAGGTTTTCTTCCGGGCTTCCGCTCTTCTTCGCTTGCCCGAAACCGATTCGCACAAAGAGCAGAGTCAGGAGCATAGCCAATGACAGGCAAAGAGATTTCTTTATTGATCTCATAATCGGGGCTCCTGCTATCACGTCAATGCAATCACTTCATAATCGACCACTGATGGAACTTCAAACACAGAGTCCCATCAATTTGCTTGAAGGGCAAGGTCCGCCCAGAGCGCAACGCGAGCACTTTGCCGATCTTCTTTCCGGTAGCGGTTTCGAACTCAACCTTCTGCGCGCCTATCGCATGGAATGGCCGGAAGAATCCGCGCGTCTTGTTGGGATTTAGTGTAATTAAGAATATGCAAAGCCTATCCCGGGTCGGTCTCCCCACGCGAATAGTTCCACTACCCCTTCGCCGCTCACACGCGCAGCCGGACGAGCATCGCCCATCACCAATCGCACCGGGTTTTGAATCAATTCGCTGAGGTCGGTGCTTCGCGAACGCCGGAAGGTGCGGTCTTTATCGCCGGCAATGTAGGCGATGCGCGATGACCCTTTCTGTTTGAGTAGCGATCATACTGATTGAACTTGAAAAGCCGACCCCTTCATCTTCAGGATACATTCGGCTCGCCACGATCTGTATTTCAAATACTCCGTACCGCGGAAAGAGGGAAGCTGCAATGGTCCACAATAAGGTCCAGGAGCTGAAACTCAGGCACCGCCAATAGAATGGAAGTCCTGTCCTGTTAAGCTCGACCTGCCTATCCACGAGAAGCGCCTACGAATCTTGTAAGGACATTGACTCAAGAGTAGTGTGAACATGCAACAGAAGCACAGAAAAAATAAAGCATCAACTGATCGATCGACTCGGCTGGTCGCGGAGGCTGCAAGTCAGCTGTAAATAAGCTTGTGATTCACTCACCCAAGCACGCCGAATTATCGCTTTCGATCTTTTGCACACCAAGAGCGCTTCAGATCGGAGGCAACATCATGAAAGCTAAGCTTACGTGTTTTGGCGAGATCGAGATTGAGGGCTAGCGTTACGGACATGATGTGGTGATTGAAGCTGGACACGTATCGAAACGCAATAAGAAGCCCTCGAAATCTTTGCGTGACCGCTATGGCCATACTTCCCTATCAACCCAGGAGTCAATCCCCTGGGGCGGCACGTGTTTGATCATTGGGACAGGCGTCTACGGAAACCTGCCCGTCACACCGGAGGTCAATGAGGAGGCGGAGCTACGCCAATATTGAAATCATCGTTGTGCCGACGAGAGAAGCCTGTCGCCTGCTCGATGATCTAAAATGCAAGGACACGTATGCAGTTTTGCACTGCACCTGCTGAGCACTGTTAGTCACAATCGCTGTTTTGGTTTGCGAGTAAGTCGAGGATTACAGTATGAGTTCTCAGCAATCAGGGCATCTGGTTATTCTTTCAGGACCTTCCTGCGTTGGAAAGAGCCCGTTGGAGAGAGCGCTTGGACGGTTCTTTCCGCAGTTGCGCAAACCACTCCAGAAGCTCGTTCTTTTTAACAGCCGTGTTCCTCGTCCGGGCGAGATGGATGGGATAGACTACCATTTCCGCACGCGCGAGCAGATAGAGGCGTTGCGCAGTGACCCACGCTATGTGGTCTTGGACGTGAGAGGCGACTTACAGGGTCTGGATCTGGAAGAATTGTCGGCTCTACTTGAAACTAGCAATGCGTTCTTCGAGGGAAACCCATTTGTGGGCCGAACGCTTCAGACTCATCCGCGTCTTGAGCATGTAAACAGACTCAGCGTGTTTCTTTCGCCTCTGTCTAAGGAAGAGATCCTCTACCTTTCGTCACAGCATAATGTGTCGTTACCGGAACTCGTGACAGATGTGATGCGCCGGAAACTGTTGAGGCGCACTCGGCGTCAGAAGGCGGAGTTGTCTTTAAAGGATCTTGAGAATGTCGAGAAACGCGCTTCTAGCGCTTATAAGGAACTCAAAGAGGCCTGGCATTTTCAGTATATCATCGCGAACCATGACGGGGAAGACAGCGACAATTGGGAAGCATTTTACTATCCGTTGGGAGACGCACGTAAGACATTGTTAGCTTTCGCCGCGTTGCTAGAAGGCGAGGTTCCGGTTAGCGTGGAGAAATGGGAAGAAGGACTTATTTCGTAACGGGCATCACGGCTGTCCAAGCTCATTCACTGCAAAGTTTTCCTGCTAATAAGGAATACGTTATTGTAAGAGAGCGAGACGAGCCAACCGCTTCGGTTTTCTGCCCGCGAACTTTCCTGCAAATCATGTTCGAGTGACCGCTGTCGGATACCCGGGGTTCAGATAGGATGCTCGCTTGCGAGATCGCGAATTGGGTAAGCGTTTTCATTGCCATCATGTGTCGAGCGTTTCTACGAGAAGAAGAGATCTTGACTCGTCGTCACAATCACGGGCACAACTCGGGCACGACAGCCTACGATGCGGTGCTAAACCCGACAAGACTCGGTGAGTTAATCTAAAGAAAGCAAAACACGAGCAAATTAATTGTAATCCTCATAACCAAAGGTCGCGGGTTCAAATCCCGCCCCCGCAACCAGCTACACGCTTTAGGCCGAAACTGGGTCGGACAATCGTCTCCGGCCCTTTTCCTTCTAGGGAACTAAGGACTCTTGCTTGTTTTCATTCTTCTCGCCGCGCCTCTCGAATGGCTAGACCACCCTGCTACTCACGGCAATCTACATCGCCTCTTGGATCAATCGGACTCGGGATCTGCTCGACTGTTGGAATCATCCGAAGCAACCCGGCGACAGATCTGCGACTTGAATCAGATCGATCTTGTCCTTGCGCCTGAATGACTCGCTGGTTCATTGATCGGTGAGTATCGCTGCGTGAGTCACGGTCACCATTAACGCGGCTCACAGTTTTCTCACAACAAGCTCAAGCATCTCACCCGGACGCGGCGTAAGATGGACACGCACTAAACGGGAAAAGCGCGGGGACTAAACGAAAGGAAGCACGTTGCCTAAGGAGGTCAGGACTAACTTGCCGGCCAGTCAGCGCTGCTTGATCGGTGTGAAAGGCAGATATGAAAACTAAAGTATTATTCGCGATGTTACTGACTCTGGCACTGTTTATGGCAGGCCAAGCCCAGACGCTGGACAAAGCCAAACTGGACCAGTGTTTTGACCGGCTCGCCGAAAAGAATAAGGCGATGGGGAGCCCCGTCATCGCCAAAGACGGCAAGGTTCTTTACACCCGCGCCATCGGTTATGCCCAGGTCGATGCAACCACGAAGAAGCCTTTGACGGCGGCGAACAGATTCCGGATCGCTTCGATCACAAAAACGTTCACCGCCGTGATGATCCTGCAGCTTGTCGAGGAAGGAAAACTGAAGCTGACCGACACCCTCGACAAGCTCTTCCCGCAGGTTCCAAACGCCAAGAAAATTACCATCCTGCAAATCCTCTCGCATCGGAGCGGCATCCCGAACGTAAGCCG
>DATFWY010000134.1:0-44776 GCA_035258805.1 Blastocatellia bacterium | reverse complement strand
TGAATCTGCAATCCGACAATGAATCAATGATCCAATGACTCAATGACTCAATTCTTCAATGGCTCAATTCCTCCTGCGGCGACGTTCGTCGAGCCCTAAACCGAAGTGGCTGCCACACATCGAAAACCTCCTTGCTGAGCTTGAGAATCGAACTACGGTTCTCCAGAACTAATCGTATCCACTGAAGCCGCGTCATCTGCGGGAAATAAATCCCTCGAAAGAACATTCTCGCAATGAAATGAGTGAGACGTTGTCCGATTGTCTTGTGTGGAATCAGATCGAGCGCACGAGCGTTTGCCTCCGGGCTGTAAGAGGCCGCCCATGCGTGACGCAGCTCCTCGTGGACCTGCTCGATCGTCATCTTCAAAGGCGAATGCGCCATCGTGAATGCCGCGAAGTTCAACCAATGTTTTGGGCGGGTTAGCCGTCCAGCCGCCTGCAACCGCGCATAGAGCGGAGTAGAGGGGAAAGGAACCAGATGGCTGAAAATAGGAAGTCCCGGTGGCCAGCTGCGCATCTGTTCAAGAGTGCGCGCCGCAACGCCCGGCGTGTCGAAGTCCATTCCAAAAATGAATCCAAACATTGGGATGATGTTACGTCTCGATAACCGATCCATAACGGCATCGTACTCCGCCGGTTTATTGAATCCCTTCGCAACATCCGCCAGATTCGCCGGATCGATTGACTCCAATCCGATATACAAGGTGCGGGCACCGGCCGCCGCGAGCAGATCCACCAGCTCCTCATCGCGCAAAAGATTGACGCTGATCTGTGCTACAAAAGGCATCTGCGCGCCGGCGTCGATGATCTCGCGCAATAGTTTCTTTGTTCGTTTTGGGTTGATCGCGAAATTGTCATCGACCAGGAATACAAAAATCTGGCCGCCGTCCTGCTTTGCCCGTCGTTTCAACCGAAGAAATTCATCAACGACACTTTGATCATCTCGAAAGCGTATTGAATCGCCAAAAAAGCCGGTCACAGTGCAGAATTCGCAGCCATAAGGACAGCCGCGACCGGTCTCGATCGGAATCAAGCGAAATGTACCGAAGCCTTCGCTCACTCGGCTCAGCACGTGACGCAGCGCGCGTGGAACCAGATTGAACTGATTCAGATCGAGCGACTCCCAGGGAATAACAGGGTAGGAATTGAGGCTGGGCTTGCGTTCTTTGCCTGCTTCGTCGACAGGCGCATAAATCTCTTTTAGTTGCCCTCTCGCGGCATCCTCGACGATCCGGGGCCACAGCTCGTCGGCCTCCCCGAGCGCCACCGCGTCTGCGTGTCGCGGCCCTCCGTTTCTTCCAAGCGCCTCGTCGGGCATTTCGGTCACGTGCGGGCCACCTATCACTACCGGAACGCCGACAGCGCGAATCGCGTCAGCCACGCGATAGGCTTTGGCGATCATTCGAGTCATCGAGCCGATTCCCACCAGATCAATTCGGCGTTTGCGAACGAATCGCGCCATTGCCTTCTCATCCATTTTGTTCGTGTTACCGTCAATCAGAATGACTTTGTGACCGGGCGGGGTGAGCGCCTGCAACAGGAACATCCAGAGATGCGGCATGAAATTGCGAGTGACCCCGTTATCAGGGTTGTACAACAGGATTCTCATTTTTATCTCCCAGGTCGGACAATTGACGATACAGTCACAACTACAATTTCCATCGTGTGGTTACACGAGGATTGATCTCAGTAGAAGAAAACAATGGGACTAGTTGCTTAAACCGCTGAAACGCAGCTTCAAGGTGATTCGATGAGCCGTGGGGATGATAGCACGAAGCTGAGAGGTTGCAAGTGCGTCGAGGTTGTCAGCAGTCCCACCAATCAACAGCTGGTGGAGTTTCACCTTCGACGTAACAACGCTGGCGCGCCTAGATACCATCGGGCTTTAGCCGATGGAGTTTCAACTTCAACCTAACGAAGGGCACCCGGCATGTCGTTAGGTAGAAATTGATACTCCATCGGCTTAAAGGCCGATGGTATCTTGGCCGTTTTCACACACTCTCCAACATTGGTGGTATTTCGAATCTGGGAAATCACTTCCTGCCAACGGACACTCGGACTTTCATTCCCGAGCCCGAAACAGCCGGATGTCACTTCATTTCCCAGTTTACGTACGCAGCACAATTGGCACGGGATTTGGCTTTGCCTGTTGCAAGCAGTTTGCTGTTTGCCGAGACTCGGGACCAGAAAATGATCAGAGGCCAATTGAGAAAGCTGCGATGGCCGGCGTTGATATTGCTCGCGGCAGCCACTGCGTCAGCACAAAACTGGCCTTCGTTCCGCGGTCCAAACGCCGCCGGTGTAGCCGACGAGCGGGGTCTGCCCACGAAGTGGCAATCGACGAGCGCCCGATGGAAAACCCCAATTCCCGGCCTCGCCCATTCCAGCCCTGTTGTCTGGGGCGAGCGCGTCTTTATAACCACCGCGGTCAGCATCAACTCGAATCCGGCATTCAAAGCTGACACAGACGATAACGATCCGGTACCCGAGACTGGACGGTACAGCTGGCGAATTTACTGTCTGGATCGCCAAACCGGACGCATTCAGTGGGAGAGGGTTGCCCATGAAGGAGTGCCAAGAGTCAAACGGCACCTTAAGGCATCTCAGGCAAACTCGACTCCGGTTACCGACGGGCAATATGTCGTTACGGTGTTCGCTTCTGAAGGACTATTCTGCTACGACGCGGAAGGTCGAAAATTATGGCAACAAGATCTTGGAGTGCTCGACCCGGGTCTCCACGATGACCCGGCAGTGCAATGGGGTTACGCCAGTTCGCCGATTATCTGGAAAAACCTTGTGATCGTTCAGTGTGACGGTCACGCTCAATCATTTCTGTCCGCTTTCGATTTGAAGAGCGGCAATCGAGTATGGTCGACGCCGCGCGGCGAGCTGCCTTCATGGAGCACGCCGGTTATCTATCAAGGAAAAACCCGCGATGAGCTAATTACGAATGCGCCGAAATTCATTCGCTCCTATGACCCGCTCACCGGTAAGGAACTCTGGCGTTTTGCCAACAGTGATCTAATTGTTCAAGTTCCGGCCCCCTTCATCGCAAATGATTTGATCTACTTGACGGGAGGTTGGCCCGGCGGTCGCCCGATAAAAGTGCTGAAGCCCGGGGGAAGCGGCGACATCTCCATCAAGAGTGGCGAGCGCTCCCGTCCTTACGTTACCTGGTTGTCCGAGCGCGGCGGGCCTTATGTACCGACTCCAATCGTTTATCGTGATTTCCTCTACGTTTGCGGTGATCGCGGAGTGATCACCTGCATCAATGCCAAGACCGGAGAGCAGCTTTATCAGCAACGCATCAATAATCAAAGCATCGGATTCAGTGCGTCTCCGGTTGCCGGCGACGGGAAAATCTATTTTGCCAGTGAAGACGGCGATGTGTATGTCCTGCGAGCCGGCTCTGCGTATCAGTTGCTGGCAGTAAATCCGATGGGAGAACCCCTGATCGCAACACCGGCAATCTCCGGTGGAATGCTCATAGTCCGGGGACAACATAACGTGTTCGGGATCACAGAAGATAAGAAATAACTGCGTCAATACGCAGTCTCCTTTTCGTATGAAAGAAATAGAATCGTTGCTTTCAAGCGAAAATCGAGTTCAGGAGAGTTCAAAATGGGAAATCTTGTAAAGGATGTTCGATACGGCGCGCGCATGCTTCTCAGGAGGCCCGGATTGACTGTAATCGCAGTCATTACACTGGCGTTGGGCATTGGCGCGAACACGGCAATCTTCAGTCTGGTCAACACCGTATTGCTTCGCCCACTGCCAGTGGACCGCCCCGAAGAACTGGTCTCAGTCAATAGCGTAGCACCGACTGGAGACAGCAACATTCCAGTATTTTCCTATCCGAACTATCGCGATTATCGGGATCGCAATGATGTGCTTTCCGGCTTGCTGGCATATCGCTTTTCGCCGATCAGCGTGAGTGACAACGGCGTGAACGTGCGAATGTGGGCCTATTTGGTTTCGGGTAACTACTTCGAGGTGCTTGGTGTGAAGCCTGCCCTTGGAAGGTTTTTTACGATGGAGCAAGACCAGGCGGCGGGAGCGGATCCAGTTGCGGTCATCACATACAATTGCTGGCAGAAACGGTTCGGCGCGTCACCTGACGTGATCGGCAAGGACGTGATCATCAACGGCCGGACTTTCTCGATCATAGGTGTTGCGCAGCCGGGTTTTTACGGTTCAGAAATCAGCTATGTGCCCGAGATGTGGTTTCCTACGGCTATGCTATCGACTATCGAGCCGGGTCCTGATTATCGAAATCACAGAAACAGTGCGAACTTTTTTGTTCAGGGTCGCCTGAAACCTGGCGTCACCATCTCGCAAGCAGAAGGGGCGCTCAAGAGTATCGCCTCTCAACTGGCCACTGAGTACCCCAACGAGAACGAGAACAAGACCATTTCTCTCTCACCGCCCGGACTGTTCGGCGCGTTTATGCGTGGACCTATTGTTGGATTTGCCGGTGTATTGATGGCTGTCGTTGGGCTTGTTCTATTGCTGGCGTGCACCAATCTCGCAAATTTATTGTTAGCTCGGGCTACAGAACGCCGAAAAGAAATTGCCATCCGGCTCGCAATCGGTGCGAGCCGCAGTCGTTTGATTCGACAACTTCTGACGGAGAGTGTTTTGCTGGCGTTGCTGGGCGGCGCAATCGGATTAACGCTGGCTTACTGGCTGGTCGACGCAATGACCAGCCTGAGACCGCCGATGGATATTCCCTTGTCCACCTCGGTGCACATTGACTACAGGGTGCTCTTGTTCACCGCAATCGTCTCTGCGTTGACGGGTGTAGTTTTTGGTTTGATACCGGCTCTTCAAACGACTCGACCGGACCTGGTACCGGCGCTTAAGGACGAAACATCGATCGCCGGTTATCGACGCTCCTGGCTACGTAGCGGGTTGGTTGTATTTCAAGTGTCGTTGTCCCTGCTGCTATTGATCTGCGCCGGTTTGGTTCTCAGAGGTTTGCAACGAGCACAACTGATGAATCCAGGCTTTACTGCACAGCACGCCATCGAGCTGTCTTTCGATCTCAGCCTACAGGGATATGACGCCGCACGCACGAAGACATTCAAGCGCCAGTTGCTCGATCGGGTTCGCACTTTGCCCAGCATTCAGTATGCCGGCATTGCAGACTATGTCCCGCTCAGCATGAACCTCAACAACAACAATATTTTCGTTGAGGGTGCTCCTCAGGAACGCGGTGCGAATATTCCGTCGTCTATGACGGGTTACGCAGGTCCTGGTTATCTGGAGGCGCTGGGAGTCGATTTGCTGGAAGGCCGCGATTTCACAGACCAGGACGGCGATAGCCGGCCGCGCGCGGCCATAGTGAACGAAAGTTTCGGGCGACGTTTTTGGCCAGGCGAATCGGCGGTCGGTAAGCGATTCAGCTTTGAAGGTGCTGGTGGACCGTGGGTCGACGTAGTAGGAGTAGTTCGTGACGGCAAGTACTTCAGTCTGAGCGAGGATCCATCTCCATTTGTGTACGTCAACCTGCGCCCGGAGAGTGGAAGTTATCTTACGCTTATCGTTCGAACGGCGAGCGACCCGCAGCAGATGATTGCGGCGATACGCAGCGAGTTTCAAAGGATCGACTCTAACCTACCGGTCTACGGTGCCAAAACAATGACCGAACATATGGCGTTGCCGCTCTTTCCGGCTCGCGTTGCCGCTATCCTGCTCGGAAGTTTTGGCATGTTGGCATTAATTCTTGCGGCCATCGGGATCTTCGGGGTTATGTCGTATTTGGTAAGCCAACGCACACGCGAAATCGGGATCAGGATGGCGCTCGGCGCAAGCACCCAGGGCATTTTAAGGCTGGTCGTCGGCCACGGACTCAAGCTGATCGGGTTAGGGATGGGAATCGGCCTGGTGGCTGCCGTCGCAGGGACGCGTTTAATGTCCGGATTGCTTTACGGCGTGAGCGCAACCGATTCGCTGACGTTTGGCGCCATCGCAGTGCTGTTAATCGCAGTCGCTATGCTTGCGTGTTATTTGCCGGCGCGCCGGGCGACGCAGGTGGACCCGATGATAGCACTTAGGTGTGAATAGGTTTTTGGTTTTTAATTTCTAGTTTGGTTTCTTGTTGGTATTAGAGGCGCACGTGTTTATTTGTCACGGGAGGTCCTATGGAAACCTTATTGCACGACCTTAGATTCGGTCTGCGGATGATGCTGCGAAGCCCGGGATTTACTTTCATCGCCCTTCTCACATTGACTCTTGGTATTGGCGCAAATACCGCAATCTTTAGCGTGGTAAACACTGTGTTACTGCGCCCGTTGCCCTACCACGATCCCAATCGTCTGGTCGTTCTCTGGGAAAGCCAGGAACAGGTCGGCAAGGAATCGCCTTCGCTGCCGGATTTCAACGATTGGCGCGAACGCAATCAAAGCTTTGAAGAAATGGCTGTCGCTCGGCGGGATAATGCTAATCTCACTGGAACCGGTGAACCCGAACGATTACTTGTAAGACAGGTTACTTCGAACTTCTTCTCCACTCTTGGGGTGAGCCCCCAGCTTGGGCGAGCCATCTCGGTTGAAGAGGAACAGACAAAAGCCCCAGTTGCACTGCTTAGTAATACATTGTGGAAACGACGCTTTGGTTCTGATCCCGGTCTTGTTGGAAGGCCGGTGACCCTCTACGACCAGCAATTCACGGTTGTCGGAATCCTGCCACCTGAATTTCAGTTCTATACCCCCGCTGACGTTTTTGTTCCCTTGAGCTTTATGCCCGATCGCCTGAAACCAGCTCGCGAAGAGCACGGCGGGATTGTCGCCGTAGCGCGATTGAAGCCCGCCGTCACCAGGCAACAGGCTCAAGCGGAAATGGACGTCATAGCCCAGGCTCTACAGCAGGAGTACCCGAAAACAAACAAGGACGTACGCATAACGATCAACTCAATCTACACCGATATGGTCGGCGACGTTCAGCCGTCGCTGCTGGTTTTGCTGGGAGCGGTTGCGTTTGTATTGTTGATCGCCTGCGCAAATGTCGCGAATCTCCTGCTCGCCAGATCTGCCGCCAGGCAAAAAGAAATTGCTATTCGATCGGCACTCGGCGCAAGCCGCGTAAGAGTAATCAGGCAGTTGCTCACTGAGAGCATCGCGCTGTCGTTGACTGGCGGCGCGCTCGGGCTTTTGGTCGCGATGTGGGGAGCGGATCTGTTGTTGGCTGTAATTCCGAATAATGTTCCCTGGGTAACCGAGATTGCAGTCGATAGGAACGTGTTTGGCTTCACGTTCACAGCCTCGGTGGTTACCGGAATTATCTTTGGTCTGGTCCCCGCACTTCAGGCCTCGAGCCCCGATTTGAACGAGACGTTGAAGGAAGGCGGGCGGGGATCTAGCGGCGGCCGGCAGCGCGCTCGTTCGGTATTGGTTGTTACCGAGGTCGCTCTTGCGCTCGTGCTGTTGATCGGCGCCGGTCTGATGCTTCAGACATTTTCCAGACTTCGACAGATCGACGCCGGATTCAATCCAAAGAATCTTCTCTCAATGATGCTCTCACTGTCGCCGGTTAAGTATTCCGAAGGGCCCAAGGCGCGCGCGTTCTTTAAGCAGCTCGAACAACGCATCGCCACTTTGCCCAATGTGGAGAATGCGGCATTCACAACCAGCGTCCCCTTGAGTGGAGCCAACGTCACAAGCCTGCTTCTCGACAGCGAGTCTTTCACCTCTTACGGTGATAACCGGCTCACGGTTCAATCTTCGGTTGGCGTCGGATACTTTCAGACAATGAATATGCCGATACTAAAGGGCCGTTCCTTCACTGAACAAGAGACCGATAAGACGCCACTGGTTGCAGTAATAGATGAGAACATGGCGCGCGACCTCTTTCCAGACAAAGATCCGATTGGTCAGCATATTAAATTGAATGAAGGCACCATTCGGTTTGAGATCATTGGCGTGGTTGGTCATATCAAACATCTGAGTTGGGAAGGCGATGCGCATTCGAAAGTGCGATATCAAATGTATTCGAACTACAACCAGATCCCGGACGAATGGTTCGCGCAGGTGACTCGCACGATGAGCCTGGTTGCGCGCAGTAAATCTGATCCCGCTACACTGATTCCAGCAATCAGAAGACAGGTGGCCGATGTTGATAGCGATCAACCAATCTACAATTTGAAACTGATGGACGAGTTGATTTCTAACTCAATGTCGCAACAACGGTTCGCAATGGCTTTGTTGGTAGTATTTGCTGCCGTAGCCATTCTTCTGGCGGGGGTAGGCATCTATGGGGTGACCAGCTATTCCGTCACTCAACGATCCCACGAAATCGGCATTCGAATGGCGCTTGGAGCAAGGCGCGGTGATGTGTTGAATATGGTTGTAACTCAGGGATTGAGGCTCGTGCTGATTGGCGTCGCAATTGGTTTGGGCGGCGCATTCGCCTTAACTCGTGTAATGACCGGGCTGTTATTCGGAGTGAGCGCTACTGATCCCATTACTTTTCTGATAACCTCGCTAGGACTAACGGGAGTGGCGGTGGCCGCCAGTTTCATCCCCGCACTAAGGGCAACCAAGGTGGACCCGATGGTCGCGCTGAGGTATGAATAGTCCCGAAGATACGTCAAAAACACTCGGAGTCTTTGTGATTGGAATCGTTCGCAGTCTTAGCGAGCTAAGACTAGTCTCAGCATTGCTTGTCATCCCTGTCGTTTTGCCATCAATCTGGGCCTCGGACACCAAACCCGCGCCACGAAACGGGGAAGTCTTCACCTTGACCAGGTCCGATGCCTCGCACTTCGCTAATCTTGCTTTGAAATGCGTCACCAGGGAATACCCAAACAAACTCGATCACACAATGAACGATGCATCGGAGGTCAAGAGTCCCAAAGCTCTCCATCCCGCATTTTACGGCTGTCTCGACTGGCACTCCTCGGTTCACGGCCACTGGATGCTCGCAAGACTCTTGCTTCTATTCCCGGACTTGCCAGAAGCGAAGCAGATCCGAAACGCATTAAACGAAAACCTATCGGCAACAAACATGAAAGCCGAATTGGAGTACCTGAATCAGGCTAATCGCCAATCGTTTGAGAGGACCTACGGCTGGGCATGGCTGTTAAAACTCGCCGAAGAGCTCCGCAGATGGAACGATTCCGATGCGAAAAACTGGTCTGCCAATCTGCAGCCGCTCGCCGAGGCGCTCGTCGTCCGCTACAAGAAGTTCCTTCCTCGACAAACTTACCCGATCCGCACAGGGGTACATCCCAATACAGCCTTTGGGCTGGCATTCGCCCTGGATTATGCCAGGGCCGTCTCTGATCGCGAATTGGAAGCGTTGATTCTAGAGCGCAGCAAGACTTACTTCCTGAGCGATACCTCATACCCAGCATCGTGGGAGCCCGGAGGCGAGGACTTTTTCTCGCCGAGCCTGATCGAAGCGGATCTCATGCTACGTGTGCTCGACCCACCAACATTTCGGAGTTGGTTTCACAGGTTTTTACCCGGAATTGTGTCCGGCAAGCCGAGAGGCCTACTGACCCCCGCGACGGTGGCTGATCGAACCGATCCCAAGATCGTTCACCTCGATGGTTTGAATATCAGCAGGGCATGGTGCCTGAGACACATCGCGATGATGTTGCCGGCGCGCGATCCGGCTCGAGGAGTTCTCTCTCGAGCAGCCGAGACACATGCGAGAGATGCGCTGGCCCACGTGGCCAGCGGAGACTATTTGGGAGAACATTGGCTTGCATCTTTCGCAGTGTATATGATGTCTGAGTCTTCGATTCGTTGATCCGAGACGAGGTAACAATGAAAAGGAATATTGCTAAGCACTCATTGACACTTTCGCGTCGATCATTTCTGACTACCTCCTTGATGGCCTTGCCTTCGGTAACGCTGGCGTCCCGAATCACTGTGCCAAAGGCTGAACAGAACTGGCCGCAATTTCGAGGACCCGGCTCTATCGGAATCGCCGATGGTTATCCCACTAAAGTTTCCTGGAACGCAGATTCCACATCCGGAAACGTTTCTGGAATAAAGTGGCGTGCAGAGATACCCGGACTTGGCCATTCGAGTCCAATCATTTGGGGGAATCGGATTTTTGTCGGTACCGCTGTGCGTCTTTCAGGCAAAGCTACTCTGCGCACAGGTTATTACGGCGATGTTAAAGCCGCTCAGGACAACGATGAGCAAAAATGGATTGTACTCTGTTTTGATAAGACATCTGGGAAGAAGCGTTGGGAAAAGGTAATCCGCACAAGCAAGCCGGCGACTGAAAGACATGAGAAATCGAGTCACGCCAATACAACCTTGATAACTGATGGCCAAAAGCTGATCGCCTTCTTCGGCTCGGAAGGGCTTTACTGCTTCGATCTCGACGGCAAAATACTTTGGTCCAAAGATCTAGGAGTCATCAACAATAGTTGGCACGGCATCGGTTGGGGTTACAGCAGTTCTCCGGCGTTATATCGCGATCGGATTGTGCTGCTCTGTGACGATCCCAAAAGTCCGTTTGTAGCAGCCTTCAATCTAGTTGACGGGAAAGAGATCTGGCGAACCTCACGAAAAGGGGCTTGTGAAGGCAGCTGGGGAACACCGCTCGTTTTCAACGATGGCACTCGAACACAGGTGGTGACCAACGGATGGCCGTACATTGTTTCTTATGACCTGCAGGACGGCAAAGAACTGTGGCGATTGCGTGGTGGCGGAGATATCCCGATACCGACTCCGTTCATAGCTGATGGATTGATTGTGCTTTCCAACGCGCACGGCGGAAAGGCCCCGCTGTTTGCGGTTCGACCTTCTGCCAAAGGCGATATCTCACTGGCGGAAGGTGCTACGAGCAACGAGTCGGTTGTTTGGAGCGTTCCGAATGGAGGGTCATATATCTCAACGCCAGTCGTGTATAACGGATATATCTATCTGGCCAATTTCAACGGGGTGTTGCGCTGCTTTGAGTTCAAGACCGCGCGGAAAGTGTATGAAGAGCGACTCGGTAAAGACGCCGCGTGTTCGGCGTCGTTAGTGGCGGCGGATGGCAAGATCTATTGTCCAACTGAAGAAGGCACGGTTCATGTGATAAAGGCCGGGCCTACGTTTGAGGTGCTGGCAAGGAATGAACTGGGTGAACCTTGCCTGGCAACGCCGGCGATTTCACAGGGTATTATGTATTTTCGCACCGCAGGAAATTTGATAGCGGTTTGACAATCCAACAGGCAGATATGTCCTATTGGTCGTATAACCTCCCACAAAGGACGCCCACATGCTCAAAACCCCGTGCAGCGTGTTCGGGATCCTGTTGCTGATCATTTCGACGGTATCGGCTCAACGTCCGGCAACAGGTTCATCTCAGCAACCACAACCTGCTTCGACCCAAAGCGCTCAACCCATCGAACCTGCACCAGGAGCTGCTTTTGTTCGAGAGAACTATACGAAATACGAATACCGCATCCCAATGAGGGATGGCATCAAGCTATTCACTTCCGTTTATGTGCCCAAAGACGCAATCACCGAAAGCAAGTCATATCCAATCCTTCTGCAACGCACTCCGTATAACATCGCGCCGTACGGAGTCGACAAATACCGTTCGACTCTGGGACCCTCCGAACTCTTTGCTCGAGAAAAATTCATTTTTGCTTATCAGGACGTCCGGGGCCGATTCATGAGCGAAGGCGATTTCACAATAATTCGCCCACACAAGCCAACAAAGGATCCCAAAGAGACCGATGAAAGCACTGACTGTTATGACACCGTGGAATGGCTGATCAAGAACGTTCCGAACAATACCGGCAAGGTGGGAATGTGGGGCGTCTCGCAACCCGGTTTCTTTGCCGCCGCAGGAATGATCGATGCGCATCCGGCTCTGGTGGTCGTATCTCCACAAGCTCCAGTCACCGATTACTACATGGGTGATGATTCTTACCACAACGGCGCATTTATGCTGGCGCATCGATTCCGCTTCTACCAGGGTTTCCGACCACGCGAAGGCGATCCGGCGCCCCCGCCTGTGACGCTGCCGTTCGACTACGGCTCGCCGGACGGCTACGAGTTTTATCTCAATTTGGGATCACTAGCTGAAGCCAACGAGAAATACTTCAAGAATCGGCAGGTGTACTGGGCTCAGAACATCGATCACCCAACCTATGATGAATTTTGGCAGACCCGTTCGATTTGGAAGCATCTCACTGGCATCAAGCCTGCGGTGATGATCGTCGGGGGCTGGTATGACCAGGAAGACCCGCAAGGTCCGCTGCGGATGTTCGACTTCATGCAAAAGAATTCCCCGCCGCAAAGTTTGATGTTGGTTATGGGACCCTGGAATCACGGAGGATTTGCGCGGGGTGACGGCGACAAACTTGGCAACGTGAATTTCGGATCGAAGACTGGCGTATATTATCGCGAAAAAATTGAGTTCCCATTCTTTCTCTATCATCTCAAGGGAAAAGGAGACACGAAATTTCCCAGGGCCTGGCTGTTCGAAACAGGCATGAATCAGTGGCGCAAATTCGATTCGTGGCCGCCTCAACAAGGACCGTCACGAACAATCTATCTTGACGTCAAGGGCAAGCTCTCCTGGCAGGCCTCTGCCACGCAGGCCTACGACGAGTACCTGTCAGACCCAAACCGACCTGTGCCTTACGTTGGAGCGGTGTCAATGGCGGTACGCAACGATTACATGACAGAGGACCAGCGGTTCGCTGCGACGCGTCCGGATGTGCTGGTGTACAAGACTGATCCGCTGGATCACGACATCACAGTTTTCGGCGCAATCGCTATCGATCTGAAGGTCTCTACTACAGGTACGGATTCGGATTTCGATGTGAAGCTGATCGATGTATATCCAGGCGACTATCCCGATTTCAATAATCCTCCGGCGCCCACCTCGCCCGGGACGGTCGCCGTACCTGTTATTTCTCAGATGGGTGGTTATCAGCAACTGATCCGCGGCGAGCCGTTTCGAGGAAAATATCGCAAGGGGTTCGAGCGCCCCGTGCCCTTTGAACCAGGCAAACCGGATCGACTTGCATTTATGTTGCCGGATGTGGCGCACACTTTTCGGAGCGGTCATCGCATAATGATTCAGGTGCAAAGCTCGTGGTTCCCGTTGACAGACCGGAACCCGCAAAAGTTTATGGAGATTCCGAAAGCACAGGCGTCGGATTTCACGAAGGCGACTCAACGAGTATATCTAGGCGGTCCCGACGGCTCACGAATTCAGTTCCTAATTGCGGAGTAGTCTTGGCGGGTTTTGCTGGCTTGCCTTCCTCTGCGTCTTTTGCGCGAAACGCGCCTCTGCCATCGCTACTCCTCACGAGCAGCAATCTACCCAAACGCTCTTCACCTCCTTGTGACATCCGACACAACCCGATGTGATGGCGATCATATCGATTCGTCGTTGTGACCTCCTATAATAATTTTGGCACCGAGCAGCATGCCGGAGGTGCACGATGATAGACGATGACCTACTCATGTTTTGAAAACTAAACTTAACTTTGAAAGAAAGAGTCGGTTACTGCCATACAGTCCGAACACTTTGGCAGCCGAAACTCAATTTTTTTTCAGGCCTTTCTCACCTGCATCAACGTCGCCGATTGAAAGCCGGTCGCAAGAATGGAGGGGGCAACCGGCCGCAAGCATCCAGGTATCGAGATCCACTCTGAGCGTCCTGCTCAATCCTCGATTCCCGGATGTGTTCGTTGATGCCAGAATCGAGGTGAAACGTGGCAACCGAAAGCTACCTCATAATTCTGATTATTGGCTTCGTTTCCTTGGGTCTGGTTGTGCGGCCAGTTGTCCGTAATTACATGAAGTTCAGGGGCAAGCGAGTGATCGTTTGCCCCGAAACTAGAAAGCCGGCGGGAGTAGAAGTGGATGCAGAGCACGCAGCAGTGACTTTAGGCACTACGGTTGGCGAACTTAGATTAAAAAGCTGCTCGCGCTGGCCGGAACGTCAGGACTGCGGACAGGAGTGCTTGTTGCAGGTCGCGCTTGCGCCCCAGGACTGTCTGCTTCGAAGCATTTTGGCTAAATGGTACGCAGATAAGAAATGCGTGTCGTGCGGGATAGAGTTCGGGGAGATCCAGTTGTTCGATCACAAGCCGGCTTTTCGGGGTCCCGACGGCAGGCCGGTTGCGTGGGATGAGGTAAGAGCGGAAGCAGTACCTGAGGCGCTCGAAACCTATTTACCCATTTGTTGGGATTGTTACATTGTAGAAACGTTTTGTCGCGAGCATCCTGAACTGCTGGTAGATCGTTCGAGGATCAGTGCCGCGGTGCCTCGCGAGATGGTTCGATGATAGTTTGAATTACTATCGGGTTGCAGGATACCTCTCCCCCGCCTGCCTTCGAGCTTATCGTAGAGTCCTGACATCTTTCGCTGCCGTGCTATCTCAAGTGGCCAATCTCAAGTAGTTTCCCTTCAAACAACGTGGTAATCTTCCTCTCCCATTCTGACCAAAAAGGAAGAATTGAAATGACTCAACCCCTCGTAGTCACATCTCTAGCTTTTCTTCTTTTTGCCCAGGCTCCTCGCCCCTCAAACAAACAACCATTCAGCGTTGTTGAAGCAAGCATTCGCGAAATGCAAACAGCGATGGAACAGGGTCGTACAACTTCTCACGAGATCGTCCAGCAATACCTCACGCGCATCGCAACCTATGAAGACAAATTGAACGCCATCATCACCGTCAACGCTCACGCCCTCGAGGAAGCCGACGCGCGAGATCGCGAGCGCGCGCAAGGCAAGATACGTGGACCTCTTCACGGTATTCCAGTCGCTCTGAAAGACAACATTCATACGACCGACATGCCGACGACCGGCGGCGCGCTCGCGTTTGACGGGCTCATTCCGCCCTACGAGGCAACACTGACAAAGAATTTGCGCGATGCCGGAGCAATAATCATCGCCAAGACCAATCTGACGGAGCTGGCCAACTGGGTAGCAACTGGCATGCCTGCAAACTATAACGGCCTCGCCGGCCACGGTTTCAATCCCTACGATCCTCGTCGTGATCCACGCGAAGCCACATTCGACGGCCGTCCGGCACTGTTCACAGGTGGTTCCAGCTCGGGCGTAGGCACCGCCGCCAATTTCTGGGCAGGAAATGTCGGCACCGAGACCTCAGGTTCCATTTTGAGCCCTTCGAATCAGAATATGCTTGTTGGTATCAAACCTACTCTCGGTCGCATCAGTCGATACGGTGTAATTCCCATCACTGCAGATCAGGATACCCCCGGTCCGATGACAAAGTCCGTTGCTGACGCCGCGATCATGCTCGGCGCCCTCGAAGGAACCGCACCGGATCCAAATGACGCCGCGACGTCCAGGTGCTCACGCGTTCCGAATGGTGACTACACCAGGTTTCTGAATACTGCGGGTTTAAAGGGAGCACGAATTGGAATTCCAAGGGCATTCTTTTATGACAAGATCACGCCACCTGGGGAGAAACAATCGCGTGGCGGTTTGGATGCGGCTCAAATGAAGGTGATGGAAGAGGCGATTACGATTCTCAAACAGCAAGGCGCCATAATCGTCGATCCGGTTGAGATTCCAAGTATCGTTTCTACCGATCCGCAGGAAAACTTCCTGCTTTGGAACGTCTGTTCCGGTCTGGACAACGCCAAGGGAAAAGACGCGGCGTGTTCGATAGTTTTCAAATACGGAATGAAGCGAGATTTCAACAAGTGGCTCGCGTCGCTCGGATCCAAGGCTCCTGTAAAGACTCTCACCGAGTTGCGTCAATGGAACATTGCTCACCAAAGAGCGGGCTCAATCAAGTATGGACAGGCGCTGCTTGACATCTCAGACGAGATGAACGTTGACACTGATGCACAAAGATATCGTGCCGACCGCGAGAAAGATTTGCGACTCTCTGCTACAAACGGCATTGACGCGGCGATGAAAAAGAATCAGCTCGACGCGTTGCTGTTTCCAGGGCCGGGTAGCGCGGCTATCGCTGCGAAGCCGGGTTATCCGACCGTCATCGTACCGTTCGGCCTGGTGCCAAATGCTCCACCGCCGCCTGCTGCACCATTCCCGGAGGGTTTCGCGGCAAAGCCCACGCCTTTTGGAGTTGGCTTCACCGGTCTGGCTTGCAGCGAACCCAGATTGATTGAGATCGCGTATGCGTTCGAGCAAGCGACAAAACGTCGCGCGCCTCCGCAGTCTGTACCCTGACAAAACTGTCCAACAGTTTTTGTGGTCGGCGTTCAGATGGAGTTTTGTATTCACACTCTTCCGCCTGAAGGCGAACCAGGAACAGGGTTTTTACCCAAGCACTAATGCAAGGGAAATGACCAATCCATCTTCGTATATCCGAAAAAACCAGCATCATCTGTAATCAAAGGGAAACAATTTTACTGGCATCTACTTTGCTGCCTTATTCAATAGATGTTAAGCGCGCAACAGATTAGTTTTCTAGTCATACTCATCGTTGCATCTCTTTTGCTCGTCACCGAACGAATGCGAAACGATGTAGTTGCCGTTCTGATCGTCCTCGCACTTGCAATCACTCGCGTTCTGTCACCTTCCGAAGCCCTTTCGGGATTTGGCAGTGAGCCTGCGCTGGTTGTTGTGAGCATCTTTGTGATGAGCGCGGCTTTTCATCAAACCGGTCTTGCCGAAAGGATCGGGGACAAAATTGGAGTACTCGCAGGAAAGGGATACACTCGAATCATTACCGTTGTGATGGGCTCAGTCGCGTTGCTATCGGCTTTTACGCATCACGTTACGACCACTGCGCTGATGCTGCCAGTTACTCTGAGTCTCTCGCGTGAACGCAACATCCCGGCGTCAAAACTGTTGATGCCGCTGTCATTCGCGGCTTCGCTCGGTACAGCGATTACCATAATTGGAGCTCCAGCGTTCCTCGTCGCAGATGATGTGCTTAGACGCGGCGGCCGTCCTGCACTCGGTATTTTCTCCATCGCGCCGATCGGTTTGAGCATCTCCGCGGTAGGAATTCTTTTTATGGTTCTGATAGGCCGCTTCCTTCTGCCCTCGCGAGAGGGCGCTGAGGACCTAAAAGATCGATTCCGTCTCGATAGCTATTTCACCGAATTAAAGATCCAGAGCGAATCAGCTTTCATCGGCAAGTCGTTAACTGAGATCAAAAAAGAGGGTCATTACCAGTTCACAGTAGTTGGGTGGGTCCGCCACAATCGGCGGCTACGCGGCTCATTCGCTGAACAGCACGTTCGAGAGGAAGACGTACTGCTCATGCATGCTACGCCGGAGGACATTGTAGCATTCAGGCAGGAGGACGGCATTGAACTACATCCGATCGACAAATACGGAAGCGACAGCGCCTCTGAGGCGAATCTCGAGGATATCTCAGACCACCTTGTGCAGGTGGTGATCGGGCCGAACTCAGAAGTCATCGGCCGAACTCTGGGTGAGATTGATTTCAGAAGGCGCTATCAAGCATTGGTCATCGGTCTGTGGAGGCGCGAGGGCCTCGTGCAAGAGGAGCTGGCACGGGTAAGGCTCAAAGCCGGCGACGTGCTTCTGGTGCAAGGCGGTGAGGAGCCGATCGCTACCATCGCAAGCGATCCGGCCTTTCTCTTAATGGTGCCCTTCCACGGTGAATCGAAACCGCGCCGCAAGGCCCGACTCACAGCTGGAATTATGTTGGGCACTATCGCCCTCGCTGCGTTCAATTTGCTCTCGTTGGACATAATCACTCTTTCGGGTGCGACTGCAATGGTGTTATCGAGGTGTATTACGTCTCGGCAGGCGTATAAAGCGATCGATGCAAGAATCTATGTCTTCATCGCCGGCGCCATTCCCCTTGGCGCTGCTATGCAAAAGAGCGGGACGGCGGCGTTGATAGCCGGTGGGTTGGAGAAGGCGGTAGCGAACTGGCCTCCAATGCTGGTGCTGTTAGCGATTTTCGCCATTGTCGGAATTGTTACACAATTTATGTCTGATGCCGCGACGACCGCGTTGTTCGCACCGGTGGCATTTGCCCTCGCCCAGGGGCTCGGCCGAGCTCCTGAGCCATACATCGTAACAGTCGCTATGGCGGCGGTGACTTCATTCCTGACGCCGATCGGACATCACGGAAACCTGTTGGTTTACGGTCCTGGCCGTTATCAGTTTGTAGATTTCATAAAAGTAGGTACGCCATTAACCATCCTGGTAGCCGTGGTGGTTACATCGGTCTGCCTGGCGATTTGGCCAGGATAGACCACAACCTTAGAGGTCACTATGCTTAATGCTAGTCACTTCCAGCAGCGGATTAGACTCGGTTCGAGCGCTTTGATCGCATTGTTTCTCGGAACTATGTTGACCTCGGCTCAGAACCCCGCACCCAATCCGGCGCAGCAGTGGTGGAAACATATCCAGTATCTGGCAAGCGACGAACTCTCGGGGCGCGAGACCGGCAGCGAAGGACATAGACGCGCGGCACAATACGTAGCAACTGCATTCCAAAACGCCGGATTAACGCCTGCCGGAACCAATGGCTACTTGCAGCCGGTGAAATTCATTTCTCGGAAGGTCATTGAGGAACAGTGCAGGCTCGCCATTGTCAGAAATGGCAAGCTTGAGCCGATTCTCCTGGGCGAAGAAGCCACTTTCGGGATGAGCATCGATCAGGCGCCGCAGACCGAAGCTCCGATAGTGTTCGTAGGATACGGGCTTACGGTTCCGGAAATGAACTATGACGATCTTGCCGGACTCGATCTTCGCCGCAAAGTTGTTGTATTGCTGTCAGGCGGACCGTCGGACATCCCAGGTCCCCTCAGGGCGCACTACCAAACTGAACGCTGGAAGTTTTTAAGCAAAGCGGGAGTCATTGGAGTTATTGGCATTCAGAATCCCATAGGCCAGGATATTCCGTGGGAACGTTCGAAGCTGGCTCGCTTTCGTCCTTCATTGTCGCTCGCTGATGCGGACCTCGAGGAAAGCCGCGGACAGCAATTGGCAGTCACCTTTAATCCCGCCAAAGCAGAAAAGCTTTTCGTCAATTCAGGACATAGATTTGCCGAGATCATGAAACTGGCTGAGTCGGGCAAGCAGCTGCCCCGTTTTCCGATTCCCGCGTCAATTCGAGCTAGGGTTGCTTTTGAAAGAAAAACGTTGGAGTCACAAAATGTAGCCGGAGTACTGCCGGGGACCGATCCCACACTGAAAAATGAATATGTGATTCTTTCAGCTCACCTCGATCACGTCGGGAAAGGAGAGCCGATTAACAACGACTCGATTTACAACGGAGCGATGGATAACGCGTCCGGAGTAGCTACGCTGATTGAAGCCGCGCGTACATTCCGGGAGAAGGATCTGCGATTTCGTCGTTCAGTTGTGTTTTTGGCAGTTACTGCAGAAGAGCACGGGCTCAAGGGATCGAAGTATTACACAGCTCACCCTACTGTACCGTCAGCAGCTATTATCGCAAACATCAATATTGATATGTTCCTCCCACTCTTCCCTTTTCGAAGCTTCATCGTGCAAGGTTTGGAGGAATCGAATCTCGCCGACGATGTACAAAAGGTCGCGAGTGCTGTCGGGGTCGCAGTCCTGTCGGATCCTGAACCCGAGCGCCGAGCGTTTGTCAGGAGCGATCAATACAGTTTTATCAGGAAAGGCGTGCCCGCAATCTCTCTAAAAGTCGGGTTCATCAAAGACTCACCGGAACACGATATCGTCAAGAAATGGCGTAAGGAACGGTACCACGCGCCTTCTGATGATCTTGAACAACCTATAGATTTCGAATCTGCAGCTAAATTCAATGCCACGTATTTTCACATAGTCGAAGCCGTAGCTAACCGTTCGGATCGGCCCCGTTGGAACAACAGTAGCTTCTTCAAACGATTTGCTCAGAAATGACAGGATCCAAAGGTCTATAATCCGTCTTCCCTACGTACTGTTTCCGTACGGAAGGCCGGTCCTCTCGAGGCTAAATGAGGCCAACCGGGGCACCGGATTTGCCATCTAATAGATGACAACTAAATAACAGTGGGAACGTAATAAATGCACTAAAAGGTTCTCATGAGAAAGGAGGTGACCCAAGTTATGAGATCGAATAAGATCGTAGGGTTACTTACAAGAATGTTTCTTGTGGTCAGTCTCCTGTTTGGTGTAATAGCGTTTACAGGAACAACGGCTGACGCGCAGCGCCGCAACTTTAGAGGAGGCGTGGTCGTGCGTCCGAGAGTCTTTGTTTATCCTCGAACGTTCTATCCTCGGTCGTATTGGTACGGCTTCGGCCCACGCTTTTACGGTCCGAGCTATTACTCCTATTCGTTCAACAACCGTGTAACCGAGGGACAGGGTTACAATGATGGTCTGGATGACGGAAAGGGCGACGCCAAACACAATAAGGGTTATGACCCTTATCGACACGGTGACTACAAGAATGGTGTGACGACAGCCTATATTGACGGCTATCTACGAGGATACGCGGATGGTTTCCGTCAGTACAACGGCTAACGATTGAGTCGTTACGCTGAAGCGAACGAGTCCGAATGGACTCGTTCGCTCCTTTCATTCCTACCTTAGAACCCTTCCATAACGCCTTTAGTTTTGTAATATCAAGCAGTATAAGATGGATTCATGAATCTCCCTGTCAACCCGCCCATCTTGCCAATGCTCGCTAAGCGGGTTAGCGAGCTTCCGGCCGGAGATACGTGGATCTTTGAACCGAAATGGGATGGATTTCGAACCCTGATCTTTCGCGACGGCGATGAGATTTTCATCCAGAGCCGCGATGAAAAATCACTGAATCGTTACTTCCCTGAGCTCCTCGAAACGCTCAAATCACAGCTCCCTCCGCGAACGGTGCTCGACGGTGAGATCGTCATCGCAAAAGACGGGACGCTCGATTTCGAGGCGCTGCAGCTTCGAATTCATCCTGCCACCTCGCGAGTGAATCTGCTCTCTAAACAGATCCCGGCATCGATTGTGTTCTTCGATCTTCTGTCAGAAGACAACAAAGATTTGCGCGGTACTGCATTTGAGAAGCGTCGAGAGCGATTGGAGTCATTGTTATCGTCCGCCGAGCCTCCGGTACACGTGACTCCCGCAACAAGAAGCACGAGAACCGCCGAGGATTGGTTTCATCGCTTCGAGGGAGCCGGCCTTGACGGAGTAATAGCAAAGCCCGTCTCCGGGATTTATGAACCCAACAAACGTGTAATGCTTAAGGTGAAACACGAGCGCGATTGTGATTGTGTGGTAGCGGGTTTTCGATGGCATAAGAACGGCAAATGTACCGCGATTGGGTCTTTGTTGCTTGGGCTCTTTGATGATTCAGGAGGGCTTAACCATGTCGGCGTGTGCTCGAGTTTCACTGAAAGAGTGCGCAAAGAGCTGGTCACGTTCCTCGCGCCGTATCGTGAAAACGCGCTAGCAAAGCATCCATGGAAAGAATGGGCACACCACGTCGAGTCGGGACAACGCATACCAGGCGGCCAGAGTCGATGGAGTCAGGGCAAGGACCTTTCGTGGGAACCATTGCGTCCGGAGTTGGTAGCGGAAGTCGCGTACGATCACATGCAGGGAAGTCGTTTTAGGCACATCGCGCAGTTCAGGCGATGGCGCAAAGACAAAAAGCCGAAAGATTGTACTTATGATCAGCTCGAGGTGGTTCCGCCTCAGGAATTGAAAGAGATTTTCGGAGAAGGTAGTTGAATTCTCACAGAAGATCTTTGAGTTATAAAAAATCTAGATCCGAGCGCAGTATAAAAGCAGTATTACGATTTCTCCCGGCGTCTTGCGGCGTGCCAGTTCCGCCACTCGCGCGTCGGGTCATCATCGGGGTCAGGCGTCTCCTGCTTGGGACGTAATTCCTCAGGGACGTTCCTCAAATTCACTCGGATTCGCGTCCAGGTTGATGACCTTCCTCGCATCGAATCGACCAGCACATCATCCACCGCCAGCAGTTGAGCTACTTCAGGATGTTCTCGCTTCCACCTTTCCAATCCTGCCAGCGCCGCATCTTTCTTTGGCGAGTTAGCGATCACCAGAAGCGGGGCTTTACTTCGCGGCCTCCTGGGAGCGGCCTTCTTGTCGGCTGTCGTTTTCGTTGCAGCGCGCGCTCGGGAGGGACTAACCCGCGTCGCTTCGCCTTCCGTCTTTCGGAAATGCGGGGGCCAGGGCGCATCGCCAAGACCCGCGGCCTCGTCCTCATCTGCGAGTTCCAATAGTCTGTCGAGCGAATAGGACACCGCGTCCATATTTGCGTGAGGATCGCCAATTTCTGCGAAACGTTTAGGAACGGTGAACACAGTGAACTCGGCCGGGTCGCAATCTGGAACTTCGTCCCACTGAATAGGCGTTGATACGCGCGCATCGGGAAGCGGTCGAACAGAATAGGCTGAACAGGTAGTGCGATCCTTGGCGTTCTGGTTGTAATCGAGGAAGACCCCGTGACGCTCCTCCTTCCACCACTTTGAGCTGGCCAGCTTCGGAACGCGTCGTTCTACGGCGCGCGACAGAGCAAGGGCGGCGCGACGCACCTGAACGAACGTCCAGCGCGGCTTTATGCGAACGTTTATATGCATGCCTCGGGAGCCGCTCGTTTTTGGCCATCCCTGGAGACCCATTTCCTCTAGCACCGATTTGACTTCGAGGGCAACACGTCTCACATCTTCCCATGTCACGCCCGGGCCGGGATCCAGATCGACACGCAACTCATCCGGGTGATCAAGATCACTTGCCCGAACCGGGTGCGGATGCAGTTCAATGCATCCGAGGTTCACAATCCACGCGAGCCCCGCGGGATCATCGACGACGACCTCTTCCGCCTTGCGTCCGGATGGAAATGACAGTGTCACCGTCCGCAGCCAACTCGGATGTTGAGATGGTGCGCGTTTTTGGTAGAAGGCTTCGCCTTCGGCGCCGTTGACGAAGCGCTTGAGCACTACCGGGCGATCTCGAATTCCCTGAAGCGTGCCCGGCGCAACTGAAAGATAGTAGCGAACGAGATCGAGTTTCGAGAGACGGGCTTCTCTTGTGAAGTAAGGCTTATCAGGATGGGTGATTGTTACCTCTCGCCCTTCGATCGAAAGAACTTCGACTTTGTCATCCTTCTTCACAAAGACAGGCTAACATTACGCGCGGTGATGAATCCAAATAATCCTTTGCGAGCTATAACGACAGGAAGGAACAAACTCGATCCAGCTCGGACTCTAATTCATGTTGGAATGCCCGTTCCCTAGGCGCTTGTGATTTGATATAGCCAAAATCTGCTACAAGCCTGCCATCTTTTACCGCGAGATTGCCCCAACCAATTACCCGGTCCCGCCATAAAATCGGTAACGCATAGTAACCAAGCTTACGCTTCGCAGCCGGCGTGTAAGCCTCAAAGCGGTACACCCAATTCCACAATAATTCGAATCGGTCGCGATCTCGTACAACCGGATCGAAAGGCGCCAAAAACCGCACAATCTCGGGCACCGACTTCATCTCCTGATCCCATTCCGACGGCCAATACCAGTCCACACCCTCAATTCGAGCATGCGACAAACGCTGCTTTGCGCGAGCCACCGCCGACGACAGTTCTCCGGTCCATTGGGGAACGGCAAAACGAAGCCTCCGGATAAAGTAGTTTAGGCTCTTGCCCGGCAGCGGCGAGTACAGACGGGCAACGACATCAACAAGTCTGTCGAGCCGCATGCTCCGCTGAGTTGGATCCTTTGGTCCAGGTTCATGTTGTTGCGGAGCATAGATCTTTATGCCTCCCTCGCGACGCGCTACACGGAGCAACCCTCGGTAGTGCATGGCATCAAGGAGTTGCGTTGTCGCGTTTGATGTCCCGCCCCAATAATTCCTGACCTTTCCGTGAGAGAAATGTTGATCGACCTCCCGCGGGTGCACTTCCCCGCGTTCGCGGATGAATCGCAAAAGCGTCTGCGCTTTTTTCTTACGCTCTGCTGGCCAAGGCAAAGCGTTATCCGCCGGAACGTTTGTATCCGAGCGCGGGTGCATCAATCCCTGAAGAGATCTCGTTACAAAACCGTAGGTGACGAAAAAGTCCTCCTCGATGTCGAGTTTTGTATATCTGCGCTCCAAATCGCCGGCTCGATAGTTTTTGACTCGATGACGCAACGTCAGATCCTGGGCGCGGGCCGGAGCACGAATGGGATCGGCTTGAACAAAACCAACTCTGTCCAGCGCAGCTTTAAGAGCAGTAGGGGAGAAAAGGCTCTGCGTTATCGCCAGCCGCCGCAAGTCATCAAGCGTGATCAACGATTCGCTCCATGAATTATGCAGGAGTTCGAGATGGTTAACATCCGGAGATCAATATGCCGATCCATATTCTGTCATGCAAGGATTGATTATTGATTTCAACGCCAACAGCTTGCATTAAACGTTCTTTCAGGCTTTGCTATTTCTCTGCATCTACCCTGGAGGTTCCGAAAATGCGTCCACGTGCCCGCATTTCATTTCTTGTGCCCATGTTGCTCGCCTCGATTATCGCCACAGGACAAACGCGGTCAGCTCAACAACTCACGATGTCTGGTTGCGACCCCGCCCTGTTCAACGGATTGCGCTATCGTCTCGTAGGCCCATCGCGCGGCGGTCGCGTAACAACCATTACAGGTGTTCCTTCTCAGCCAAAAACCTTTTACATGGGTGTAGCCAGCGGCGGCCTGTTTAGAACAAGCGATGCCGGCGCGACCTGGGTTCCGTTGACCGACGGCAAGGTGCCGCTCGGTTCCATGGGCTGCGTAGCGGTCGCCGACTCCGATCCGAATATCATTTACCTCGGCACAGGATCGGATGGGGTTCGTAGCAATGTGTCTACCGGGCGAGGCGTTTACAAATCTACCGACGGCGGCAAGACCTGGAGGTTCATCGGTCTCTACGACGCAGGCCAAATCGGTTCGGTTCGCATACATCCAACCAATGCAAACATCGCCTGGGTGGCTGCGATGGGTGATGCGTTCAAATCGAACCCCGAACGCGGTGTATTCAAGACTACAGATGGTGGCGATTCGTGGCAGAAAGTCTTGTTTGTCTCAGAGAAGGTCGGCTCGATGGACATCGAGCTACAACCCGGCAACCCCAGCGTCGTCTACACCTGGATGTCTCATTTGGAACGCAAACCGTGGACTATAATAAGCGGCTCTCGCGAAGGTGGCTTCTATAAGAGCACCGACGGGGGCGATCATTTTTCAAAGATAACCACGGGCTTGCCAACCGATTTGATTGGCAAGGCGAATCTGGCGGTAACCGCGGCAAATCCAAATCGAATCTACGCGCTGATCGAGGCAAAACCGGGCGGCGGATTTTATCGCTCCGACGACGCCGGCCAATCCTGGTCGCTTATCAACTCTCAAGGAACGCTCATCCAACGGCCGTTTTACTACACAACTCTGGGAGCCGATCCGACTAATGCTGATGTCGTGTACGCAGGCGCAGAAGGCTTTTTCAAATCCACCGACGCTGGAAAAAGCTTCGCGCCCCTGCGGACGCCCCACGGAGACAATCACGACATCTGGATTAATCCAAAAGACGGCCAAACGATGATCCAGTCGAATGACGGCGGAGCTAATGTATCAACCGATGGCGGTCGGACCTGGTCATCGCAAATGAATCAACCAACAGCCGAGATCTATGGCGTCTGGGTGGACAATCAGTTTCCTTACAAACTGTACGGCGCGCAGCAGGACAATAGCACTTTGATTATCTCAAGCCAGGCAGATCCAGCCTCACGCGATGACTGGCGAACAGGCCCGGGATGCGAGACCGGTCCGATAATGCCGCATCCGCGAAACCCGGATATCGTCTATGGTTCCTGCAAAGGCCAATACGGCGTCATGAATCTGAAGACGGGCCAGGAGAAGAATTATTGGATCGGCGCGCAGTCGCTGTATGGCAATCCCGCAAGCGATCTTATTTATCGAATGCAGCGCGTCTCTCCAATGGCGACCTCTCCGCATGATCCCGATGTGCTTTATTACGGATCTCAGTATGTGCATCGGACTCGTGACAAGGGTGTAACCTGGGAGAAGATTTCGCCTGATCTTACCGCGAAACCCGACTGTTGCCAGGGCGTCAGCGGCGAGCCCATCACGCGAGACGTAACCGGCGAAGAGTTCTATAGCACTCTTTATGCAATTGCCGAATCGCCGCTGGAAAAAGGAGTTATCTGGACGGGCGCTAATGATGGGCCTTTTAACCTGACTCGCGACAACGGGAAGACCTGGACCAACATAACTCCAAAGGACCTTCCGCCTGGCGGCCGAGTACAATACATCGAGCCGTCGCCTCATCGCCGAGGATCTGCCTACTACGCGGTATATCGCTGGCTTTTGGGCGACTATCAACCTTACATCTATCGGACAGACGACTACGGTAAGACCTGGACGCGGTTAACCGACGGAAAGAATGGCATAGCCGAGGACTGTCCGACGCGAGTAGTTCGTGAGGATCCGAACCGTGAGGGTTTGCTTTACGCCGGAACTGAATTCGGAATGTTCGTCTCGTTCGACAACGGCGGGCACTGGCAATCGTTTCAGTTGAATCTTCCGCAAGTACCGGTAACCGACATCAAAGTGCACCGGAAAGATCTGGTGGTGTCGACCCAGGGGCGTGCGTTTTGGATCCTGGACAACATCAGTTCGTTACACCAGCTAAACGCAGGAATAACGACGGCTGTCCCATATCTTTTCAAGCCGCGAGACGGCTATCGCACTCGACTCAACCCGAACATTCTTGGGCCAAATATAGAGTACTATCTGCCCGCGTCCCCAAATGGCCCTGTGATCATAGAAATCCTTGATTCGAAGGGTACACTGGTCAACACGTACAACAGCGACGTAGCGTCGCCGTCGGCGGGGCGCGGTCGAGCTGGGGGAGGCACCGAGCAGGAAGATCCTGACGCCCCAGCCGCAGGCCGTTTCCGTGGCGGCCCGCCGCCACGAGTAACCAAATCAGCGGGACTCAATCGCTTCGTGTGGGATGTGCGTCACCAGGCCGGAGCGACCGTTCCTCCCGGCAGATATCAAGCGCGCTTTAAAGTGAATGACATTACATTGACTCAAGAGTTCAACGTGCTAATTGATCCGCGGGTTGCAGAGGACGGTGTTACGATCGCGGATTTGCAGGAACAGTTTGAGCATAATCTGAGAATGAGAGAGCTGGTAAACAGCGCTAATCAGATCGCCAGTCGCATCCGGGATGCGCAGGCGAAGCAGAAGAAAGAGTCAGGGACGAACGGCGATGAAGCGAATCGCCTGGATGCAATTGCGGCTAAGCTCTTCACTCCGTCGATTCGTTATAGCAAACCCGGGCTTCAAGCCCACATCAATTACTTAGCTGGAATGACGGCGAATATTGATCAGAAGATAGGTCGCGACGCAATCGAACGGTCTGAAGTGCTTCGTCGAGAGCTCGAGGAAATAGGGTCGGAGCTTGATCGATTGCTCCACTAGTATTCGAATGTATCGTTAGCGATGAGCTCTTTGCGTGCTTCGCGCGAACACACGTACGGTTTATTCACGTAGTAACGAATTTATTCGTTCTGACTTGCGATTAGGTTGATCTCAGGCAAACGAATAAATTCGTTACTACGTGGGGCTCGTTCTTGACAATTTTGACCAGCCGAACATAGTGTCCGTCTTACATCCCGGGTTCAGATTCTAAAAAGCAGTTCAATTCAGTGGAGTGGATCAATAACTTCGATACGCTGGGACCAATATGCAAAGGAGAGACTGAGAATGAGATTCAATCACATCTCGTCAATTGTAATGTTTATTTTTCTTTCTGCGGCCGTAGTTCATGCTCAGGTAGACCCGGCTCAACGCCCAAATCGTGGTCGAGCGACTGAACAGCAACAACAGCCTCAGACGAACGCCCCGGCAGCAGGTCCACAACGTCCGCTGCCCGAAGAGAAGAGTTCCGTCACGCACCACAGCGCGAGAATCGGCGGCCAACAAATTAATTACACCGCTACCGCCGCGACATATAACATTAAGGACAATGACGGGACCCCAAAAGCTACCTTCTTTTTTGTTTCCTATACGAAAGATGACACCGATATCTCAAGACGTCCCCTGTCATTCGTGTACAACGGCGGCCCCGGCTCTGCTTCCTCTTATACTCACATGGGGCTAGGCCCGAAACGGATTGTTTTGACCGATGATGGATTCGGTATGCCGGCGCCTTACTCGGTTATCGAAAATGGAGACTCATTCCTGGATTTCACCGATCTGGTCTTTGTAGATGCCATCTCAACCGGATACAGCCGCCCAGCACCTGGAGAGAATACAGCGCAGTTTTACGGCGTCGTTCAGGATGCAACATACTTTTCTGATTTCATCTACCAATTTCTAACGCGCAATGAGCGATGGGCGTCACCGAAATTTCTGATCGGCGAAAGCTACGGCACGACTCGCTCCGCCCAACTATCGCTGGTGTTAAAAGAGCGGCATCAAATTTATCTGAACGGCATCGTGCTGGTGTCCTCGGTAGGTTTCGGCAATTGGGGTGCCGACGATCGTACAATCTTCTTCTTGCCGACGCTGATAGCCTCGGCCTGGTATCACCACGTGCTTCCACCCGATCTGCAGAAGCTCAGCATAGGAGAGCTGGCTCAGCAGGCCAGACAGTTTGCACATGGAGAATACGCCGCGGCGCTCGAGAAAGGAGATGAGCTCCCACAAGCTGAGTACCAAAAGGTTGTAAAGAGTTTGGCGCGATTTACCGGTTTATCACCCAAGTACATCGAACAAACCAATCTGCGGATAAACCCGCAACGCTGGTTCAAGGAGCTTCTGCGAGACAAGCGCCAAACGGTTGGAAGAATAGACTCCCGATTCCTCGGGGTTGATACCGATGCGGCCGGAGAGCGATATGAATACGACGCCAGCCTTGCGTCCTATGATGGATCCTATGTCGCGATGTTCCAGGACTATGTGCGTCGTGAGCTGAAGTGGAGCACCGATATGTATTACACGTTGAGCGCTCGGGTTCAGCCCTGGGATCAGGGACAGCCTGGCCAGCCGGCGGATTCTCTGCGTTTGGCGATGAATCAACAGACGTATTTGAAGGTCCTGGTTCTGTGCGGCTATTACGATGTTGCGACGCCGTTCAATGGGATCGAGCATACCGTGTCGCATATGAGTCTTGAACCGGCGATTCGGAAGAATGTCAGCTTCGCCTACTACGAAGCGGGTCATATGATGTACATCGAGAAGAAATCTCGCGAGAAAGTGCACAAAGACGTTGGGACATTCATTGCCAGCAGCTCTTCCCGTGCGGAACGTGCGTCCAGCGAAAGGTAGCTTTCTTTTGATACATGCAAAGAAACTCGGGGCAGGTGCTGCGGAATGCAGTATCTGCCCTTGGCATATAAGCTTTGATTGTCTCGCTTTGCGTACTTCGACTTACTGTCTTTGCGTGAACCCACGTCACAGGAGCGTGAGACATCTTTAACGCAAGGCCGTTGAGACGCCTGGACGCAGATAAAGAATAGAGGTTATGAGCAAGAGATTGAGTTTGGGACCTGCAATCGATTCGCTGCTCGACCGGCTTTACGACCGGCACTCCGCACAAAATGAGGAGCTTGGCGCTTATTTCGCCGCCCGTGCTCGAGAAGAGTCGTTCAATTGGAACAACTTCGACGACCGAACAAATCAATTCCTGAGCGACAAACTGGTCGCGCTCGATCGCGACAAAGCGGAGTTCTGCTATCAAGTGTGTCGCGCGCTGAACGCGAAGCGAGTCATCGAAGCTGGTACGTCGTTCGGTGTTTCGACTCTCTATTTGGCTTGCGCAGTCAGAGACAACGTTCGGGGTTCGATCGGGCGAGGTGTAGTGATCGGCACGGAATACGAACCAAAGAAAGCGGAGGCGGCGCGCGCCAATTTCGCGGAAGCAGGCCTCACTGATTTCATCGAGCTGCGGGAAGGCGATTTGCGACAAACCCTCGTCGATCCCGGTGGACAAGTCGACTTCATGTTGATGGATATCTGGACTCCAATGGTGCGACCAGCCATCGAGCTGGTCTTCCCGTATCTAAGAACCGGCTCAGTAATAATCTGCGACAATACAGGTCAATTCCGCGATTCATATCGAGAGTACTTTGACTTCATCGACGATCCGCAGAATTCATTCAGCACACTGACGTTGCCATTCGAAGGCGGGCTGGAATTCACGGTCCGAATCTCTTAATAATGGCCTAAGGTAAATGGAACAAATATTACGAAAACTTGTCTGCGTACTGCTGGCGAGCCTTGCATATCCCTCCGGCGGTGTCAGTCAACAGCCGCCACAAACTGCGCCAACTCGCGCCGACATTTTACGCGGCGAGTACGGACCGTATCGCGCGAACAACGATCTGATCTCTTATGATCTGGACGTAAGAGTCGACCCGGAAAAGAAGTTTATCAGCGGGAAAAATACGATACGTTTCAGGATGTTGAATGATGCCACCCGGATTCAACTCGATCTATTCGCGAACCTGAACGTCGACAAAATACTACAGGGTTCGACGGCGCTGAAGTATACGCGTGAACTAAACACAGTGTTTATTGATTTTCCCGCGCAGCTCAAAAAGAACTCTGTGCGGGTAATAGATTTTTACTATTCGGGCTCGCCACAGGAAACGGGAAGGTTCGGAGGTATAAGTTTCAAGAAAGATCCGGCCGGGAGGCCCTGGGTAACAACGGCTTGCCAGGGTATTGGCGCCAGCATTTGGTGGCCAAACAAGGACCAGCAACGCGATGAAGTCGAGAATATGCGACTTCACGTTGCTATCCCGAGCACGCTTACCGACGTATCAAACGGCCGACTGGATGCCAAAACCGATCTTGGAGACGGTTACACCCGTTACGACTGGTCCATTCATTATCCGATTAATAATTACTGCGTTTCTTTGAACATTGGTAGCTATCAACATTTCAGTGACCGCCTGGGCGACCTTACGTTGGATTTCTACTGCCTGCCTGAGAATCTGGACAAAGCCAGGCGTCAGTTCGCTCAGGCGAAGCCAATGATCGAAGCCTTCCAGAAGTATTTTGGCGAGTATCCATTCAAACGTGATGGTTATAAACTCATAGAAGTACCCTATTCGGGAATGGAGCACCAGTCGGCAGTCACATATGGAAATCGTTTTGCAAACGGTTATCTTGAGCGTGATTGGACCGGGGTCGGGGTAAGTCTCAAATTTGATTTCATCATCATTCACGAAAGCGCACACGAATGGTTCGGCAACAGCATTACCGCCAGTGACGTCTCTGATGAATGGATACACGAAGGGTGGGCTACTTACGCCGAATGCGTCTATGTCGAGGCGTTGTTTGGTACAGACGACGCGATCAGGTACGTCAATGGGTACAAGTCGAAAGTTCGTAACCAGCAGCCGATCATTACCACGCGCGGCGTCAATAAATCTCCCTCCCAGGATATGTACTTCAAGGGAGCACTTTTCCTCAACACGCTGCGCTCGGTCATCAATGATGATTCGAAGTGGTGGAAGTTGTTACGCAGTTATTCAATGCACTTCAGATATCAGAACATCGCGACTGCGGATCTGGTTAAGTACTTTAACGTGCAAACGGGCCTCAATCTGACACCGATCTTCGATCAATACCTGCGTCAGGCTGAGCTTCCGGTGCTCGAACTGCAGCTCCGCCAGAACGATGGCACAGTTTCCTATCGCTGGAAAACTGTCGTAAAAGATTTTGCAATGCCCGTTAAAGTTGGTCGCCGCAATGATTGGCAGCTGGTGAAGCCAACCACAGAGTGGCAGACAATGAAAAGCGGGTTGCAGCGCGATGAGTTTGATGTTGCAACTGACCGGTACTACATCGAGGTGGTCAAGAACTAAATCAAACGGCATTATGGAGCAAGGTTTTTATGTGTCGAAATATTAAGCCGCTTTTTAACTTCGAACCGCCGGTTACCGAGGCGGAGATTCGAGATGCAGCATTACAGTTTGTTAGAAAGATCAGCGGATTCCACAAGCCTTCGATCTCGAATGAAGTGGCGTTTCAACGTGCGGTCGACGACATTTCCAGGGTCTCAGAAGTGTTGATGAGTTCGCTGGAAACTAACGCGCCTCCGAAGAATCGAGAGGAAGAAGCGGAAAAGCGACGAGCCCGTGCAGCTCACCGATATTCCGCCTGATCGGGCTCATCGCATCTTGAGATAGACCTATAATGAGCCTGATTGACGAATGAAGCCAAAGTTTTTCAAAGCACCTGCCGACTTTCGCAAATGGCTCGAGAAGAATCACGAGACCGCATCGGAGTTGCTCGTCGGCTTTTATAAGAAGGACTCAGGGCGCCCGAGTATCACCTGGCCTGAGTCAGTCGATCAGGCGCTTTGTTTTGGCTGGATAGATGGCATTCGAAGGAACATTGATGAACTAAGCTACTCGATTCGGTTCACACCTCGAAGACGGGGCAGTGTCTGGAGCTCAATCAACATCAAACGCGCCACAGAGCTGCGCGAAGAAGGGCTGATGAAGCCAGCGGGGCTAAAGGCATTTGCACTTCGCAAGGAGAATAAGTCAGGAATCTACTCATACGAGCAACGAAAAGCCGAGCTTGATGAACCGTACGAAAAGATTCTTAAGAGGAACGAAGCTGCGTGGAATTTCTTCCGAGCCCAGTCGCCCGGTTATCGCAAGATGATGTACTGGTGGATTGTAAGCGCAAAGAAAGAGGAAACGAGGCTCCAACGGTTGGAGAAGCTCATCAAAGAATCGGCCAAATCAAAAAAGATTGTGTAGGCCGACCTTTGCGAGCTTTACAGATCTTTGCGTCTTTGCGCGAAATCCTCCTTTCAAAGCAGGGTCGCGCAAAGAACGCAAAGATCCGCAAATGTCGCAAGAAGAATTGGATCCAAAGTGAACCGCAGAGAATTCATTCTAACGTCGATCGGCGCGGGCGCCTCATTGACTCTGCTGAAGTCAGCTGAAGCAAAGAGGGTCAAATGGCCGATAGGTTGTTTCAATCGACCATGGACGAAATGGTCGTTCGATCAAACTCTACAGGAGATCAAGGCTGCCGGTTACCAAACCGCCGGACTTCTTACCAGGACCAAAGACGAGCCTTTTGTCGGTGCCGATGCAACCCCGGAATACTTAAGCCAATTGAAAGAGAGACTTCGTGCGAGCGGCCTCGCGGCAAACATGGGTGCTTTGAGAACACGGCATAACATTGCAGCTGCTGATTCGATTCGTGAAGCACGCAAGCAGATTGACAACGCGCAATTCTTGTCGCTCAGTTACCTGATGTCGTTCGGAACCGACAATCCGACAGAGTTTGCGAATTATGTTGAGGTGATGAGTGACGCTGCAGCCTATGCTCACGAGAAATCCATCAAATTGGTGATGAAACCGCACGGCGGCATAAGCGGATCATCGGAGGAGATCCTGAAGGTAATCCGAGCAGTTAAGCATCGCAATTTTTCGATTTGGTACGATGCCGGAAACATCATCCACTACACTGGCAAGAACCCGGTTACAGAAATCGACCCGATCGCAACACACATAACCGGTTTCTGCGCAAAGGACTGCGCCGAGCTCAAAGGCGAAGTGATGATCCAATTCGGAACTGGAAAGGTTGATTTCGCGGCAGTCTTCAGGAGGTTAAAGTCTGCTGGATTTAACGGTCCGGTGATGGTTGAGTGCTGCAAGATCGGACAAACACCAGAGGAAACTACGGCATACGCACGCGCCAACCGCGAATTCCTCGAGAAGCTATTGGCGAATATTTAGTTTAAGTCGTTTCCAACATTTGAGAGCTTTCCGAGAACCTTGCGTCTTTGCGAAAGCCTGATTTCAAAGGCTGGTTTCTCGCAAAGACGCAAAGTTATGCAAAGCTCGCACATGTTGGAGAGGTAACAGGAGGTGAAGATTATGAGCACACCCAGAGAAGTTATGGAAACGTGGTTTCATCGCGTGTGGACCGAAGAAGATACCTCGGCAATTGAAGAGATGTTCGTTCCTGATGGTGAGGCTCGAGGGCTGGGGGGCAATGTGCTGATCGGACCGCGCGACTTTAAACAATTCCATTCGGCTCTGTGCGGCTTGCTAGAAGATATCGAAATAACCATCGATAAGAGCATTGAGCAAGGAGACTGGTTTTCCTGCGTTTGCACGCTGCGAGCACGTTCGGAGCAATCGGGCGATCCGGTTGAATTTACCGGAAGCGTTTTTATCAGGATAGTCGATGGAAAACTGATCGAGGCGTACAATCATTGGGACTTCCTGAATATGTTCGGCCAGCTGGGATTGCTTCCGCGATCAACGTTCGAGAGCGCGTTAGCCGGCCAAAAAATCACCTGAACGACACATAGAGTCTTCAACATTTGTCTTTAATTCGGACGGAATCGGTCCTGTTTATGCTGTCCCGGTGGGAGCCAGATGGCGCTGACGGATGATTAGAAAGTCTATTTTGAAGAGCTAATTAAGTCTCTTCGCGATGTAAACCAAGATGCGTTTTTGAGGATTACTTGCGCCCTGTTACCGTCATCGCTTTTAGGTTTCCAACTAAAATAGGCTTGCGTATAATGTGCGGCGGGAATCACGGGAATCTAATCAACTTAAGTACCAGAACGAACAATGATAACTTGTCCAAATTGTGGAGCGGGGAATAAGCCGGGTTCGTCTACATGCCGAATGTGCGCGGCGTCACTTGAGGGTGCCGCTGGAACTCAGGCAGCTCTGGCACAACATCAGTCGCCGGTGCAGGAGAACCACGGACAACAGGAGGCAAAGGCAAAAGTGGAGCAAGAAGGAATCGCGTGTCCCGAATGCGGTACGATGAATGAACCTGGGTGGTCCTTTTGTCAGCAGTGCGGTAAGAGGCTAATTAAGCCAGCGGCTTCGCCGCCCCAGCAACCAGCAGAATCGGCGGGACACGGCGACCTCAGGACAATTCCGGAACAACGCGCGGTCATCGATCCAGCGCTTCAAGGATTAAAGACTAACCCAGAACCGCAACCAGCTGAGCAAAGTTATAAGACGGTTGTTGCTCAACCCCCTGTCGAGCGGCAGCCTACCGTTGAAGATCGGTTTGAGGAACCCTCCCCGCCTCCCCTTCATCAGCCTAAAGCGGCTCCGCCAACGGTTGTCGCGCCACCCTCTGCACGGCCAAGCAAGCCTGACATTCCTCCTCAGATTCCGTTAGAACCTGATTTGAAGCCGACGGCGCCGACTCCTCCACTAAAAGAGACGCCAGCGGCGGCGGTTCCCCCCGGGCCTTCTCGAGAAGCAGGCGTTGAACAAGCCGGTTCGGCCTCCGGAATCCTGTGCACGCAATGCGGTCAATCTAACGGTATCGGAAGCGCGTTCTGCGCAAGTTGCGGCGCTCCCCTGACCTTCGGCAAGACGATGGTGATCTCATCGCAGGCGGCTCCTCCTAAAGGACAACTCCATCTGGTTATGGAAGGCGGACAACCTGGCGAAGTTTATGATATCGGCGATGAGACCGTGATCGGGCGAACGAACGGCGCGATCACCTTCCCTCACGACGGTTTCATGTCGGGGCGCCACGCGCGAATAGAGCGTCGAGGCAGCAGCTTTGTCCTCGGTGATGAAGGCAGCCGAAATGGCACGTTTATCAAGTTAAGAGAGGAAGTCGAGCTCCAGCCTGGCGACATGATTCTCGTCGGCAAGCAGCTATTTCGCTTTGAAGTGGAGAAGTAGGGAATTCCGTAAGCACGTTTCAGTGGCGAAGGTTTCAACCGGAGAATCACCAAGATCAGGGTTGAGCCACAGAGACGAAACTGCCCGCATTAGGGTTTGTGGCAGTAGTTTTGCTCGGAATTATCTCTATTAGCTCGAGACTAGTTTCGGACTCAACTTATGAGTGACGTTGAAGTCTCAGTCTTTGCGCGTACCGATGTTGGAATGCACCGGAGCGGCAACGAGGACTCATTCCTGGTTGCAGATCTTACAGCCGGCAAAATTGGACTTGGTCCGGATGTAAGTAAACACCAGCTCGGGGAACGCGGCAGTTTGATGATTGTCTCCGACGGGATGGGCGGGGCTGCCGCCGGCGAGATTGCCAGCGAGATGGCGGTGACCACGATGCGCGAGTCGCTCGCAGCAATGGACGCGGCGACAGAGATTTCGGACCAGTTAAGAATCGCAGCAGAAATTGCAAACGATCGGATTTGGAACTATTCCCAGGAGAATCCCGAGCTGTCCGGCATGGGGGCGACGCTGACCGCGGTGCTCATCCAGGGGACGACTGCGTACATCGCCCAGGTTGGTGATTCCCGCGCTTATCTCATCCGGCGTCAACAAATCAAACAACTAACCAAGGACCAATCGCTTGCACAGATGCTGGTTGATTCAGGCGCGATCAAGCCGGACCAGATGGACTCTGTGCCTCAGAATGTCATTATGCAGGCAATGGGCACTCAACCCGCCGTAAAGGTTGCGATGAGCGCAGTCCAGCTCTTTCGAAATGATTGCCTGGTAATCTGCAGCGACGGGCTGTCAAACAAGATTCCGCCAAGTGAGATCCGTGAGATAGTGCAAAGCTTCGACGACCTTACCGACGCCTGTCGATCTCTCGTCGATAAAGCCAACGAACGCGGCGGAGAAGACAATATCACCGTAATCGTAGCGCGCTTCGATGGCGAAGCTCTGTATTCAGCAAGCGACAGCAACTCCATCACTGGAAGCTTTCGCGCCCTTAACCAGGGCTATTCATCCGACTACTTCGCTAACTCTAGTAGTGTCACGTTGCCCGAGCATGATCTGTCAGAAGAAGGATCGGAGGCACAGCAAAAGCAAATCACCAAGATGCTCAATATTGCGGACCTCGCCGGGTTCGACGCGGTGCCAGCGTCTTCAGCTCAAAACGCGGAGTCGCTGCCTGCCCGCTCGCCGGAGACAATCATCGATGATGACTTCAGTACCAAAAAGACCGCTGAAAGACCTGCTTTTGAGGACTTGTTAAACAACGCCGCGTCCGTTCCAGACGCCAGTTTGTCAGTTCAATCCAGGAAGCCAGGATACTTACTCATTTTTATTATTGCCTTGATTTCACTGTTGCTGCTCGGCGCGACCGGGTTCTTTGTTTATTCGGTATATCTGAAAAAGCCGCCGGCGGCTCAGCCCGAGCCACCGGCACCTGATGGTAATCAATAACGCGAGCGGAGAAATCTTTGCTTCGCCGATCTTCCGTTTCTCACTTTCCGTTTCTGTTTTTTCATAGGTCCACTGGCTCGCTGCTACCTCTAATAAAATGACAAACAATCCCGACGTGAATAGTCCCTCTCAGACAAGCGAGCACGAGCGACTGAAAGAGAATGTAGGGCTCCTCCCGCCGTGGCGAAAGTGGGGGCCTTACGTGTCCGAGCGGGCCTGGGGTACGGTTCGTGAAGATTACAGCGCAGATGGCAATGCGTGGGATTACCTTTCTCACGATATCGCACGCAGCCGAACGTACCGTTGGGGAGAAGACGGGCTTGCGGGTATTTGCGATAGATATCAATTGCTAGTGTTCGCTTTGGCATTTTGGAATGGTCGAGACCCGATTCTGAAAGAACGTGCGTTCGGTGTCGTACCGTCTGAAGGAAATCACGGTGAGGACGTCAAGGAGTATTACTTTTATCTGGATGGCACTCCAACGCACAGTTACATGAAGTACCTTTATAAGTATCCGCAGGCTGAATATCCTTATGAAGAACTAATAGATGTGAACAGGAGTCGCGGCGGACGCGGACTCGAGTACGAACTGCTTGACACTGGGGTATTCGATGAAGACAGGTATTTTGACATCTTCGTTGAATACGCGAAGGCATCGGCCGAAGATATATGCATACGAATTGAAGCTTTCAATCGTGGCCCCGACGACGCCCCACTTCACGTCATTCCGCATATCTGGTTTCGGAACACCTGGGCATGGAAAGAATCGCGTGACGGCGAGCCTTCGATATGCAAGGGTACCTCCGGCTCAGACTACGTTAGCCTGGTAGCGGGCGATTGTTCCGCACACATACTAAAGAATCTCCCATTTAACTATCAGCTCGGCAAGCGATATCTGTACGCAAACGCTGGGGCGAAGGTACTATTCACGAACAACGAGACCAATCCCGCTCGCGCAAATGTAATCGGCACTTCTCCCAGCGAGCCTTACTACAAGGATGCTTTCCATCGCTACATCATCGAACGCGAAGAATGGGCGGTGAACCCGCGTAATAGCGGCACCAAAGCGTGTTTGCACTATGAAACTGTTGTTCCCGCTGGAGGATCAGCGGTCTTCAATCTTCGGCTGACTCCTGAAGAGTCCACGGCACCTCTCAAAAATATCGAGTCCATACTTCAGCAACGGCTCGCGGAAGCGAACGAGTTTTACGAATTCATCCATCCTCCTGACGCCAGCGAAGATGAACGCAGAATTCAGCGTCAGGCATTTGCCGGTCTCCTTTGGACCAAACAAATCTATCTCTATGACGTGCACCATTGGCTGGACGGAGACGATCCCGACAAACCTCCTCCTGCATCACGGTATTCCGGCCGCAACGTTCATTGGCAGCATTTGAACTCAATGCGCATCCTCTCGATGCCCGACAAGTGGGAATATCCATGGTTCGCAGCGTGGGATCTCGCGTTTCATACAGTGGCATTTGCGCTTATCGACGCCGAGTTCGCCAAGGAACAACTGTGGCTGATGCTCTTCGAGCAGTTCCAGCATCCTAACGGTCAACTTCCGGCATACGAATGGGAATTCTCCGATTTGAATCCGCCTGTTCACGCTTGGGCGTGTTGGCGGGTTTACAACATGGATCGGATCAGAAGCGGACGAGCCGATCGAGCCTGGCTGGAGAAGTGTTTTCATAAGCTGCTGATAAATTTCACGTGGTGGGTGAACAAGGTCGACAGCGAAGGCAACAATCTCTTCGAAGGCGGCTTTCTTGGGCTGGATAACATTACGGTGATTGATCGCAGCGAGAAGCTCCAGGGTGGCGTGGTCCTGGAACAAAGCGACGCTACGGGCTGGATGGGGATGTTTTGCCTGAACCTGATGCGAATCGGGCTCGAGCTTGCGAAAGAGAACAAGCAATACGAGGGTCTGGCGACAAAGTTCTTCCAACATTACATCTATGTCGCAGCTGCGATGAAGCGAAGAGGAGGCCGCGACTATTCGCTTTGGGATGAGCGGGACCTCTTTTTCTATGATGTTTTGCGCTACCCCGACGGCAGCTTTCATAAGTTCCGCGTGCGTTCGCTCGTAGGGCTCATACCGCTTTATGCGATCGAGAGATTAGAGGTCGATTGGATCCGGTCCTTTCCGGAATTCACAGCGAATCTTGAGTGGTTCACCGAGAACCGACAGGATCTGGTTCAACGTGCGGCCTATAGAATCCAACACGAAGGTGTGGACGTCCACGTACTCGCAATAGTCGATCCGGACCAGACAAAACATATTCTGGAGCGACTGATCGATCCGGCAGAGTTCCTGTCTGATTACGGTATTCGAAGCTTATCGAAGTACCACGAGGAACACCCTTACGTGTTCGGCAATAGCGAAGTGCGGTATGAGCCGGCGGAGTCCGAGAACAAGATCAAGGGCGGCAACTCAAATTGGCGAGGGCCGATATGGTTTCCGACTTCATTCTTGATGATCGAGTCGCTCAGAAAACTCGGCAAAGCGTATGGCCCTCATTTTAGCGTGGACCTTCCGGATGATTCCGGAAAACGCGTGACTCTGACGGAAATGGCGGGTGAGATAGCCAACCGTATGATCCGAATTTTTACGAGAAATGAAGAGGGAAAGCGTCCGGTTTACGGCGGATCGCAGAAGTTCCAGGAAGACCCTCACTGGCGGGACTATATTTTGTTCTACGAGTACTTTCACGGTGACATAGGTGCGGGAATCGGCGCGTCTCACCAAACCGGATGGAGCGCACTGGTTGCGTCATTAATCGACGAGTGGCGAAGGTAGGAAGAAAACGTTCAACCGTTAAGGTTGATCGTTGATCGTTGAACCTAAAACTAAAAGGTTTATCCGGAGGAGAACAAATTCATGACTTATACCCATCACGAGCTAAAGACTAAGACCGTAGCACAGCTTCGCGATATCGCTAAAGATATCGATCACGAGTCGCTGAAAGGCTACAGCGTCATGCACAAGGACCATCTGATCCCTGCTCTCTGCAAAGTGTTGGGGATTGAGATGCACGAGCACCACGACGTCGTAGGACTGAATAAAGCTGCAATTAAGGCTCAGATAAAAGAACTCAAGGGCACACGTGACAAAGCACTTGAGAGTCACGATCATGCGGAGCTGAAGGCTGTCCGCCGCAGAATTCATAATCTCAAGCGACAGATCCATAAGGCGACAGTCTAGCCTAAAAGAAATTCACTTTGAGGCCGTGCCGCTACCCAGAGATCCAAGTGGGCGACGTTTTTTTGTAGTTGCCCGGTCAGTATTCACCTGCGGGAACCCTCAAACCACTCGCCCGGACCAACGAACTGCCAACAACCTACCAATTGACACGAAAAACGTTTAGATGTAAAAGGGAGTCGTCGAACGAGCCAATGCTGTTTAATAGCATCCCGGCTGGAAATTCTATCTAGGAACTTGCGGGTACATCACTGAAGAGGGCAAACATCCGCGCACATAAATGCTCGGGACTTGCCTTTCAGCGACTCAACGCGGCCTCTCAACCCTGAGCGCGAGTCCCGCAACGTGGAGGTAACATCATGAACCTGGATCGTCTATTCGGCTTTTCCACAGCAATTCCTGCCCCTGCTCGTCGGTCACAATCGATCAGAACTACAACTCTATGCGCAGTGCTGCTCGCTTTGCTGATCCCGTTGCGGGGGTTTTCCCAGGATCCATCAGCGGAACTTCTGGAAGCGGCAAAAAAGGGCGATCTCGATGCTGTCAAATCGATTTTAGGCAAGGGTGGCAACGTCAACGCAAAGGGCACGAACGGTAGAACCGGATTGATGGAAGCCGCTTATTGGGGCAGGGTCGATGCTGCAAAGCTGTTTCTGGAGAAAGGCGCCGACCTAAACGCTAAGGATCAGGACGACCACACCGCTTTGATCGATGCCGCTGGAAACGGCCACATTCAAGTTGTTCAGGCGCTGCTTGAAAAAGGAGCTGATCCTAACGTCAAGAGCAAGGATGGCAGCACGGCCCTCATCGAAGCGGCCTCAAATAACCGTGCCGAAGTTGTTAGTGAGTTGATTTCAAAGAAAGCCAATGTTGATGAAAAGGACAAGGAAGGGCGCACAGCCTTGATCCTGGCCTCAAATTGGGGCCACGACGAGGTCGTCAAAGCCCTGATTGATAAAGGCGCGAATATCAACGTAAAGGATAAATACGGTTATTCTGCATTGATGTACGCAAAACGAGAGAATCATCCAAAAGTAATCGATGTTCTGTCGAGAGCAGGAGCGAAATAAGCGAATAGGACGTATTGGTCCTATCGGTCCTATTCGTCCTATTGGTCCTATTCGTCCTATGCTATCATCAATGATCCGAGACGATGCGCTGCTCAGGATTTTCCGCGTGTCAGATCTCATCCGCGTCAGCAAATAAAACCACTCAAGGAGAAAGAAACACCTGCATGAATAGCCGACTCAAGTTCAAGGGATTTATCATACTCGCAGCACTGATCGTTTCTTCGTATGCCGTGTCGATTAGCGGCTCTCCGAATGTGACTTCGTCGTCGCCATTGGTTGCCGATGGCAATGCTCTTTACGCCGCAAAGTGTGCGACCTGCCATGGTAAGGACGGCAAGGGCACTCCAAACTGGCGTTCAAAAGGTCAACCGGATTTCACCGATAAGAATTGGCAAAAAGCGCACACCGATGCTCAGATCACCGACGCTACAAAGAACGGCAAAGGCAAGTTCATGCCTGCGTTCAAATCGAAAATGTCAGACGAAGAGATCGCTGCGGTAACTGCGCGGATCCGCGCATTTGGAAAGTAGTGATCTAGCGCGGACCTCAGGTCTGCGCACCTTGATAATCCAACATTGGGAAACGACAGTCGTAATCATGCCGAAGCAGGGCATGGTGTGTCCGTTTGAGGAGTAAACCATGAGCGTCGAAACTACGGTCGACATAGTATCAATCGATCAATTTGTAGCGGGTCTGTGCGCGATACCAGAAGAGGATTTCCGCCCCGGCATTGTCTATGACTACTTAAGGAATCGGGTGGTTGATCAGAATTCGCTCGAACCGTACACCTTCTTCAGCAAGAATCATTACACGCGAAACTTGATCTTCAAGAATGATCTTTTCGAGTTGTTGTCGATTTGCTGGGAAGTTGGTCAGGTCTCACAGGTTCATAATCATCATAATCAGAACTGCTGGATGTCCATTCCGACCGGACGGTTGAGAGTCCAGAACTTCCGCGTTCTCGATGAGGACCACTCCAGGTGGTATTGCCGACTCGAAAAGACTGACGGCTTCGATATTCACCAAACATTGCCAGCAGAAGTAAATCCAGAAGAGCCCGTTCACCAGGTGCTGAACCTTCCTGAATTTAATCAGCGCGCGATGAGTCTACATATCTATTCGCGCCCCTTTGACCGTTGTCTGGTGTATTGCTGCGAAACGAATGAGTATCGGGAAGTGCCGCTTCACTATTCGAGCGAATACGGAAAACTGTGCCCGGACGAACGGTTGTAGGCAGTCTCATCGATAAAGCAACGTAACACTCCGCCTCCAAGATGACGTGGACCCAGGTTTACGACCCGTTCGGCGCGTGGTGGCTCTCCACCCTTGTCGCCGCCCTGCCTGTGATCGTCTTGCTCGGGTTGCTTGCTCTTTTTCGCGTAAAACCCCACTGGGCTGCGATGGCAGGAGCCGCCACGGCTCTAATCGCGGCCAGCACCGTGTTTCACATGCCGTGGTCCCTGTCTTCAGCGAGCCTTCTATACGGCGCGTCATTCGGCCTGTTGAAAATCGCCTGGATCGTAGTGGCGGCGGTATTCCTTTATGACATTTCGGTCCACACCGGGCAGTTTGAAATAATGAAACATTCGGTAGCCGCGATTACACCCGATCGCCGGCTACAAGCACTGCTGGTCGCGTTTTGTTTTGGAGCAATCATCGAAGGAGCTGCCGGATTCGGCGCTCCGGTCGCCATAGCCGGCGCGTTTATGATCGGATTGGGCTTCAAGCCATTTCACGCAGCGGCGCTGAACCTCATTGCCAACACTGCGCCCGTTGCGTGGGGCGCAATTGGCACGCCGGTGCACACGCTCGCGGCGGTCTCGGGACTCCCCGAGTCCGACCTCAATTCGATGATAGGGCGTATTCTTCCTATCACCGCGATCATCGTTCCTTTCTGGCTCGTCCGTGCGATGGTTGGCTGGCGAGAAACCTTCGAAGTACTCCCGGCAATACTTGTAGTTGGACTCTCTTTTGGTGCAACTCAATTTGTTTGGTCCAACTTCGTGGACAGCAATCTGGTGGACATTGCAGGCGGGTTGGTCTCACTCGTTTCGACCGTGATCTTTCTCCGTCTGTGGCAGCCCAGGCGAATCTGGAGATTCGACGACGATCCAGAGTTTGAAGCACTCCGCGAAGATCGAACGACCGCGTCACCGGCAAACGTGGAACAGGGCTCCAATGAGAGCAATGTAATCCGTGTCGCACGAGCGTGGATGCCTTTCGCTGTGCTGACAATTTTCGTTTTGTTATGGGGACTACCTACAATAAAGACCGCTCTAAACAAAGCGACTACACCGGCATTCGAACGAGGCGGTTGGGATTTCCCGATCGTGCATCTCGCGGTTACCCGTGCAGCGCCGGTTGTCGCAAAGCCCGAACCAGAGAAAGCAAAGTTTGATTTCAACTGGCTTTCAGCGACCGGTTCGGCGTGCTTCATAGCTGCGCTATTTGCAGGAGCGTTGCTGCGTGTCCGCCCTCTCGATCTTGCGAAAATCTTCTGGCGGACGTTGATTCGAATGAGATTTGCGGTATTGGCGATCTCATTCATGCTGGGGCTTGGATTTGTCACTCGGTATTCGGGTATGGATGCGGTACTAGGACTGGCGTTTACTCGCACGGGGTGGCTCTTTCCATTCTTTGGAACGTTCCTGGGATGGCTTGGTGTAGCTCTTACCGGCAGCGACACATCGTCAAATGCATTGTTCGGCGGGTTGCAAAGGATTACCGCCGAACAGCTCAATTTGAGCCCCGTACTGATGTGCGCGGCGAATAGCGCTGGAGGAGTGATGGGGAAAATGGTCGATGCACAATCGATCGTTGTAGCGACGGCAGCTACGAATCAGGTTGGTAATGAAGGGTTGATTTTCAGATTTGTATTGTGGCACTCAATCGCGCTTGCCTCGATCGTCGGCGCGATTGTGATGGCATATGCATATCTGTTTCCGGGTTTGATACCTTTCTAAAGGCGTAATAGGACCTATCGGGCTTATAGTCTTAAGGCTTCTTAGGATCCTTACCATTCTTGTTCTTATCGCCGCCGGTGAATGCATCCTTTATCTTTCCGAAGAGACCTTTTTTCTTCTCCTCCGGTTTCTTCTCAGGCTCTTTCTTTTCTGGTTCCGAATTTGAGACAGCCACTTTCTCCTGCTTAGGAGGTGGTGGTGCCGGCTCCGCCACAACCGGAGTCTGCGCGGGGACTGATGGAGCCTCGGCATTGCTATTCTTTTGGGTCACCGCTTTAGGGCGGTTGCTCGGTGGGACTGGTGACGTCGTTCCCGCAACTGGTTGTGGTGAAGTGGTCCCTCCCGTCTCATTCGGCTGGGGGGTCTGAGCGCTTTGGGTAGTACCAGATTCCTGTGCCGGTGCATTGGGAGCCTCGGATGCTGCAGGAGGAGTTGATATCGGTTGCTCGACCGGCGCTTTTCTCCCGCCCAACGCAAAAACAATCGTACCGGCGATAATTGCCACAAACACAGCGCCAAC
>DATFWY010000133.1:0-6076 GCA_035258805.1 Blastocatellia bacterium | reverse complement strand
CATGATCCGTTAGCAAGACTATTCGCCTGAGAAGGCGTCGCTCTTGAGCATCAAAATTGGTGCGGGCATGCAAAGTACAGCGATTGTCCCAGATGATAAGGTCACCCGGCCTCCAAACATGCTCGTAATGAAATCTCTTTTGCTCTTGATGATCGAACAAATAGTGCAACAGATCCTGATTCTCAGCGGCTGAGAGACCCTCAATATTGTAAGTCATTAATCGGTTGACATAGAGTGCTTTTCGACCCGAGACGGGATGCACTTTCACCACAGGATGTACATGCGATTGCGCATTCGGGGGAATGGAATCCATCCGAATTGCCGGAGCTCCGGCCAAATCGTAAACGTTGAGCGCCCGCAGGTTCTCTAACCGATCTTTCACCTCCTGAGAAAGCGCATCATACGCAGCATACATATTTGCGAAGATTGTATTTCCGCCAGCCCTTGGAATCTCCATCGCATAAAGCATCGTGCCCGCTGGCGGCGAGGCCGTAAAACAATGGTCCGAGTGGAAGTAAACTTCACCATCCGGCAACGCCCCTATTAGCTCGCCATTCTCTCGAATATTCGAAATGAACATCACTGATGGATGATGCGCTTGACTTGATTTTCGCTTGTTCAGAACTTTGCTGAGCACTCCAAAATATTCCCCAAAACGGACTTGATTCTCTTCGCTCAATGATTGATTTCGGAAAAGCAGAATCGTGTTCTCATACCAAGCTGTTCGAATAGCCTCGACCGTGGATTGATCAAGCGGCTCTCGCAAGTCGATTTCTATCTCAGCGCCTATGACAGGTGTCACCGCTCGAGCGCGTACACCAGCTTTCGATCGTGCCATCATCATGTCGCTCATAGGTTCCTCCGTTGAGAAAGACCAATTCGGACAGCACCCTTCCAAGCCCTGCGATCAACTTCCAAGGGCGATCGAAACCTAAACATAGTTGAGCTCACCCCAAAAACTTGTTGGTCCACAGCACGCCTTCGTCAGCAGGAACGTTCGTCGTTATCAACTTCAAGTCCTGGGCAATCTTGACATTGTTTCTCCACATTTCGTGGCTCATACGCGCTCCTCGCGGAAAGTTGTCCTTGTCACGTCGAAGCGCACTTTCCAGCGCCCTGGGATCCACCGCCGGAAATTGCTTGCGAACAATGTCCATGGCTTGCCCAAAGTTGGTGTGAACAAGGTCATTTGCCTGACCGACGGACTGCGCAGCTCGTCGAACGACGTCTGGATATCGGTCAGCGAATTCTGACGTAGTCAGCAGAACCGTGTAAGGAAACTCCCTAAAAATAGGCACGTCCTTCGCGCAGTTCAGGAAGAGCTTGCCAAAGCCTTCAAGTTCGACCTGATCGGATTCTGGAAGATCCCCTGCAACAACATCGACTTGATTTGCTCTCAGCGCTGCCATCCGCGACGCCGCAAAGCCAACGGCAAGGATTTTCATATCCCGTTCGGGATCGATTCCGACTGACCGCACAAGGTGACGGGTATATTGTGCCGGGCCGCCTCCAATTGTCGAAGCGCCAATCCTGGCTCCCTTGAATGCGTTCAGCTTGTCGCTCAACGAACTCGTTGGCGATACGCCGACGCGTGACATCCAGTCGTTCCGCGCGATGAATTGCAACGTGAGCGAACCAGTGAATGCAGCCACTGTTAGCGTCTTGATCCCTTTCTCCCAACCAATGACAGCGTCTATCGCTGCAATTCCACCAAAGTCAGCCTCCTTGTTAGTGAGTGCGACCATGGTCAGCGGTCCACCTTGTACTTGTCGGAAGTCTAGATTGACACCGTTCTTCCCCCAGATTCCGGCTTCGGTCGCCAGAAAGATTCCCGCGTACGAAAGACCCGGTGCAGAGTAGGCAATTCTGGCCGTTGTTCGTGTGTCAGTTTGACCGAAGGCGCTGCGAGTAGAAAATGACGAAAGACTAAACGCTGTGGCTGCAAGACCAGCACCTCTTAGGAACGACCTACGAACAATCATTTGCCCGTCTCCCATCTGCATGCCCGATGTGCCTATCTAGGCGGATTCTCCGTGGGTCGTGATGGTCTGTATTTGTAGATATTCCAGGACACCCTCAATGCTGGCTTTGCGTCCAATGCCGCTTTGCTTCATGCCTCCGTACGGCGCGCGCCGATTGATGCTCGTTACTCCGTGCGAATTAACGAACACCGTGCCAGCTTCCATCTGTCGCGCGACGCGTAGCGCCTGATCAACCTGCTTGCTCCAGACCGAGGCGCAGAGACCAAAATGAGTGTCATTTGCTCTGGTAATTACATCATCGATGGTCCTGTACGTCGTGATCGGAATCACGGGACAAAACTGCTCCTCAGTCATTAGTGGAGCATCGTCTTCGATGTCCGTGACCACGGTCGGACGGACAAAGTATCCACGCTCAAACGTCGTGTTGTTGTGGATGCTCCCAGGCGCGCAACTTTCGCAGCTCTCTTTTCGCAGTCTTCGATGAGTTCTATTGCACTGTCTCGACCCTTTCGGGTGTGCATTGGTCCCATGCTGACGCCGCTTTCGAGACCATCGCCTACGACATAGCGGTCAACGGACTTCTTGAATGCATCTACGAATGGCTCAAAAAACGATTCCGGCACGTAAATGCGTTTGATCGCCATGCAGACCTGACCGGTGGCTGCGAAAACACCCTGGGCCATACGCTTCATCGCGTCATTGGTGAGATCAGCGTCTTCCAACACGATGGCTGGATCGTTTCCGCCAAGCTCCAGCGTCACGCCTTTGATCGACTGGGCGGCGTTCGACATGATCTGTCGTGCTGCAGGAATCCCCCCAGTAAACCCGATCTTTGCGACATCGGGATGTGTTGTGAGAATTTCCCCGAGCTCCGAGGAGCGACCGGTCACAACGTTCACCAAGCCGGGCGGCAACACCTCTGAAATTACACCAATTGTTTCAACGAGAGTCAGCGGACAGCTTTCCGGTGGTTTGATCACTATGCCATTTCCCGCCAGCAACGCCGGGATGACATGGAGAAAACCCAGCGTCACTGGAGCATTCCAAGGGACGATCGAGACGACTACGCCATAAGACAAATAGTTGACGAACGTCCGCCCGGTGGGCGCCCCCAATTGCCGACCAGCGTCGAGGGTTGGCGCGAGCTCCAATGCAAGCCGCTGTGCGATGGGGACACCGCGGAGTTCGCCGAGAGCCTCCGCAAGGACTCGCCCATTCTCTCGCGCATAGAGCCGCGCGCGCGGCTCCGTTCCCTCGGCAAATCGGTCAAGCGCGGTTCCAAGGATTTTGGCTCGTTCTGCAAAGCTACGCCTCGCCCATGCAGGCTGTGCCGCTTTTGCTGCTGCGATGGCACGCTTGGCATCGGCGGTTGTGCCTCGGACAGCCGTACCTACAACTTCATCTGGATTCGCCGGATTTCGGACCTCAATGCGATCTGTTCCGTCCGTCCATTGTCCACCGATGAGCATTCGAACGTGAATTGGCGGTTCCGACATGACGCACCCTTACTGTTTGACAGTGGCGTGGCTAGGCGCTCCGCCAACGGATGGTTAGGTTCTGCAGCTCTTCGAGTAATTGCCGTATGGGGTCTAGCGAAGGCTGATCGGTCAGCTGCTTTCAGCATCGAACTTTGACTTCGCATTCGTGATCGTCGACGTGCGGTGCATTGACCGAAATCATGTTCAAAGACACACAAACGTGACGAAATGAAACTGGCCACGCGCTTAGAGTTACAGTGACATTTCAGCGTAACGTCACGGCCCCAGGCCTGTCAATCAAGCAACGCGACAGTCAATTACGACAGGAAAATCTCGCGTTGGCCTTTTGACGACGAGCTTCACCTGCACTCATAGCCCGGGCACTCCCGGTAATGGGTCGACCAGGACCTAATTCACGCTCCTGCCATAGAACGCATCGCGGCCCACTTGTCGGCGGGATAGCCGCGGTATCCCATTCGCCCCCCACCTCATCTGAAGATGGCGCCACCATCAACGATTATCGTTTGTCCTGTCATAAAGTCACTGTCGGAGGTCGCGAGAAACAAGAGCGGCCCGATGAGGTCCCGTGAATATTGCTGTCTTTTCAATGATCGAGCGCCCATAACGCGCGCGAGTGTGTCCGGGTCGAAGGTTTGCGCCGCAAATGTGTTTTGATCAACACTGCTACTCTCGGCTTCGTTCATTATGAGCCCAGGTGAAATGCAGTTGACGGTGATCCGATACTCGCCAAGCTCGCGCGCCATGACCCGGGTCATGGCGATGACGGCGCCTTTTGAGGCAACGTAATGCATCATGAAGGGAGTGCCCGAATAAACCGTCGTGGAGGCGATGTTCACAATCTTGCCGCCATCGTTACGCTTCATGCCGGGTACCACCGCTTTAACAAACTCAACTACACCTCTCGTGTTGACCGACATAACACGATCCCATTCTTCGGCAGGGATCTCCAAGAAGGATCGCTTGGTCAACGGGCCGAAAAGGGCGGCATTGTTGACTAGAACATCCGTCGGGCCGAGCTCCTTCTCTGAACGTGCGATAAATGCGGAGACCGCTGCCGCATCCGTGATGTCTACGGATCCTGACAATACTCTCGTACCGCTAGAAGAGAGTTCCTCCCGTGTTCTCGTTGGATCCTTTAGATCGCAGATCGCTAGCGACGCTCCCTCTGCGGCCAACGCGCGCGCGTAAACAGCCCCTATGCCTTGCCCAGCTCCGGTCACGATCACGCACTTGCTTGCGAGCCGTTTTGTTGTCATGCGGTACCTTGTTGGAAGCAGCGCGGACCAAGCGAAGTTTGCGAACGTCGAGTTATCAATGGGCTAAATAAGACCGCGGCGCATCAGCTGCGATCGCTCGAGTTCGACTGACAGTAGCTCCAGTGACGAGTCCGCATCCGCTCATCGTGGAAGCGCGACGTCGGGCAGTTTCGTCTTTCCGGGAACCATTTGAAGTCGGTCCATCATATCAGCAATTTTTTTGAGCTGAGTGAAATCGCCCACTTCAGGCGTGTACGAGATGACAATCTTTCTCGCCTCCTCCTGCGTGATGGGGACAAATGTTGGATAGATCGCGCGTAGCTTGTCGGGATTGTGGTGAGCAAACTTCAGACCCTTAGCCAGGGCCCTTTTGAGCGCTGCGACCGTGTTTGGATTTGTCTCGGCAAACTTTTGCGTCACCGGAAAACCGATGAGCGGAAACCGCTCATGTTCTGGCTGAGAAAACATGTCGAAAACTGATCTCAGGCCCCCCTGCGCCTGCACTTTCGATAGCATGGGTTCGGGAATGCAAGCGGCGTCGAGACCGCCTCGCAACACAATGGGGGCCATGTCTGGGACGCCCACCACCGTATAACCGATCGACTTATAATCGAGGCCTTTCTTAAGCAGGACGTCGTTGAGGATTAGATCGCAAGCTCCTCCGACAGTCGGCACGCCGATCTTTTTCCCCACCAAATCTGACACGTCTTTGATGGGAGATTCATTCTTGACCATGAACAACCCTTGTCCAAGCGCTCCACGGTCCGATTCGCTTAATGGGACAAGAGGAACACCTCTATTGATAGCGAGAAGGAAGGCGGTCCACGTCACGCCGCCAGTGTCGAAATCTCCGCCGATAATGCCGGCCACCGGATTGCCACCCATCATCCGCGGCGCGACGTTCAGACCTTCCTCCTGAAAGAAGCCTTGTTGAATCGAGAGATAAACAACTCCGTAATTGTTAATAGGGAAGACGCCGAATGTGATATCCGGCTTTTCAACTTTACCGGCCTGGGCGGTGGCCGGGCTGACGGTCATAGCCGCCCCAAGTGCCGAGAACGCTCCCGCTGTCGCATAAGCTAGGACGCGGGACCTAAATGCGTGATGCCGCTTGTTCATGGATGTTCCCCTGCAAGAAAACGCAGTGTTGCTGTCACGCCAAGTTTGATTGCGATGCTCGAGAACTCGCGCCAGCAGTGACATAAAGCTTAGGAGATCAACCAGTGAAGTCAATGTGAAACATCACTATACGTACCGCGAGCGCGTGTTATTAGTGATGATCTGGGAGAAGACCCTTGTCCCGAAGAACAGCACATGACGATAACGGAGGAAGGCCATG
>DATFWY010000132.1:0-10630 GCA_035258805.1 Blastocatellia bacterium | reverse complement strand
GGTCAAGCCGCCTGTCTTTTGCAGCTTAGGCCTGTGATTGGCACATCCTGGCCTACCCTTAGAATGTTCCTATCAGCTTTCCTTGCGCTCAGACAAGTATTCGTTCTCTGTTTGACGCCGGCGGTGAAATACCCAGGCTATTCCGATGCTCAGAAAATACAAGAGGAGCATCGGAGCCGCGAACACGAGCAGATTCGGCACGTCCGTGGTCGGCGAAAGCACCGCAGCGACTATAAAGATGACGATGATTGCGTATCGCCAAACCTTCAGCAATAAGCGAGGGGACACCAAACCAAGCCGCGATGTGAAGAAGGTGATCGTTGGGATCTCGAATACGACGCCCAGGCCCAACATTATTATTATGATCAGATCAAAGTACTCATCGGCGGTCACCAGTGGCCGCAGGTTTCCACCGGTAGCGACTCCCAATAGAAAGTTCGCAGCTCTTGGAAAAGCAATGTAATAGGCAAATGCGCAACCTAAGAGGAAAAACACAGAAGCCATTATGATGACAGGCGCAGCATACTTCTTTTCGTGTGGATAAAGTCCCGGTGCGACAAAGCCCCAAACCTGTACGAGCAGGAAAGGCACTGCGAAGAAGATAGCCGCGTAAAACGCGACTTTTATGTACAGATTGAAGGCGCCCTGGACCGTTGGCACTACAAGCTGATTATCGCGTCCAAGCTTTGTAGTAGCCGACTCGTACAGCTGGGATGGAATTACGGTATCTTTCTCGACGACGGTTTCATCGTTTATCACAAAATAGGTGCTTGTGAGGAGTTGCATCGCGCCGTCGCCATCTCGCTCCACTTTGCATGGAATAGCGGTTCCGGCAGCAATTAAAACCGATCCGATTTTGGCATCAGTAATGAGAGTAAAGATTACTGGTGTATCGTTGGGTAGATCCGCAAGCTTGACGGTTGTTCCACTAACATTCGGAACGTTTATACGTTTCGCCTCGAGCATTGCCGCCCGTACAGGCACCTGTAAAAAGTTATAAATGCTATCCGAGAAGATCCAGCAAACGACGAAAGCGACGGCGATAAACAAAGCGCTGCGGATCAACCGCCTGCGCAGTTCGTCCAGGTGATCGAGGAACGACATCGTTCCTTCTTCACTTAGCACTTCTTTGTCGTAGGATTCGGCGTATGTGGCCATAGCAGCGGTAGCCCTGACAAACCCTGCTCGTCAAATGCTTTCAGAGCCGCAGTCTTGATTCGAAGCTACCTACATCCAATCGCGTTTTGTTTCTTTTGCGGTAGTCTCTTCGTGGTGAGCGATCGCCGGCACTTCACTAGTCGTTGGGACCGAGGGTTCATGCACCGAACTCGATTGAGTCTCCTCCACGTAAGTCGAAGCCGCAACCGATTGTTGTGATTCTTCGACTGGCGCCGGCGGCGGAGCGTCGAGCCGTTGCCGCTCTATCGCGACTTCGTCCTCCCACTGACGCTTGAAGTCCTCGCTGGCGCGGCGGAACTGCGCAAGGCTTTGGCCCAGCGTCTTCCCAAGCTCCGGCAGCTTTCGCGGACCAAAGATGATCAGTGCGATCACCAGTATTATCAGAATCTCCGGCATTCCCAGGCTTCCCATGTTTTTCCCTCTTATTTGGGCCAACTATCAGGGAGACAGGCAAGCTCAGCCATGCCTTGACGTTGGTTCCTTCGAATAAGAAATAGTAGGTTAGGGCATGGACGAACGTCAACTGTTCAAAAAGTAGCGTAGACTGTCTCGTCTGCGCATTCTCTGTTTCTGCATACGGTTTCTTGTTCTTCGTTGTCTTCTGCGTAATCTCTGTAATCTGCGGATAGATCAGTAAAAATCAGATATCGAATCCTGCAGTAACACGACAATCCGCAGATTACACAGATTACGCAGACGATAAACTATTGACTCCGTGACAGGGCTCGCTTATACGGGCAGAGTGTTCGATATTTTGCACTCAATTCCCGGATTACCGTCATGATCGATCAAAAAGAGCGAGAATACGTCCTAACCATCGTACAGCATACATATTGCGCAGACTGCATGTGGGTGAAAGGTAAAATCACCGACACTTACCATGCCTCAGGTATTGTGAGGGGCGAGGATTCAAAACACTGGCGAATGCAGATTGTCTCTCCACCGTGGGACAGAGAAGCTCGTAAAGCCGACTTCCCCTCCCGTTTCGCCACGGTCGATGTCCCGGCGCTGAAGCTTGAGGTAAACAACCGGCTGGTTTGCGCCACACAGGACCCAGGATTGATCAGCGAATCGCTGGTCAAATTGAAATGGCTGCTGATCAATCGCCATACAAACGCTGAAATAGAAAAGGGTCTTCTGGACTTTATGAAGGAATGGAAAGGGCAACCAGCGCCCGATGCTTGCACGATCGGCGGTTAGGCCTGCGCACCAATACCATAATCACACCCCAACTGTTCCAAACAACTACCTTGAGTTTGTCAGGGTTCCCCGCAGCCGTTATAATCCTCGATCCGCCAGCAACTGTTCTCGAATAAGGAATGCCACAGGAGGATAGGCCATGAAGAGGTCTCTGTTTTCGCTGCTTCTGGTTGTTCTATTCGGCGTAGTCGCGTTCGCCCACGATCCGCGTACTGTCTCAAAGGATTTCTCACACTCTCTTACTCTTGAAGGAGCGGGGAAGCTTACTCTCAGTTACAAATCGCTTCACTACAACGAAACTCAGTTCAATAACCGAAAGGCACCACAAGCCCTAACCAATTTCAACAGACTTTGGAAAGTGATCGGCAAATTCGATACCGAGTTCCCCGTCGTCATTGCGGGCGTAGAGGTCCCCACAGGTTCCTACACGATGGGTATTAACTTTGATGCAAATGATAACTTCAAACTCGTCCTCGGCAGCGGTGGAAAAGACATCTTAATTCCACTTCAATTCGCTACCGATGGGCCGTCTGCCAACTACCTGACCTTCGACTTCAGGCCTGAAAATGACAGCGATACATTTGCCATCGAAGCCCGCTACGGGAAGGCCCGTGTTTCGGCAGAAACAAAAATACCTTACCTGGCGCCACACGAGCACAAGGACAAGAAGCCCTAAAATCGATTTCTTACTCTAGAAAGATTGTCGAAGTTTTTCGGGGCGCGTCTCTTCCAAGGCGCGCCCCTTGGTTTACGCCATGTTTTATTTTCATTCTCGCATAACGAAGGCCGTTGCGTTCGCACTGATCATCCTTAGCCTTGCGCTAAGCTCTTTCTCAACCAGCGCTCAGAATCCGGCTCCTTCCGCTCAAGCGCTTCAGGAACCACCTTACCAATGGCCGCGAAGCCATAACTACGACGTTCAACACTATAAGATTTCGTTGAACTTCGACTGGGCAAACCAATCGATTGATGGTGAGACCACTATCACCTTTCAACCGTTCGGGCCCGAAACTAAAGAAATCGAAATAGACGCCGGTGACATGACGATCAAGTCTGTCAAGCTCGCGGGCGGCACACCGTTGAAGTATCGCTACGTTGAAGACGAAAAGTTATACGTAGCGTTTGATCGGCCGCTCCTCGCCGGTCGAGATGTGTCCGTCGTAATAGGTTACTCGGCGACTCCTAAACAAGGGCTGACCTTTATCACCCCGACCGAGTCTGACCCTGCTCGGCCTCATCAAATCTGGACTCAGGGCGAAGCACGCACCAATCACTATTGGTTTCCTTGCTACGACTATCCGAACGACAAGGCGACCAGTGAGTTACTGGCGACCGCCGATGAAAAATATCAAGTTATTTCCAACGGGTCATTGATTGCAGAACAGCGCAATATAACCAACAAAACCAGGACCTGGCATTGGAAGATGGATCGGCCGTTCTCAAGTTATCTGGTTTCGCTGATCGTGGGGGAATACGAAGAGGTTAAGGACCAATTCAAAGGTAAGCCGGTCATCTCATACGTGTACCCCGGTCAGGCAGAAGACGGGCGAGTCTCTTTTGGAAAGCTTGCGCAGATGGTCGCCTTTTATTCCGAAAAGATCGGCTATGACTATCCTTATGCAAAGTACGCTCAGACAATGGTCAAGGATTTCGGCGGCGCGATGGAAAATATCAGCGCCACCACCATGACCGACAATGCGCTTCACGACAAACGGGCATCTCTGGACATTTCATCTGATGAAGTAGTGTCGCACGAGCTTGCGCATCAATGGTTCGGCGACCTGGTTACGTGTCGACATTGGGGCGAGATATGGCTGAATGAGTCTTTCGCAGTGTTCTTCGAGGGTTTGTGGAAGGAACACGACAAAGGCAAAGACGAATTCCTTTACGAAATGTACGGCAACCAGCAAGGCTATTTTCGAGCGTGGGATGAGGGTCTTCGGCGGCCGATAGTGACCTCGCGTTACCATGATCCCGACGGGCTCTTTGATGCTTACGCGTATCCCCGAGGCGGCGCGGTGCTCAACATGCTGCGATTCGTCCTGGGCGAGGAACCGTTCTGGAAAGCCATCAATCATTATGTGCACAAGAACGAGTGGCGCAACGTTGAGACCTCCGATCTGAAGGCTGCGATTGAGGAGTCAACCGGACAGAACCTGGATTGGTTCTTCGACGAGTGGGTTTACCGGATGGGTCATCCGCAGTTTGAGATCACTTCGAAATATGATGGCGCCAAGTCGCTTAAGCTTTCCGTCAAACAAGCCCAAAAACCGGATGACAAGCGGCCCTGGTTTACTTCACCTGAGTTTTTCATGATGCCGGTCGACATCGCGATCACAACCGCGATTGCTGAGAAGATCCACCGTGTGTGGATCGACAAGTCCGAAAAGGAGTTTAGCTTCGATGTCGACTCCAATCCGCTGATCATCAACTTCGATCGAGGAAATTACCTTATTAAGCGGGTGAAATTTGATCGCAGCGATGACGAACTTGCCTACCAGCTGCTTCACGATACGGATGTTATGGGTCGAGTGCTTGCGGCTATTGAGTTGAAGAGCCACACGAGCGATTCGGCAGCGAAAGCGCTTGCGCAAGCCGCCCTTCGCGACGCTTTTTGGGGGGTCCGGATTGAATCTGTCAAGGGTCTTTCGGCGTTCAAGGCTGACTCGTCACGAGCAACTCTAATTGAGGCCGCGAAAGATAAGGATTCGCGAATTCGGCGAGAGGCAATCAAAGGACTTGGCGCGTACAAAGATCCTAAGCTCGCCGATATGTTCATCAAAATTATGAACACCGATCCGAGCTACTTTGCGGTTGCGGAGGCTGCCCGTGCGCTTGGCCAGACAGGTTCGCCTCAAGCCTACGATGCACTCGCGGCCGCGATGAAGCTTGAGTCCTGGCAGGGCACGATTCGAGCCGGCGTGCTCGGTGGTTTGGCAGAATTGAAAGACCCACGCGCGCTGGACATCGCGCTAAAGTATTCAACTCCAGGCAATGCCTCTAATTTGCGTAGCGCTGCGTTTCAGGTACTGGGGGAGACAGGTAAAGGAAACGATCGGGCGCTTGAGGCACTTCTTTCAGCTTTGAAAGAGAAATCAATGCAGGAAAGGTTTAATGCGGTGCAGGCGCTAAGCAAGCTTGGAGATCAACGCGCAATTCCGGTGCTTGAGGAGCTGGCGAAATCATCAAATGTTTCGGCATCCGGAAAAGCAATGATTACAGGAGCAATTGAGAAGATTCGAAATTCGGGGAAACAATAATAGGACGTATTGGACCGATAGGACCTATAGGGCCAATTTGTCCTATTTCTCGCCGGTCCCCGCATATCGGGTTTCAATGTAATCGTCAAGGATCCGAATAAAATCGGGAACTATTGTCGGCCCCTGCAGCGTAACGAATTTGCTTCCATCAACATAAACCGGAGCGCGCGGATCCTCGCCGGTGCCGGGTAACGAGATCCCAATGTTGGCATGCTTCGATTCGCCTGGGCCGTTGACAACACACCCCATAACCGCGACTTTGAGCTCTTCAACGCCTACGTATTTTTCTTTCCACGCCGGCATCTGTTCGCGAATGTAGTTCTGAATATCTTCTGCCATCTCCTGAAACAACGTGCTCGTGGTCCGGCCGCATCCGGGACAGGCGGTCACCAGCGGAATGAAGCTACGCAACCCCATGGTTTGCAGGATTTGTTGAGCGACGATCACTTCCTCTGTGCGATCTCCTCCAGGTCGAGGCGTCAACGAAACTCGAATCGTATCGCCAATGCCGGTCTGCAAAAGCACCGCCAGCGCGGCGGTCGATGCGACGATTCCCTTGCTGCCCATTCCGGCTTCGGTTAGCCCAAGATGCAACGGATAATCGCAGCGGGCCGCAAGGTTTTGATAAATCGCAATCAGATCCTGAACCTCGGAGACCTTGGCGCTGAGGATGATCCGGTCGTGCCCGAGACCGCATCGTTCTGCGAGCTCCGCTGACTCGAGGGCGCTCACCACTACAGCCTCGCGCATCACTTCACGGGCGTCTTGCGGATCAGGTCGAGCCGCGTTTTCATCCATCAAGCGAGTGAGCAGCCCTTGATCGAGCGACCCCCAGTTCACTCCGATGCGCACCGGCTTATTGTTCTCAACCGCAACTTCAATCATAGACTGAAAGTTCTTGTCGTGGTGCTGACCCGGCCCGACGTTGCCGGGATTGATGCGGTATTTGGCGAGCGCCCGCGCACAAGCAGGATATTCTTTCAGTAATATGTGACCGTTATAGTGAAAGTCGCCGATGATCGGTACGATTATGCCGCGCTCGGCCAGTCGCTCTGCGATGTGCGGAACGGCCGCGGCTGCCTGACGGGTATTCACGGTAATGCGAACGAGCTCGGACCCGGCGCGCGCGAGTTGTTCGATTTGGAGGGCGGTGGCTTCGACGTCCACGGTGTCGGTGTTGGTCATCGATTGAACAACTATGGGATTTTCGCCGCCGACTTTGATCCCATCTATGTTAACTGTGACCGATCGTCTTCGATTGATGCTCGACACGAATTGGCTCCTTTGAAGGGCTTGTTGTAATTGAGGATTGTAACGGGCGAATGTGGTGGGAGCAATGTTCGCAAGGCCTCAGGCTTTGCGTTTTGGCGGCTTTGCGCCTTTGCGAAACATCTCTGCTCTAACAAACAGGTGTCTCGCAAAGGCGCAAAGCCGCCAAGACGCAAAGGGCAAGCCCTACTCAATTTCTTGCATATTCTCGTTCTACGCTTTATCTTTCCGCCCGTTACAAATCGGTTAACTTACCTTCCGGAGGATTAAGCCGATGAAAGACAGGCTTGGTGAATTGGAACAAGCAAAGGACAGAATGAGCCCAAATGCGCCGTATGCCGTATCACAACGGTATAACCTATCCCATCACATGGTCACCACAGCATTTACACTCGATCGTTTCTGCATTGTCAGGACTCTGGGAGTGGTCCGAGGGATCACGGTCAGATCGCGATCGATTTTTGGGACGCTCGGCGGCACGCTGCATACATTAGTGGGCGGGAACATCACCGCGTTTACAAAACTTTGCGAAGTGGCGCGAGCAGAGGCGTTCGATATTATGGTCCAGCACGCAAGCGAGATCGGCGCTAATGCGGTGATCGGAATGCGCTATGACGCCAACGAGATCATGAACGGAGTAACCGAGGTGCTTGCATACGGAACCGCGGTGGTCGTCGAGCCGATCGAATAGACTTTAATTATTTTGAAAGGCCAACTATGAAGCGGCAAAAGTCTCGAACCGCAGCCGCAGTATTGGCGGCAAATGGGCTTGCAACATTTCTCGCCGGCGGCGTAACCGCGCAGCAACAACAAGACCCCTCGTGGAAATGGCCTGAAAGCAAAGTCTTTGAAACAGTCAATCGTGTGCGAGCGGGCCGTGATATGACACCAAAGAGCTGGCCGCGAGGCGCACGCGTAGCCGTCGGACTCTCATTTGATTTTGACAATGAGACTCCTTCGCTGCGCGATGGCCAAACATCGCCGGCTCTAATGGCTCAAGGCGAATACGGTGCTCGCGCGGGGCTTCCTCGAATACTGCGTATGCTGGATCGCTTCAAGATCCCTGCTACGTTCTTCATTCCAGCTATCAGTGCGAAGCTGCATCCACAAAGTGTCAAAGATATAGTCAGCAAACAGCGACACGAAATCGGAGTTCATGGCTGGATTCACGAACGGAATTCGCTTTTGGAAGAGGCGGATGAGCGCGATCTTATGCGACGCAGCATTGAGGCGCTCACCCAAATCACCGGCAAAAAACCTGTCGGTATGCGAACGCCATCCTGGGATTTCAGCCCCGCGACGATGAAGCTTGCGCGTGAGTTCGGCCTGCTCTACGACAGCAGTTTGATGGCTGACGATCGGCCGTATGAGGTTCTCATCGATGGGAAAGCAACTGGCGTGGTTGAGCTTCCTGTCGAGTGGATTATGGATGACTTTCCGTACTTTGGAATGGATCGACAGACAACACTGCGTCCCTACACCACACCCGACGAAGTATTCACGATCTGGAGAGCAGAGTTCGATAAGGCTTATGAAGAGAGAACGATGTTTATTCTTACTATGCATCCGCACGTGATCGGCCATCGATCGCGCATTGCTATGCTGGAGAAACTGGTTCGTTATATGAAAGCACGCCCTGGAGTCTGGTTTGCAACGCACGAAGAAATCGCTCGCTTCGTCAAACCAGGAAAAGAATAATTGGCAAAATACGAACTCTGCGTGTAACTGTCTCGTACTCATTCCTGAAGACGTCAATCTGATTTTAATACAGATCACTGAACAAATATCCGTGTAGGTGCAGAAGTGTGAAGGACCCGACCGCTTCAATCACGGGACAAATCACTCTTGATGGAAGGCCGGCCGCAGGACTGAAAGTAGCGCTCTGCCCGCAGCGCCACTTCAGCCGAGAGAACGACATCGCAACCGGAAAAACTGACAGCACCGGTCGATACCTTTTCTCCTCCTGCTTACCAATGGGACGGTATTGGCTAGAGGTAGGCGCGCCGGGATACTTCGATCCGTTTCATTGGAACGAAGAGGGCCCTGGACGCGGTGTCTCGGTTGCAGACGGCGAGTTTGTGGTAAACGCCGATCTCGACTTGGTTCTTGGAGGCGTGATCACGGGCAGAGTGATCGATCCTGATGGGCAACCGGTTGTCGGGGAGTTTGTCGAAGTAACGAAGATTGGTCAGTTGGGACCTCCTGACGAACCCTTAGATTTGCCTGGTGAGGAGGGTGACTTTTTCACCGACGGCAACGGCGAGTATCGAATCTATGGAATACCCCCGGGACGTTACCATGTGAGTACGGGTATCAATGTAGCTAAGGTGATCGGAGTCACAAACAGATACCCTTTCTTTCATTCGAGTGGACGAGTCGATGGCGATCACTATTTCGAGAAGATGTTCCATCCCGGGACCAGCAACCGTTCCCACGCAGCCATCGTTGATGTCTCGACTGGAGGTATTGTTCGCAACGCGAATATCAACGTCGGGCGGGCGATCCGCGCCTACACCGCTTCTGGCCGCGTCATTCACGACGAGACTCGCATTCCTATACGACATTGTTACTTACTGCTAGGTTATTACTCGCCTACGGGTGGTCGCAGTTGGTCTTACTGCATGGACGAGGAAAGCGATACAGACGAAAACGGGAATTTCAGAGTAGAGGGATTTCTTCCTGGCCGCTTTTTTATCAGCGCCCTATTTGCGGGTGAGACGGAGTTGTACTGCACACCAGTGGGGTTCGAAATCAAAAGCGAGGACCTTGATGGGCTGGAGGTAAAGGCTCATTGGGGTTCAGAGCTCACTGGATTAGTCGTAATTGAGGGGACGAACAGTCAAGAGGCTTTGAAAAGGTTGGCCCAACTAAAATTGCAGGCCGATACGCAAGTTGAAGATGCGCACGACTCAAGAAGTTGTACTGTTAATAGCGATGGCAGATTCACTATTAGGGGTCTCCGGCCCGGTCCCGTGCAACTGTCGCTCGATTTTGAGAAGACGAGCAAATATTTTTCAATAGTTCGCATCGAGTATCCGGATGACGCAGGCCGAATAGTGTCGATTCTACCGGCTTCTACGACCTGTTCACGGGAGTTACGGTTTTTTGGTCCTCGGGCAACCGCGGACTTACCGCCTCCGCCGCCGTCCGCTCCGACACTTTCACCAGAATTACATCCTTTGCCTCCAGCACCACTACCTGCGCACGACTTACTACCTCTGCCGCCGTCCGCTCCGACGCTTTCACGAGGTCCAGCACCTCCCAAACAATTACCTCCTTCCCAGCGGACAATAACTCAGGGATTGCGTCCGGTGGGCTCTCATTTGTCGCCTCCTCCGCCAACCGTTTCGCGTTCTTCGCCACCTCTGAACGTTTTAGCTCAAGCGGCTCCGGTAGGCGCTCCGTCGGAGTCACTTTGGCCACTTTTTCCGGGTGACCTACCTCCTTTACTACTGAGTGAGCACGGACTCAGTGGGGTCCGGATGGTGCTTTCGTACAGGAACGGAAGCATAAGAGGTCATGTAACTTTCAAGCAAAAGAATCTGAACTTCGATCGACAACTAAAGGCAGGCATTTCTCATCGATCGGAGAGAGGCGGCTGGTCCACGTCGACTGAGATTGATCCCAACGGAGACTTCTTTTTTGATGGCTTGGCGCCCGGTGAGTATGAGATATCCATTCTTTCGGAAACCAAGACCGTACTCGTTGATAACGATTCCGAA
>DATFWY010000131.1:0-4211 GCA_035258805.1 Blastocatellia bacterium | reverse complement strand
TGATAATACCCGCCGCCTCCAAGCGCTTCAGTCGCTCCGCCAAAATGTTAGTGGGGATTTTTTCGAAAGAGTTGAGCAGTTCTCCGTAAGTGCTCTTGCCGCGGAACAGGTCCCGAACAATCAATAGCGACCACTTGTCTCCGACCACTTCCAGAGCGTTCGCGATCGGACAGAGCGAACGCGAAAGACTGTGCGCCTTCGCCCTTTTCGATTTCCTGCGTTGCTTGCATTTGGCCGGAGTCACTTGCATTGGGCAAGTCATTATGCTATCGTGCAGGGGAGTAACTTGCAAAGTGCAAGTAACCATCCCTCAAAGGGGGAGAACATTATGTCACATGCTGTCCTGTCAAGGCCGGAGCGGGAGATTTCTCCGGTGCACTCAGGTCCAAGGCTGGTCGCGGTTGTGGTGTTTGCATCTTGGTTAGCGCTTGTCATTCTCCTCGGCGCACGCGAAGTGTTCGTAGCGCCTCGCGGCACACCGCCCCTGTCGCTGCTCATCGCGTTCACGCTGCCCGTCGCGCTATTCCTGATTGCGTATTGGATGTCGCCTGGATTTCGAGAATTCGTACTGAAAGCCGATCTTCGCTTCTTGACCGGGATGCAAGCGTGGCGGTTTGCCGGTTTTGCCTTCCTCGCCCTGTTTACCTACGCCATACTGCCCGGTTACTTTGCCTGGCCGGCTGGACTGGGCGATATGGCAATTGGCCTATCCGCGCCGTGGATTCTGGTCGCGCTTAATCGCAACCGCAACTTTGCCTCAAGCAAGACTTTCTTAGCGTGGAACGTGTTCGGACTTTTGGACCTTGTCGTCGCCGTCACGATCGGAGCGATTGGTCCCCGGTTGCTAGCGAACAATCAGGTCGGAGCTGTCAACACATCAGTGATGGCGCACCTGCCTCTGGTGCTGGTCCCGGGTTATTTAGTGCCGATGTTCATCATCTTTCATCTCACCGCCCTGTTTCAGGCACGTATGAAATCGTGATTGATCGCTGGTATCCAGAGAAAAGCCTACCCCTCAAACTTCTTGTCAAATGTGCACTTCTTGAAGTCAAGCTTTGCATCATTCGGCGGACGGAACGTGCGTCCTTCTTGGCACTTACAGAGGTCAATTTATATGGACTTTCGTCGTTTAGAAGATGATATAACTGAACTATATGCACACGCAGATAGTTTTGGCAAATGATAACCCTCTGCATTGACGGATAGTTTTGACGAGATTAGTCTGACCCCTATGAGGCTGCTGACTACAGCAGTGGTAGCTGAACGACTGGGCGTACATCAAACCCGTGTTCAAGTCTTGATCCGCGAGGGCCGCTTGCCCGCGCAGAAATTCGGCAAAATGTTTTTAGTTGATGAGAAGCATCTGAAGCTCGTTGCTGATCGCAAGCCCGGTAGGCCTCGCTCGAAGGCGAAGGCTAAACGCCGGGGCGGTAGCCATAAGTAAAGCGAGGTGCTAAGGACTCAATTTGGTTCCAACTCCGACCACTAGGAAAACATCTTTTAAAAGATGAATGCGCTCCGTCTATTCAACGCCCGAGGTAGTACGGTTAACGGCAGTTGATGACCGGCAGGCGCAGGCTATTTTTCTGACCTGTTGCCGTCTTGATTAGAATTGAAGACCCTCCCCTTTTCGGTTCATCCTTATAGTTCCCACCACGAATGGCATTGCGTCCGTCTCAGGCTGAGATAGGAGAAAAGAGTGTTAAGCAAAGTTTGTAGTCTTGCCGTCAGACGAAAATCTCTTTCTAGGTTATATTATATCGCAATTTGTCACGTTTTGCAGGATTTATGGCCCACAAAATGGCCCTTTAAAACTTGCTTGACCTTCCCGACTGTAGATAATAGAGCCCGGCTCTGGAGACTACACCATCGAATAAACTGCGGAGGCTTATGTCAAAAGACGTTCATGGTACTCGTCGCCGTACCGGCTCTTTGCAGTCTCACACGCCGTGTCTCGACAGCGCGGATCCGCCAAGCAGCAAGCCAGCACCGCGTGATGCGACCGGGGGCCGTTATCTCCTTCATACTATTCTGAACACGCCGCGACTCGAGCAAGTCGTCCCCCGACTGCAGCCCGATCTGCTTCATCAAGTCATTCAGACCTGCGGTCTTGAGGATTGCGGCGAGCTAGTGGCGCTTGCGACGCCAGAGCAGTTGACGAACATTTTTGATCTCGATTTATGGCGCGCCCACCATCCAGGTCTGGACGAGCAGTTCGACGCCGACCGTTTCGGACTTTGGCTCGAGGTGCTGCTGGAAACTGGCGCTTGTGAGGCGGCGCACAAGCTCGCGGGGATGGATGTTGGTCTCGTAGTGACTGGACTTGCACAGCACATCCTCGTATACGACCGCGCGGCGGTTATGCCCTATGAGACATTCGATGGAGAGCAGGTGGATACGAGTCGCGCCGTTTACGATAGACTCACTTACGACGTCGGCGGCTACGTGCTTGTGGCCACGCGTGCTGACTCGTGGGAGGCAATCATCGAGGTCCTGATGTCTCTCGCAGCGGAGCATCCCGACTACTTCCAGCAGGTGATGCGAGCATGTCGTACGCTCTCAAACTCCGGCCACGAAATTGACGGACTGGATGATCTGCTCGCCGAGAGGGATCAGGTCATGTTAGATCTTGCGGTTAATCGTGAAGGACGCCGCGAGAAAAAGGGATATGTGACGCCCGCGCAGGCTCGTGCATTCCTCCAAGTTGCGCGCGAGCTTCGGCTTGAGAGCGACGCCAGGCCACCTGCAGATCCAATAGCACGCGAATATTTCCGATCCCTGGACGAGAGCAGGGAGGCGGACATCGACAGCGCATCTGGTGGTTTGGCGGGGGAATTAGAGTTGGCGCCTGATTCGGATGACACCGCAGAGGCTGTCGCTGCGGTCTTTGAGGTACTACTTGAGGCAGGGGTCCTCGCGCAGTCGCCTCGGGGACTGCTCATCAGTCAAGAGGAACACGAGGGCCGCCTCGGCCGTATCCACACCCACATGCAGTGCGTGCTTGAGCGTGACCAGGCGGCCTATTTTAAGAGGAACGAGGAACTCGCCTATCTTGCGAACATGCTTATGGGCGGATGTGCTATCCAGTCGCGGCCCTTCACCGCGCCTGAGGCCACTGATGCGGCCATCGCAGTCTGCAACCTGGGCCTGGAGAACTGGCCACCTCATTGGCTCGCGGCGAACGCTAATGAGCCGCCTAGCTCCTTTCTTATTGATAACGATCTCGTTAGCGTTTTCCAGGTCGGGTGGGCGGTCCTTCATAACAATGTCAGTATGTATGCCGCCGAACAACTCATCGGAATCCTGAGTCGAGTGCGGTGCGACGACCGCGAGATTCAGAGAGGGCTCGACGTGCTTCGCATCAAGATGGCGAAATATTCGCAGGCTGGAACACCGTGGCGCGCACGGGACGCGTTGGACGTAATTGTGAGCCTGGACATGCTGACGTGGGCGGTATTGATCTCGCTGATTGACGAATGTCCGGTGCTGCACTTGGGCGTCGCCGCATTAAGCAATTCTCGGACGCTCGCTGTCAGAGTCTCTGATTTCGAGTTCATTTCGGAGAACAGCCAGATCGCGTCCATCCGTGAATTCATACAATCGCTGCCGGAGACTCTACGCTGATGACAAAAGGAGATTCCCGGCTCTCTCTCTGCTCAGTCAAAGCGAGAACGTCCTCTGGTCAAGCTGGCGCGTTGTCTGCTCGGTGACGCTAGCCGGTGGGATAAAGACATCGTTACGCGGCCTCAGCTCTCCAGTAGTGGGAGCCGGCGGCACTGCTTGATTGACACCCTGCCTGAGACTCGGTTGGTACTTAGCCGAAACGATTTCTGCAATGCCCTTACCGAGAATCGCGAAGGCTGGGAGGAGCATCCAGAACCACCAAATGCGCCCAGCGGGCGCAAAGAAAAAGCAAGCGAACGAAACCAGCAGAAACCCAACGCCCACGAATGCCTTGCTAATCCCGTTTGCCAGGGTAGGGGGCCCGCCGCGTTCGAAATCCCTCCGGTGCATTCTTCGTGACGGTTCAGTAGGTAGCCGTCCGGTCAGTGCCTGAGGCACGAGGGTCAGGTTGCTTCCACATGAGCGGCAGTACACAACGCGGGGCGGCAACTCGAAAGAGCGGATACGCATATAGATTGAGTCGTCCTTGTTCTGCGTAGCGCATTTCGGGCAGTACATATTCACCTCGGAAGCATACGCGCAGTAGC
>DATFWY010000130.1:0-4249 GCA_035258805.1 Blastocatellia bacterium | reverse complement strand
TAAAAAGTAACCAGAGCAGATTCAACGTTTAACGAGAGTACCAAGGAAAGACTTGTGGATATCTCGAGTTGCTGCTCTATCCTCCCAATGTTGTCTAAACTTGCGCACGACTATTTAGATTTCTCCTAAGAAAATCCTTCTAAACATCTTAGATCTAAGATTTTTTGGAATTGTAAGTTCTGGTATCAAAAGCCAAACACGAATTGGGCGAAATCGTCTTCGTCCGCAGATCACGAAGCAGAGCAACAATCCAATTCTGTAATTTGTTCGGGTGACGGCTTCGTGAACGTTTTGGTATCAGAGACGATACGGATGACCTTAGGATCCATCATGCCTTGTGGGTTCGGAATCTTGTAGTCTGATCGTGGAGCGATTTCAAAAAGAAAAACGCTTTCAGAAGGAAGAAGCTCCAAATTCTTGTCGGTATTTATCGGCGCGGCTTCGAACATCGGCGAGAATCCGTTCATAGTCTGGATCGCCACGAAGCTTGTCGTAGTTCTTGTCGCGAGCAAACCATGAGTAGTTGTGGTTTCCTAGCTCAACTGCTCGTCGGAGCCAGGCAATCGCTTGTGCCTTTTCACCCAGCAACGCGTAAACGCCTCCAAACCAATATGCTTGATCACCGTCGATGATAGATTGCGGCCTTTCGCGAAAAATGGCTGGATCGATCTTATTCCGCTGTCCTCGCGAAGCGTACAAGAATGCTGACATGAGACCGGGGTCTACGCTGCCGCTGTTGCTGCCCAGTTCAACCGCACGCTGGAGGATAGGTTCTGCTTCGTCCAGCCTGCCTTGGTAGTAAAGAAACTTACCCAGATACGTCATTACCTTGAACTGCTCCGGATGCATACCTAACGCTTGCCGCATTTCCTGCTCCGCCTCGCGAACTTTGCCGATATAGAGCAACATGCGGGAGTGCATCCAGTAAATACGAGGAGTGTTCGGATCCAATTCGAGACTACGGCGATATGCTTTTTCTGCAAACTCATCGAGCCCTGCGTAGTGATAGACATAGCCGAGCAGGTCCCAGGCAAGTTCTGAATTTGGGGCCAGCGCGATGGCCTGACGTAACTTGGGGATGGCGTCCTCATTCCTGCCGGATTCGGTCAGTGCAAAACCCAGCGCGACGAGGCCCTCGACTGAGTTCGGATTTAGCTCGATTGCGCGCCGAGCCGCCTGCTCTCCTTGAGCTAGATTTCCTGCCGCGTTGTCGAGAAAATTGGCGCTCTGGTATACATAAAGGAGGCCCAGCAATGCGTACCCGTCATCGAAGGATGGGTCGGCTGCGACCGCTTGATGCAGCGCCGCTTCTCCTCGCCTCAGGCTATCGAGCTGGGTCCGTATGAAATACTGGTTCTTATACACGCGCCCCTGTAAGTAGAGGCTATAAGCTTCAGAGGACGTGGTCGGCATTGATGCGAGCAGATCTCGCTCTCGACCCGAGACTTCAACGCGGAGTCCCTCCACTACCTTCTGAGCGACCTCATCTTCGAAGTTCAACAAGTCCTTAGTCCCGAGGTCATAGCGTTCCGCCCATCGAGTTGCCTGGTGCTTCGGCTCGATCAATTGCACCGAGACGCGGATTGTATCGCCGACACGTTGATAGGTGCCGTCCAATACCGATTCCACTCCTAATTCCTGGGCGGCTCGCGTCGGGTCAACTGGGCTCTTACTGTATTTCAGGACGGATGCGGTAGGACGGACGGCAAGATTTTGCAGGGTCGTGAGGCGTGTGATGATGGCGTCCGTCATCCCGATCCCCCACGACTCCTCGGCAGCATTTTCAGAGAGTTCTCGAAACGGAAGTACTGCCAGCGTTCTTAAGTTCGGTCGTGATTCGGCAACTTGGAGTCCGCTAGTCCGCCTTAAGCTAGTCCAATACCAGCCCGCCAAGATCCCGCCAATCACACAGGCAAGCACGACTCCGTACACGATTTTGTGCCGGGCGGATGTGGGCTGCTCTGCTACCGGCGCAGTCGGGGCAGTGTCAACCTGGCGCACCTCGGCCACGAATCGATATCCCCTTTTAGGGACCGTCTCGATATAAAGGGCACCTTCTCGGTCATCGCAGAGCTGCTTACGCAGCGTGAAGACATTCTGTGCGAGCGTGGCCTCCTCGACGTAGGCATCCGGCCAGACCTTCTGCAGCAGCTCGCCTTTGGTGACAATCCGGCCGTGGTTTTCTACCATTACCAGCAATGTCTGGTATGCCTTCGGAGTTAGCAGGATCTTCCGAGTCCCCTCCAGCAAAAGCTCTTGCGAGGTATCCAGACGGAAGGGACCGAATTCGTAAACTGAGTTGCGATTCTCCGACATGGCAGCGTCCGTTACCTACCACCCCAAGAATCTGCTGAGTTCTTCGACAAAGACTCCCCAGGCTGGCTCATCTGCGAGAAGAAGGTGATTGGCACTCGACAACGGAACAAACCTCGCATTTGGAATCTCTGCTGCCAGGATTCGACCCTCGTCGGACGACACCGCGCGATCGCTACCGCTGTGAAACACGATGGTTGGAACAGAGACCGACGGGAGCAGTGCACGTACGTTGATCTTGTCACATGCTTCCATAATGCGTGCCGCATTTTCGGGGGACGCTGACACAAGGCGTAAGTCGTTGAACCATCTCTGGTGTTCGTGTGTGGCGTTTTCTGGCACGTAAAGGTTGGCAAAATTGAAGGAAAAGGCGGGATTCTTAGTTCCCCAATCCAAACGCACCAGCGTTTCAAACGCATGGCGGGCTTTCAGAGCCTCCGGATTGTCTCTATGCTCCCAGCCACGGCTATACGCACCTATCAGAATCAGGTGGCTCACTCGCTCCGGATGCCGTACGGCATACGTAATCGCCGGAGCCCCGCCCTGCGAGATCCCCATCAGTACAAACCGGTCAAGACCAGCTGAATCCACCACCGTCTCGAGGTCCTGTACCCAAGCCGCGAGAGAGATATCCATCACTTCCCAGTCCGACAACCCATTGCCGCGTTCGTCGTAGCGAACGAAGCGGTGGTGTTTTGTCAACTCCGCAATCCAGTGCTTCCAGACGGGGCTTTCCCACTCATAGTCCAGATGATTGAGCCAGTTGGCGGCCTTCATGAGCGGGTAGCCCGAACCGACGCTCGCCCACGCGATGCGGACGCCGTCGCGCGTGGAGCAGAAACGGATATCCTGACGTGCTGGGGTTCCAGCGTGGCGCCCTTCAGGCCCAGGCCCCAGCGCTTTCGACGCAATCTCCGTCACTCTTGCGACGAAGCGATATCCGCGCTTGGGGACCGTTTCAATGTAGTGCGAGGTTCCTCGATCGTCTTTCAGTACTTTCCGCAGGGTGAAGACATTCTGAGCCAGAGTAGCTTCCTCCACAAATGTATCCGGCCAGACCTTCTGAAGCAGCTCCTCCTTGCTCAATATCTGACCCTGGCTCTCGACCAGCGCCAACAGGATCTGAAATGCTTTGGGAGTGAGCGGAACTCTCTTCGTCCCTTCAGCCAAGAGCTGCTGGGCAGGATTCAGCCTGAATGGGCCGAATTCGTAAAGGACCTGCGATTGTAGCGACATACGAAGTTTTAAAGCGATTTGAAAAAAGTTTGAGCGATCCTTAAAGACACAGCGCGGCGGGTGCAGCTATGAAATGCCAGTCGACGGCAGATGGCGCGCCCCACGTGGTTCGAAATTCTAGCAGAGACGGTAGGCACGAAAAAAGCATGGGGCATGTCGCTCTGGCGTTATTAGGCTGGGCCGGGAACTGCTCGGCCGTGAGATCAATTCGGAGACTTAAGTACCTCCGCGGAGAACTTCGATTCCCCAGGTACGTAACGAGGAGACAGACGATGAAGAAGTGGAAACGCGTGGGACTTCTCATAATTTGCACATTCGTGCTGATGGCTTCAACCCCAGCAAAACCCAAATGGCGCATGAAGGCCGACTATGTCGAAGCCTGCAGTTGTCATTCGTTTTGCCAGTGTTACTTCAACAAGCACGCCGAATACCCGCATTGCGAGTTCAACATGGCGGTGAAAGTCCGGGAGGGACACTCAGGCAGCACCAGCCTGACCGGAGCCAAGTACTGGCTTACCGGCGATCTGGGCGAAGAATGGGGTACGAACAAGAAAGGCAAGTGGGTGGTAGTGTCGTTCGATCCATCCACCACTAAAGAGCAGCGCGATGCGCTCGCGCCCATGATTCTCAAAACCTACGGCCTCGAGTGGGGCGAGCTGAAAGTGCAGGAAGCCCCGATCGAGATCACCCGCACCGGCGA
>DATFWY010000129.1:0-9036 GCA_035258805.1 Blastocatellia bacterium | reverse complement strand
ACGAGTGGTGGAACTGGCACGACGAATACGATGACACCACGCCGTCTCAGCAGTGGGTCGCGAAGGTGCAGGACGGTATTGCTGCTGGGCAAGGATCGGCGCGGAAAGCCGGCGACACCACACCCTGATCGTTGGGAGTGTTCGTTCATAGCCTCAACAACGTGAACGGTACGATGGCGGACGGTCAGGTCATCGACCGTTGGGTGCGTTGGACAGCAGGCTTCCGGCGAATAAATGGCGTGTGGTTAGTCGCGCACGATCACGTATCAGTTCCAGTAGACCCTACACGTGGCCAGGCCGTTCTGAATCTCGCGCCTGAGACGGCAGTCACGCCAAAATGATAGCGAGCGTCTTTTGGAGTTACGCCGCTGGGGGACGACGCTTAGCGGCTGTGCGGAGAAGTGATCATCATGGCACCACGAATCGACCTGACGAAGTACCCGAATGCTTTCAAGGCCATGTTCGGCCTCGAGGGGATCGGACATGAGAGCGGCATCGAGCGGAAGCTGCTGCACCTGATCAAGACGCGCGTGTCGCAGATACTGCATCGACATGCACACGAAGGATGCGCGTGCGGAAGGCGAGACCGAGCAGCGGCTGTATGGGGTGTCGGCGTGGCGGGAGACGCCGTTCTACACCCCTCGCGAGCGTGCCGCGTTGGAGTGGGCCGAGAAGCTGGCGGATGTTGATGAGTTTTCCTCGCTCACCGGCGTATGCGGCCCTCAATTCCTGGCTTTGACCATTTGCCGCTTCCCGGCCGACAAACTGCCGCGCTGTGACGGCAGTGCCTGCAATACCAATCACCACAATCAGCAAGAGTAGTCTCCTCATGTTAGGCGCACCTCCGTTTCGAACTACGAGCGCCAAAATGAGTTGCGCGCCAACCGCCATTTTGGCTGTAGACGCAACGACGTGCACTCATTTCCGGGGACGGCGAACTTGCTGCCTCTTGTTGTACGCAACGCAGGCGAGTTATATCCAAATAGCAACAGAGCTGCGGCCACCGAGAGTAAACTCACAAACTGAGCGTTGCTCAATCCGAGGATGGTTCGCGGATTCAGGCGGATGAATTCAACCAGGAATCTTGCAACGCCTGTTAGTACTAGGTATCGGGCCAGAATGCTACCGTCGGCCAGTTCTATCCGCGCAACGCGCCATAGATAATAGAAGATGAGAAGACTGCCCAGGCACTCATAGATCGGTGTCGGATGAACGAACTGCGCGGTTGGGACTAAGCCATCAGGGAAGCTCATGCCCCAGGGCAGTGAAGTCGCAGCTCCGTAATCGCCATCGCCCGCTAAAAGACATCCTAAGCGACCAATACCATATCCTAACGCGGCACAGGGGCTGACCAGGTCCATCAACATCAATGCCGGCATGTTGAAACGTTTTGCCAGCAGCCATATCGTTGTCATTCCGGCCAGAAGCCCACCAAACCATGCATAACCATTTGGGCTAAGAATTGTGTTGAGTGGATTGGCTAACAGCTGGGACGGAGCCTCCAGCGCGGAGTACATTCTTGAGCCAACAATTCCTGCCAGCGCCACTAGAAAGATTATTGGCTCGGCAAGGCGCGCTGCAAGACTATGACGTCTGAGATTGGCTTCTAGAACTTTCCAGGCAAATACGAACGCCAATCCCATAGTGATTCCATGAGTCCCCAGAACAACGGATCCAATTCGGATGTGTGGATACATGCATTACCTCGCCAAATCAATATCCGAGCGACCAAGGACATGCCTTTGAGCATCACCCCAATACTCAATGGCATGTCAGTTGGTTGCGATTTGCTTTGCCAGTCCGGTTCATCAAGGGACCGGCACTTGTTTAGTAAACCACTGGGGTGCACTCTGGAGCCGGGCCATCCGGGCTTCCCTGCAGGCACGGGTCCGGAACAGGATCCGGTGGAGGTACAGGTGCGTCATTGCCATATATCCACACAGTCGCGATTCCGACCACCTCTCTACTTCCGTCGGAAGTCGCATTGAGGATCACAATGGTATAGGTTCCGGAGTAAGCGCCCGAAAGACCAGGCATAGTCGCCTCTAACCATGTGCCATCCGAAGAAACGGTGTTGGCGACTCTCCCGTCTAAATATGACCCATATTCGTCGTAGAACTCGACTGTCGGCGTCCCGTATGTTGTGTTTAGCCCTTGACCACTTAGCAACGCGGTCGCGGGAGGGGCATTCACGTCGATTGAAGCAGGCGAAATGCCAAAGTTCGAACCGGTCAGCGTACACTCAAGAGTCGTTGTCTGCGCACAGGAGATCGCTCGAAGTATGTTGAAGATTGTCCCGCACCCGGTGTGGCCGCCGCTCCTTGTGAAAATCCAGACCGCGGGCACTCTTCCGTCGGAGATCCTTTTCGTGCCGTCGCTCCCGGTAGTAATATTGAGCGTCTGCTGGCTGCCGCAGATTGACCCAAAGCCATTATCCCCCTGCCAATTGCCGATCACCTGGACATTTGGATCGTTGTTGATCATCTGCCTTTGTGTTGGCGAAGGCGGAGTTATGACCACCGTTTTTATTGTGAACCCGCTGGGATTCAGCTGGTCAAAGAACCAACACCCCGTAGCAAAGTACCCGAGTGCGATGATTAGCAATACTCTTTTGGCTGTTTTCATGGCTTATCAATCCTCCTTTCTCAGCGCTCGATTCCAAGCGTGTCCAGCACTTTATTCGGCAGGCTTGCGGCGTCCTGCTGAGTTATCGTGGAGGCCGCGCGCCCTAACACTTCTTCCATCTCTTGTTGCCGCGCTGTAGGCCCGGTGGTTGGTTGAGAATAGGCATTCCCGGCAGAGCGCGGAGTCCTAGCGTGCTTATCAAACCAGACCGCCTTGCGCTCATCTTGAGTCAGTTGAAACTCCGGGTTATACACCTTCTGGTGCAGCACGGTCATAGCTACATATGCAGCCTCGACCGGCGACATGTCTTCGATTGCAGAGTGGGCCTTCTTGACTTTCGTCTTACCATTTTGTACCGGGCCCCTGCCAATGAAATCCGGCAAGTAAGGTAGTAAGCGCCCGCGTATTTCTCTGACTTCACTCGGACTGGTTTTCGCGTATTCCGGGGCCTGGAATTTTACTGCCAGCGCATTGACCGCTCTGGCCACATCTATTTCTGAGACGCCTTTGCGGTTCCCGTTATGGTATTTTTCTTCGGCACGCGAAAGCCTGTCCCTGACAGACTCTCTGACGGTGGCGGGGGCTTCTTCCCAGCCGTATTGATTCATCACCTCGTCAGTGAGATCCTGGATCGATTTCTTATCGGGACCCTTTACCGACCGCGCCTTTGCGTTAATGCGCTCTATACCATTTTGCCCGTCTGCCTCCGGCTTTGACTTGGATTGACTTTGGACGCTTGAGCTCTTGCTCAGCCAGGTCAGCCCAATCACCAGCAAGCAAGAGACTGAAAGCGACAGAATGACTTTGGTTTGCTTTCTCATAGGTTTGATCTCCTTCGGCGTGTGACTTGTTGATGAAATGCCCATGCGCATGTCGACTGATGGGCAAGGCTTTTGCGTTGTCCTGCGTCTAACTACTCTGTTACAGCTTTGTCGCTTAGGTATTCAGGATTGCAATAGGATCACTGCGTGCTTATACTCAAGCCGGTAATCACGATTCCAACTTTCGCGACGGATGGTACCTGCAGCGTTATCGGTTAGTCCTTAATTTACTATCAACTATTTCTCAAATAGTTATGAATGGGGCTGTGCAAACAAAGAGTGGGCACGACTACATCTTCGGGCGGTTTTACTTAAATACCCGAGAGCGCATCCTGCTGTGCGATGGGAAGGCGGTCCCAATTACATTGAAGGCCTTCGACACCTTGTTTGTGCTCGTCCGAAGCAGCGGGCATATAGTCGAGAAAGGTCAGCTAATGCAACTGTTGTGGCCTGATGCTTTTGTCGAGGAAGCCAACCTTACCCAGTACATTTATAAGCTCAGGAAGATTCTAGGCGTGAGCCCAGACGGGCGTCGGTACATAGAGACTGTCGCGAGGCGCGGCTATCGATTCACCGCCTCGATCACGGAAGTAAAGCATGAGGATGACATCCTGAAGATCGAACGACGCGCCGGTCGAACTACGATAGACAATCAGGCAATCACGCACCTTGAGACCAGGACCATCTCACTGGCGATTATGCCGTTCGCTAATGATAGCGCCGACCCTGATGCGGAATATCTCACAGACGGAATTACCGAAAGCCTGATCAGGATACTTCTGGCGTTACCCCAACTGCGAATAATGTCACTCAATACAGTCTTGCGTTACAAGGACAGGCAGATGGACCCTCAACAGATTGGCCGTGACCTCAAGGTGCGCGCGGTTGTGACCGGGAGAGTGCTTCAGATCGGAGATGTCTTGAGCATCAAGATTGAGATGATTGATGCAATGGATGGCTCGTATCTATGGAATAAACAGTACAACAGCAGGATCCAGGACATCTTCAAAGTGCAAGAAGCGATATCCCGGACAATATCGGAGAAGCTGCAAGTAAGGATAAACTATGAGAATGAAAAGCAGCTTACCAAGTCCCATACCGATAACACCGTGGCTTATAAGCTTTACCTGAAGGGCCGTTACTTCTGGAATAAGAGAACAACAGAAGATCTGAAGAAAGGCCTGAGTTACTTTCAACAAGCAATAGAAAATGATGCAAGCTATGCTTTGGCTTACGCGGGGCTGGCGGATTCTTATATTCTGCTTGCGAGTTACAACACTCTTCCACCAGCAGATGGCTTTCTTAGAGCGAAGATGATGGCATTGAAGGCCCTCGACCTGGACGAAACGTTGATTGAGGCGCGCACCTCGTTGGCGCTCGCCAGAGTGAATTACGACTGGGATTGGGCGGGTGCTGAGAGAGAGTACAAATACTTGATTGAGATGAACCCAAACTACGCTACAGCGCATCACTGGTATGGCCAGTACTTTGTGAAGACCGGTCAGTTTGACGAAGCATTCATCGAGCTGGAGCACGCGCAGGACTTGGAACCACTTTCTCTCATTATCAGCGTGAACATCGCCAGAGCCTTTTATTACAGCCGCCAATACGAAAATGCGATACAGCAATGCCGCGAGACGCTCGAACTGGACCCGAGTTTCCAGGCTGCCCAGGGCGTCCTGGCTGTGGTCCACGCGCGAGCGGGGGACTACGATAAATCGAGCGCAATGTGGGAAAGAGTTATGCGCGTTGCCGATGACGATCCTGAAGTAATAGCATTCTTCGGGGAATTCTGCGCAATGTCAGGCAAGAGAGAACAGGCTTTGGAATTGATCGAGAAACTCAAGCGGTTATCGAAATCAAGGTATGTCTCTCCAGTTAATTTTGCAATCGTCTACACCGGTCTTCGACAAAATGATGAAGCGTTCCGATGGCTAGAAAACGCTTATGAAGAACGTTCCGATTTGATGACCTGGCTCAAAGTCGCTCCAACGTTTGACAACCTCAGATCAGACCCTCGTTTCCAGGACTTGCTCGAGCGCATCGGTCTCACACAGTTCGGTCCCACACAAGATAACATGAATCAGAACTAGCCGAGTGCCACCGGCCATCGTCTCACCAAGCAAGTAGGTTAGAGCCCGACCTATTTGTGACCGCGTGCCTTTCATAACTTTTTGAGAAATAGTTGATAGTTCTTTAAGGACTCTCAAGAAGCCTTCTCGATACCATCCAACCGAAATCACACTCGAACCGTCAGGAGGCGTTATGAAGGCGAGATCAATGTCCGTGCGCATCGTTTCCCTTGCCACCCTGTTCTTCCTGTCCTTATCCGTCACGAGTTGGACGCTGAGCAGTCCTCGAGTCGCGGGCACTGCCACTCAGCAATTTCGCACCGTGCTGCGTGTCTTCGCTCCATTATGGCTGGTGGGCGACGGGTTTTCTTCAACGTTAATAGTCAGAAATACAGATACACAATCCGCGGTCACTTCAACGCCAATAATATTCACACCTGACAGAAGCCAACTGAGGCTTCCAGCCATTCAGCTAGCGCCGAACTCGGTAAAGAAGCTTTCTTTAGAAGAAGCTCTGCAAAGCGCAGGCTCTACTGCAAAATCGGGCGCACTGGCACTGGAAATGGACCTGTCACAGTCGCCCACAATCATCGGCGAGATGGTTATTACCAATTATCAGAAGGGATTGATATTTGATCTCCCCATCCATTCCGGTTATGCGGGCGACGAAGCAAGAGCATTGCATGCGTCCTGGTGGTTGCCGGATGAGAACACTCAGGCGGTCGTCGTTTTGTTCAATGCCGCGGAGCAATCCATCAGGGTTCACCCGGCGGTGACGGCTAACTTCGTGCAGTATACAGCGACAGGCATAACGCTGGCCGCACACGAAGTAAGGAAGGTTGATTTGCGAGACTTGATTCCGCGGGCCGTCTGGAGGGAAGTTGATCAGGGATCGATCACCCTGTCTTATGAGGGCCCAGCACACGCTTTGCTGCCGGCGTTGCTGATTTCAAACGAGAAGAATGGATTTTCGCTTACCGCCAAGTTCTTCGCGAAAAGGTCGCAGCAAAACCAAACGGACACAGTCAGCTGGCATTTTCCGACCGTTCTGGCTGGTGTAGCAAACCCCGCCTTAGGGTTCAATAGAGGATCTAAGTTTACGCCATATGCCCTTCTCAGCAATGTCACAAGTAATGTTATTGCGCCGCAATTGAAGGTGAACTTCGCGGCAGACGCCCAATCCACGAGCAGCAGAACGCTGCCTCTCATCCCACTTGCGCCCCTGGAGACACGCCTCATAGATCTGTCTGATGTCACACAGGATGTCGCCGCTAAGACGGCTGGGTCTTGCAGCTTGCAATTGAGTCACTTGGGAGCAGTGGGCGACCTTGCTCTGCATATTTTCAGCGTGGACCAGAGAAAGAATCTGGTATTCACCGCGGAAGGGACGACCAAAGCGAGCGCCCGGCTCGATTCGGTTTACTGGAACGTTGCAGGCGACCTCGAAGCCATGCTTGTGGTCGAGAATACCGGCAGCAGCGCAGTTCAGGCCCAGGCAACACTGATGTATGCCAACGGTGATGGAAGCCACGCTTCGTACAAGCTACCGGCGCTTGAACTTCCGGCCCAGGCGACGCGCATTGTAAATCTGAAGCAGATTATTAACGCGGGAAGGCCTGATGAAGCGGGAAGAGTCATCGCGCCCGGCACAACTCTCGGCACGGTGACTATAGAAGCAACAGGCGGACAAAACAGAGATGTGCTCGCTGGAGGCAGCGTCACTTTTGATCCGGACTCTGGGCAATACGGAGTGTTCTTTCTGCCAATGTGCAGCCCCAGCGGTCCGGGGTTCGCCATGCCTGGTTTCCCGTTCGGGATTACGATCTATCTCGACGGGATAGAGCTGCCGCCTTGTGAGTTCTTTCTGCCCATCATTATCATCACTATCTGCGAGTTTCTCTGTAATCCTGATCCTGGCATTCCGCCACATATCGACAGCATCTCGCCTGATAGGGCATTGGTCGGAAGCCCAGTCGACGTGGCAATTCACGGCAGCTTTTTCGGGAATGCGCCGACCCTCATCGTCGACCAGGGAATCTCCGCCCAGATCACTTCCGCAAGCAGCACTCTGATCAACGCGAGGTTCAATATATCCCTCGACAACGTTGGGGGGAATCACGCGGTCTTCGTCCAGTCGTCGAATGGGCTGATGAGTAATGGCGCGAACTTCTTCGTGCAGCTACCCTCGTCTCTAACGGTGCTGCTGGCCGCTCCGGCCCTGCCGCTTCCAAATGGGTGCCCGCAAGACCCGCCCCCGGAGATTGGTACGCAGCTTCGCATCCGCTATCAGATAAACGATCAGTCGGGCAGCCCGCTCGTTACATCTATGAGCGGAGTGCGTGAGGACATGATCAATCTGACGATACTTGGTCAGCGTAATCCCAACTTTGATGCACTCGATAAGTCAGTCATACCGGGAGCCACCGAGAGTGATGGAACATTTGTGGACGTCCCGATTGGTGTGTGCGGAGACCCACTGCAACTGCCGTCTGGAGTCAGGGATTCAGTTGGCACCTTCACCCAACGACTGTATGTTCTGGTCGGGACTAGAAGATTTCCGGTTCGCACGAACGCCTTCAGCGTCCGTTTTAGAGACGATTGCGCGCAGATGAACAACGGCGACGGCGGCGATATCGATGTGCACACTTGTCCCCAATAGAAATGATATTCGGAGGGCAGTGACTATCGATTGAATTTATCGGCTCGCGAAATGACATCTGAAACCAACAAGACCGTACGTAACGAATTGAAGGTGAGGGGCGAGCACCGGGGTTCGAACCCGGGACCTCCTGATCCACAGTTTCAAGAAGCCCGTCTATGGGGTATCAATATGTGCTATGCCGTCTGAAAACAACTGTTCCTCTTCCATGGAGCACTACTGAATCCTACTACGTCTTATCGTGTCTGCTGTCAGGATTGCTGTCAAAAAGGTCAATCGGCCACCTCGGTCCGTTCTCTACCACCGAAGCCGCCAAGGCTATCGACATCATACGACAACACAGTTCCTTCTAGCGCTCAAATTCGTGTCTTACCCTAGCCCTGCCCAAAAATTTGGTCGAAAGTAAACGCATGGTATCAGTGGATTTTGGCTTATTGGGCAGGCAGGGATTTTGCCAAAAACTGTTTCAAACCATTCTCAGGCGATTTGCTGCTAAAGGTGAGGCGGAGTGATTATGAACCCTCCTCGTCCTTGAAGAAGTTCGAAGTTCCTAATCCGGCGAGATATGCGAAGACTCCAGAAAGAATGCCGAACTAAACTGCATTGTTGGCAATCTAGCGTTTGGCACAGTTTTCAAGGATTTGCTTACTTGGGGCGTAGACAGTTATGCAAAGAATGAACCGCTGGATAATATCCTCACGTACTTTTTCCAACTCGGCTTTAATTTTGCTCTCAAATCACAAGAAGGCAATGCTCCTGTAAATCCAGATCCTTTGCTTAATGAAGTATTAGGGGGAGTACGAATGAGGGCGATGCGGCTTATGAGGAATTAGAGCGCAAGCTTGCAGAAAGCCGAAGC
>DATFWY010000128.1:0-15209 GCA_035258805.1 Blastocatellia bacterium | reverse complement strand
GAGTGGAGCGAGAGACAAAGGCGATTAGAGAATCGCCAGACTCGTACACAACGCCGGCGCTGCTCACGTATGGAAACAATGTCGAAATCGTGATCACCGGCGGAGACTGCGTAACCGGTCATGATCCGGCTACCGGCAAAGAGTTGTGGAGGGCCAACGGTCTTAATCCGGACAACAATCCCAACTACAGAATCGTCGCTTCTCCGGTTGTGTATCAGGGAGTCGTCTATGCGCCAACGAGGGAGAAACCGCTGCTTGCGATAAAAGCGGGTGGTCGGGGCGACGTGACCGAGACACACAAACTTTGGGCGTTTACACACGGGCCTGACGTGCCAACACCGGTGACCGATGGCAAGTTCTTTTATGTGGTCGATGATCGCGGGATTATGTGGTGCCTTGATGCAAAGACCGGCGAGACGATCTGGGGTCCGCAGCGTATCAAACCGGCTACCTACAGTTCGTCGCCGGTTCTCGCCGACGACAAGCTGTACGTTACCAATGAAGAGGGACTGACGACAGTAGTAAAGGCTGGCCCGAAGTTCGAAGTGTTAGCCGAGAACAATTTGAATGACTATACGCTGAGCTCACCTGCCATTTCCGACGGGCAGATATTTATGCGAACCGCGCAATATCTGTACTGTATTGGGAAAAGGGTGAAGTAAGTCAGCGTTCAATGTTCAGCCCGTTCAGCTCGCAACGCAAAACGCTGAAGGCTGAACGCTAAACTCTGAACGTTTTTCGGAGAAAACTCCATGATCAAAAAAATATTCACCGTGATCATAATGATCGGACTGCTAACCGCCAGCGTTACCGCGCAGAACAACTGGGCACAGTTTCGCGGGCCCGGCTCGCTGGGCGTAGCGGAGGATCCCAACCTTCCGGACACCTGGAGCACAACTGAAAACGTAGCCTGGAAGACTGAGATCCCAGGTACCGGGTGGAGCTCGCCAACGGTCTGGGGCGACAACATTTTTTTGACCTCAGTCGTGAGCTCGGTCGAAGGCGAAAAGCCGAAGAAGGGACTCTACTTTGGTGGTGAGCGAAAGGCCCCGGCTGACGCTCATCAATGGATGGTCTACTGCGTCGACTTCAAAACCGGAAAGATCAAGTGGCAGCAAGAGGTCAAGAAAGGCGCACCAGAAAGCCCGCGACATCTCAAGAACAGCTATGCTTCGGAGACTCCGGTTACTGATGGCGAGCGCGTCTATGCGTACTTCGGCAACGTTGGGCTGTTCTGTTTTGATATGAATGGCAAGCTGATCTGGTCGAAGAAGTGGGGACCCTTCGTGACTCGTTACGGCTGGGGAACCGCCGCATCGCCGGTGCTCTACAAGGATCGAATCTATGTAGTAAATGACAACGATACCGAGTCGTTCATGATCGCCCTGAACAAGAAGACCGGCGATCAGATCTGGCGGGTCGAGCGTGAACAAGGAACAAACTGGGCGACGCCGTACATTTGGGAAAACGGAGCGAGGACTGAAATCATCACGCCGGGAACTAAAAAGGTGAGGTCGTATGATCTCGACGGCAAACCGCTTTGGGAATTCAGCGGGATGTCGTCTATCGCCATACCGACGCCGTTCTCGCGTCATGGGTTGGTGTACATCGCCTCAGGCTATGTAGGTGATCAGGTCCGACCGGTGTATGCGGTAAAACCGGGTGCTTCGGGCGATATCTCTCTCAAGCCCGGCGAAACCAGCAACAAATACATTGCCTGGTACCAGCCCCAGGGCGGCCCGTACAACCCGTCGCCGTTAGTATACGGTGATTTCTATTACACACTCTATGATCGCGGATTCTTTACCTGTCACGACGCAAAGACGGGAGCGGAAATTTATCCGAAGGTCCGGATCGATCCGGGCGTGAACGCGTTCACATCATCGCCCTGGGCTTACAACGGCAAGATCTTTTGCCTGAGCGAGGATGGCGATACGTTTGTGATTCAGTCGGGCAAGGAGTACAAGCTGATCGGCAAGAATTCGCTCGACGAAATGTGCATGGCTACTCCGGCGATAGTGCGAGGCAGCTTGATCATTCGCACGGCGTCAAAGCTTTACAAGATAACAAAGGGCGGAGCTTCGAAGGCTTAAGCTCGACAAACTTCGGTTCTGCGAACATGGTTGGGAGGGAGTAATGAAGCACCTCGGCTTGCTATTAGTATTGGCAGTATCAGCTGTGGTTGTGTCCGCTCAAATTCAAAGCGAACAGCCTGCGATCTTCAACTTCACTCGTGTGAGCGATCAGTACTGCACCGGCGGGCAGCCAAAGCTCGAGGCCCTGGCGAAGCTAAAATCCGAAGGCGTGAAATCGATCCTAAACCTTCGACAGCCCAGCGAGCATCGAGCCGCGGACGAGGAAGCAAAGGCCAAGGAGCTGGGACTCAAATACTTCAACATACCGGTGGTATATGCTGAGCCTAAAGAGGAGCAGGCAACGGAGTTCTTAAAAATAACCGACGATCCGGCAAACCGCCCGGTGTTCATCCATTGCACCGCGGCAATTCGAGTAGGCGCTTTTTGGATGATCCGCCGGGTGCTGAGAGACGGCTGGACCGTAGAAGCTGCTGAAGAAGAAGCAAAAAAGATCGGACTCCGAGAAGCGCCGCACCTGACTGAGTTTGCGAAGAATTATATTGCGGAGTACGGCAAGAAGTAGCGTACGTGCTGCGCAGACGGCCAATCTTCTGCGTAATCTGCGGATGCTTTTCTTATGTCTTCAACTGAGACTGATCCGCAGATGACGCAGATCACGCAGAAGATAAACAGCTTAGAAAATCACCGAATTGGCTGTTTTTAGACGGGGCTAAAGATCCATACCGGTTGGTTGATTTTACAACGATTTGTTTGGCGGTTCTTATCGTCGTGGGTTCGATGTGGGTTTGCCAATACAGAAGATATATCCATCCGTCCGAAGAAACAGCTGGCCGCCCGAGATTGCCGGTGATGCAACCAGGCGCTCGCCGAGATCGTTCTTCGCCAGCACAGTATATTCTCGACCCGCCTTGAGAACGATGATCTCCCCTGTCTCGCTTACGAGGTATACCTTTCCGTCGCCGGCAACTGGCGACGCGCTGAATATGCCTTCTGTTCTTGCCTGCCAAACCTTCTCGCCGGTCTTTGCGTCGAAACAGCTCGCAACGCCGGCATCGTTAGCCATGTAGATCAATCCTTGATACAAAACCAGCGAAGAGACGTAGGGTGCGCCTGTCGGCACTAACCACTGAACGTGAGTCGAAGAGATATCGCCCTTCCCTCCTAATCGAATCGCCATGAACGGCCCGCTTCGATAGCCGCGACTCGCATACAAAATGCCGTTCTCAGCAGTGGGCACCGGGATAGGAAAACGATTGGGCCCGCCTGTGTACCACAAGTGTTTACCCGTTGCCGGATCGTATGCGTCGATGCGCTCGCTGGCGTTGACGATCAACTCGTCGCCGGATGGTCCTCGAACGACTGCAGGTGTGCTGTAGGATCTCACTCCCTTGCCACGATCCACGCGCCATTTGTCCTTTCCAGTTTTCTTATCGACAGCGAGCAGATAGGATGCAGGAATGTGATCGCAGAGCAGGATCAGCGAATCACGATAGATTGTCGGCGAGCTGCCGTGTCCCCATTCGATCTCGAACGGTGAAATTTCTTTCCCGAGGTGTCGTTGCCAGGCCAACTTTCCATCAAAATTCAGGGCAACGATCTGGCCATTGCCAAACCATGAGTATACAAGCTCACCGTCAGTCACCGGGCTTGGGCTGGCAAGATTATGTTTCTGGTGAACTGGAATAAGCGGACCTTCTGCGGGGAGCCGGTACTCCCAGAGTCTGCGTCCGTCGCTGCGACTAAAGGCTTCGATAAGAAAAAAAGTCTGCTTTCCAGGGGTCGACGTTGCGCCTTTGCCGAGAGGTTTTTCCGAAGCAGCTTCCGGACCTCTCGCGAGAGTTGGATGTGAACCCGGACGCAGCTCGACCGAACCGATTTGCGAAGTAACAAACACCCGGTCCCGCGAAACGATAGGCGAAGAAACCCCGAGTCCGGTCAATGGAGTTTTCCATGCAACATCGTCTTTACCCCAACGAAGCGGCAATCCAGTTTCGGTAGACACTCCGTTACCGGAGACACCGCGCCATTGCGGCCAGTCGTCTGCTGCAGCGCAGGGGATCGATGAAAGCAAGATGGTAACAAGCAGCAATAGGCGCATCGTACCCTCCATCATCTTCACAGCGATCAGAACTCTTAGACTATGAGATCAAAGAAAATTGGTTTGCTCCGAGGCGTCCACTAATTATCGTGGATTGCGGAACCTTATTTTCTGACCGGTTCTATATCGTACTTTACTTTTAAATAGAGAGTGAACTGGACAACCGGTTCGATAATCACCGGATTTGTTACGTGATCAAAGCCATCGTAGGTCAATCCATTGTAAAAGAATGTGCGGCTCTTTCGAGCGCCTTGAATGGCATACTTTTGTCGATCGCTGTCGCTGATCATCTCTTCCGATTCTGAGGCGGCATATGAGTCATACATTTCTGACGGAAAGTATATGCTCGGCTTCTCTGCATAGACCTGCGCTGGCTGTTGAACTCTAATTCCAAGTAGCCTCTCATACATTACGGTTTTCTGTTTGATGATTTGTGTCGCATCATCCATAAGCTTAGCCTGAATGCTGACCGGATCTTTTATAACGTAGTCAACCTTGATCAGATCGAATATCTTCGATTTCGCCGCTGCAATCACCAGCTTGTCCAGGAGCATCTTGTCTTTGTAATGTACGGCAACGTTCTTCTTTAATTCGAACCCGACGAGTTTCTCCTTCGCGATCGAACCGGCAACCTGAAATCCGTAAATCTTGTTCTGTGCTGCAAAATCGACAAATATATCGTCCGGTCTTATCCCAAGTTGCTTCAGTTCTGCTGTGAATTCAGCAACAGTAGAGTCCATCTTCTGGTTGCATTCGGCGACGGTTTGGCCTTCCTGCATAATTCCGAAAACCGCAACGTATTCGTCAGCCTTAACGTTCATCAGCACGCTGGCTTCGACGAACATGCTATTTGGTCCTGGAGGCATCTCTCCCTGTTGCAGGACGTGTTTACTACGTTCGTTCTGTTTGGCCCTTATGTTCCCGCCGGATTGCGAGTAGGCTGCATTTCCGCTTACCTGCGCGATACAAATACCGTTCAGCGTAATGACTGCCAGTGAGGTGAGTAAGATCCTGTTCATGCGATGACGACCTCTATGAACAAAATGAGCGCAAACCGAAAGGCTGCACAGTATGCGCTTGCGGTCACGGGGTTGATAGCTTATACGCGGAGTCGACTTATCCCTGAGGTTTGAAGTACAACACAATTCCTGCCCCAACCGCGACCAGGACCATTCCAACATAGATCAAGGGATTTGGCGCCGTCTTGGGCGGATGTTGCCACATCGAGAAGATGACATTTACTATCGGGGCGCCGCCGAATACCAGCGGCATCACATAGGTTGGTATGCCGCCGGCCTTGAACGCATAAATGATGCAGAGCGCTCCGGCAGCTCCGAGCGCGCCGCCCAGCGTAGCCCACGTGATCCCGCCGCTATTGAAATTCTTGAGCCCTCCCTGCGCGCCCAGCACGATGACCGGCACCAGGACACCAATCAGAAAGTAAGCGACTCCTACACAGAGTAAAGCGCGAAACGGGTTTCCCAATTCTGTTTGACCCTTATGAAGGATCGGTCCATAAAGTCCCCACGACAACGCCGCGCCTAACGCGAACATTACCCACATCATAGATTTGTTTTGCTCCTTATTTATTTGAGCCACGAACTCTCCTTGTGCCTTCCCAACTTTGCGATCTTCGCGGTACCTTGCGTCTTCGCGAACCCTAACTGCAATAAAGGTTTCTCGCAAAGACGCAATGAACCGCAAAGCCTGCTAAGCACATCAACTCTTGTTACCGAAACAATACAACGCGCTTCTGGTTCTGATATAAATTCGACCGTCTGCAATCGCCGGAGTCGCGAAGCACTCATCGTCGAGCTGATTAACCTTTAGTATTTCCCATTCACCGGCGGCCTTGAGCACTGACACCGCGCCGCCTTCTCCGATCAGAAAAACCTTGTCATCGGCGGCGACCGGTGAGGAAAAATACTTGTCGATTGCCCCCTGAAGGCGACCTTGTTTGATTACACTCCCGGTAGCCGGATCAAACGAGATCAGCACGCCGCCATCGTTCACCATGTAAAGCACGCCTTTGTAGAGAAGAGTCGAAGGTACCTGCGGAACCGGCTTTTGGTAGCGCCAACGAATTGCGCTCGCGGTCTGATCGCCCTGTCCGCCGAGCTTGATCGACAGCAATCCGTTTTCTGAAGCAAGCATCGCTCGGAAAACGTTCCAATCCTTTTCGTTCAGTTTCTCGTCTCGATTAGTGTCAAAAGCCTCGAATGCTCCTTTGAGCATCTTGTCCATCATCTCTTTGCCGTCGATTTCATCCCTGGTGATGACGCCGTCGTGATTCTTATCATACCGGGCAAGGCCTTCTTTCCATGGAATAGTTGCAACTTGCTGTCCAGGCTGATTCTGAGGAAAGCCCCAGCCGTTGACGTAAAGATAATCATCGTCGTGACTGGCAATCGATTTCATCTCGCAAGCCAGCCCGCGCACAAACCAGACTCGTTTGCCGTCTGCAACTGAGTAGGCTGAGAGCTGGAACGATTCGGGAATTATGATCTGCTTAGGGCCTTGTTTCGGTTGGTAGACAATCGGCGTCGAGTACCCCGAAATTACTTCTGGTCGCTCGACTCTCCATCGCAAACGTCCGCTGTTCTTGTCTACAGCGATAAGAAAAGAGCCGGGGTTATCCTGGTCTATCGGTAGAATAACAGAGTCATCAACCAGGATCGGCGAAGCGCCGAATCCATAGAACATGTTGAACGGGCCAAGCGGCAGTTTCCATCGTTCCTTCCCGCTGCCGTCGTAGGAGACCATCCCGAACTCCTGGAAGAAGACGTATACGTTTTCCCCGTCGGTCACTGGGCTTGGGGACGCGGGACCATTGACGTTTTGAAGGCGGCCGCCATGTGAGCGGGGAACTTCTCGTTGCCACACTTGCTTTCCGGTCTGTCGATCGAGGCATATCACGAACAGCTTGTGATTCTCTTTCTCGCTGCTGTGAGCGGTGAGGAAGATTCGATTGCGGGTCAATACCGGGGACGAATGACCGGGCGGGAGAGTGGTCTTCCATACGACGTTCTTGTCGGGTCCGAACTCTGTAGGCAATCCGGTTGTGATTGAAACACCGGTGCCGTTTGGCCCACGGAATTGTGACCAGTCTTCCGCGGCAACAGCAGTTGTGAGACATAATAGAAGAGCGATCAGTAGAGCGATGATGATTTGTTGATACTTTGACATAGATAACCTGCCTAATTACAAGAGTCGCCTCGGATTTGAGTGATTATTGCGTTGGGATTCTAATTGATCAGAAAGAAAAAGAAAATGAGCGAGGAACAGGAGCGTTCCAAAGAATCCCACCAGCGGAAAAGTTGGTGGGATTCGGGAATGTGGTCAGAGCTCCACTGCTAAATCCTTCACCGGCGCCTCGACACTGTGCGGGTAAATCCACTTGACCAGAGGCGTAGCCATCAACGTCGTCCCCAGTGCCATCAGTACCATTATTGAAAACAGAGTCGGGGACAAAATCCTTAGATCGAGTCCGATATTGAGAATAACCAACTCAACCAGACCGCGTGTGTTCATCAGAACCCCCACAGCTGCCGACTCCCGCCACGACATTCCATTCAAACGGGCAGACAACATCGAGCCGCCCCATTTGCCGGTAACCGCAAGGACAATAATAATCGCGCAGTATACCCACAACTGCGCGCCGGTAATAAGAAAGATGCTTGATTTCAAGCCCGTAAGCGCGAAGTAGATCGGAAGCAAAAGCACCACTATCAACGCTTCAAATTTCTCTGAAAGCTCTCTCGCGAAATCCCTGTGTCTTGGCATCACCACGCCGGCAAGGAAAGCCCCAAACAAAGCGTGCACTCCCAGAAATTCAGTGATCCACCCTGAGACCAGTACAACCAACAGTATGAATGCAATCAAGTTCTGGGTTAACTGTTCGCGTCTCTCGTATGCCATTTCGAGACGTCTTAAAGCCGGTCTTATAAACAGCAGCATTGCAGACACAAAAACCGCAAGACCAATGAGCGTGAGCCAAACCGGAAGCTCTGAACTTGATGCGCGGACAATTACGATGATCGCGGCGAGAATGCACCACGCGGTGACATCATCGACAGCGGCACAAGCGATTGCCACCGAGCCCACTCTGGTCCGAAGCATATCGAGTTCGGTCAGGATTCGAGCGAGCACCGGAAAAGCAGTCACGCTCATCGCGGCGCCCATGAACAGCGCGAAGCCGGTAAAGTTTACGCCAGTGTTGGATAGCCTCGGATAAAGATAAACGGCAAATGCAGAGCCCAGAATGAACGGCAGAACAATACTTACCTGGCTGGTCATAACTGCCGCTCGACCCAGCTCGCGAAGATGACCGAGATCGAGTTCCAGTCCGACAAGAAACATGAATATGAGCAGGCCGATCTGACTCAGCGAATTCAGGTGACCGAGGCTGTCACCTGGAAAAATCATTGCAGAGAGATTTGGCGCAAGCCAGCCGAGAAAAGAGGGACCGAGGAGAATACCGGCGAGCATTTCTCCTACAACACGGGGCTGGTGAAGCTTGCCGAATAGCCACCCGACTACTCGCGCGACGATGAGGATAGTCCCGACTTGAAGGATCAGGAGCTGAAACCCTGCCATAGTTGTTGGAGAATAGACGGTCTGGGCGGAAGGATCAAATTTTAAAGAGGGGATAGAGGCGAGGATGAAGGAAAGAAAAAAATGAGTGTGAGATCCCTCTCTGTGTGTAGGCCTCGACATCAAAAACCCACCTCTGGCGAGGTGGGTATGATTACTTCGAGACAAGGGGATTCAAACTACTTCGCGGCGCGGTCGTCGTAAGACGCATACGTTGCAGAGAGGGCCTGGCCAGCCTCCTCGTTCGATTCCCGATTCCCATTGCGTTCGGCATTGAGAAATTCCTCATAGAGCGGCGGAGGAATCACTGCGAAGTCAGCCAACGGGCCGTACACCTCATCAACTCCCGCCCTGAAAACATCGCCGATCAGCAGATTGATTATGTTTACACGGCACTCGGGATATTTCTTCAAAAACTGAGAAAAACTGAAGCCGTCGTTATAAAAGGCATGAACCAGCTTGCGCATCGACTCTATGCCGTTGTCGAGCTTTGACTGGAATTGACCGAGCCGCTCGCCGGAGAAGTCATCGTTGTTGAACGCATCGTGGATCGCGTCTGCAGCCAGTTCTGCCATCTTGAGCGCCAGCAGTACTCCCGAAGAATAAATCGGATCCAGAAATCCGTATGCGTCACCGATCAGAATAAAACCATCGCCTGCGCATCGTTTCGATCGATAAGAATAATCAACTATCGAATAGATCTTATCCACGCGCTCGGCGCCGGCGACGCGCCTGCGGCAAGACTCGCACTTCTCGATCTCTTCATCGAAGATCTTCGCGAGGTCTTTGCCGCGGTCCTTTGTCAGATAATCCGGATCGGCAACAATTCCCACGCTGGTAATGTCGTCCTCGAGCGGGATATACCAGAACCATCCACCGCTGCCCGGCGGAGTTCGCAATACCAGAGTAGCTCCGCCATTTAAATCAGGCTCGCGGTGAGCGCCCTTGAAATAGGAATAGAGCACTGCCTTTTTAAGCTTGGGATCGCGAACGCGCCACCGAAACTTGTTTGAAAGCATTGCGCTCTGACCGGTTGCATCGACCACAACCTTTGCGAGGAACTGTTGCACGGTGCCATCGGGCATCTGCGCTTCGACGCCATACGCAAGGTCTCCGTCGAAGAGCACTTGTTTAATCGAAGTTCGCTGATAAACCGTCGCTCCCTGTTCTTCAGCGTGTTCGATCAGCATCTGATCAAACACGGATCTGGTAACCTGCCAGGTTACTGCGCTCTCGTGGTGGTTAGCCTCGAAGAAGTAAAACGGGCGCGATTCTCGTCCGGCCGAGTTTGCGAATTGCACGCTGTACTTAACAGTGAACGGGCTGGCCTTGAGCTTTTCCAAAAACCCCATCCGTTGAAAAGTCCAATAGGTATCGGTCATCAACGACTCACCGATATGATGGCGTGGGAATTGTTCCTTCTCGAACAAAACGACCTTACGGCCCTCACGGCTGAGAATGCTGGCTACCGAACTGCCCGCAGGGCCTCCGCCTATTACGATTACATCAAAGTTGTTAGCGTTCTTTTCCATCTTTACTTAGTTACATACCTTCTCGAGATAATTTCCAGCTTTTTGAAATGCGTGTGTCTCGTTTCTGAGTGCCTTTTGTCCTTCCGTTTTCGTCGGTGCCTTTGGCCACTTATTTCGCGCAAAGGCGCAAAGCCACAAAGGCGCAAAGCAGCGCTTAGGAGTAGCGTGTCGGCCTCAACTCCGGCTCGAAAAACTCCGACAAAAAACTATCTACTTCCAGTAACCCTCGGCGCGTCAGCTTGATCGTTCCGTTGTTTCTTCCGATCAAGTGCCGCGCAATCAACCCCTCATAAACCGGCTGAAACTCATCCCAGATCTCGACTCCGAATTTCTGTCGGAAGTAAGCACTATCAAGTGCTCCAGTCTTGAGTTGAAGAATCATTTCGCGAATCAGCCTTTGTTTTGGCGTCAGCGATAAGGCGCGCAGCAGGGGTAACTGATCACCATCGAGTGAGCGAACATATTCTTCGAAGCCGTGCACGTTCTGAAAATGTACTCCGCCGAAATGTGAAAACGACGAAACACCGAGTCCGATCATATCTCCGCCATGCCACAATGCGTCGGTGTAGATGAATCGGCAAGGCTTTTTTGTGGTTGCGACGGTGTATGCGCTCGCAACCCGGTAGCCCCTTTCCTGGAACTGGTCGAATGCGTAATCAACCCACCGTCGTTTGGTCGGCCAATCTGCGATCGGCGAATCGAGCCCCTTCTCGATCATCTCTCGGGAGATCACAGTGTTATATGGCAGTTCCATCTGGTAGATGGTCACGGAGTCGGGCTCCAGCTCAAGCGAGCGCCTTACGGTATCTCGCCAACGATCCTCCGATTCACCCATCATCCCGGCGATAAGGTCGATGTTTATTTGAGCGAAGTCGACCTGTCGCGCCCACTCGTACGCCTGGTAAATCTCGGGTGACAGGTGCGCGCGGCCGTTCGCCTCCAGAACGTCATCGTTGAAATGTTCGACGCCAAGGCTAAGACGAGTGACGCCGATTTCTTTCAGAGTTTCGAGCTTTGATTTTCGCAATGTGCCGGGTTCGCATTCAAACGTGACCTCTTCGGCATCATTCCAGCTCACGTGGCGGTTGAGCCCCTCAACAAGGTAGTGAAGCTGTTTTTCGCTGATGTAAGAAGGCGTGCCGCCTCCAAAATAAGCAAACCTGAGGCGTCTGCCCTGAAACGCAGGAGTCCTGCTGTAAATTTCGTTTTCTCTTATCAAGGCATCGAGATAGTGCTCGATCTCAGCCGAATTCTTATCCGTATAAACCTTGAAATAGCAGAATTTGCAACGTTTACGGCAAAAAGGGATGTGCAGATAAAGCCCCAGAGGGTCATCTACTCGCGGCGATTGATTTAGCGCTTCAAAAACTTGAGGCGTGTATTCAGGTTGCCAGAGTGAAAAGGGCGGATAATTAGAGACGAAATAGTTGCCTACCTCGGTTTTTGTCTCGGACGTGTTGATCATAGTTACTGTTTGCCATTCGATTGCACAACATTGTAGCAATCGCGCGGGAGCGTTGCAATTTTCAATGGCGCTGTGCCATAGTACGCAGACATTTCGCCAGCGGTTGCGCACAAATTTGAATGAAGCGAGCCCTGCTGCTGATACTCGTTGGTGCTCTTTATATCGTGCATCAGGACTTCTGGTTCTGGCGCACGGCACGCCCACTAGTCTTCGATATTCTTCCTGTTGGCCTCTTCTATCACGCGTGCTATACGGTCGTGACCGCATTTGTGATCTGGTTAATGGTAAAGTACGCCTGGCCTTCCGAACTAGAGGAGCAGATCCACGACGGCGCCGCCGAAGTGACAGGTTCTATGCCACCCTCTATTGTATCTGAGCCGTCTGAAGTTTCGGCGCAAGGGGAGATCGAAAAGTGATCCCCGCTATCTTTGTTTTCACCTACCTCGCCATAGTCCTCTATATCGGGATCTTCGCATTTAGAAGATCGACTCATCGCGAAGAGGCTGAAGACTACTTCCTCGCCGGACGCTCGCTCGGACCCTACGTTTTCCTGTTCTCGTTGTTTGGAACAAACATGACTGCCTTCGCGATACTTGGGTCGTCAGGTCACGCGTTCAACAACGGGATTGTAACGTTCGGGTTAATGGCTTCATCGTCGGCATTGATCATCCCGCTCTCTCTGTTCTTTATCGGCACGCGAGTCTGGGCGCTGGGCAAGAGATACGGTTTCATCACCCCAGTACAGATGTTTCGAGACCGCTGGGAATGTAGCCATATCGGCACTGTCATCTTCGCCGTTCAAGCGGCATTCCTGGTTCCGTACATCATCATCGGCGTGATGGGCGGTGGAACCGCCTTGAGTGCCATAAGCGGTGGAAAGGTGCCGTTTTGGTTCGGAGGAGCGGTTGTCGCGATGGTAGTGATGAGCTACGTATTCTTCGGTGGAATGCGCGGGACCGCATGGGTGAACACATTTCAGACGGTGCTGTTCTTGTGCTTCGGCGCGATTGCGTTGGTCGTGATCGGAATCGGAATGGGAGGGTTCCATCGGTCTGCAGAAGCGATGCTGGCTTCTCCCGCTACCGCGCCATTGCTGACGCGTGAGCGCATCTCTCCTTTGTTCTTCTTCAGCTATACCTTCATACCTCTGTCATCGATCGCGTTCCCCCACATCACGATCTTTTGTTTGACCGCCAGGAAGATGAATCAGTTCAAAAAAACTGTGATTCTCTATCCGATCTGTATGCTGGCGCTGTGGCTTCCTTGTGTGTTCTTAGGAGTAATGGCTAATCGGGCGACAGACGTGCCTCAGATTCAACAGAAGATCGAAGCTCGCCGCACGCTAGCAACTGCGGGCAGCAGCATGACGCCGGACGAGCGGGACGCGTTGCGTGAGAAGACTGTTTCAGATGATGTTCTGCTGTTGCTGTTGGAGCGATATGCTCCAATCTGGCTTGCGGGTTTGCTGGGTGCCGGGATTATGGCGGCGGTGATGGCCAGCGATTCTCAGATCCTGGCGTTGTCGACTATGTTTACCGAGGACATCTTCGCGTTTTATGGGGGCAAGAAACGGTTCGGCGAAGCTGCTCAGGTACATACCGGGAGGCTGTTCATTGTTTTGATAACGATTGTTGCCTATGCAGTAGCGTTGCAAGCGCCTCAAAGCATCTTTGATCTGGCAGTGCAATATGCGTTCTCTGGATACTCGGCGCTTGCGCCGTTGTTGGTAGCAGCGTTGTTCTGGAAACGAAGCACAAAGTGGGGAGCGCTGACGGCGGCAGTCTGGTCCGCGCTGTCAGTGGGTGCGGTTGCGGTATACCAGTATGTAGTTCCTGCGCCGGCACCCGGGCCGCCGGTTGTATCGTGGTCGGTTTCGGGAATAGAGGTTTTGTCGAGAACGCCGGGAGGAACGGCGGTGTTCGGTCTTATGCCGGTTGTTCCGATGACGATTGTTTCAGCGGTGTTGCTGGTAGTTGTTTCACTGGTATCTTCAAAGCCGAGTACCACGACACTGTCGCGATATTTTCGATAAGGGCTTTAGAAATAGCTGTTTTCGATTTGCGTTTCGCGCAAAGGCGCAAAGTGCCGCAAAGAATCGCTAAGGATGCCACGACAAAACGATGGAACCTAAAACTTCCTCAACTTTAACTCGCACACAATGGCTCATCTGCATAATCGCGGTCATTGGTTTTGCCTTTGATACGTACGAACTATTGATGCTCCCGTTGATACTGCGTCCTGCTCTGGAGCAGCTCGGCGGCGTAACGTTTGGCAGTCCGGATTATCAGCGTTGGCGCGATCTGATGTTCTACGTGCCTGCGGTTTGCGGAGGCGTGTTTGGTCTGCTTGGCGGGTATCTAACGGATCGGCTTGGCCGAAGAAGAATTCTCACCTGGAGCATATTGGTATACGCCTTTTCGGCTCTGGGTGCCGGCTTTGCGACATCGCTGCCGATGCTGCTGGTGCTGAGAACGACCACGTTTATAGGGGTCTGCGTTGAATTCGTCGCGGCGGTTGCGTGGCTGGCGGAGCTTTTCACGGAGCCGAAACAGAGAGAACGAATCATCGGATATACGCAGGCGTTTTCTTCACTCGGCGGTTTCATGGTTAGCCTGATGGCGTACTTGATAGCGAAAATCGCGCTTTCGCTCCCGGCGATTCACGGTGGTCACGATACCTGGCGTTATCTTCTTATCTCGGGATTGATTCCTGCGTTGCCCTTGATCATCATCCGCCCGTTCCTTCCGGAATCTCCACTGTGGCTGGAGAAGAAATTGTCAGGCACACTCAAACGGCCAAGTTTCGGCGCGATCTTCGCTCCTCAATATCGGCGGACGACTTTGGTTACGGCGTTGATCTTTGCGTGCAGTCTTGGCGCGGCGTTTGGAGCGATTCAACAACTACCCCAAATTGTACCGGCGCTTGTGCCTGCCGATCCGAGTGTTCCGCCGCCGCAGCGCCAGGCGGCAATCGCGTCTACGGTAGCAGGCGTTCAGACGCTGCAGGAGCTTGGCGGATTGTTTGGGAGGTTTCTGCTTGCGTTCCTGGCAATTCGAATCGTGTCGCGCCGCAGACTGCTGCGTGTGTTTCAGGTTCCCGGGCTGATCATTGTTCCGCTCGTATTTCTGTATCCCGCGGTTCACGATTTGACGATGTTGAAATGGGGGATATTTTTTGCTGGTCTTTGTACGGTGGGGCAACTAAGTTTTTGGGGAAACTATCTGCCGCGCGTGTACCCAACGCATCTGCGCGGAACGGGCGAGAGCTTTGCGGCGAACGTAGGCGGAAGGATGATTGGAACTTCGGCAGCGCTGTTGACTACGCAGGTGGCTTCGATGATGCCCGGGCCGAGTCCGGCTGTGCATCTGGCATATGGCGCGGCGGTAGTCGCGTTTCTTGTTTATGCGATCGGATTAGTGGCTAGT
>DATFWY010000127.1:0-50734 GCA_035258805.1 Blastocatellia bacterium | reverse complement strand
GGACATCGATGGCGACGGAATTCCGGAAATTGCGCTTGCGTATGAGTTTTCGAATGAACCGGCTCGCAGCATCGGTATCGTCTCAATCCTGAAGCATCAGACAGATCTGCTAAAGCCCTGGCAGATGACAGAGATTGACAGGTTATCCACTTCACACAGACTCCGTTGGGTCAATATCGGAAAAGGAAAGAGGGTTCTGATCAACGCGCCTTTAGCAGGCGCTTCAGCAAAGCCTCCGGACTACAAGGTGGCCGTGCCGCTTGTGTTTTATCAGCCCGGTGTTTGGAAGCGCGAGCTTATCTCAGATGAACTCCAGGGCGTTTTGCATGGCATTCTGCCTGTCCATTGGTCCTCAAGCGATCGAGAGGATATTCTGACGGCGAGTTTTCTTGGCATTGATCTGTTCACACTCGAGAAAGATAATCGATGGCGAAGGACCAGACTTACGACTGGAAGCACCGATCCATGGCCTAAAAGCGGTTCGAGTGAAATCGCCGTCGGTCATCTGGGAAAGGAGCGCTTCTTTTGTTCAATTGAGCCGTGGCACGGAAATCAGGTAGTTGTTTACCGTCAGAAGGGTAAGACCTGGCAGCGTGAAACAATCGACACCAGCCTGAACGATGGACACGTGCTTCTCACTGCCGATCTCAATCAAGATGGACGAGACGAGATAATTGCCGGCTATCGTGGACAGGGAAGAAGCGTTTACGTCTACTCGGCGCAAGATGACGGAAGACAATGGGTAAGACAGAAGCTTGATGATGGAGGCATTTCGGCGGCAGGATGTGCGGTGGCTGATCTGAATGGAGATGGAAAACTTGATATAGCTTGCATCGGTTCAGTGACTGGAAACCTCAAATGGTATGAGAATATCGGTTCTGCAATTCAAAAAAAGTGATCACCTTGGAGGCGATATGAACAAGATTGAGAGTCGATGTAACACCCTCTTCCATCCTATGCCGGTTCTTGTCTTGGCGATCCTGGCCTTTAGCCCGGGATCCGCATCAGCGCAGTCCTGCGAGAAGCTCGCCGAGCTGAAGCTCTCGAACACCACGATCACATCAGCGCAGTCCGTAGCCGCGGGCGCTTTTGCTCCTGCATCCGGCCCGGCTGCACCATTCAAGGATCTTCCCGAATTCTGTCGAGTTACTGGTGTCATTAAGCCCACGTCAGACTCCGACATCAAATTCGAGGTGTGGATGCCGAGCAAGGGCTGGAATGGAAAATTCCAGGGAATCGGCAATGGAGGGTTCGCGGGCTCTATAAGCATCGGAGCTCTGGGTGCCGCTGTATCCCGCGGTTACGCGACTGCCTCCACCGACACCGGCCACGTCACTAACGATGCGAGCTGGGCGCTCGGACATCCTGAGAAGATCGTCGATTACGGGCACCGAGCGGTGCACGAGATGACCGAAAAGGCAAAAGCGATCGTGAGTGCGTTCTATGGATCAGCGCCGAAGCATTCTTATTTTGCCAGTTGCTCGAACGGCGGACGACAAGCGCTGATGGAAGCACAACGTTATCCGAAGGATTATGATGGGGTGATAGCAGGAGCGCCGGCGAACTATTTCACGCACATCCTATCAGGGTTTGCGTTCAACTTGCAGGCGACAACGAATGATCCGGCGAGTTACATCTCTCCAAACAAATTAAAAGCCATCGAGGCTGCGGCATTGGTGTCATGCGATTCGCGCGACGGAGTAACTGACTCGGTGCTCGATGATCCTACGAAGTGCCGCTTCGATCCGTCCGTCCTGCTTTGCAAAGGCGAAGAGTCTGATGAGTGTCTAACGGCTAAACAAGTTACAGCCCTCAAAAAGATCTATGATGGGCCGCGAACAGCCAAGGGCGAGCAGATTATCCCCGGATTTGTGCCTGGGGGTGAAACAGGACCAGGCGGCTGGCAGGCGTGGATCACGGGATCGGGGTCAAACAGAGGTGCACAGTACTTTTTCTCATCGCAGACCTTTGCAAACATGGTCTACAACAATGCCTCGTGGGATCTCAAAACCTTCGAACTTGAGAAGGACAACAAGCTTGCAGACGAGAAGCTCGGAGTGATCCTCAACGCTACCGATCCGAATTTGAAAGAGTTTAAAGCGCGAGGCGGCAAGCTGATTGTGTATCACGGGTGGAGCGACGCTGCGTTGCCACCGGTGAATACCGTTAACTACTTTCAAAGCGTGGTCGCGAAGATGGGGCAGCGTGATGTGAATTCTTTTGTGCGACTCTACATGGTTCCGGGAATGCAGCACTGCGGAGGCGGCCCTGGACCGAGTATTTTTGGCTCAACTGTTACGCCCGCGCAGTCAGATGCGCAACATGACATGACGATTGCTCTTGAACGATGGGTTGAACAAGGAGTTGCTCCGGAACAGATAATCGCGACTAAGCGCCAGGGCGATTCAAAGAGTCCGGCTGTACGAACGCGTCCGCTCTGTCCATATCCTCAGGTGGCTCGCTACAAAGGGAGTGGCAGCACAGATGATGCAGCAAACTTTGTGTGCACCGCCGAAAAAGCGAGTTTAAGTCCGATGGGTAAGAATTAAGCGTTCAACGTCCAGGGTTCAACGTTGACTTTTTGCGTTTAGCGTTGTGCGTTCAGCGTTGAGGATATTGTGGGGTATCTTTCTGCGTAGCAAATCTCTGAATTCCTTTTTTTCTAACGAGAATTCAAGCTGCTTTGAGGAGCGCGATATCGGTTTGCCGGAACTTAATTGCAGTGCTCATGAGCTCGTGTCCTTTCTTAGTAATTCGATAGTAGTGTGTTCCTTCCACCTTGTAGATGAGTCCGTGTGCTCGTAGCAATGCCAGTCGGCGGCCAATTTGAGCCGAGTAGTTCTTAACTGAAGAGTTTAGGATAAGGGTTTTTTGGAGGTCTTGGTTGCGGATTCCCTGCAATGAGTATTGACCTTGCATAATCACCTTGAACAATTCGGCGTCCTCAGGACTGATTGGCCTCAGCGGTCTGTACCAACGCCCTCGATCTTGTACTCTTTTGCTCACCCCATCCATCAGGCGGTGAGACGGCGTCTCAAGTTCAACTACGGAAAGTGCATCCAGGTATCTCGCATTAGCCGAACGGCTCAACTCCACTCGTCTGCGCATATCGGCTATTCCTTTGCGCATTGGAAGCCAGCCTTTTCCTCCATTGCTTCTTCGTCGGTACACCTTGAATCGTCGTGGATTGTTAATCGTAGTCTCGATTCTCAGCACGCTTCCTTGCTTGTCATACATTTTAATCGAGTTTTCTTCCACCCAGTGCTTGACTCGTATGCCCTCAATCCGTTGCATATTCGTACTTGCTTCACCAGAAAACCGCCGATCTGTTCGCCGTTGCAGGAATCTCATTACATCCTCGCTGCTAAATCGGAAGATCGCATGTTTGACCAGACTCTGGTAGAGGTCTGCCAGCTGTTGAGGGTCTTTGAATACAACGTCCGTTGCATATTCACCTTGCCTAACGCTCCAGTAGTACCCTCTTATGTTCCATCTCTCCTTGCGCGCGATCCAAGGATTCACCGCTCGCGCGAATGCATTCAACATTCGCTGCCACTTGCGCTCGCTAAGCCGATCCATGATCTGCTGAGCCTTTGCAAAGTCAGATATGAAGGTGAAGCAGTTTTCGCGCTTTGTGTATTCGATTCCCGCCTGAGTCATCTGTCGGGAAAGCCATTCCCCACCGTTGATGCATACTTGAATTGTGAACGGAATCCAGGTTTGCAGTCTCACGTGCATAAGCCCAAACTCCCGGTCCATATAGTAGAAATACAGGTGCAGACACTTCCGTTCTTTCGATACCAGATCCAGCCATTTACTCTCTCGGTTCTTATGAATCTCAAAAGATTGGCACGGTTCTACACACCGAAATATTGCAATAAGCCCTTCTTTAATCTTATCCCTTTCCGCTATCTTTCGAGCAGTGTCTTCCTTCGATTCTTTAGACGATTGTATAAATATGTACGGCCGCCCTTCTCTCTCTGCCATACTCTTGGCGTGCTCTATAATTCGCTTGGAACACTTTTCTACGAATTTACCAAAATCTTTGTGCAGTACGTGTTGACACAACAAGAAAATCTCGAGACCCTTAACATAAGAGATCGATCGCAAGCTTCCGCGAAACAGCATTCGGTCGAAACCAGAAAGGGTTCCAAGTATGCGGCTCTGATGCCGCGCCAGAAAACGCTCCATGGCTTGCCTCCGGCTTTGGTTTTGGGAAAAAACACATATTGCCAGAACAAGTCGTGGAGCGTTACCTCCTTTGGTTGCGGCTGAAGCCGCGCTGTGTAATCTGCGTCATCTGCGGATGAATCGGGTTTGAAAACCAAACCCGATTTGAAAAACCAACCAACCTTTGACTCTTCGCAGAGGACGCATATTACGCTGAACCCGAACGTTGAACACTGAACGTTAGTCCTGAACGCTGAACGTCTAATGTATTCCTGGAGGTTCTATGAAGAGTCAACGATTTGTAATTGCGCTTACGATTATCAATCTGGGTCTGACTGTGTTCCTGTTGACTCAGCTTCGCCGCGTCGAGGCCGGAAACGAGATGCGAGGCTCATCGCCGGACGGCGTTGCTCCGGTGCTGCGCGGCCGTGAGCTCGAGATTGTCGATGAGAAAGGGAAGGTTCGAGCTAGCATAAAAATTCAGACGGGCGATCCACAATACAAGTGGCCGGATGGCAAGGTCGGCTATCCGGAAAACGTAATGTTTAGACTGATTGACCCCAATGGTCGACCGGAGGTTAAGCTTGGGGCTTCGGTCGAAGGCGCAGGGCTTGGTCTCATTGGCGAAACTGATTCAACACAACTTATTTTGAAGGCCGAAGGCGCAAATAGCTCTGTAAAACTACAAAACAAGGACGGGAGGCAGCAAATTCTAAAACCGTGAAGTGCAGGTTGTACCTGGCTTATCTAGGGTGTTGCACAACTGAGTATCCAATCCAGAATAAGTAACCATCGAGCTCTGGCGAAACGCTTCACTGAATACCAATGGCCGATTCCCATTCCTCGAGCGTCCTATCCAACCTGTCCATTAGATCATTGACCTGCTCACGGTTTATGCAAAGAGGAGGCGCGATGAAGATTGGCATACCACGCTTCAATGCACCCGGCCGCCGGGGACCGTACAGCGACATGTAAAATGCAAGGCCGTTCTTAAGACCCAAAGCCTGGAATTTTTCATCAGCCGCTGCTTCTGGCGGAAACCATTCCATCGTCTCCTTATCCCGCACCAGCTCCAATACCATCAACAAACCCTTGCCGCGCGAATCTGCGATTGTCCGCCGCGCCAGGAAACGCTCGGCGTTCGAGTGTAGATACGCGCCAACCTCAGCGCTGTTCTCGACGAGTTTGTCTTGTTCGATGATGTCCAAAACAGTGAGACTCGCCGCGCAGGCCAGCGGGTGACCCATGTTTGTGAAGCCGTGAATGAACGTCTCGCCGGCGGCGAACGGTTCATTAACCTCGTCGCTTACGGTTACTGCGCCCATCGGTACGTAAAGACCTGAGATGCCTTTCGCGCTGGTCATTATGTCGGCTTGCACGCCGAAGTGCTCCATTGCGAACCAACGACCGGTGCGCCCAAATCCCGTCACGACCTCGTCGGCAATCAACAATACATCGTAGCGATCACAGATTTCGCGAACTGCCTGCCAGTACTCGACAGGCGGGATCAAGCCATAGTCTTTGCCAGCGCCCACCGGTGTGGCGATAAACGCAGATACTTGCTCTGGTCCGGCAAAATATATTGTCTCTTCGAGCTCGCGAGCACACTGCGTCGCCCAATCTGCTACGCTCATACCTTCGTGACGTTCTTTTGGGTTTCGATAGTGCCGAACGTGAGGCCAATTGGCGAGCATCGGAAGAAACGGCTTACGGAATCCTGGTCCGCCGGCAACCGATAGGGCGCCCAGGGACATACCGTGGTAGCTATCCCATGTCCCGATGACAACATTCTTCTGCGAGTTACCGCGAGCGAGATGATACTGGCGGGCAATTTTGATTGCGGTCTCGACTGCTTCGGAGCCACCCGAACACAGATACGTGGTGTTGAGGTTTCCAGGAGCGAGCTTTGCGATCCGGGCACAGACCTCGGCGCGCGGTTGATTTGAAAGAGCCGGGTGACAATAGGCGTACTTTTCGGCCTGACGGGTAATTGCCTCCACTACGCGGCGATCGCCGTGCGCGATGTTCATCGCTATCGGGCCACCCGATGCGTCGATGTAGCGGTTGCCATCGGTGTCATACAGGTAAATGCCTTCGGCTCGATCGAGAACCGGTGCGAATGCGTGGTAGGAGAACAGATGACTCCAATCGCCTTCAGCGGCTCGTTGGGTGGGAATAGATTTTTCGGGTGTTGCCATTAACCCTCCTCGTAATGCAGGCTGTTTTGCTGCGTATGCTTGCGAATCGTACTCTTTGCGATGGAGGGCGGCAAGAGGGGAGGAAACTGGGAATTTCAGATTTCTGATTTCGAATTTCAGATGATTTCAGATTTCAGATTCCAAATTTCAGATTTCAGATGATTGCAGATTTCAGATTTCAGATTCCAAATTTCAGATTTCAAATTTCAGAATTCAGATTCCGAATGATCCAGATTTAGATTGCAAATTTCAAAGTTCGAAGTTGTCGACCGCATCCTGAAGGTCCAATTCACCTCTTTCTCACGCTTTCGATCAACGTGAGCCTCGTGATATACATCAAGTTCGGACGCACCCAGTCGTTCCGAACCTGACATCCACATCAAATTGCGACCTCGCAATCAGGAGTAAATGATGAACTCGAATCCCCGTCGAATCGTTGCCGCGCTCGCGCTATTACTCGCTACCGTTCTCGCTATTCCCGCGTCCTATCTGGCCGCGGAGAAACGTATGATCATCGAGACGGACTTGTTCAAGTTCGTCTGGGCGGCCGACCCACAAATCTCAACCGATGCCTCCCGAGTTGTCTTTGTGCGAGTATGGGTGAATCAGAAGGCTGATCGCTACGAATCGGCCTTATGGACCGTACCGGCCAGCGGTGGCGCAGCTCGCCAGCTGACCAGTGGTCCTCGCGACGCCGGACCGCGCTGGTCACCGGATGGAAAAACTCTCGCTTTTATTCGTTCCGCTGAGAAGGACGGGCGGCCTCAATCCCCTCAGATTTACCTGCTCTCCCTGGATGGAGGCGAAGCACGTCCTCTTACAGATGTGCCACGAGGAGCCGGCGGATTTGAATGGTCGCCTGATGGCAAAACGATTGCTTTTTCAAGTAGCGATGATGGCAATAAAGAGCAGGACAAGCCTAATCCCGAGAACCCTGAACCTAAGGAGAAAACACCTGAGCACGTGAGCGATGTTCGAGTTATCTCGAAGGCGGTCTACCGCGCAAACGGCGGCGGTTATCTCAATCCAAAAGTTCATGCACACATTTGGACCATTAGCGTTCCCAATTCGACGACGGACCAGCCGAAGCCGAAACAGATCACCAGGGGCAACTTTGATGAAGGCAACCTGTCGTGGTCGCCGGACGGTTCGCGCATCTACTTTGTTGCGCGACGCGTTGCCGAACCCTACTACGAAGCGGCGCATTCGGATTTGTATTCAATCGCACCGGACGGCAGCGATGAGCGCAAAATGTTGAGCTTCGACGGCGGTATGCGCGATTACACTTTCAGCAATGACGGCAAGCGTATCGCATTCTCGGGAACCGCCGGGCACCAACCGGTGCAGTCGTACACGCAGCCTGATTTGTTCGTTGCTAACAACGAGGCAGGCGCGACGGCGAAGAACTTAACGGCAGGTTATGACTTCGATATTGGAGGTGGAATTGGTGGCGATCAGCGTGCCCCGAGAGGCGGCAGCCCGGGAGGCGCGATTTGGAGTAAGGATGATCGCACGATTTACATCAACGTCGCCGAACACGGCTCGGCGAATCTTAAACGAATCGATGCGGCCACCGGCAAAGTCGAGGCTCTTACAACAGGGAACCATGATATTCAAAGTTACTCGGTCACACCGGATGTCTCCAAGATGGCGGTCTTGATCTCATCGTCCACAAACATTGGCGATCTGTTCCTGCTTGATGTAGCCAGCGGAAAGCTCACTCAGTTGACGCGCATCAACGATGAACTTTTTTCGCAATTGAATCTGACTGATCCGGAAGAAATCTGGTATACGAGCTTCGACGGCAAGAAAATTCAAGGATGGATACAGAAACCTCCCAATTTTGATCCCTCAAAAAAGTATCCATTCATTCTTGAGATTCACGGAGGACCACATGCCGCGTACGGCAATACTTTTACGCACGAGTTTCAGTGGATGGCGGCGAAGGGTTACGTCGTTCTGTATACGAATCCGCGCGGAAGCACGTCCTACGGTCAGGACTTTGGGAACATCATTCAGTACAACTATCCTGGCGACGATTATAAGGACTTGATGGCCGGGGTTGATGAGGTGATCAAGCGAGGCTATATCGACACCAAGAAACTGGGCGTAACCGGCGGCAGCGGCGGCGGCGTTCTAACCAATTGGACTGTGGGTCACACCAACAAATTTGCGGCAGCTGTTTCTCAACGTTCAATCGCGGATTGGGCCGGCTTCTGGTACACCGCGGATTTTTGGCTCTTCCAGCCGACGTGGTTCCGCGCCGCGCCGTGGGAGGACCCAAAGGACTTCACTGCACGGTCACCGATAACTTACGTAAAGAACGTTACCACTCCAATAATGTTCATCGAAGGTGAAGCCGACTACCGGACACCTCCGGCGGATGGCGGTGAGATAATGTTCCGCGCATTGAAGTATCGTAAGATCCCAACGGTGATGGTCCGATTCCCGAATGAGTCACACGAGCTCTCGCGCTCGGGTGCGCCCTGGCATCGCGTCGAGAGGCTGCAACACATTTTGAATTGGTTTGATAAGTATCTTCAGGATAAGCAGATCAAGATTTACGATGTGGAGTAGGACCCATATGACCGATTAGGACAATGTTTAGTTCATCCAATGAAACAGATTTTCATTGCGCTTCTGTGCATTGTCGTGGGAAGCGTGAGCAAACAAAGCGACAAGGAGCGTGCGGTGCTGTCCCGGGTCGACCATTTAGTCTACGCTGCTCCGAATCTTACGACCGCCGTCGAACATGTTGAACGCATTCTCGGCGTGAAGTCAGTTGTGGGGGGGCAGCACCCCGGAGGGGGTACTAGAAATGCGCTCATCGGTTTGGGTGACGAAACTTACCTGGAAATCATTGGACCTGATCCTGAGCAACCACAACCCGTACGCCCGAGAAGGTTTGGGATCGACGATCTCAAATCTCCTCGACTCGTGACTTGGGCGGTCAAGTCAACAGATCTCGAAGCGACAACCGAAAAAGCGAAGACATATGGTTTGGATCTCGGTGAGGTTCAGTCCGGCAGCAGGCGCCGACCGGATGGGGTCCTGCTGGCTTGGCGCCTAACGGTTTCGCGAACATTGACTGCGGACGGGATCGTCCCGTTCTTTATTGATTGGGGTAATACTCAACACCCGGCTAAGGGCTTATCCAAGGGTTGCAAACTCGTTTCCCTACGGGCGGAGCATCCGAATGCCAAGGCTATAGAGGCAGGTCTTTCTGCTCTTGGTTTGAATATCAGAATCGACGCGGGCTCGGCTCCTGCGCTGATCGCTACCATTCAAACTCCACACGGACAGGTTGAACTTCGGTAGGGTGTCCCCCACGTAGTAACGAATTCAGTCGTTTTGATCGATTCCAAACAAATTTCGGTAAACGACTGAAGTCGTTACTACGTGGCTTCAGAATAGACCAAAATTCACCGGAAACAGTTGAAGTCGTCACTGAAGACTATTGAGTCTGTCATACGTTCAATCTACAATGTGGCAGCCCAGTCCCCCGATGCCCTTATACCCAACACCTACGGCTGCACCATTTGTTTGTAGCCCATCACCTCACAGGAAGCTCCGGTGCAAGGACAACTTGGTGAAAAACTTTTTCCAGATCTCATACGCGAGATTGCGCACAAAAATCTAAGCGGATTGCTCAGGTTGTCCCGCGGCAAGGCCATCAAAGCAGTCTTTTTTGAGTCTGGGGCGCCCACCTTTGCGATCAGCAATCTGGCGAACGAACAGCTCGAGCACAAGCTTATCAACAACGGGCTAGCTACGATCGAGCAGATCGAGCGGGCAAAGTTGCGGCTGGGCGGAAAGACCAATCGTTTGGGTCCGACCCTTGTCGAAATGTCTGTGCTCGAGGAATCACTGATGCGGAAGCTCGTCTGCGAGCAGGTAATGAGCATCATTCTTTCCGTCTTCGAATGGACTCAGGGTGATTACTCGTTTGATCAACGAATCAGAGCCGCTCACGAAGTAACTATCGACCGCGGTGCGGCGGACATCCTCCTGGAAGGTGCGCGCCACGCTGCAGATCTTCAGCAGGTAGCAGACCTGATGGCTCCCGAAAACTCGGTGGTGATCAGAGCTAAAGCAGCTGGTTCACCTGATTCGGGCATGTTGATTCCGTTAGAAAGCTATATTCTTTCTCGCATCGAAGGTCCGACGTCGATTACTGATGTTGGTGCATTGAGCGGGGTTGGAGACGGTGACGCACGCCGCGCAGTTTGCGCGCTGGTTGCCGCTGGATTTCTGAAACTTGCGGATCGCGACGAGCATAAAGAAGACGACCCCGCCGCACGAGAGGCGGAAGAAAACTTAGAGCGGATTCGCGAAGATGTGATGCGCCAGCTTCACTTCTCCCAGTCAGCCGACTACTACGATATTCTTGGCGTAACGCGCCACGCCACAACGACTGAAATAAAGACTGCCTATTATCATCATGCAAAGAAGTATCATCCGGATCGTTATCACCAGCAGGAGAGTGGCGATCTGCGCGCCAAACTCGAATCCTTATTTGCTCTTATGACGCAAGCCTATGACATTCTGAGCCAGCCGGCTGAGCGTGCGAGCTACGATGAAAGGATACGAAAGAACTCCGACCCTCTCGCTACTTCGGCGCTTAAGATGCCGACGATGACTGTCGCAGCGCCAGCACCAGCGGTAGCCGACACTGCATCGTTGGAGGACGAACACATCGCCAACGGCAATTCCTCGAACGGGCACGCCGCAGGGAGCGAATCTTCACCTGGTGTTGAAGCTGAGGTGCCAGACATCATCGGAGCCCTGCCTAAAAACGGTCCTCAACTGCCTCCCGCGCAACTCGCTGAGCTGTACTACCAGCAGGGACGCGCGCGCTTCGAGAGAAAGGAATATCACGCCGCGGTGCACTTGCTTCGGGAGGCAATCAAGCTCGATTCCAACCGCGCGCCGTATCACTACCACCTGGGCATCGCGCTGATTCGCAATCCTCGGACTCGACGCGAAGCAGAGCGCCACCTGTCAAGAGCAGCGCAACTGGAACCATTCAACGCCCAGATCCGTGTCAAGCTTGGCCTGCTGTACAAAGAGGCGGGGTTAACCAAGAGAGCAGATCAGTACTTTCGCGAGGCGCTTAAAATGGATCCTGAAAATCGAGTTGCAAAACGTGAGACGGGCGGAGAAGCTGCGGCTAAATCGAAAGGGTCAAACAGCGGCATCTGGAAACCCGACTTTGGGAGCATGGCGAAGAAGATCTTCAAAAAATAGTCAGGAACTATGAATGATCAGATAGAAACCTGTCACGTGCGGCGATGATTACCTCTCTTGCTTCAGCGGCATTGCGCCAGCCGCCTGTTTCAGTCTTTTCCCTTCGAGTTCCTTATAGATACTAAAGAAGTGCTCGATCTCTCGAATGCGATGGGGGTGCACATCGCTATAATTCTTCACTGTTTCTTGTCTTGGGTCCCTGGTTGGTACGCAGAGCAGTTTCTGATCTTCGAACCCTTGATCGATCATTACCAGCATTCCCACGGAGCGCGCTTCTATAACGCAACCTGTGAACGTCGGGCTTTCGACTAACACCAGTACATCGAGAGCGTCGCCGTCACCACCCATGGTAGACGGAATAAAGCCATAATCGCCTGGATAGTGCATTGGAGAATAGAGTGTTCGATCGAGGCGAAAAATATGCAGATCAGGATCGTATTCGTACTTGTTTGCGCTGCCTTTGGGTATCTCCACAACAACATTGAACACGTCAGGCGCATTCTCTCCGATGGGCAGGTCGTAGTATCTCATTGTGTCCGGAAAAGCTGGATTCTTAGAGGCGATCGAGCAAACCGCCGATACGTCGAATACTTCCGATGATCAACACGGCAATTGGCGGGTAAACAAGCGCCCCGAGCAGCGTGCTAAAGCTAACCGCCGCGCCGTAGCTGCCAGGAACGAACTTGCTCACAACATACCCGAGACCGATCGACACCAGGTAACCGCATATCAAGAAGATTAACCCGGCTCGCCGGCTGATTGATTTGTCCCTGGGTAGCTCCTGCTCACGAAAAACTGATGTGAGATGGTCGGGTATGTGATAGGTGTAACGCGAGAGCACCACGGCAAGGTTCTTCACAAGATACACGAGCCCGTACAGTGCCAACGCCAGGATCACAACTCTGCCGATTAGTCGAGACTGCTCGATGAGCGTCGGCTTGGAGACCATAACGTAGAACGCGGAGAGGAAAAGCGGCACAACGATCAGAACTGCGTGCGAACGCGCAGCAGTTTCTTGCCGCTCTCTGGCAAGCCACTCGTCTACGATTCGGTCGAAATGACGCTGCATCGCGACCACTTCCGCCTGGCGAGACGCGTAGAACGTCCTTTGAGCGTCGTGATACTGGCCGCTGTCATAGGCTGCGCGCCTGCGCGGATCACTGAGAATCTGATATGCGCGGTTAATGTGCACAAACCTCGCTTCGGAATCGGGAGAGGCCGACACATCGGGATGATATTTGCGCGCAAGTCGCCTGTAGGCCGACTTAATTTCGTTAGCGGTCGCGCGAGGGGTGAGTCCGAGAATTCCGTAGAGGTCCGTCATGTACTTCCATCCAGGGAGGGCGCTCTACAAAGGTGTTGGCAATCAACCGGCTCCTGCTCCGATTTTGCCTTCTGTTCGCAGCTCGCACGGAAGCTTGCCTTTCACAATCAATCTTACTACTGGTTGTTCAAGGGCTCAAGGGATTTAAACCATAGGATCCATAGACCTATGCGTCCTATTTTCTTACATTCTCAAGCGGGCGCGAGTTGCCGCAATATTAACATGGCAAATCGCGGCTGCCAGAGCGTCGCTTGCGTCGAGCGGCTCGGGAGCGCACTTCATCCGCAGCAGCACTCGCACCATTTCTTGAACCTGATGCTTTTCAGCCCGACCGTAGCCCACCAGCGCGGACTTAATCTCCAGAGGAGTGTACTCAAAGACCTCGACACCTGCTCGTGCGGCGGCTACGAGTACAGCGCCACGCGCCTGCCCGAGTTTCAGCGCGCTCTTGACGTTTACTGCGAAGAAGGTGTCTTCGATCGCGCATGCCTCGGGCGACAAACGTTCGATCACCTCTTCAATTTTTTTGCTTATTGTAAGCAGGCGGTTTGCGAAGCTCAGATGTTTTGGCCCTCGTATTGCAGCGTACTCGACGAGTCCATAATTACGGCCATCGCTATCGATTACACCATAACCGGTACAATCGCTGCCGGGGTCTACTCCGATGATTCGCATTATTCAGGTATCCGCAGATTGCACAGACTGAGAGAATGTCATTACCTTCAGGTTTGGGGCTCATTCCTGGCATTCATCCAGCCGCTTCCATTTCCTCTGCTGGTATGTCGAAGTTAGCAGACACATTCGAAACATCGTCGTGATCTTCGAGTGCTTCCATCAAACGCAAAACCTGCTGTGCTGTGGCGCCGGTGACTTGAACTGAATTCGTCGGTCGCATCGTCACGTTTGACGAAAGCGGCTCGATATTCGCACTCTTGATAGCGTCGAGCACGGAGTTGAAATCTTCGGGTGAGGTGATTACTTCCCAGGTTTCTTCATCGCCTGCAACATCTTCGGCGCCGGCCTCCAGCGCAAGCTCCATAATCTTTTCTTCATCAGCCACACTGTGATCAACCACAATGCTGCCCTTTTTCTGAAACATCCATCCGACCGAACCTGTTTCACCCAGGTTTCCGCCGTTCTTGGTAAAGATGTGGCGGATCTCAGCTACCGTGCGAGTGCGATTGTCGGTCTGGCACTCGACGAATACTGCCACGCCACCAGGACCATAGCCTTCATAGGTTATGTCTTCAATCGCGGCACCGGCGATCTCACCTGTACCTCGCTTGACCGCGTTCATCATGGTGTCTTTAGGCATGTTGATTGCCTTTGCGTCATCCATCGCCTTCCGCAACCGCGCATTGCCCGCAGGATCGCCTCCTCCACGAGCGGCCACTGTCAACTCCTTGATCAACCTCGAAAACATCTTGCCGCGCTTAGCGTCGATTGCCCCCTTTTTGTGCTTAATCGAGTGCCACTTTGAATGTCCGGACATTTTATTACCTCCCTAGCGCCTCAAGAACACGCCTAGCGCTGATGTTCTGAATGCGAACGATCTTATCTCTCGATGACTCACCGGAAATGATTTCAACCGATGTTGCGCTCACGTCGAGGAGCTTTGCAAGGAATCGGCGGCATTCTTCATTCGCTTTGCCATTCGATGGCGGCGCAGCAAGTTTTATTTTGATTGCGCCGTCGTGCTCGCCAATTATCTCTGTTCGTTTCGCGCGCGGTTGAGCTCGGACCTTTATCGTCACCGCCTTATCTGTTTCCCTGATCTGGAGCACATCTCACCAGTTCTATCTGCTGACCATTTCTGCAAAAAATCCGGTGAGGATTTGAACGATAAACATGGCAACTATAGGCGAAAAATCAAACATCCCTGCAACGAAAATGCGGCGGAGCGGCCTCAGCAACGGCTCGGTTATTTTAAACAGGAAGTGAAAGAACCTGTTTCTATAGCCAACTGCAAAAAATGGAAGAAAGAATCTCAAAAAGATCGCGACCACATAGAGTAAACCAAGTAGCCTTATTAGTTCTCCTATCATTGCGCCAGACGCCAGCGCGCCCCCCAGGATATTTCGTCCTATTGCGCCGATTATGCCGCCCAATTGGCCGAGAATACTCGCAATGAACAATCCGGTAACGAGGATCAGTACGCCCATTACTAATGGGATCAGGTCGTACCGCAGATAGCGTCCTGCGCCGAATTGGGATCGCACCGGCCGAACCATCGGTTCAGTGATCCTCGTAAGGTGATACGGAATGCGTCCAAAAGGGTTTGCATTGACCCAGGTAAGCAGCACTCGAATAAACAGAAGCGACGCAACTCCAATCGTCGCCCAAAATACAATTTGTGAGATCCAATAGAACGCCAATACGACTAATGTCAAGCTCGCTCCTAGTGATTAAAAGTTATCGTAGAATCGAGAGTCGATCCAAATCACGTAGTAACGAATTTATTCGTTCTTCTGATTTGATTTCATAGGATCTCAAACCAGAACGAATGAATTCGTTACTACGTGACGAGACGATCGAGTTACTCCTTCGAGCGCGAACCGAAAATCGCGGTTCCGACTCGGACCATCGTTGCGCCTTCTTCAATGGCCACTTCAAAATCGTGGCTCATGCCCATCGAAAGTTCCGTCAGAATCTTTGGACCGCTCCGAGAATGATTTAATTGATCTCGAATTTCGCGCAGGCGTCGAAAATAAGGCCTTGTTTGTTCTGGAGAATCAAAAAACGGCGGCAGCGTCATCAGTCCAATGAACTGCAGATGTTGCGCAGCGTCAAGAGATTCGAGAATTGCAGGCAGGTCCGCTTCATCCGCGCCGGATTTCGTTGGCTCGTGTGACAGATCAACCTGTACAAGTACTCGAGGATGACGGCCAAGCTCACCTGCGATCCGGTCCAGTCTCGTCACGAGATCGCTTCTGTCAATCGTGTGAATAACATCAAATGTTGTCACAGCGCTTCGTGCTTTATTCGACTGCAAATTGCCGATTAGGTGCCAGCGTACATTTCCAGTTACTAAAGGAGCCTTCGAGATCGCTTCTTGCACGCGATTTTCGCCCAGATCCTGAGCGCCGGCGGTTACTGCCTGTTGGACTGTCTCTGCGTTGAATGTTTTAGAGACGGCAATTAACGTTATTTCGTCGGTGCTTCGGCCGGCGCGTTCAGCCGCTCGCGCAATCTGTTCGCGAACTAGCTCGAGCCGCTCTCTTATCTGCTCGGGCATCGCGACAAAATCTTATCAGATAGGTCCTCTTAAGTCCTATAGGTCCTATTTCTTTCCCCAACCTCCTCCTCCTGGTGTTTCAATGCGAATACGATCGCCAGCTTTTGCATCAATCGAATCTTTCGCCGCTAGAACCCTCTCCTGAGTTTCGTTGATCAGGACTGTGCGGCCTGTTGCTCCACTCTTACCGCCCTGGAGGCCATAGGGTGCGACTGTTCGCCGATCTGAAAGTATTGTTACTCGTGCGTCGGTCAAAAGCTCCACCTCGCGCACTACTCCGTCGCCGCCGCGAAACTGGCCACCGCCACCGCTCCCGTGGCGTATGCCGTAGTGTCGAACTCTCATTGGGTATGCATATTCCATCGCCTCCGCGGGAGTGTTTAGCGAGTTCGTCATATGTGTATGAATGCCGTCTATTCCGTCCAACCCGGGGCGCGCACCCATTCCGCCCGCAACGGTCTCGTAGTATGCGAATTGTTTCCCTGTGCGCCGGTCAGTCCCGCCGATAGTCAGGTTGTTCATCGTTCCCTGACTTGCTGCTGGAACCAGGGCGCCGGTCTTCGATAGAGCAAGCAGAACAGTGTCAACTATACGCTGAGAGGTTTCAACGTTTCCGCCGGCAACCGCGGCCGGCGGCCGAGCATTGACAACGCTTCCAAGCGGGGCGGTGACGTTTATCGGCTGGAGAATTCCCCAACTAGCCGGAACGTTCAAAGGAATCAGGCAGCGAAACACGTAGTAAACGGCCGAGACGGTGATCGCTTCAACCGCATTGATCGGTCCGCGGACTTGTGGAGCGCTGCCGGTGAAATCTACATCTGCATGGTCTCCCCTGATCTCGATACGTACTGCAATTCGAACGGGGTCTTCAGAATAGCCATCATTGTCCAGAAAATCTTCAGCCTCATAAACACCATCCGGCAGATCGCTAATGATCCGGCGCATCATCTCGGCGGTGTAATTTATGAGGTGCGAAGCATAATCATCCGCCTCTTTGAATCCGTATCGATCCACTATCTCGAGCAATCGCTGCTGTCCGGTAGCAATTGCGCCAAGTTGAGCCGTTAGATCGCCTTCGCGCTCCTCCGGTATCCGAACATTTGCAGAGATAAGCCGCATAACATCGTGGTTTACTCGACCGTCGAGCATCAATCTTACTGGAGGGATCCTCAAACCCTCCTGATAGATTTCATCGGCTCGTCCCATCGAACCTGGCGTTGCCCCTCCGATATCAGCGTGATGAGCCCGATTGGCGACGTAAAAGAGCGCTTGATTGTTTTGACCGTGGCGCGTATCCGATGATCGAACCCGTTTGGCGATTCGTTTTCTGCTCCGCCGCTCCTGCGGATTTTCTCCAAACACCCCGGCCACCATCGTCACATCGGGCAAGTGAGTTCCGCCGGCATACGGATCATTGAGCACGACGATGTCGCCGCGCGAGAGGCTAACAGTTTCAAGAGCGGCGCGAACTGACATTGGCATCGATCCGAGATGGACCGGCATATGATCGCCCTGAGCTATCAAAATGCCGTCACGGTTGAAGACCGCGCAGGAGTAGTCTCGCCGTTCCTTGATATTGGGAGAAAAAGCGGAGCGCCTGAGGCTCACTCCCATTTCCTCGGCTACAGAAGAGTAGAGCGACTTGAATATCTCGAGCTTGACTGGATCAACCTTCATTTTTCTTTGTGCCATTGTTCTCTGTGCAATGATCGGTATCTTTGCGTCTTGCCCGAAACCTGACTTGAATCTCGGTCTAATCGTGCCAGGCAGTTCTGATCCTGGCTCTCATCTCAGATAAATCGGATTCGAATAAATCCAAGGCCGCTGCTCACCATCGACCTCGAGCCAGGCTTCGATTCGATATACTCCGGACGTCTTTACAACATAATCCAGCCGGCGTGCATTTGCAGTCTGAATTACCTGACCATTTCTGATTAGCTTCAAGATACATTTCAGGGGCGCTTCCGCAGTCAAGTTTATCCCACGCTCGAGCTTGATTTCGTCACCATTAACGCCAGCAGTTCTCCTTGCATTTCGTGCTACGAAGGCAAACCCGGTTGAATCACAAAGCCAATCGTGAGCCACATAGGCGTGCCCTTGTTTGAGAGCATTGCGAACAGCTGCTTCCGTCAGTTCGCGGGAGAGAATGTGTGTCGATACATACTTCATGCTGCGATCGTAGGGATCGAAGTCGAGGCGCGCTATCAATTCACCCGGCTTCTTGTCCTTTACAAGCTCGGAAATCGCTGGAAGCTTGTCGGCGCTGACTCGATTTGTTGTCGGTTTGCTTGTGATGTAGCCGAGCTCGACAGTCTTATCGTCGATCGCGGTAACGGTGAATACCTGGTTATGATGGCAATCGTTAGCGGCAACACCAGTGAGTCTATGTCGTTGAGTATCGCGATCCCATTTTTCGATCACATTCTTCAAATAGTCTTGTTGTGCCCCAAACACCTCTTCAGGGTATTGTCGAAGCGCTTCGGCTAACTCAGGCAGCCGCACCGGGTCAGTCAAGGCCCCTTGGAGCCAAAGCTGGAAAGCGCCTTCGTCCTTTATGTCGGTATGATGATTGTAGATCTCGAGTCCATCGAGTTGATCTGTGGGCCAGTCTGTTCGCTCCTCGACGTGACACAGAAAGATGTTACCCCCACCTCTTCGCACTAATTCTGTGTATTGTTCCTTCGATTCGGCTTTCACGCCTTTGATCGACTTCATCGGATAGGAAAGAAAGCCTCGATCCTCCGCTCCAGGAATGAACAACACACCTTCGTAAACGCCTCGCCAACTGTCGTCAATGAAATCGCGCTCGGGTCTCACGTGATCGGTGAGCATGACGATTTGAACGTCGGCCTTGTGCGCGGCGGCGAGCATTTCGGGTCTCGTCCCACCCGTATGCGAGGCATCCTCTGCGTGAGCATGCAGAATCGCGCGGTAGTCGTTATAACCGGTCGACACGGAGACTGGCTTACGCTCTGAAGCAAATCGAAGTCGATCAGCGTGAACTGCTCGCAGGTGCTCAAGCTTGACCCGATCGATGCTCGAGTATTTCCTTCCCGGCCCCAGGCGTTGAACATCCTGGGCGAAGACCAGCGCGCAAAGGACTAGAGAAGTGGCAAAAGCGATCACGTGTTTCTTCATTTTGTCTCTTTGCAAGTATTGTTTGTCTATCGTAGGCGCGGCAGACTCGTCAAGAACTGTAGGACATCAGCGAAACCTGTGGTCGAGCGACTGTAACCGGGAGTCCAGGTGTGGCTTATCGTCTTAAAAAACATCGTAGATAACCTGCTACCACTTTGTCTCTGTTTTGTGCCGTCGTGACTTTGTGTTGAAATTGAATATATGAGACCGAAGCGGTCACTGTGCCTGGGAATGCATGCCTCCATCGCGGGCGGACTCGTCAACGCGATCAAATCGGCAGACGAAAAAGGCTGTGACTGCCTTCAGATCTTCGCGCGCAATCCCAGGGGATGGCTGGTCCGGCCCCTCACTAGTGATGAAATCTCAGAGTTCAGAACTGCTCGTGAAAAGTCCGGTTTTTGGCCGCTCGCAATACATTCGGTCTACTTGATCAATCTGGCAGCAACCGATCCGATCTTGCGTGCACGATCGCGGGAAGCGTTTCGAGGGGAGATCACGCGGAGTATCGATCTTGGTGCAGACTACCTTGTCGTTCATCCTGGTTGTGCTGGAGCGGCGGGCGCAGAAGCGGGAATCGCTGAGGCCGTCAAATCCATGCGCGAATGCACGAGAGGTTTGCGTTTGCGAGGCGCAGCCGCCTCTGCGGCTGAGGCAGGAGGGAAGAACGGATTGACGATTCTGTTGGAGAACACTGCCGGACAGGGCTCATCGATCGGCAGTCGCTTTGAACAGATCGAGCAGATGCTTGAACTGCTGGACAACATACCGGTGGATGTCTGCCTGGACACTGCGCATACGCTTGCTTCGGGTTATGAGATATCCAGCGAGCCGGGATTACGTTCGACGATAAGAGCTATCAACGAAACATTCGGCTTCAATCGAATCAAGCTGATCCACTGTAACGATTCGAAAGCACCGTTAAACTCGAGAGTCGATCGCCATCAACACATCGGACTTGGCTGTATCGGCGATGATGGATTTCGCCGGATCGCTCATAACTTGAAGTTCAGAAATCTACCATTTATCTTAGAAACTCCCGTGGATAAGGAGCGAGATTACGCCTGGAACCTGCGGCAGATTCGCGCGCTCGCCGCGGTTGCACCTGACTTCGTGAGTTCCAGCGGGGTGAGGGAATAAAGATTCGAAGAGTTTGCTCTGTTGTAGCGATCCGGTTTATTATTCAAGAGATGAACTCACCGCAGATGAAACTAGACCTGCTGCTGCTTTTACCCCTCGCCTGAGGGGAACCATTTATCGTTCGCACAATCATTCATTCGGATTCAGCTATAAGAGGCCTTAGGTAGACGTTATGAAAGAAAAGTATTTCCCACAAGAAGTGGAAAAAAAGTGGCAACAGCGCTGGGCTGATGAGAAAACCTTTGAAGTCAAGGAAGATCACGACCGTCAAAAGTTCTACTGCCTGGAGATGCTCGCCTACACTTCGGGCCGCGCGCACATAGGACACGTTTCAAACTTCGCAATTGGCGATGCGTTAGCCTGGTACAAGCGAATGCGCGGCTTCAACGTTCTACATCCGTTTGGATGGGACGCCTTCGGCCAGCCCGCCGAAACCGCGGCCATCAAGCAGGGCACCGACCCGGAGAAGTTCACTCGCGACGCAATCGCCTATATGAAATGGCAGTTTCAGCGCATGGGACTAAGTTATGACTGGTCCCGCGAAATAGCCTCCTGCGACCCTGAGTACTACAAGTGGAACCAGTGGTTCTTTATTCGTATGTGGGAACGCGGGATGTTGTACCGCAAACTTGCGCCCGTTAACTGGTGTCCAAACGAAAATATTTCGCTGTCTAATGAGCAAGCTTCAGACGGTAAATGCTGGCGCTGCGGAGCGAATGTTATTCAAAAAGAACTGCCACAGTGGTTTGCCAGAATTACAGATTATGCGGATCAGTTGTTGAATGATCTTGATCAGCTGGAAGGCGGTTGGCCGGAACGGGTCATATCAATGCAGCGGAACTGGATTGGTCGCAGCAGTGGCGCGCACGTTGATTTCAAGGTTGAAGGCGTTGATGAATCGATTACAGTATTTACTACTCGAATCGACACTATTTTTGGCGCGAACGCGATAATACTTGCCCCTGAACATCGGCTCGTCTCCAGAGTCCTTGAGGGCAAGCCGCATCGCGAAGAGGTTATGAACTTCGGCGAAACGTTGAGGCAGGAACAGCGCAGCGCCCGGGTCGACGAATTGGAGAAACACGGTACCTTTACCGGAGCCTATGCCATCAATCCGTTCAACCAGGAACGGCTTCCGATCTGGATAGCGAACTTCGTGCTGATCGAATACGGGACCGGCGCCATAATGTCCGTGCCGTCCGGCGACGAGCGTGATTTTGAGTTTTCGCGCAAGTACAACCTGCCGTTTCGACAGATCAAGTTGAACGAAGAACGACGTGAGATTCCGGCGGACCGGATGGAAGCGGCTGACGAGTCGTGGAGTACCACGGTCAACACAGGTCAATGGAGCGGTTTGAAGTCGGAGGACGCGAACCGGTTAATGACTGAATACGCCGAAGCGAATGGCTTCGGTCGATCGGCAATCACATACAAACTCCGTGACTGGGGAATTTCCAGACAGCGTTATTGGGGAACCCCGGTCCCAATGATTCATTGCGAAAAGTGCGGATACCAGCCGGTACCTGATGATGAACTTCCAGTCGTCCTGCCGACGGGAGTCAACCTTAAGGTCGAAGGCGGCTCGCCGTTGGATCACGTTCCTGAGTTCGTAAACACCACGTGTCCGAAGTGCGGAGGACCTGCAAAGCGCGATACCGACACCATGGACACGTTTGTGGATTCTAATTGGTACTACTTCCGCTATTGTGATCCGCACAATGACGGGCAACCGTTTGATCAACAGAAGGTGGCTTATTGGCTGCCGGTCGATCAATACATCGGAGGGATCGAGCACGCAGTGCTGCACCTGATTTATACACGGTATTGGAACAAGGTGATGCGCGATCTTGGGCTGGTAAAGTTCGACGAGCCGGTGTCCCGGTTACTGACCCAGGGAATGATCAACAAAGAGACATACTTCTGTCCCGAACACGAATGGTTATTCCCTGAACAAGTCACAGAGAAAAAGACTTGCCTGATCTGTGGCAAAGAAGTCGTGACCGGGCGTGTCGAGAAGATGTCGAAGTCAAAAAAGAATGCCGTCGATCCGATTGAAATGATCAACATTCACGGCGCTGACGCATTGCGCTTGTTCGTGCTCTTCGCCGGTCCACCAGAGAAGGATAAGGAATGGTCGGACACCGGTTTTGAGGGAGCATCACGTTATTTGCAGCGGGTTTGGCGAATTGCATACAAGTGGCAGAGTCGGATTCGAAAGGCAACAAATGTACCCATCGTGCAAAGCGACCTTCATGAGTACCAACGGCGGCTCCGCCGGCGGATGCACCAGATCATCCGATCTGTTACAGAGAACTTCGAGGAGCGATTGCATTTGAATACCTGTATATCCTCATTGATGGAATTGACCAACGAGATATACACCTTCGACCAGTCTGTGGAAAACAATGGAGGGCCGAATGAAGTCGATGTGCAAATCGCCAGTGAAGCCTTCCACTCTTTGATTCCAATGTTGGCGCCTTTCGCACCCCATATTTCGGAGGAACTGTGGTCAAGCTTTGGCCATCGGGGAAGTCTTTCGCGCACAAAATGGCCGGAGTTCGATGACGAGCTCGCCCGAGAAGATGAAGTGGAAGTCGCCGTGCAGGTGAATGGCAAATTGCGCAGCCGAATCTTTGCCAGAGCGGCTGCAAGCGACGATGAACTTCGCGAGGCGGCGATGGCCGATCCGAAAGTTCAGGCGGCAAGCGAGGGGCGCTCGGTTGTAAAGGTAATCGTAGTGCCCGGCAAACTCGTAAACATCGTCGTTAAGTGATTGCTTTTGGGTTCAATGTTTAACCTTCAGCGTTCAGTGTTCACGATTTTATGGCGTAGATTCAATCTGTGAGGGTCGACTCCGTTAACAGTGACCGTCCCGCCTCGTCAATTTGACTGAATACTTAGTATTTTCCTGGACCAGTCTACTGTCTGGTCGTGCCTTCTAATTATCCTGAAACAAATAAGTTACTTATGTATCTGATCGGGCTTGTGAATAACGGCACAATTATTGAGAAGTGGAGCAGGTGGAGGCTACTCTGAGATAACGGCGTAGTGAATTGGTAAGAAATGAATATCGAAGAAACAGTTGATGGGAGCGCGGTAGTCAGCGTTACTGAAAACAGGCGCCTGACTACAGATGAGCTTGCAGCGTTGGCGAGTTTAATCGTCGACGAATCGGACCACTACACCGTGCTGGGTGTAAATCGGGACGCGTCGGCTGAGGAAATAAGAGCTGCATACTGTTTAGCGGTAAGTTATTTTCACCCATTAAGGAGCCCTGAGATTACCGAGTCAGACAGCGTCATGCATTGGAAGCTGAGCTCGGCGTTTCTTCGGATTGAAGAAGCGTTTACTGTGCTATCGCGTCAAAGTCGTAGAAAAGTCTACGATGCCAATTTGGGGGTTCGCTCACTTCGTAACTCGAGGGGTTACCGAAAATTTCCCCAAAAACAAGTTCGGCAACAAGCTCAAACGAGAAGAATAAAAAACGAGCAGAGAAGGGTACCGAGAGTGCCGCTGAACATTCCGGTGCGAGTAAGCTTTGAGCGTCAGTGGCAGGAAATTACGGAGACTCTGGATGTGAGCCCGCTGGGGATCAGGTTTCGGCTGTCCCGTCCGGTCGAACCAGGGTCGGAGATTCGAATGGAACTGAAAATGCCGCGCGACCTCAGGGCCCACAGCTTCGACCAGGACGTTTACATAGTGAATGGATTTGTCCTCTACGAGACCAACAATGAGTCAGGCCGCCAGGTGGTTGCGGAATTCATTTTCTGAGGTAGTCATATTCGGTAACTGATCTTACTTTCGGTAAATTGCTGCGTACGTGTTCTGGCCCATTCAGGGCACCATTAATTATCGGTCAATTGCAATGCGAAGTCTGACGCAACCGGTCATTTTGAATGAATCTGCTTGAACCTGATCGTTTTCTTCTTAGTAGCCAAACACCGCTTTTAGAACTATCGACAGCCGATTGAACGAAGGGTGGCTGTTCTCATCCCCTTTAGCGGCATGTATTTATGCTGCCCTTAGTGTCATATCAATACCTCCGGTCAGAGAAATTTCTTGTGTCGTTGTCGATTGGCACGGATGTTGACTAATGCCCGGCCGAGAGGCTTCTCAGCTAGCGAGTTAAGAAACGGAAACGACTAACTCGAGCAGTTGTGCTTAACCAAAGACACTGTGATTAAAACCGATTCAGATAACCGAACGCGGTCCCGCAGTGAACGATTCATGCTGGCTTACATGCAGATCGTTGTTGCAGTGGGTTTGTGCGTGCTTGTGTTTTCCCTAAGACGCGCCGATTTTTCTGAAATTGGACCGCGCTTCCTTCTCCTCGCCCTTGTCACCGTAGCTCTCGGATCCAGAATAGTCGTTCAGTTCTTTCGCTTTGATTCCTATATTTCGATTTCTGACGTTTTCGTCTTTCTTGCGCTACTTTTCTTTGACGGAGAGGCTGCGATTCTTTTGGCGGCGATGGAGGGGTTTTTCTCTTCGGTTCGCATCACGAAAAAGCCGCTTACGATGGCCTTCAATTCGGCCAGCATGGCAATAGCGACGTTTACGACGGTCTGGACCCTCAGGTTGTTTTTTGGATCGATCGTCGAACTGTCCAAGGGCAGTTTCTCGTCCAGGCTAATCACCGCCACGTGTACGATGGCGTTCGTTCAGTACATCGTAAATTCGGGACTTGTTGCCGTCGCCGGTGCGCTGAAGGCCAATAAGCCCCTGTGGGCCACGTACAAAGAACATTATGTCTGGACGTCTTTAACGTATTTTGTGGGAGCCTGTGCTGCCGGCTTAACAGTCAGATTGATCGGCGTTGTAGGCTTTACTGCATTCATAGCGACAATGCCAATTGTCGCTATTCTGTACTTTACATACATCGCATACGTTAAAAATGTCGCATCATCGACTTCGCAGGCCGAACAGGCAAGACGACACCTCGCGGAAATGCAGGAGAGCGAAGAGCGTTTTCGAAGCGCCTTCGATCACGCCCCGATCGGCATGGCGCTTGTGGCCCCGGATGGGCGATGGCTCCAGGTAAATCAGTGTCTCTGCGATATCGCCGGCTACTCGGAAAGCGAATTCAAAGGAATGACATTTCAGGCGATTACGCATCTCGATGACGTTGCCGAATTCATGGTTCGGTTGAAGGAGGTCGTTGACGGCAAAGTTCTTACGCATCAAGTCGAGACGCGGTATCTCCACAAACTCGGGCACGAGGTATGGGTCCTTGTAGGCGTCTCGCTGATACGTGATTCTGAAAGCAAGTGTCTACACCTGATATTTCAGATTCAAGACATTACTCACCGCAAACACGCCGAACAACAGTTAGTGCACGAGGCGCTTCATGATGCGCTCACCGGACTTCCAAACCGCGCCTGGTTCATGGAAGAACTGCAGATCTCGCTCGATCTGGTCCGCGTACATAAGGACCGCTTGTTTGCCGTCCTTTTTCTCGATCTCGATCGATTCAAACTGATTAACGATAGCATCGGACATATGGTTGGCGATCAGCTGTTAATTGGGATCGCAAAACGCTTAACGCAATGCATAAGAACGGGAGACAAGGTTGCGCGACTTGGCGGCGATGAATTCACGATACTCCTCGACGACATCCGAAGCGCATCGGAAGCGGTTGAGATTGCCGATCGCATTCAAAAAACTCTATCGAAACCCTTCAACGTAGGCGGATATGAGACATTCACAACCGTAAGCATTGGAATTGCGCTTTCAAGTCCGGAGTATCAGCTTCCGGAGGACTTTCTTCGCGATGCCGACACCGCTATGTATCAAGCAAAATCGCTTGGTAAAGCACGACATGTGATATTTGACAAAGGAATGCATGCGCGAGCCGTCAATCTCCTCCAGTTGGAGACTGATCTTCGTCGAGCGATCGATAGGGACGAGTTTTACATTGAATACCAGCCGATCGTCGAACTAAACAGCGGCAGGTTGACCGGTTTTGAAGCTCTGCTTCGCTGGCAGCATCCCGATCGCGGTTCTGTGCTTCCCGAGCGATTCATTGCGGTCGCTGAGGAAACCGGATTCATTGTGCGTATCGGTCAGTGGGTGCTTCTGGAGGCGTGTCTTCAAATGCAGCGGTGGAATGAAAAGCATTCCATGGCTAACCCGTTATCGATCAGTGTGAATCTTTCCGCCCGTCAGTTCGGTCATTCGAATTTGCTCGAGCAGATAACACAAATCCTGGATATGACCGGGTTGGATCCGCGTCTCCTGAAGCTCGAAATAACTGAAAGCGTGGTGATGGAGAGCGTCGAGAGCGCTGCGGGAACGCTTGAAAAGCTTCGAGCTCTTGGAGTCGAGCTCAGCATCGACGATTTTGGCACAGGTTATTCCTCCCTTAGTTATCTTCATAGGCTGCCGATTGACACGCTCAAAATTGATCGATCTTTTGTTAGCCGCATGGCCGAGAATAACGAGAACAAAGAGATCGTTCGTACAATCATATTGCTTGCCAGGACCCTTGGCATGGGAGTGATCGCTGAGGGTGTGGAGACAAGAGAGCAAGCGGAGCTGTTGCGCGAACTCGAGTGCGAATGTGTTCAGGGATTTTTGATTTCCAAACCGATCAATGCTGATGAAACCGACCGGTTGATCCTGGGTTCGCTCGCCGAGTGGGAGGAGGGCGTGCTTCAACAGAGCTTGTTCGGTAAAGAAGTATTCAACCTAGTCAGTTCCTACCCAATGTAGCGATGGGACCAATCGGCCCTATGCAACCATCCTTTCTTCTCTTCAAATTTTGTTTTGGGGTTGCGTTACGTGTGGATTCAGTGTTAATAAGCCCTCTCGGGTAGACCGGCTCGCTTGTCGAAAAATCGCGAATCGTCAGGTTGATTCTTCCGAAAAGACCGAACTGTTCCGTTAAGTTGACCGACAGGCGGATTCAACAGACCTTCCAACTAACTCGATAAGACATATACCTGTTCCTGTATCAGGTTAAGTGGCTCGCAAATCCGATTCGGGCAGGTCGCGTAAGTCTCGTAATTAAGGGATTTATAGGGTTCTGACCTGTTTCCGAATTGATTCATTTTGAGTCGAGTTCACCAGGTGACAAGGAAGTTGAGGTTGTGGCACGGGCATTGACTAAGGGAACGCCAGAGGGGTTGGCTCCTTGGGTATCTCTAAATAGTGACTTCTCAGTTTCCGAATAAAAATCAGTGCCTACAAGTACAAAGAGTCAAATCAGGATCGGGTAGTGGTTACGGCAAGGTTGGAGTTAATAATATGAGAACTTGCAAAAAGACTTTCAAAGTGCTGACGGCGGTCGTCCTAGCCGCCTCATTTGTATTGGCTGCCTCACCCTTACGTGGGCGCTTTGAAGGCACGGCATCGGCGACCCCCAGAAACCAGGACAAGAAGGTCTCGGCCGACTTGGAGGCTGCAATCAGTCAAGCTCCTGACACGCAGGTAAGAGTCATCATCGATACCGCCCCGCCGCCAAACAGCGCAGCGTACGCCCGCCTCATGGGAAAGATAGCTGATATGGGCGGCATCATCTTTCAAAACCTGAACGGTGGTAAGACTGCGGCGGTTGAGATTCCCGGAAGCGCAATTCAAGAGCTCTCAGAGGAAAACGGCGTCAAGTACATTTCCCTCGATCGAGCTACGCAGGTGACGGGACATCTCGAGATCACCACCGGCGCTTCTCTCGTCAGGAACTACGGCAACGCGTCGACCGGCACTATTGACGGCCGTGGGATCGGTATCGCGGTCCTCGACTCTGGCGTCTACGCTGCCCATCATTCTTTCACCACAGGCCGCGTGGTCGCGAGCGTTGACTTTACGGGTGAAGGCAGAACCGACGATCCTTACGGACACGGTACGCATGTGGCTTCCATTGCTGCCGGGAACGACCACGTGGACTACGGTGCATACACCGGCATAGCCCCCGCTGCAAAGATAATAAACGTCCGAGTTTTGGATTCGTTTGGCTCCGGCTCAATGTCAAATGCTATCGCGGGTATTGATTGGTGCATAGCCAATAAAGCTGCATACAACATTCGAGTTCTCAATATGAGCTTCGGCACGACTGCGGTCGATTCCTACGTCAACGATCCTCTCTGCCAGGCAGTAAGACGCGCTTTCAATGCAGGTATTGTCTGCTGTGTAGCTTCAGGCAATAACGGAAAAGACCTAAATGGCACCAAGGTATTCGGGGCGGTTCACTCACCGGGTATCGAGCCTTCGGCGGTCACCGTGGGAGCGGCAAACACTTTTGGCACAAACAGCCGCACTGATGACACGGTCGCGACTTACAGCTCACGAGGCCCCACGCGCGGTTTCACCACAGATTCGCTAGGCGTGCGGCACTATGACAACCTCATCAAGCCTGATCTGATCGCTCCCGGTAACAAGATTATCGATGCCTGTTCTCCGAATAATGGCATTCTCACGGCAACGCCGACGCTGGATGCGAACGTGAGTATTACGCCGGAACACAAGATGATGTACATGAGCGGTACCTCGATGGCGACACCAGTGGTCGCCGGTGCCGCTGCGTTGATACTTCAGAGAAATCCCAGCCTGACGCCTAACTTCGTTAAGGCAATTCTTGAGTACACCGCAAAGCCTCTCGCTAATTTCAGCAACTATGAGCAAGGGGCTGGTGAGATCAACGTGGAAGGATGTGTGAGGCTCGCCGGCCTCATACGAACCGATCTGGTTGGCCGTACGCTTGGTGATCCTTTGCTGACCGGAGCTTCCCCGACTCGAAGCACGACGATTGCCGGAAACACTTTTTCGTGGGGTGGCGGATTTATTCAGAAGTGGAATTTCATCTACGGCACCGATTTGATTTTGAAATATCAGCGAGTCTACGCCACTGGAGTTCTGCTGTCGGATGGGGTGCTCTTATCGTCCGGTGTGTTGTTGTCGGACGGAGTGCTCTTATCAGACGGGGTCCTGCTGTCTGATGGAGTGCTGCTATCGGATGGAGTCTTATTATCTGATGGCGTTCTCCTATCGGATGGAGTGTTGTTATCGGACGGCGTGCTGCTGTCTGATGGGGTTCTTCTATCAGATGGTGTGCTGCTGTCGGATAGCTACTTCGGTTCGATGGGAGCATCGGCGCAGTCTACGTTGGCCCAGTCTGCGGTTAGCGGTGACGTGACCGGCGCAATGCTGCCGACGGCGGATCCTGACCCGCTCCACTAGACGAGTTTGTATAGAGTTCTTGAGCTTCTCGACGGAAGGCGAGATATTTTTAGCAACAAGAGCGACTGGCTCAAAGACTGAAAGGTCGAAGGTAAACACAATGTATCCTCTAACTCAATTTGATGGAACGAAGACGAACGCAGGATTCGGGATCGCAAGACGCGAGTCGCTGGTGCTGGAAGCGCTGACCGCCGACGAGGAACCGGAGGTGATGGCGTTTCTCAACGAACGGTCCGGCTACACGTTTGGGATGGCTGGCTTCATTCGCACCAATGGCCTGGTAAGCCCGCATAATCGCGGAACCTTCTACGCCTGCCGAGATCACGAACGCCGGCTACAAGGCGTCGCTCTTATCGGACACCATATACTTTTCGAAGCGCGTTGTGACGCTGCAATCGAAGCTTTCGCAGGGCTTGCGCAGGAATGCAGAAATGCTCATATGCTGCTGGGCGAGCCGGACAAGGTCGAAGTCTTCTGGCGATCCTATGCGGAACAAGGGCAGACGTTGCGTTTGGCATGTCGCGAAATGTTGTTAGAGCAGAGCTGGCCAATTGATGTTAAGGAAGCAGTCAATGGTCTGAGGCTGGCAAATCTGGATGACCTCGAACTGGTTCTCCCGGCGCACGCTCAGCTGGCATTTGACGAGAGCGGTATCGATCCGCTCGTCAATGATCCTGAAGGATTCAGGCTTCGCTGTGCGCGACGGATAGAAAAAGGGCAGACCTGGGTTTTGGTCGAAGACGGCCGGTTGATATTCAAAGCAGAGGTGATCTCCGATACCCAGGAAGTCGCGTATCTCGAGGGCGTGTGGGTGGATCCGGCAGTACGAGGCAAGGGTTACGGTCTGCGGTGTATGTCTCAATTGGTTAGAGAATTGTTGAGTAAGAGCGCCTCCGTTTGCCTGCTCGTAAATGAGAAGTTTGAAGATTCGCAGCGATTCTACAAGAAGGCCGGATTCAAGTTCATCGGCCTCTTTGACACAATCTTTCTAAAGCAGGACAAGACGAACTAGTTACTCGGGCATGGCGTCATATGCGTTTCCTGGGACGCCGTGCCGGGATGCCGAGCTTCAAATTCCTTCCCGCTTGTTTCCATAGGTACTCAAAAGCTAATATCACTTGCGATGTTCAAATCTGTTCTGGTTGCGCTCGCAATGTCGATGATCGTAGATGTGTGCGGCTACAAACCCGCCGGCAAGGGTAAGAGCTTACCTGCCAACATCAAAACGATAGCCATTCCGGTGTTTCAAAACTCCAGTCTCAAGTATCGCGTCGAGCAGCGATTCACCCGCGCGGTGATCGAGGAGGTCTTAAAGCGCGCAAGGGCAATTCGCGTGGTTACGACTCAGGAGGAAGCCGATGCGGTAATGAACGGAGACATTAGAAACTTTAGGGCGGCAGGATCGATTCTCGACGACCGCGGCCGAACCCGCGTTTGGGACGTACGCATAGTTGTCAGTATCGTTGTTCGCGACCTTAAGACCCACAAGATAATCTTCCAGAATCCCAAGCTGGCGTTTGAGGGCGAGTACCAGCTCTCGGACGATCCCGAGTCATTCTTCAACGAAGAGAATCCAGCGGTCGACAGAATTGCTAAGGATTTTGCCCAGTCGATCGTCTCGACCCTGATGGAAGGATTGTGAGCGGACGGCCCAGAAAAAAGAGCAGCGGAAACACTTTTGACGATTTCCGCCGTGAGATTCTCGACGGGAAGGTTCAGCCTCTTTACCTGTTCGTTGGCGAAGAACAGTACCTCCAACAACACGCGCTTAAACTGCTGCAAGAAACAATCGATGAGTCTATTCGTGTCTTTAACGTGTCGGTATTCGCAATCGGGAGCGATAACGGCTCAGGCATAAAGACAACCGTGGCAATGGCAATCGATGCCGCGAATCAAATGCCGATGATTTCTTCCCGTCGGATCGTCGTGATTCGCGACTTCGATAAGATCAAAGAGGACGAGCAGGAATTGGTGCTTTCTTACCTGAAACGACCAGCGGCCACGACTACGTTAGTCTTTCAGGCGGTCTCGCCCGACAAGCGTCGCAAACTGACCGCCGCGCTTTTTAAGCATTGCGCGGTGATCAGCTTCGATTTGTTGGCCCGAGGTCCGGCGATTCGGTGGGCAGGGAAACGATTGAAAGATAGCGGTTGCAGTATTGAGCCGGACGCTTTGCAAAGCTTGATCGATCTTACAGGCACCGGACTTACGAGATTGGCGAACGAGCTTGATAAGTTGTCTGCTTATGCTGATGGCGGCACTATCACGAGCGCGGCCGTTCGCGAGCTTGTGCCGCGTGCTAGTGAGCACAACAATTGGGAACTGTGGGATGCGATTAATTCGCAAAATCGCAGGCGGACGTTGACGCTTACGAAGCATCTGTTAGACGACAACGACCCGCTTCCGATCCTGGGTTCGCTAGCGAGTTTGTACCGGCGGTTGCTCACAGGCAAGGAACTGGTGGAGCAGGGTGCAACGTTGCAGGAAGTAAAGAGTGCTACCGGTCAATGGAGTAACAGTTTCTTGAACAGAGTCCGCCGGGCGTCTCGAGCGGAGATTGTGAGAGGACTAAAGCGCATCGCGGAAGTTGACAATGCCATAAAGAACTCTGAGGGAACCCCACGTCTCCAGCTCGAATATCTAATCGTAGAATTAATGTTACAAAATCGGATTCGGTAGCAATGTACCGTGGACTGTCTGATGTACCGTAGACTGTCCAGTCTGCGGAGAATCCCCATCCTTCAAAAAAAAATTCGAGAGCTGCGCGAGAAGGCCAGTGTTAGGACGCCGCTAGGATCCGCAGACTGCACAGTCTACGGTACGTTTTTGCACAACAAAGCCCATCTCGAAGCTCAGTTCGGATGCCAACTTGAGATTCGGGATGGGCCGTTGTGTTCGATCAGAAGAACCTTGCCGCTTGGCGGCCAGAGTCCTCGCCTGATACTAACTTTTAAGACATTCCGTTGACGCTCGAAGTAAGCCGGGATTTGTGCCTGGCGGCAGCGTTTTTGTGCAGAATACCCTTTTGAATCGATTTATCTATAAGTGAGACAGTTGCGCCCAATAGCGCCTTAGCCTCTTCTTGATTTCCGGCCTCGACCGCAGAGCGCAGCTTCTTAATTTCGGTTCGGAGTTGGCTGCGGTTGCGTCGGTTGGCTTCGTTGCGCCGATTCGCCTGACGAGTCCGCTTCTCCGCTGATTTGTGGTTTGCCATTCCTTTCGTGTCTCCTGGTTACTGCAATGAAATCTCGTTAGGAAAAAGACCGATAGCATACCGGGGCTAATGGCCGAGTGTCAAGCATAGTGCCTCCAAATAGGCTATTCCTTTCCGAATCGGGTAACCGTAAATCTTTCGACTCGAACCGGGCTACCAGGTTTTATTCCAGCTTTAGAATGAACCGCGATCCATTGTGATTGCACCGTATCAATGCCATCGATACAAGGTAAGAGTAGCCCGCGTCTTTGGCCGTCAAGGCTTTCCACTATGACGCCGTAAAGTGCCGGATCCAGGTCTTCAGGCCCGCGAGCCGGCTCCGGCGGCGAAAGCACATCGACACTATAGGTCAAGAGTAGGAGTTCACTTGCCAAAACCGGAGCAAATCGGGGGTCGCGCGTCGCGGCGCTGATTGCGTTGTAAACAATTTCTTCAGCTACAGTTATTCGAACTGCTTCGATTGTACCAATGCAGCCTCGCAATTGTCCGTCTAAATACCGCAGGGTTACGAATGTGCCCGCCTGCCGGGCAAGAACACCCTGGGGATTTTCTGGCGGTTTAATTGTCAGCCGATCGCGTATGTAAGCCTCGACGGATAACCTCGCGAGGTCCTGAGGCAATATATCGTTTGGCGGTCGTTCCAGCGTAATCATCTGCCATTCCTGCCGCCCTACTGTTCAGCCATCAGTTCCTGATGTTTATCGGTCAGCACCGCCACCATGTATCCGACGCCGAACGGCCCCTCGTAGCTCAGAACCTGATGTTCGCTGAGATTCTCATTGACCGTTCCGAGCGCAATAAGAATTGAGCGGTAACCGCACTCGCCTGCCCGTTCTCTCAAAGCGGGTTCAATGCCGATTACACCGGCCGGATCGCCGCGGTTAATAGCGTCGACGATCTGCTCATCAAATAGATGTGCCGATGGCTCGTATTCGTAGGGCCCGCCTACGATGAGACGATGGCTGAGATCGCCGCTTGCGACTATAGCTACGGAACGTTGGACAGCCTCGGCAGCGTGGGCGATCGCCCTGCCAAAGGCAAGATGGTGCTCGATTGATTGAAGCGTAAATCCAATGACCACAATTTGTCCGCGCCAGCCAGCCTCGTGAAGGTAATACAACGGTACCAAAGCGCCATGATCGAGAGGATAATCAAGGTTCAGAGATCGAAACGCGATTCCCTCAACTCGAGCTGCGCGGTGAATTGCGTCAATCAAATCAAGATCATTTGGAAACGATAGGCTTACATCGGGAGAACGGAAGTCTCGAAAGTCACCCTTCAACTTCGTCGCCGCGCGAGCGGTGAACATTTGAGGTTCCAAGGGTGAATGCGGAGAGATGACTACAATGGTCTCCGGTTTTGAGTTAACGAGTCGTCTCGAGAACTCGCGCAATGCGCGCTGCGAGGAAGCAACCTGGTCGATGCGATTTCCGCCGATCTCCGGCACTAATAACGGGGGATGAGGTGCTATTCCGGCGAAAACGATTGCGCGGGCCATCAGGTTCTCCGCGGTATGTGTGTTTCACGATTATGCGAGCGGTAGTTTTGGCAATCGACGGCGAAAGCGCCGTTGAGTTGCACAAAAGCGGACTACTCGCAAAGCGTCACTCTTGTAGACCCAATGATAGCACAAGTGAGGAGTGACGAGTGGCAAGTGACGGTGACAAGCGACTAGTGCCGAGTGACAAGTGATGAGCAACAATTGGTTCGCCACTGGTCACTCGTCACTCACCACTAGTCACTCCTCACCACTAGTCAGTCATCACTCGTCACTCACCACTAGTCACTGATCACTCGTCACTCTCCACTAGTCAGTCATCACTCGTCACTCACCACTAGTCACTGGTCACTCGTCACTCACCACTAGTCACTGATCACTCGTCACTGGTCACTCATCACTATTCTTGACACCCCTCATGTCGTCTGCTAGATTCTGGCGTTTAACGCGGGCGACAAACCGCGACCATGGAACCTGCCAGAGGAAAATACCTATAGGAGGCGATTATTAGTGGGCACTAGTAACAAGCGTTTATTTACGTCGGAGTCTGTCACTGAGGGACATCCCGACAAGATAGCGGATCAGATTTCTGACGGCGTGCTCGACGCGGTGTTGCGAGATGATCCGTATGGACGCGTAGCGTGCGAGACGCTTTTAACCACGGGCTTAGTGTTAGTTGCGGGCGAAATTACTACTTCGGTATGGGTCGACATTCCGAAGATCGTCAGGGAAACCATTCGAGACATCGGTTATACGCGCGCGAAATATGGATTTGATTGCGATACCTGCGCGGTTATAACTGCAATAGACACCCAATCGCCGGACATTGCGATGGGCGTAGACCACGGCGGCGCAGGCGATCAAGGGATGATGTTTGGATTTGCTTGCAATGAAACTCCTGAGCTCATGCCGATGCCAATAATGCTGGCCCACAAGCTCAGCCGTCGACTCTCTGACGTCCGCAAGGAAGGCTTGCTCGATTACCTCCGCCCTGATGGAAAGTCCCAGGTCAGCGTCGAATACTCCGGGAACAAACCAGTACGCGTTAACACCGTCGTTGTCTCAACTCAACATTCGGAATCGGTAACCAACGATCAAATTCACGAGGACGTAGTCAACCACGTTGTCCGATCTGTAGTGCCCGTCGATATGATGGATGCGAAGACCGAGTTTCACATCAACCCTACGGGCAGATTCGTAATTGGCGGCCCACAGGGTGATACGGGACTCACCGGACGCAAAATTATCGTTGACACATACGGCGGTGCCGGAGCGCATGGCGGCGGCGCCTTTTCGGGGAAGGACCCGACAAAAGTCGACAGGTCGGCTTGCTACATGGCCAGATACATTGCAAAGAATATCGTTGCTGCCGGTCTTGCGGATCGCTGTCAGGTTCAACTCGCATACGCGATCGGAATCGCGGATCCGGTCTCGGTATTGGTTGATACACAAGGCACCGGACAGATTGATGAAGAAAAGTTATCCGATCTGGTTCGCGAGTTTTTCAAGCTCACACCGGCAGGGATCATCGAAAGCCTTAATCTTCGGAGGCCTATATTTAGGAAAACAGCGGCCTATGGACATTTTGGTCGTAATGAGCCTGAGTTTACGTGGGAGCGAACCGACAAGGCTGACGCCCTGCGGCGCGCCGCAGGACTCTAGATCGAGGGTATTTCTTGATCACAGGCCTTCTAGCTGCAGCAAACCCTACATACTACAGGATCAGTAATACCACCTTGCGAAACGGAACTTCGCAAAACGGAGACGATTTATGACAACCAGCACTCAAATGCCAAACTGTGATGTTAAGGATCTGGCGCTCGCCAAAGCAGGCCGGACCCGTATTGAATGGGCCGAGCGCGAGATGCCGGTACTCCGGTTGATCCGGGAACGATTCGAGCGAGAGCGTCCGTTAGCTGGAAAGAAGATGGTTGCCTGTTGCCACATCACTACTGAAACCGCGAACCTCGCCCGTGCGTTGAAAGCTGCCGGGGTTGATGCAGTGCTGATAGCGTCCAATCCTTTATCGACTCAAGACGATGTTGCCGCAGCCCTGGTGGTCGAGTACGGGATTCCTGTGTATGCCATAAAAGGTGAAACGCCGGATACTTATAACCGTCACGTGCGTATGGCGCTCGATCACGAACCTGATCTAATTATTGATGACGGTTCGGATGTTGTTGCCACAATGGTCAAGGAACGTCCTGAGTTGATGGATAAAATCATCGGAACAACCGAGGAGACTACCACCGGGCTCGTTCGGCTTCGGGCACTCGAGAAGAGCGGTCGCATGACCTGGCCGACAATTGCGGTCAATGACGCGCAGACCAAGCACTTTTTCGACAACCGCTACGGCACCGGACAATCGACACTTGATGGCGTTATTCGAGCGACAAATATTCTCCTCGCCGGTCGTACGCTGGTGGTTGTGGGCTACGGTTGGTGCGGCAAAGGTGTTGCAATGCGCGGTCGAGGTATGGGTGCAAACGTCATTGTCTGCGAAGTGAACCCTATTCGAGCAATCGAAGCGGTCATGGACGGGATGAGAGTGATGACAATGGAGGAGGCGGCGCCACTGGGTGATATTTTCATTACCGTTACAGGCAATCGGCACGTAATCGACGGCGAACATTTCGCGAAAATGCATGATGGCGCTTTGGTAGCAAACTCCGGGCACTTCGACGTCGAGTTGAACCTGGTAGCGCTAGCTGAACTGAGCGAGGAGAAGGAACAGCTTCGGCCGTTTGTTGAGCAGTACAAGTTAAAGGGATCCGGCAATCGGGTAATGGTCCTGGGCGAGGGAAGATTAATAAACCTTGCTGCCGCCGAAGGTCATCCTGCGTCGGTTATGGATATGAGCTTCGCAAATCAGGCATTGTCCTGCGAATACCTTGTAAAAAATCATGGCAAGCTCGCGCCGGGCTTGCACTTGCTGCCTGATGAAGTTGATACAGAGATTGCGTCGCTCAAACTTGCCGCAATGGGTATCAAGATTGATAGCCTCACAGCGGAAATGATTGAGTACATGAACACCTGGGAGGCAGGCACCTAGCTGCCCCAGTCATCGCGTTCTGGCGCGCAAGGAGGGTTATATGATTCACAAAAGTCGTATCGCAACTGTTTTGCTCGCCGCTGGTTTTTACTTCCTTAGCAGTACCCACACGTTTTCAACCGCCGCCGGGCCGATCGAGTCTCGTGATGCGAAGCTTGATGGCCAGACCATTCATTACGAGAATTACGGCAAGGGACCAGAAGCTCTTGTATTCGTTCATGGATGGACCTGCAACTCGAACTTCTGGAGCAGACAGATCCCCGCATTTACCGCCAGAACGAGGGTCATAGCGGTCGACCTTCCCGGTCACGGCAAAAGCGACAAGCCAAAAATTGACTACACGATGGACCTCTTTGCGCGGGCTGTGGACGCGGTGCTGAGGGACGCGGGAGTCGAACGCGCAGTGCTGGTCGGACACAGCATGGGAACTCCGGTCATCCGAGAGTTCTACCGTAAATACCCAAAAAAGACGCTTGCGTTGGTTATCGTAGACGGGCCTTTGGTGCCCTTTGGCGATAAGAAAATGATGGAGCAGTTTCTAGCTCCTCTGCGAGGCTCCGGTTACCCGGAAGCGGCCAGCAAGCTTATAGACAACATGTTGTTTGGCCAAAACACTACGCCTGAGTTGCGTAACGAGATCAAGACTGCAATGTTAGCCACGCCTCAGTTTGTCGCATTGAGTGCGATGGAAGGAATGACTGACGAAACTATTTGGAAGCAGGACAAGATCGCCGTTCCAGCGTTGGCGATCATGGCTAAAACACCGTTTCTTCCTGCCAACAATGAACAGATTTATCGAGGCATCGCTCCGAACCTCGATTACCGCGTTTGGGATGGTGTTGCCCACTTCCTGATGATGGAGAAACCAAAAGAGTTCAACGACACGTTGACCGGGTTCCTGACTAAGAACGGACTCTTTAAGAAGTAAAAAGGTTAGAGCGTCATTCGCTCTTGCGGTCGTTTGCTCTGCGGTTTTTGGTACGACGTTCGGCAGTCCTGGTCGTTAGTAACCCTTTATCACCCTTACGAGTTGGATCGCGACGATCGTTTTCGCGGCGGTCCGGCTTGGATCGTCGCTCCTTTCCGTTGGAGGACTCTGTTCCTCTCTTGTCCATAACGACTTTCAAAAGTTATACGAATTGACCTGATAAACTTTATCGGCAGGCATTCTGTTACCCGAAGGTATCTTTGTTGAAGGTAAGAGATCCCCGTCTTCAATAGCCGGAGCCGCTTGAAGAACCCTCGCCTCCAGAACCTTCGTGAGTTGAATGAGACGATGATCCAGCACTTCCAGACGCGCCGGAGGTATCTTCTGATGAGATTTGAGATGCTTCTGATTCAGTCACGGTGGAACCATCGGAACCAGCTGGACTTTCGGTGAAATACTCTTTCAGTTCTTTACCGGGTTTAAAGTAGGGAACCCGCTTAGCCGGAACATCAACCGGCTCGCCTGTCTTTGGATTACGACCGCGTCGAGGGCCACGCTCACGGGTGCGAAAACTACCGAAGCCGCGCAGTTCTACCTTCTCACCTTTGTGCAATGCGCTGATTATAGAATCGAATACAGTCTCGACAATTACCTCGGCGTCCCGTTTGTTTAGCTCAGCGGCCCGAGCAACTTCCTCAACAAGTTCTGCCTTAGTCATCTTTCTCCTGTGCGCCGCGACTGAGAGGCGGCTGGTTCTGTAGGTCGGTTATTAACCCGCGTGATGCGAAAAATTAACAGCAAACGCGGAGCCCATCAATGCCGGACAGTTTCATAGGTACTTCAATCCAATTGATGCTAAGACTATTGGGGTTTTATATGCCGTACAGCACGCTCAAGTATCTACAGCGAAAAGCCAGAAATCAAGTCCCCGCGACAACTTCTGGGGTTCCAGCAGGCGGCCGGGTGTTACTTTGGTGACCCCGACAATCCGGCTGAACAAGGCACTCTAAGTAATTATCCGAGTTGTCACTGCCCTTCAAGACGCTCGTTTGACTCGCTTCTTTCCGACCTCTAGAATTTTTCCTGCCAGCTGGACGCTCGGAGATTTTGCAGTAGCAGGACGGGGGATCATACAAATAAGCCGTTATGACTACGCTGATAACTACCGCAGGAGAAGTAAGCGAGCCAGGAATCCAAACCAGGTCATTCATAACTCGAAACGTCCGAAAGGTAACTCTCTCAAACGGCCTGACCGTTCTGCTAAAGGAAATGCACCACCAACCTGTCGTGGCGACCATGCTCTGGTATCGAGTCGGCTCGCGAAACGAGGAACTAGGTCAGACCGGCAAGTCTCACTTTCTTGAGCACATGCTTTTTAAGGGAACAGATCGATACAAGAAGGGCGAGATTGATCTCCTTACGCATCTGAACGGCGGCTCCAACAATGCCTTCACGTGGCTGGATTTTACAGCCTACTACTTTACTTTTGCCTCTGATCGATGGGAAGCGGCTTTAGAGATCGAGGCTAACCGGATGCGCAGCACAACGTTTGCTGAAGAAGAATTCGAGTCGGAGAAGCTGGTTGTAGAAGAGGAATTGCGCATCGGACTGGATGGACCGTGGGAAGCGCTGGAGAACGAAGTCTGGGCGACTGCGTTCCGCCAGCACCCATATCACTGGCCGACGGTCGGTTGGATCGAGGACCTGGAAGCAGCGTCAGCGAGCGATATGAAGGCCTATTACGACAAGTGGTATCACCCTCGTAATGCTATCCTGGTGATCGTCGGCGATTTCGAGAGTACCGAAGTCCTGGAGCGAGTTGAGGAGCTTTTTGGCGGGATTCCGCCAGGGCCGGCCGCATCTCCTCTCGGCATAGTCGAACCCCCGCAGCGCGGCGAGAAACGCCTTACCGTGAAGAAGCAAACGCCGGTCGAAAGATTGCTCATTTCCTATCACGCACCCCAGGTAGCCCACCCGGATTCATACGTTCTTAAAGTTATTGAGACGATACTCGCGACTGGCAAGGCGTCACGCCTCTATCAGCGTCTTTTGGAGCACGATCAATCGGTCACAAAAGCGGACGCGAGCTACAATGATCACATCGATCCTTCGCTTTTCTATCTTCAGGCGGAATTGAAGCCGGGATTCAAACTGCCAGACGTAGAGCGTGCGATGCTTGAAGAAGTCGATCGCCTGAAACGATCCGACCTTTCGGAAGCCGAAATCGATAGAGCGAAGAGACAGATTGAAGCGTCGTTGGTGTTTGGAAGCGAAGAAGCGCTTCAACAGTCTATGCTGTTAGGACAATACGAAACTATTTCCTACGGCGAGCATGTACCAACTGAATCGCGAGGGTTCCATTATCTTGATTACCTACTGGAGCGGATCGATGCAGTGACCAGTGAGCAGATCGCAATGGTCGCAAAAGCATACTTCACTGAGGACAACCGTACTGTGGGCTATCTCATCGATCAAAAGAACGCCGATGAAACGGAGCATGGTCGTGCAGCATAGTCAAAAACGAGTGATGCATCCGAAGCTGGACGTCGAGCGGGTCGAGTTATCCAACGGCCTGGTACTTCTATTATCGGAGAACCACTCGATCCCGTCAGTATCGATCAATGCAATCGTACAGGCAGGTTCCAGGTTTGAAGACGACAATAAAGCTGGACTCGCGTCGTTGGTAGGTTCTCTTCTGGACGCCGGAACAGAAACTCGTACCTCCCAGCAGATAGCCGAAACTATCGAAGCCGTTGGAGGTCAGCTTGGCACTTATGGCAATTACCAATCGAGCGGTGTGATGGTAAGAGCGCTATCGCAGGATACAGTACTCGGTCTCGATGTAACCTCCGATTTGATAATGAACCCCAACTTCCCGGAGGCCAAGGTTCGCGAACACGTTGATCGTCGCATCGCTCAGATAAAATCGCGACTTGATGTTCCTCGCACTCAGGCTTCGGATGTGTTTAATGAAATCGTCTATGAGGGGTCTCCGCAACACCGCCCCTCAATTGGGTACGAAGGTACCGTGAAGACGCTTACCCGAGCTAACGTGGAGCAGTTCTACAGGCGCTTTTATGTTCCCCAGATCACCAAAGTGGCCATTGCGGGCGATTTCGATAAGAACTTGGTGAAAGGCCTCGTGGAGGCAACGCTTGGAACATGGAAGGCGCCCGGGGATTTTGATATCCCGGAAGTTAGAAGACCCGTACGCCAAACGTCCCCGATTTTTGAATCCGTCAACGCGCCTAAAGAGCAGGTCAACGTCATCATGGGTCATCTCGGAATTGAGCGCAGCAATCCCGACTATTATGCGCTGCTGGTGATGGACACAATACTCGGCTCGAGTCCCGGTTTTACATCTCGAATCCCGCGTGTACTGCGAGACGAGCAGGGACTCGCTTATACAACCTTTAGCAACATCACTTCGAGCGCGGCACTCGACCCGGGCCGATTTATTGCGTACATCGGGACAGCACCTGAGAATCTGGAACGCGCAGTTTCAGGTTTGCGAAAAGAGATTGCGCGCATCGTCGAAGGTGGGGTCACCGAGGAAGAGTTGGAAACCGCTAAACTCTACCTGACCGGCAGCTTCGTGTTCCGTTTCCAGAGGAACTCGCAAATCGCAGAGTTCCTGCTCGAGGCCGAGATCTATGGGCTCGGATTCGACTTCCTTGAGCGGTATCCACAATTGATCCGAGAGGTCAGCGTTGAGGATGTCTGGCGAGTCACTCAGAAATATATTGACCCCGATAATTTAACTACGGTTGTTGTTGGTCCCTTAGAGGAAACCGGGAGACAGGTAGCATAGAGAGTTGCTCCTGTGATTTTACTGATGCCCGGCACAGACCGTTTTTTTTAGAGGAATTAAATGAACAACCTCAATAGATCCAGACGTGCCATCGTATACATCCTGTTCGGCATTGTTGCGGTGGCGTCGCTGGCAAGCGCAGCCAATCTCCCTCTGCCAACTGCCGAGGCCACGTCGAGCATTACTGCGCGAGATTTGAAAAAACATCTCAGTTTTCTTGCCTCCGACGAGCTTGGGGGACGCTATACGTTAAGCCCTTCTAACCGTATTGCTGCTCGCTATCTGGCTGCTCAGCTCGAGGCGTACGGATTCAGGGGTGCTGCTCGAGATGGCTCCTTTTTTCAGCGAGTGCCATTGAGCTTCCGCACTGTCGACCGATCTGTCAGCCGGGTTAATCTCAACACTGGTGGGACTAAGCGCGAGTTCAACTATGCTGATGCTTTCTTGTCCGATGGACCTGCGGATACGAACATCAGCGGCAGTCTCGTTTTCGTGGGTTGCGGCGTCTCCTCGCCAAATAATAGCTATGACGACTACGAAGGACTGAAGGTCAAAGGAAAGATCGTGGTAATCGGGAACGGCTCACCGGAGTCGCTCAAGAGCATCAGATTGTCCGACAATGAACGAGGCGCAACCGCAGCATTCTCACATGGTGCGATCGGCATAATTTCGATTCCCGACGCCCAGACCCTCCTTTCGTGGGATCAGATAAAGGGTCTCCAGACTGTTCAGCAGCTCGGGTTGCCGCCCAGGAACGTCGTGGCAGGAAAGGCCTTACCGGAAATCATAGCGGGGCCGGAACTCATTAAGGCCCTTGCCAAAACCCTCGGCAAAGAAAGCTCGGATTTGGTCGGCTCGTCGAACAAAATCAAACCTTCGGATCTGGGGGTTTCCGCCGAGATTAAGTTGCGAGTGGATGTTAAAGATGCACCTCCCGCTCAGAACGTCGTCGGTATCCTTGATGGCGCAGATGAGAAGCTCAAAGATGAATACGTAGTAGTGAGCGCCCATTACGATCACTTGAAAACCAGCGAAAAGGGTGAGGTGTATCACGGTGCGGATGATGACGGCTCGGGCACAGTGTCCGTCCTTGAAATCGCGCAGGCCTTTTCAGTGGGACCGCGCCCAAAGCGTTCAATATTGGTTGTATTTCACACCGGCGAGGAGCTCGGTCTCTTTGGGTCCGAATACAATACCGACTATGAGCCGGTGGTCCCGCTGAATAAGCTGGTTGCCGATTTCAATATCGATATGGTCGGGCGCAGTCGCCCTGCTGGAGACGATGATCCACGTGACGCTCAACTAACTGATAAGAACACGATCTACATTATTGGGGCTGATAAGTTGTCGAGCGAGCTTCACAGTATTAGTGAAGAAACCAACGTTGCTACCGCACGGATGAAGTTTGATTACACTTACAACGACGAGAAGCACCCGGAGCGTTTTTACTATCGCTCCGATCATTATAATTATGCGAAGCACGGAATACCCATAATCTTCTATTTCACTGGCGTGCACCGCGACTACCACAGGCCTAGCGACGTCGTCGAGAAAATCGACTTCGAGAAAATGGAAAGGATTGATCGCATGATATTTGCGACCGGGTGGCGAGTTGCCAATCTGGATCATCGCCTGGTCGTCGACAAGAAGCCCTAGAATCTGTCGGGAGTCCAGGAATTATGCGAGCGAGAATCACCCTTTTTGCGATTTCGGCTGCCATATTGTGCGCTCCTTTCGTAAGCTCCTCCGCCTCGATTCAGGATTCGATTTTCGAAAGCATCAAGATTGATCACGAGCAGATTGAAAAGAGCGTTCATCACAGGGAGTTCGAGACCTCTTCGTTGAACCTCTCTTCGGTCGAGCCTCAGTCGATCGATGTAAAACATTACAAACTACAGATCCAGCTCACGCCAAACGAACTCGGAACCGCAGGCGTAGTATCAGGAGCAGTCGCAATAAACGGCGTGTCCCTCGCATCCGTGAGCTCAATCAGCGTCGACGCTCAACCAAACCTCAATATCGATTCAGTAACGCTCGACGGCAATCTCAATAACTTTCGGCGAAATGGTAGCCGTATCATTGTGAATCTACCTGCGCCCACGACAGCAGGCACTCCTTTTACGATAGTTATCCAGTATCACGCTTCAGGTTCTGGTTCGAGTCCCATTGGGGGAGGGTTGCTGTTTACTCGTCACGGTCCCAACTCTGCGTCGGTGATGGCAACGCACAGCGAGCCTTTTGGCGCGCCGCTATGGTGGCCATGCATCGACAACCCGGCGGACAAAGCTACGGCAGAGATTGAGGTCACTGTTCCAGAGGGCAATCAAGTTGCCTCAAACGGGGTGTTGGATAGAGTCCTGACAAACGCGGATCATACTGTCACGTATTTCTGGCGGGAGGACTCCCCCCTTGCCACTTATCTTGTTTCGGTGGCGGCTACAGATTTTGAGCGATTTGAAGACTCCTATACAGCGCTGGACGGGCTGACAAGGATGCCGCTGGTTTACTACGTCTACCCGGAGCACCTGGATCTCGCGCGCGCAAAATTCGGTGTTGTCAGGCCGGCAATAGAAATCTACGCCGGACTTTTCGGTGAATATCCATTCTTGAAAGAGAAGTACGGAATGGCCGAATTTCCTTTTGGCGGCGCGATGGAGCACCAGACGATCACCAGCATCAGTTCCTCGAGTGTGGGCTCAGCTACCAACAACAACCAGGCGACAATAGTTCACGAGTTAGCTCATCACTGGTGGGGCGACCTGGTGACGATGAGGACCTGGGACGACATATGGCTCAACGAAGGGTTTGCCACGTACTGCGAGATTCTGTTCTTCGAGCGGTCCGCAGGACTTGACCCTGGCGAATTGTTGGCTCGCAGCTATGACGATGGCCTGGTGGACGGCGCTCTTCGCGGAACGGTGGTCGCGGAGAACCCAGACAACCCGTTTGACGATAACGGTGCCATCTACCGGAAAGGCGGTTGGGTGCTGCACATGCTGCGCCACGTTATGGGTAATCACAAGTTCTTCGATGCTCTAAAGCAATACGCAATCCGGTACGGTTTTTCGAATGCCTCGACGCGAGACTTCCAGGGAGTTTGTGAAGAGTTCTATGGTTCGTCACTGGATTGGTTCTTCAAACAGTGGATCTACACACCGGGCCGGCCAATCTACAAAGTTGCGGCCGATATCAGTCCCTCGGGGACGAACGGAGACTACAACATTACGCTGGTAGTGAAACAGAGGCAGACACAAGAGATTCCTGGCCGGGGAAGCGCGACTTATGTGATGCCTTTGGATGTGACCATTCACTACGTTGATGGCTCGAGTGAGACTCGGGTGGTACTTAATGACAGGCAAAAACAGACGTTTACGTTTACTGTTCCGAAACGCCCGATCGGTATCGGTCTTGATGAGTCTCACTGGGTTTTGAAAAAGGTCAAGCCGGCCTCCATCAGCTAGTTACCGAGATCTGGTTTTCCCGCATCCAGACACACAGGTCCTCTTGACCGCATAGCCGCAAAAGCAGAAGAACACGGAAGTCTGTTAATTTATCTGTCGAATTGTGCCGCTGGGGGTTATGAGCTTCTCAATGTCGTGTCGGAGATCAGCGGGAATAATCTTATTAAAACAGTAACGTCCAGAGAACCTTTCAACGAGACCTTCCTGCGCCAGATGTTCGAGCCCGTCGCGAACCTCGTCCCGCATAACGTGTGGTATCGAGTGAGCAATTTCTTCAAGGCTGATTACCCGGTACGCATGTTCGATCCCATAAGCCAATAACATCAGTCTTAGATTCTCTGGCTCGATATGCTTTCCGATCCTCGCTGCCATCACTGCCTGTCCTCCCACTGCACATTAAACAGCCGCATTCTTTTCGTCCGGCTCGAGGGGTCTACGGTTAGTTCCGGCGCAATATCCTACTATTATATGACGCGACGCCACATTGCTTTCATGCCATGAACGACTAATTGGCAACTACTGTTTCATGCGGTTGGTCGAGGCAATACAACTTGAAACCTCGTAAGTCGGGTTGCTAAGATGATCGGTTCTCGATACAAGAACTTTAGAGAAAGAGCTTCGATCAGATGACCCGTATTGGTGATGTCAGGTCCAATCGTCGCATAGAGTTCGGATGCCAGAGTTCATAAAAATCGCCAACACGACCGATCTGCCGATCGGGTCTTCTGCAATTGTTGAAATCGAAGGACGTACAATCGCTTTATTTAACGTAAACGGACGCTATTTTGCCCTTGATAACACCTGTGCCCATAGAGGCGGCCCCCTGGGAGAAGGATTCGTTGATCCGCGTAACCTGACTGTTCAATGCCCCTGGCATGGTTGGGTTTACAACCTTTCCACCGGCGTCTCCCCTGTTGACTCGATGGCTAAAGTCGAGACCTTCGAAGTAATAGTTGAAGGTGAGGATGTTAAGATCTCACTGGACTGACGAGTCGAGGAGGACGAGATCAATTGAGTTCAACCACCCAGTCGTTTGACCTAACAATAATCGGTTCCGGGCCCGGCGGATACGTAGCCGCCGTTCGAGCAGGTCAGTTAGGATTAAGAACCGCAATCATCGAAAAAGATAAGAATCTCGGCGGGACATGCCTGCTCAGAGGCTGCATTCCAACCAAGTCGCTGCTCCACACCGCAGATCTTCTTGATGAGTTTAAGCATGCCAAAGAACACGGGGTTGTTGCCGGATCAGTAACGCTGGATTTTGGACTTGCGCAAAAGCGCAAAGGAAAAGTAGTCCTGAAGCTCTCAAAGGGCGTCGAGTTTCTGATGCGCAAGAATAAGGTCCAGGTCTTCAATGGAAGCGCGCACATCGAAGGCCCCGGCAAGATTTCTATCACTGGCGCGGACGGCGCTTCTCAAGCTATTCAAACCAAAAACATTATTATCGCAACTGGCTCTGTCCCACGCTCGTTCCCGACGCTTCCGATTGATGGTGAAGAGATAATTACGAGCGACGAGATACTGGAGCTCAAGGAAATTCCCAAATCATTGCTGGTTTTAGGCGCCGGTGCGGTGGGTGTTGAGTTCGCCTCCATGTTTGCCCGTTTTGGCACCGACGTAACGATCCTCGAGTTGCTTCCTCGGCTGTTGCCGATCGAAGACGAGGAGATAAGCGCTGAGCTTTCAAAGTCGTTCAAAAAACAGGGTATAAAGGCCTTCACCAGTGCGAATTTCAAAACGGCCACTCGGTCGAGCGATGGGGTGCACGTGATTGCGGAGATCGCGGGAGAGGACCGCGAGTTTGTGGTGGAAAAATTCCTGGTGGCGGTGGGTCGTCGTGCCTATACCGACGGGTTGGGTCTTGAGAATACTCGCATCGAGATTGAGAACGGTTATATCAAAGTCGACGATCACATGCGCACGGCGGAACCTAACGTATATGCCATCGGGGATGTCATTCCCACGCCCTGGCTTGCGCACGTCGCCTCGGCAGAAGGAATACTCGCGGTTGAAACGATTGCCGGCAAGAATCCTCGCCCTATCAATTACGATCACGTTCCGGGTTGCACGTACTGTCAACCGGAAGTTGCCAGTGTCGGTCTCAGTGAGGCGAAGGCCCGAGAGCGCGGTTATGACGTGAAAGTAGGCCGCTTTCCCATCCCGGTAATGGCCAAGTCTCAGATTCTGGGGGCTACTGAGGGACTTGCGAAGGTTGTGAGCGACGCTCGCTATGATGAAGTATTGGGACTGCATTTGATCGGGCCACACGCGACTGAATTGATCGTGGAGGGTTGCGTAGCGCTGCAGATGGAATCGACGGTTGAGGAGCTAATCAACACAATGCACGCGCATCCGACGGTGTCCGAGAGCATGCACGAAGCTTTCGAAGATGCTCACGGAATGGTGATACATATTTAGGCGCGGAGTTTTAACTCTGAACGCTTTTCCGCATGGAACTTAATAAACAACAACAACTGGAACTTCTTTTTTACATGCGCTTAACCCGCTCGCTGGAGGATCGCTTAGACAACCTCTACAAGCAGGGAAAGATCGTTGGCGGCCTCTTTCGCAGTCTTGGCCAGGAAGCGACCGCGGTTGGCTCCGCTTATGCGCTTGACTCAAAGCAGGGCGACATACTCTCACCGTTGACCCGTGATCTCGGTGCATTACTTGTGATGGGTGCCCTGCCCCGCGAGGTCTTCGCAAACTATCTCTGGCGAGCCACATCGCTCTCGCACGGACGCGATCAGAACATCCACATCACCGATCTCCAACGTGGTTTCATTGGAACGATTAGCCCACTGGGTACCCTCGTAGCCGTGATGAATGGAGTGATGCTCGCAAGGCGAATGCAAAGGAAGAAGTCCGTCGGAATGGTTTACATCGGCGACGGCGCAACCAGCACTGGCGCGTTTCATGAAGCGGCAAATTTTGCAGCAGTGCAGAACCTGCCATTGGTGATCGTTGGTGAGAATAACTCGTACGCTTATACGACTCCGACAACAAAGCAAATGAGAATCTTGAATCTTGCCGATCGCGTGAAGGCTTATGGAATACCGAGCGAGATCGTAGACGGCAATGATGCGACCGCGGTTTTTTACTCTGCCCGGCGTGCAGTAGAGCGTGCACGCGAGGGCGGCGGACCGAGCTTCATCGAAGCCAAAACATTCCGGATGCGCGGGCACGCTGCGCACGATAATCAGTCTTATGTGGCAAAAGAAGTACTTGATCAATGGCATAAGCGCGATCCGATCGCGCACATTGAAAAATTGTTGAGGGAAAACAAAATAGCCGGCGGAAGCGAAATTGATCAGGTAAACAAGCGCGTCTCGAAAATACTTGACGAAGATCTGGCTTGGGCAGAAAGTCAGCCGACACCCGCCCCTGAGGATGCAGTTGGTGGTGTGTACGCCGATGACTCGAAACCAAAAGCGATTAGCGTTGGGAGAGAAGACTAAATCGATATTGTAGAACACTATGTCATCGATAACATTGCTTGAAGCAATTCGACAGGGACTTTGGGAAGAGATGGAGCGGGATGATCGCGTCTTTCTTCTCGGCGAGGACATTGGCGTTTACGGCGGAGCCTTCAAGGTCACTGAGGGATTTCAAAGCCGATTTGGTGAAGACAGGGTAATCGATACGCCAATCTCAGAATCAGCGATAGTCGGAGCGGCCTGCGGCGCTGCAATGATGGGTATGCGGCCAGTCGCTGAGATGCAGTTTATTGACTTCATTTCCTGCTGCTTTGACATCCTGACCAACTACGCCGCCACCAGCCGCTATCGACAGGGAATCGGCATTCCAATGGTAGTCCGAGGACCTTGTGGCGGCGGAGTCCACGGAGGCCCTTTTCATTCACAAAACGTGGAATCGTTTTTCCTTAACACTCCCGGACTGAAAATGGTGGAACCTTCCACACCCTACGATGCGAAAGGATTGATAAAGGCCGCGATACGTGACGAAGATCCGGTACTTTTCTTTGAACACAAATTTCTATATCGAAATCCAAAGATAAAGCAGGAAGTTCCAGCGGACGATTATGTTGTTCCGATCGGCAAGGCGGCGATCCGACGTGAGGGTCGCGACCTTTCAATCATTACCTATGGAGCAATGGTTTATACGGCGCTGGAAGCAGCTGACCGATTGAAAGATGAGAATGGAGTCGACGTCGAGGTGATTGACTTGCGAACGCTGTTGCCGTTCGATCGCGAAGCTGTCCTGGATTCGGTGCAGAAAACCAGCAAGGTCATGATTTTGCATGAGGCAACGCGTACCGGCGGGATGGCTGGAGAACTAACTGCAGTGATCAACGAAAGCGCTTTTGATTATCTCGATGGTCCGGTTATGCGCGTTACTGCGATTGATACTCCGGTACCTTATGCGCCTCCGTTGGAAGAATTCTTCTTGCCTCAAGTAGACGATGTGCTGAAAGCAGCCCGAACGTTGGCAGCGTATTGACTAGCCTGAGATCAAGTCATCTGGATTCTTGGTTAGTAGACGGTTAGCCAGATTGGAGAACTATGAGCGAAGAAGTGAAGATGCCTCAAATGGGTGAGTCGATTGCCGAGGGAACGATAGTAAAGTGGCTCAAGCACGTCGGAGATTCAGTAAAAAGGGACGAACCACTGTTTGAGATCTCTACGGACAAGGTCGACGCCGAAATACCCGCCCCAACTTCGGGCGTGCTCTCCGAAATAAAGGTCCAGGAAGGCGAAACCGTTCCAGTCAACACAGTTGTCGCAGTAATCGATGGCGCGGGATCAAAGCCTGCGGCGGCCCAACCAGCGAAGGAATCACCCGCTCCGCCAAAAGAGGAACCGGCCCAAGCGAAGCCTGAGCCGCCACCCTCATCAGCTCCAGTGGCGCCTCCTCCCCCCGCAACAGCCCCGCCGGCTCCAAAAACGGCGGCACCCGCGCCGCCGCCATCGAGTGCAGCAACCTCGAAGGACGAGTTGCGTCAGACTCGGTCGTCACCGGTCGTACGCAAGATCGCGGACGAACACGAAGTCGACATCTCGCAGATCGAAGGAACCGGTATCGGCGGTCGAGTTACAAAACAGGACATACTTACATTTATTGAAAACCGGAAAGGTGAGGCGAGACCAGCGGCTGCAGCTCCGTCTGCTGCGGCACCTGCTCAACCC